>CANQBC010000026.1 GCA_947589225.1 uncultured Oscillospiraceae bacterium | reverse complement strand
TCGACCCATCCTATCTCGATGTGGTGCTTTCGGCTTGGGTTTGTTCATAGATCGGCAACTCGTTGATGAACCGTGGGGTGAGAGATTCGCACGGTTGACAAACTGGGAAAGATGTGTTAAAATAACCAAATCTGGGTAAAACTATTTACGGATTTTTGCGCCTCACGGGCGCTTAAGGTGATGGGAGTCGGGCAAACGCCGGTTTGCGAGGGCGGATTTGCGCCCGGGCGGCGTCAAAGCCCTGACAATACAGAGGTGTTCTCCACGGGCTTTTTCCTCCGGACACAGACCTGCTTGCCGGAAACCGCTTTGCACTTCGCTCGGAGATCTTTGGGGGTGTTTTTTCGGGCGGAGGAGGCAGTCTTGCTGACGCAAGGCGATGACGACAAGGGAAAAAGCGCCGGAAAGGGACTGTGTGGAGCGGCGTATGCTCGATCCCCGCTGCCTTAAATATACGCGCATACATAAAACGGTTCAGGGGGAAGCGTTTTTTCGGCGATTCAGGGCCGGGAACCCGCGCTCCTGGGCTCTTTGTTGTTGCGCCTACATATTTTTTTTGAAGGAGATCATTTCGTGTCAACAAAGGAAAAACTGAAGATTTTCGCCCTTGGCGGTCTCAACGAGATCGGCAAGAATATGTACGTGTACGAGTACGGACAGGACATCCTGGTGGTGGACTGCGGCATCGGCTTTCCGGACGACGAGATGTACGGCATCGATTCCGTCATTCCCGACATCACCTACCTTGTGAAGAACAAGACCCGCATTCGGGGCATCGTCCTCACCCACGGGCATGAGGATCACATCGGCGCTATGCCCTTTGTGATGGACGAGCTGATGCAGGTTCCCGTGTACGCCACGGCGCTCACCAACGCCCTGGTGAACATCAAGCTCACCGAGCACGGCACCGCCGACAAGGTGAAGCTCAACACCGTCAAGGCGGGGGAGAGCGTGAAGATCGGCTGCTTCAAGGTGGAGTTTATCCATGTGAACCACTCCATCCCCGATTCCGTGGCCCTGGCGATCAAGACGCCCGTGGGCGTGGTGATCCACACCGGCGACTATAAGATCGACACCACCCCCATCGACGGCGGCATGATCGACCTTGCGCGCCTGGGGGAGTTGGGCAAGCGGGGCGTGCTGGCCCTCGTCTCCGACTCCACGAACGTGGAGAATCCCGGCTTCAGCCTATCGGAGAGCGTGGTGGCCGCCAACTTTGAGAACCAGTTCAAGGACTGCCACGAGCGCATCATCGTCACCACCTTTGCCTCCAACGTCCACAGGCTCCAGCAGGTCATCAACTGCGCCCGCAAGTACGGCCGCAAGGTGGCCGTCACCGGCCGGAGCATGGAGAACGTCCTGCGGGTGGCCACGGATCTTGGCTACATGGACATCCCCCAGGGGATCTTGGTGGACATCAACCAAATCAAGGGCCTTCCCAAGGACAAGGTGGTCATCATCTCCACCGGCAGCCAGGGCGAGACCATGAGCGCCCTGCACCGCATCGCCTTCTCCGAGCACAAGCAGGTGGAGATCATGCCGGGGGACAAGATCATTATCTCCGCCTCCGCCATCCCCGGAAATGAGAATTCCATCACCGAGGTCATAGACGAGCTTTTCCGCAAGGGGGCTTCGGTGGTCTACGAGCGCAGCGCCCTTCTCCACGCCTCCGGCCACGCCTGCCGGGAGGAGCTGAAGCTGATGCTGGCCCTGGTGAAGCCCAGGTTCTTTATCCCCGTCCACGGCGAGTACAGGCATTTGAAGCTCCACGCCGACCTTGCCAAGCAGATGGGCGTCCCCCCGAAGAACGTGGTCATCTCCGACCTGGGGCGCGTCATCGAGGTGGGTTCGCGCTCCATCAAGCTGGCGGGGGTCGTCCCGTCGGGCAAGATCTTCGTGGACGGCACCGGCGTGGGCGACGTGGGGAGCGTCGTCCTCAGGGACCGCAAGCACCTGGCTCAGGACGGGATGCTGGTGGTGGTCGTGAGCCTCTCCAGCTACGACGGGTCCCTGGTCTCCGGCCCGGACATCATCACACGCGGCTTTGTCTACGTCAAGGAGGCCGACGAGCTGATGAACGAGATGAAGGCCGTGGCCCTTGAGGCCGTGGAGTACTGCAACGCCCGGCGCATCAAGGACTGGAGCGGCATCAAGGGCGCCATGAAGACCCGCCTCTCCGACTACCTCTATAAAAAGACAAAACGGTCCCCCATGGTCCTCCCCGTCATTATGGAGGTGTGAGGTGAACATTCAGATATTCGGCAAGTCCAAGTGCTTCGACACGAAGAAGGCCGAACGGTATTTCAAGGAGCGGCGCATCAAGTTCCAGTCCGTCGACCTCCTGCGCTACGGCATCAGCCCGCGGGAGCTGGACTCCGTCCGCCGCGCCGTGGGACTGGAGAACCTGGTGGACGAGAAGGCGAGGGGAGCGGAGCTTATACGCTACCTTGCCAGGGACGAGGATAAGGTGGAAAAGCTCCTGGAGGATCCCAGCCTTCTCAAGACCCCCATTGTCCGAAACGGCCGCGAGGCCACCGTGGGCTACTGCCCGGAGATTTGGAAGGACTGGGAGTAAACGGCGGGTGTCCGCCCACCCGGAGGAGGGGTGTCACGGTTCCGTGACACCCCTCCTCCGTTCCGAGATAAATGGTTTTTTACCGCTTGACAAATACCCCCGTGGGGTATATAATACATAAAAAATACCCGGAGGGGGTATCATAAAACTATGAACTGCGATATGGAATGTCACTGCTGTCACAAGACGAAGGAGCGCTCCTCGGAGGAGTACGCCTCGCTCATCAATCGCCTGTCGCGCATCGAGGGGCAGATCCGGGGCATCCGGGGGATGGTGGAGCGCAACGCCTACTGCGCGGACATCCTCACCCAGGTGGCGGCGGCCAACGCGGCGCTGGGCGGCTTTACGAGGGAGCTTCTTACGAACCACATCAAGACGTGCGTGGCCGACGACATCAGGGCCGGGCATGACGAGACGGTGGATGAGCTTGTGGGGCTTCTCCAGAAGCTGATGAAATGAGGTGATTTGACATGGTACAATACAACGTGACCGGCATGTCGTGCGCGGCCTGTCAGGCGCGGGTGGAGAAGGCGGTCTCCGCCGTCCCCGGCGTCACGGCCTGCGCGGTGAGCCTGCTCACCAACTCCATGGGCGTGGAGGGCACGGCCTCGGAGGCGGACATCATCAAGGCCGTCCGGGACGCGGGCTACGGAGCCAGCCGAAAGGGTGGGGGAGCGGCCAAGAGCCCCGCTTCAGCCGACGAGGACGCCCTTCGGGACAGGGAGACGCCGGTACTTGTTCGCCGGCTCATATGGTCTGTGGGGTTTGTGCTCGTACTCATGTATTTCTCCATGGGACACATGATGTGGGGCTGGCCGGTACCCAAATTCTTTGTGGGCAACCACGTGGGGATGGAGCTCCTCCAGCTTCTGCTGGCCGCCATCGTCATGGTGATCAACCAAAAATTCTTTATCAGCGGCTTTAAGGGCCTTATCCACCGCGCCCCCAACATGGACACCCTCGTTGCCCTGGGCTCGGCGGCCAGCTTCGGCTGGAGCGTCTGGGTGCTCTTCCGGATGACCCGCGCCCAGGCGGACGGGAACATGGACGCCGTCATGGACTACATGATGGACTTCTGGTTCGAGTCCGCCGCCATGATCCTGGCCCTTATCACTGTGGGCAAGACGCTGGAGGCCAGATCCAAGGGACGTACCACCGACGCCCTCAAGTCCCTGATGCGCCTTGCGCCAAAGACCGCCCATGTGGAGCGGGACGGCCGCGAGGAGACCGTCCCCATCGAGGACGTGCGGGTGGGCGAGATATTCCTCGTCCGCCCCGGCGAGTCCGTCCCCGTGGACGGGGAGGTGCTGGAGGGCCACAGCGCCGTCAACGAATCCGCTCTCACCGGGGAGTCCATCCCCGTGGACAAGGCCCCCGGCGACCGGGTCAGCGCGGCAACGGTCAACGCCGACGGCCTGCTCAGATGCCGCGCCGCCAGGGTAGGGGAGGACACCACCCTCTCCCAGATCATCAAAATGGTCTCCGACGCCGCCGCCACCAAGGCCCCCATTGCTAAGATCGCGGATAAGGTCTCCGGCATCTTCGTCCCGGCGGTGATCTCCATCGCCGTGGTCACCACCGCCGTGTGGCTCCTGCTGGGTAAGCCCGTGGGCTACGCCCTGGCCCGGGGCATTTCGGTGCTTGTGATCTCCTGCCCCTGCGCCCTGGGCCTCGCCACGCCTGTGGCCATCATGGTGGGCAGCGGCGTGGGCGCCAAAAACGGCATCCTCTTTAAGACCGCCGTCTCCCTGGAGGAGACGGGCCGGGTGGAGGTCGTCGCCCTGGACAAGACCGGCACCATCACCTCCGGGCGGCCCGAGGTCACGGATATCCTCCCCGCCGCCGGGGTTTCGGAAACCGAGCTGCTCACCCTGGCCGCCGCCCTGGAGCGGGGCAGCGAGCACCCTCTGGCGAAGGCCGTACTGGCGCGGGCCTCGGAGCGGAAGATCGACCCTCCGGCGGTTACGGATTTCCGGGCCCTCCCGGGCAGCGGCGTCACCGCCACCCTGGACGGCGCGGCGCTTCACGGCGGAAGCCTAAAATACGCCCGTTCCGTCCTGACCCTTGACGCCGATTTGGAGGCGCGGGCCGCCGCCCTGGCAGGCGAGGGCAAGACGCCCCTCCTCTTTGCGCGGGACGGCGCGCTTCTGGGCCTCATCGCCGTGGCGGACGCCATCAAGGAGGGCAGCCCCGAGGCCGTGCGGCAGCTCAGAGACATGGGCATCCGCGTGGTGATGCTCACCGGCGACAACGAGCGCACGGCGAAGGCAATCGGCGCCCAGGCGGGGGTGGACGAGGTCATCGCCGGCGTCCTCCCGGACGGCAAGGAGGCCGTTATCAGGAAGCTCCGGCGGCAGGGAAAGGTCGCGATGGTGGGCGACGGCATCAACGACGCCCCGGCCCTGACGCGGGCCGACGTGGGCCTTGCCATCGGCGCGGGGGCCGACGTGGCCATCGACGCTGCGGACGTGGTGCTGATGAAGAGCGACCTTATGGACGTCCCGGCGGCCATCCGCCTGAGCCGCGCGACGCTGCGCAACATCCACGAGAATCTCTTCTGGGCCTTCTTCTACAACTCCATCGGCATCCCCCTGGCCGCCGGGGCGTTTGTGAAGCTTGGCCTGACGCTGAACCCCATGTTCGGCGCGGCGGCCATGAGCCTTTCCAGCTTCTGCGTCGTGTCCAACGCCCTGCGCCTCAATCTCGTCAAAATTCGTGACGCCCGTCACGATAAAAAAATAAAGCATAAAAGCAAGGAGAGTAAAACAATGGAAAAAACACTGAAAATCGAGGGTATGATGTGCCCCCACTGCGAGATGCGCGTGAAGAAAGCCCTGGAGGCCGTCCCCGGCGTCGTGGAGGCAGCCCCCAGCCACACCGCCGGCAGCGCCGTCGTCACCCTGGAGAGGGACGTGGATCCCGCCGTCCTCAAAAAGGCCGTGGAGGATCAGGGCTACCGGGTGGTGGAATAAACCGGCCGGAAAAGAAGATTGGAAAAATTTCCGCGCTGACAAAAGCTTCGCCCGCGCCGGAGCTTTGACCCGCGCCCCTTTCGGGGCGCGGGTCAATTTTTGCCCATATATATAAATCACACTTTTGCCCAGTTTTTCTCATGCTTGTCCCGGGAAAGGACTTGCGCTTTTTCGCGGAATATGATAATCTGAGAGAGGAAAAATGTTGCCACGCCGTTTATGCAATTATAGAGAAAAAAGAATAAATTGAGTAATCTAAATATTGACACATTTCTCATTCTATTGTATAATAGATATTAATAGATATTGATCCGCGTAACGGTGTTTGACCTCGCGGTATTTTTCTCCCGAAAAATAGATGCCATCCCCGCCAAGCGGGGATGGCATAAAGATCGTTTGACCGCCCGTTTTCCAAAGAGGCGCGGGGCGGCGTATATCAAGGACGCGTCCGCCGCGGCTCGCGGGAATGAGGCGGGAGGCGTTCCCGCATATAATATAATCTAATATATAATATTAATATAGATTAATATAGATCAGATACATTGGCGATGGGAGGCTGGTTGAATGGCATACATGAGACTTGGAGATTTGCTGACATCAGTGGGTCTCATAACCCAGGAGCAGCTTGAGCAGGCCCTCGAGGCTCAGAAGGGGACCCACAAACGTCTCGGCGCCGTCCTCATTGACGAGGGCATCATCAGTGAACAGCACCTTATTGAGACGCTGGAGATTCAGCTGGGCATCGACTTTATCGATTTGAGCCGCGTCCACATCCCCATGGAGCTGGCGCAGCTCCTTCCGAAATCCATAGCGAAGCGCCACAGTGTGGTGCCGGTGAAGCTCAATAAGGACGAGCTTGTCCTGGCGATGGCGGATCCTCTGAACTTCGTGGCCATCGAGGACGTGCGCACCGCCACCCGCAAGCGCGTTTCCCCGCGTATAGCCTCCGCCGCGGCGGTGGATCGGGCTATCGCCACGCTCTACGGAAACGAGGGCGCCGTGCGGGCCATTGAGGAGATGAGGTACGAGGCCCAGGGAACCGGAGAGGCCCTCCAGGCCCGGACTGAGGAGATCGACGAGGATACCCAGTCCGCCCCCACCGTCCGCTTGGTCAATTCAATCATCGAGCGCGCCGCTATTGAGCGGGCGTCGGATATACATCTGGAGCCCCGCGCGGAGGAAATGGTCGTTCGCATGCGTATAGACGGTATGCTCAGGAACATCCTCACCGTCCCCCGCGACCTTCAGGCGTCCGTCATTTCGCGGTTGAAGGTCATGGGCGGTATGGACATCTCCGAGAGAAGGATCCCCCAGGACGGCCGCGCCAATGTGCGCATGAAGGGCCACGATATCGACCTTCGTCTCTCCACCCTCCCCACCATATACGGCGAGAAGGTCGCCGTACGTCTCCTTGACCGTTCGGCGCAGCTCCTGGACGCCCAGGCCATCGGCCTTGAGGGGGAGAACCTTGACAAATACAACGCCCTCATTCGGAACGCCTCCGGCATGGTGCTCATGGTGGGTCCCACCGGTTCAGGCAAGTCCTCCACCATGTACACCATGATCCGCAGCCTCAACACCGAGGAAGTCAACCTGGTGACCCTTGAGGATCCTGTGGAGTACGACATTGACGGCGTCAATCAGGTGCAGATAAACGAGCGCCAGGGCCTGACCTTTGCCGGCGGCCTGCGCTCCATCCTCCGCCAGGATCCGGACATCATCGCCGTCGGCGAGATCCGCGACGGCGAGACCGCCGAGATCGCCATGCGCTCGGCCATCACCGGTCACCTGGTCCTGTCCACGATACATACAAACGACGCCATCTCCGCTCTTGACCGCCTTGTGGACATCGGGGTGGAGCCCTACATCATCGCCGAGGCCCTCAACGGCATCATCTCCCAGCGCCTTGTGCGCCGGGTCTGCCCGGAATGCCGGGAGGAGTACGACGCCACGGAGGAGGAGCTTGAAAAGCTCGGCCTCGACCCCCACAGCCATCACAAGCTCTACCGGGGCCGCGGCTGCGCCCACTGCTACCACACGGGCTACCGGGGCCGTACCGCCGCTTTCGAGATCCTGATGCTGGATCACAAGATGAAGCGCGCCATAGCCGAGGGAAACCACCGGGCGGAGCTGATGGAGAGCGTCGACTCCCGGCACTACACCACCCTCGCCCAGGCCGTCACAAAGCTTGTCCTGGAGGGTGTCACCACAGTCGACGAGGCCGTCAGAGTCATCAACTCCACGGTGGACTAAAACACCGCGGCGGAGAATAAAGGAGAACATTATGCCCATCGCCCTCACCACCCTCATAACCACCGCCCGGGCCCTGCGCGCGTCCGACATCCACCTGGTTCGCGGCCTTCCTCCCAAGGCCCGTATCGACGGCGTACTGCAGAGCTTTCCGGACGTTCCGCCCCTGACGGACGCCGACTGCGAGGCGTATGCCCGGGAATTGGCGGGGGAGGAGTACGAAAAGATACGGGATATCGGAGAGCTTGACCTGGCCCTCACCATAAACGGGGATATCCGCTGCCGTATCAACATCTTCCGCCAGCAAAAGTCCGTCTCCTGCGCCATCCGCATCCTGGCGGACAGGATACCGAACCTGGACGATCTGGGCCTTCCCCCCGCCGTCCACACCCTGCCGAGCCTCAACCGGGGCATCGTCCTGGTCACCGGCGAGACAGGCTCCGGTAAATCCACCACCCTGGCGGCTATGCTGGATCGCATCAATCACACCTCCGCCGAGCATATCATCACCCTTGAGGATCCCATCGAGTACGTATACACCCCCGACAAATGCGTCATCAACCAGCGGGAGATCGGCACCGATACCGACAGCTACGCCGACGGTCTGCGGGCCATCCTCCGGGAGGATCCGGACGTCATTCTGGTGGGCGAGATGCGCGACCTCAATACCATAGAGACCGCCCTCACCGCGGCCGAGACCGGACACCTGGTCTTTGCCACCTTACATACCAACTCCGCGCCCGAGGCCATCGACCGCATGGTGGACGTATTCCCGGCCGAGCGCCAGCGCCAGATAAGGCTTCAGCTTTCCACCACCCTCATGGCGGTGCTGAGCCAGCAGCTTCTTCCCCGGCGGGACAAGGGCCGCGTCGCCGCCTGTGAGCTGATGATGGTCACACCGGCCATCCGCAACCTCATACGGGAGGCCAAGACCCCCCAGATCGTCTCCGCTCTGGGGACCTCCGCCCAGGAGGGCAGCATCACAATGGACAACTGCCTTATAAAGCTCTTTAAGGAACGCGCCATTACCGCCGAAACAGCCCGGCGCGCGGCGCGGGATCACGAGTACGTGAGAAAGAATACGTTTTGAGTAACCTGAAAAACCGAACGCGGGCCCGTGAAGCGGGCCGGGTTCGGAGAGGAGGCGCCCATGCAAACCTTTAAATACCGCGCGCAGGCCTCCGACGGGTCGGCCGTTACCGGCGTTCTGGAAGCCTATGACGAATTTGAGGCGGTCAACGACCTTCGGCAGATGTACCCCATTGTCGAGGATCTTCAGCCCGTAAAGCAGAGCCGGAAAATAAACATCGACCTGAACGAGCCGCTGTGGGTGGAGGACAAATCCCTCTCGCTGGTGGCGAGCCAGTTTTCCATCATGCTCAAGGCCGGACTGCCCATGGCCCGGGTGGTGGAGCTGATCGCCGGACAGACCTCGGATAAGCTCATGAAGCGGATCCTCACCGCCTGTGCCGCCGACGTGGCCGCCGGTTACAGCCTGTCCCGCAGCCTTGAGAAAAACGGCAAAAAGATCCCCGCCGTCTTTATTGAGTCTGTCCGGGCCGGCGAGGAATCCGGCACCCTCGAGCAGTCCTTCGACTCCCTCAAGGTCTACTACGATCGGGCCCACAAGATCCGCCAAAAGGTGAGATCCGCCCTGACCTACCCAATCATCGTCATTATCCTGGCGTTCATCGTGGTGGGCATTGTCATGGTGGTACTTGTCCCCACAATGACCGGCGTTTTTGAGAACATGGGCGCCGAGCTGCCCCTTCCCACGAGGATGCTGATAGCGATATCCCACTTCTTCTCCAATTACTGGCCCATTCTCCTGGCCGGCATCGCCGCCCTTTGCCTCGCGTTCTTCGCCTATAAGCGCACCGAGAACGGCCAGATACAGCTTTCGAAGCTCCGTTTCAGGCTGCCTGTCCTGGGGC
Source organism: uncultured Oscillospiraceae bacterium (assembly GCA_947589225.1). Taxonomy (GTDB): domain Bacteria; phylum Bacillota; class Clostridia; order Oscillospirales; family Oscillospiraceae; genus RUG626. Next base: position 21,551 of record CANQBC010000026.1, on the reverse strand, counting down.
GCATCGCCCAGATGAACACCGCCGCCCAGGTGGCCAACACCGTATCCACCCTGCTGGGCGCCGGTCTGCCCCTCACCCGGGTCATTGACATCGTCTCCCGGGTGCTGGATCAGCGCAGCGTGGGCGTGGACATGGAAAAATGCGTCGGCAAGCTGGAGACCGGCAAGGCCCTGGGCGACGTGCTTCCCGAGGTGGCCAACCTGCCCGATATGCTGGTGGAGATGGCCAAGGTGGGCGAGGAGTCCGGCTCCCTGGAGGACACCCTCAGAACCATCGGCGAATTCTACACCGACGAGGCCGAGCGCGCCTCCGACCGCGCCCTTTCCATGATCGAGCCCATGATCACCATTATCCTCGGCATTTTCGTGGCGTTCATCGTCATCGCCATCTACGTGCCCATGTTCAGCATGTACAACGGGATCGGTATGTGATAAGGTATCACACGCGGGCTACAACCCACCCGCGATGATATAAAAAAGGCTCAGGAAGCCCAAAAATTGACGAAAAGGAGTACAACAAAATGAACAAATTGTTAAGGAAAAAATTGACACGGGGGGGGGTTCACACTTGCTGAACTCCTGATCGTCGTCGCGATCATCGCAGTAATGGTAGCTATTGCCGTTCCCATCTTCAACGGTGCGCTTGATAAAGCCCGTGAGGCTACATTTACGGCAAATCAGCGTTCCATTAAGGCCGCGGGTGTTGCTATCATTCTTACATCAAAGAACTATGATGCCGATTCCACGGGTCCTTGGTATGCTTATGCAACGGTGGATACCAATGGAGATATTGGAGAGGTTAATGTTTCTGATTCTGATGGGAATGGAGAGTCGAAATATTCTGACTGGAAATCTGACACCACGCAGGCAATCGAAGTTAAAATTACTGCAACAACTCTGAACGAGTATACCTCTACTCCCTGAGCCTCCACACCTTACATAATACCTCCAACGGCTAAAACCCGTTGAGTCCCCCCTTACGGTATTGGTTTGGTGTGGTCAACCCCAAGCACGCACACCAAACTAAATACTGTAAGGAGGATATGTAAATGACAATGTTCTTCGCAAAGAAGCTCAACAAGAAGGGCTTCACCCTGGCCGAGCTGCTGATCGTCATCGCAATCATCGCCGTGTTGGTTGCTATAGCAATCCCCATCTTCAACAGTTCTCTTAACAGAGCCAAAGAAGCGGTGTTCAATGCTGACAAGCGGGCAATAAAGGCCGGCGGAGTTGCCCTTATTCTTGCTGACCCCAAAGTTGATTTAACAGCTGGCGAATGGTATGCGAAAGGGACAATTGACTCCACCAATGGTGATATCACAGCAATTGCACTCGATTCTACTGCCTCCAGCGAAACGACATTCGATGTTAGTGATTACCCTTATAGTTCCATAACTGTGAAAATTGTCGACACTGATTTAACACTGAGTAGCTGATTACTTAGCAGACCAAACGCATATAAGTTATTTTACCTCCCCCACCGACGGGTTGCGGTGGGGCCCCCGGGCCCGGGGGCGGGGCGTTCCGCGCGGACGCTCCGCCCCTGGGCCTGAAGGAGAGCTCAAAAATTTCCCTTCGTTTATGAGACCCTGGACAAACGCTTCGGAGGGTGATATGATATGCTGGCGTTCAAAATTTACGTCACCTTCCTCTTTGCGCTTACCGGCGCGGTGATGGGATCCTTCCTCAACTGCTGGGCCATGCGCTGGAAGGAGGGGGAGCGTTACCCCCGGGGCAGATCCCGGTGCCCCAAATGCGGGCACACCCTGACGGCTTTTGAGCTTATACCGCTTTTGAGCTGGCTTTTTCAAAGAGGCCGGTGCAAAAGCTGCCATGAGAAGATCTCCGTCCGCTACCCGATAACGGAGGCCCTCGGCGCGCTGCTTTTCGCCGCGGCGTATCTGCGCTTCGGCCTGACCTTATATACGGCGGAGCTTACGCTGCTGTTCGCGGCGCTCATGCTCCTGAGCTTCATCGACTACGACACCATGCTCCTCCCCGGCGCGCCCATGCTTGTGGCGCTTGCCGCGTGGCTGGCGTTCCTGCCGGCCCACGGGGACTGGAAGGCGAGGCTCGTCCAGGGCCTTGCCACGGCGCTTATCGTGGGCGCCGCGGTGCTGGCCGTTTCGCTGGCCATGGATAAGCTCCTGGGGAAGGACACCATGGGCGGCGGAGATATAAAGCTCTATGCCCTGACCGCCCTGTATCTGGGCCCCTGGGGTACGCTGCTGGCGGTTCTGTTATCCTGTTTACTTGGTTTGATCTTCGCGGTATTATCAAAGCGTAAGGGAAGCCCCTTCCCCTTCGGCCCCGCCATCTGCGCCGCCGCGGCGCTCACGCTGCTGTTTGGGGATCCGGTCATAGAGTGGTATTTGGGGCTTCTTTAGCGTGAAACCGCTTTTCCCCTGAAAAAAAGGAAAAAAACGAGAGCGTCTCGCCCTCGCATCTCCCCCGAAAGGAGCAACCTTCCATGAAAAAGACAATTGGTTTTGACATCGGCGCCTACACGGTACACGCGGCGGTCAATGACGGCGGGATCAGCCGAATCATCAACGCCCCCGCGCCGGAGGGACTGGTGAGGGAAGGGCAGATATTGTCCTTTGAGGCCATGAGCGACTTTTTGAAGGAGCTTCGCAAGTCCGAAAAGCTCCGGGCCAAAGAGGCCGCCATGGTTCTGCCGGCGTCCCAGTGCTACTGCCGCCGGTTTACCACGGCCTACATGTCCGCGGAGCAGCTGAAATTTAATCTCCCTTATGAGTTCCGCGACTTCCTGACAGAGGAGAAGGACGAGTTTTTCTACGACTATGCCGTGGTGAACGTCGTCTATGACGACGAGACCGGAGAACCCAGGGAGCTTGACCTGATGGCCGCCGCCGTGAGAAAGAAGCTTGTGGAGGATCTGACGACCATGTTCAAGCGGGCGGGCCTCAAGCTGGCGGTTCTGATCCCGGAGGAGCTGGCGTATATCAACCTCCTTCGCTTTGGCGGCGATACGGATCACTGCCATTGCATCCTGGATCTTGGGTACGGCGCCGCCAGGCTCTACATATTTGACGGCGACAGGTTTGAGAACGTGCGCGTCATGGACTTTGGCTGCGGTTCGATCATCCGCGCCGTGGCCGAGCACTTCGGCGTAGACGAGCACGTTGCCGCCGCGTATGTGGAATCGGATTACAACGGCTGCACGCGCCTGCCCCAGTGCGTGGACATATACAGCGCCATCGCCGTGGAGGTGACAAAAGCCGTCAACTTCTACCGCTTCAACTCCGGAGGCGGGGAGATCGCCCACGTCCATCTGGGCGGCGGGGGAGCGAAGATCGACACGCTGCGCGACGTCCTCCGCCAGACCCTGACTCTTGAGGCGGAGGATATGAGTGAATTTTGGCCCCGGCTTTCCGGGGACACGATAGTCGAGGCCTCCGCGGCGGCCGCCGCCGTGGGCGCCGCAATACAGTAAGGGGGTTTGGATATGGCTGTGAAAACCGATAAGCTTGTCCCAAAGCGGGACACGGTGAAGCTGACAAAAAGCTCCGCGAAACGCACTCCTCCCACCAAACGCACCTTGAACCTGATGATCCGGGAGAAGCCCTCCGTCGATCCGGCGAAGTGGATACCGGGCGCCGTGGTCATCCTCATTATCGCGGCCCTCATCGGCAAATTCGCCGTGGCCGACCGGTATGCCGCGTTGGGCCGGGCCGAAAGCGAGCTGGAGGATCGGAAGCGGCAGCTTCAGGAGACACGCGAGGCGTACGCCGACTACGATCAGGTCAAGGATCAGTACAATCGCTTTACTTACACGGGCTTCGACCGCACGATAGCCGACAGGCTGGACGTTCTGGACATCTTGGAGCGCGAGGTTTTCCCCGTCTGCGAGGTGCAGAGCATAGCCATCTCCGGCCGGGCGGTGAATCTGTCCGTCACCGACCTGAGCCTCAGCGAGGCCAGCGCCCTGAAGGACAGCATCGAGACTGACCCGCTGGTGGAGAGCTTCTTTGTATCCACCGCCAATCACGAGTTTGAGGATCTGAACGGGAGCGCCACAATAACGATACAGCTTGTGGACGCCAGCACGGTGGAGGGAGGAGCGCAGTCATGAGCAATCTTTTGAACAGGGCGTTTTCCCGCCGGGAAAAGCTGCTGCTGCTGGTTCTGGTGATCATACTACTGGTGGGGTTGTACTTCTACCTTGTGCATTTCCCCATCGTCAACCGCACCGCGGAGATCGGGATCGAGACGGACGAGGTGCTCTTTGAACAGGATGTGGCTAACGCGCGCCTTGCCGTATACAACGACATGAAGTCCGAGCTTGACGAGATCTCCGCCATGCCCGCCGGCGAGGTCACCGAGATGCCCATCTACGACAACGCCAACACGCTGATGCTGCACCTTAATCGGATCTTTTCCGGCACCAATCAGAAGCTTAGTTTTGACACCGTGAATATTGACGGAAACGTGGCGGAGCGCACCATGCGTTTCTCGTTCACCGCCCAGAGCTATACCCAGGCCCGCGCGGTCATTACCGATCTCACCGGCACGGGCTTCCGGTGCCTGCTGGACTCCCTCTCCATCACGCCCTCCGAAGGCAATGTGGAGGACGGCCAGCTTCTCGAGGTCTCCGGTTCCATCACCTTCTATGAGCTGGTGACCCAGTGACCGGCCGCGTCGAGCCATAACATGTTTCTTCAAAGCTCCCACCGCCGGAAGCAACGCTCGGCGGAGGGGGCTTGTGAAGGTTTAACGACGTTTTATGACGCGGGCCGCCGAGAGGCTCGCATAGACTGTTTTGATTGGAGGTGACGCGCGTGAGGCGTGTTTGGGGAAAGCTCAAAAGCAGCGCGGGTGCGTCGATCCTGTTCGCCATTCTCGTCTTTATGCTCTGCATCCTGGCGGGGACGGCGGCGCTCACCGCCGCGGCCGCCAACTCCGGGCGGTATACCCACCTGAAGGCCGAGCAGCAGAAGTACCTTGCCGTCAGCTCGGCGGCGAAGCTCATGCGCAACCAGCTGGCGAAAAATAATTTTACGGCTACAAAGGTGACAACGACCACCGATCCAGGTTCCGGCGGGACACCTTCAACAACATCGGATGGTTATAAGATTTCTGATGAGAACTTTACTTTTTCCGATAGCTGGTTCACAGACTGCTTCGAGAAAGCCGCCAACGGTGAGTCAATTTCGCCAAATCAGAAAACCTTTACCATCACGCTTGACGACGTACCTGATGTCACGGCTGATGTCACGGTGAGCGCGAATTATCAAGTGACTGTGGAACTCTACGTGGGAACCGAAAAGGATAATCTCACTAATCTCACGCTGGTTCCGACAAGGGAGAATCTGCCCACCGAGACGGTGAGGGCCGAGAGCGGCGGCAACGTGACAACCACAACGACACAGAAGTTTACAGTGACGTGGCAGGAAGAAAACGCCGTCATCAGTCAGGGGAGGAATTGATCATGAAAAAAAGCGTGTCAAGGCTCCTCTCCCGCGCCGGGGAGTCCTTCTCCGAGGTGCTTGTGGCGATCCTCATTGTCGCCATGGCCGCGCTTCTGTTGGCGTCCATGGTCTCCGCCTCCGGCAGCATCGACCGGGCGACGCGGGAGGAGGACGAGGCGTTCTACGAAGCCATCAGCGAAGTGGAAGAGGGGAACGCCGCTCCCGTTCCCGGGACGATTACGGTCAAGCCCGACGGCGGAAGCGCAATAAACATTGACGTTGATGTTTACAAGGACGTGGACGGGATGCTCAGCGCTTACAGGGTAAAGGGGTGACGCCATGAGGAAGCTGAGATCGAAAAAGGGCTTCACCCTCACGGAGACGCTGCTCTGCGTGGCGCTGCTGGCGATCATGTCGGCGGCCGGGGCGGTGGCGTCCGGGGTGGTGATCAGCGTGAGAAACGGCATGATCGAGACGGCTGACGCCGAAATCCTGGGGTCCACCGCGCTTGAGACGCTTGCCGACGAGGTGCGCTACGGGCAGAATATTGCGATGGAGCAAGAATCGGCAACTGAAACCACACAAGTACTTAAGATGGACAGCCTGACTTATGGGACCAGGACGTACTTTAAGGTAAAGGATGGGTATTTGTGGGTCGATTCGGCGTCGCTGGCTGGAAAGGACGCTGAGTACCACATGGTGGTGTCGGAGTCGGCGTACACCCACCTGAAGGTGGGCGAGTTCAAAATGGAACAAGACAGCAGCAGCGGCACTATTGAAATTTCCGTGGCTGTTGAAAACAGCGGCGGGAAAGAGCTGTGGAGCGGAAGCGTGACCGTCAAGCCGCTGAACGGGATATAATCACATTTCAGCCACCCTCCCCGCGGGGAGGGTAAAGCTGTCTATTACAGACATTTTGGATCCCCGTATTATTTTCACATCGATCACAGAAAGGCATATCATGGAAGGAAGAAAAAAGCAGAAAATTCTTATTGTGGACGACTCCGAGATGAACCGCTCGATTCTGGCGGACATGCTGGGAGAGGAATATGACATACTGGAGGCCGAGGACGGCGTCCAGGCGGTGGGCATCCTGTCAAAGCAGGCGTCCGAGCTGAGCCTGGTGCTGCTGGATATCGTGATGCCCAAGCTCGACGGCTTTGGGGTGCTCTCGGCCATGAACCAAAACGGCTGGATCGTGGACGTGCCGGTGATCATGGTCTCCGCCGAGTCGGGCTCCAAGCAGGTGGAGCGGGCCTACGAGCTGGGGGTCACGGACTTCATCAACCGGCCCTTTGACGCGCTGGTGGTTCGCCGCCGCGTTGTGAACACCATCCTTCTGTACGCCAAACAGAAGCGACTTATCGGCATGGTGGAGGATCAGATCTACGAGACGGAGCAGCGAAGCTCCCTGATGATCGACATCCTCTCCCACATCGTGGAGTTCCGCAACGGGGAGAGCGGTTTGCACATCCTCCATGTGCGCACCTTCACCTCCATGCTTTTGGATCTCCTGATGGCGAGGACGGACAAGTACGAGCTGTCTCCCAGGGACATCTCCGTTATCAGCACCGCCTCGGCCCTCCACGACGTGGGCAAGATCGCCATCGACAGCGCCATTCTCAATAAGCCCGGCCGTCTGACGCCGGAGGAGTTCGCCATCATGAAGACCCACACCACCGTGGGCGCCGATATGCTCTCCAAAATCCCTGTCCAGCACGGCGAGGATCTGGTGAAGGCGGCCTACGAGATTTGCCGCTGGCACCACGAGCGGTGGGACGGAAGCGGTTATCCGGACGGCCTGAAGGGGGACGACATACCCATCTCCGCCCAGGTGGTGGCCCTGGCCGACGTTTACGACGCCCTCACGAGCCAGCGGGTCTACAAGCCCGCCCATACCCATGAGGAGGCCATGCGGATGATCCGGGAGGGCCAGTGCGGCCAGTTCAACCCCGTCCTGCTGGAGTGCCTCACCGAGAACGCGGAGAAGATCCGCACGGCGCTCCAGGGAAACAACGCCGAGCAGATCCAGCAGCGGAATCTCAGAAGTATCTCCGAGGAGGCGCTGCGCGGCGAGGGCGGCGCGGTCTCCGAGAGGACGCTTAGACTTCTCGACTATGAGCGGATGAAATACCGCTTCTTTGCCGCCATGAGCGACGAGATACAGTTTGAGTACACGGTGTCGCCCTGCATGGCGACCCTGTCGGCCTACGGTTCCCGGATGCTTGGCCTGGAGGAGATCTTTATGGATCCCCAGCACAGCGAAAAGCTTATCGGCATCGTGGGTCAAAAGACAATAGACAAGATTGTGGCCCGCCAGCGGGAAACCACGCCTGAGAATCCCGACTCCTCCATGGAGGTGCTGGTACACCTGAACGGGGAGAGCAGGTGGTTCCGCATCATCACCCGGTCGGTGTGGACAAACGACGTGCCGCCGAAGTACGCGGGCCTCCTGGGCAAGGCCATCGATATCCACGAGGAGAAGATGAAGCTCTCCGAGCTTGAGAAGAAGGCGTCCCTTGACCCGTTGACCGGGCTCCTCAACCGCGCCAGCGCCCGGGAGCAGATAGAAAACAGGATGCTGATCCACCCGAGCGGCAATTTTGCCCTGGCGGAAATAGATATCGACAATTTCAAGAGCATCAACGACGAGTGCGGCCACATCTTCGGCGACAGAGTTTTGCAGGAGCTCGCGCAACGCATGAAGCATTCGGTGCGAAGCTCGGATATCTGCTGCCGCGCCGGCGGGGAGGAGTTCTTCCTTTTCCTTGAGTACAACACGGACATCGAGCGCACAGTGGAGCGTATTTTCAATAACCTCTGCTTTGAGCTCCAGGGCCGCCGGGTCACCGTTTCCATGGGCGTGGCCCAGGGCGGCGTTGCGGGGCTTTCCTACGAGGGGCTTTACCACGCGGCGGATCTGGCGCTTTACACCGCCAAGGAAGCGGGAAAGAACAGGTTTTGCTTTTATGACGATGCCATGAAAGAGAAAGGGGAAACCGTATGACATTGAATGAATGCTACGCCGCTCTGGGTGGGGATTATAATGAGGTGATCTCACGGCTGAGGAGCGAGAGGCTCGTGCAGAAGTTTGTATTGAAATTCTTGGAGGACAAAAGCTTTGATACCCTGGTGGCTGCCATGGCGGGCCATGACCGGGAGACGGCCTTCCGGGCCGCCCACACCATCAAGGGTATGTGCCAGAACCTGAGCTTCACCAGGCTGGGGGATTCCGCCCATGATCTTACGGAGGCCCTGAGGAACGAGTGGAGCGACTCGGCGGACGCGCTTTTTGAGAAGGTGCGGGCCGACTATATCGCTACCGCCGCCGCCATTGACCGGTTCAAGACGGAGACAGGGCTTTAAGACCGGCATTTATTAAATCGGCAAATAAATAGTGCCGATTTAATAAATGCTTTAAAGGCCGTTTTGCTCGCCGCCCGCGCGGCAGCCGCAAAACATGGCTACTATACTCAGGCGCGGAAGCGCCGGACGGAGAGGAAAACAAATGAAGAAAGGCGTCTCCTGGGAGAGAAGCACGGCGGCGACCGTCGCGCTCATCGCCACCATGGCGGTGTTCCTTGTGACCACATATTTCCTTATAAGTACGAATATCAAAAAGCGCTCCCTGGGCCGCATGGAGGAGGGCGTCAACACCGTCATTACCGAAATTCGGGCCAAGCTTGAGCGGGACAGCCGGATCCTCAACGCCACGGCGGATATCATCTCCTCCGCGGACAACTTCGACGAGGAGGCTACCCTGGAGATCATGAAGACCGTGGAACCGCTGCTGGAGACGATGAGGATCCGCGTGCTGCTGCCCAGCAACCGGATCCTCACCGCCGACGGCGGGATAACCGACGCCTCCAATGCGGACGACCTGCGGTTTGACGTGGAAGCGGCGCTGGGCGAGCACGTATCCAACCGGGTGTACAGTGTCAACAACGGGACTCCCGTACTGCGCCACTTTGTCCCCATCGTGCAGGACGGCGAGACGGCGGCGCTCCTGTACGGCGTAACGATCCTGAGGGATTTGCCCGAGGCCATCAACATCGACAACATCTACAACGCCTCCGCCAACGTCTATGTGATCGACACCAGAAACGGGGATTTCCTCATGGACACCTGGCATGAGGAGTTGGGGAACATCTTTGATTACAGTGAGGGCCGGGAGACCAAGGGAGGCTTGACCTGGGAGGAGTACACCGAGGATCTTCTTGCTTCCGGCACCGGCTACGTGGTGTTCCGTACAGAAGATACCGACGGGTGGGAGTACATGTACTACGCCCCGGCGGGGATAAACCAGTGGTCCATCGCCGTCTCCGTGCCGGAGCGCGAGGCATTTGCCAGCGTCTACTCCGTGCGCAGCATCTGCGTCTTATTGGGCGTCATACTGACCATCGCCTTCGCCGTGTACTACACGATGATACGCCATCAGGCAAAGCAAAACACCGCCCACGCGGTGGAGCGGGCCGTGCTGGAGGAAAAGCTCCACAAGGCCGAGGCCGCCGAGCGGGCCAAGACCACGTTCCTCTCCAACATGTCCCACGACATTCGGACGCCCATGAACGCCATCATCGGCTTTACCACCCTGGCGGAGGCCAATATAGACAACACCGACAGGGTGCAGGAGTACCTTCGGAAGATCATGTCCTCCTCGAACCATCTGCTCAGCCTCATCAACGATGTACTCGATATGAGCCGCATCGAGTCCGGGAAGCTGAACATCGAGGAGAAGGAGTGCTCCATCTCCGACATATTCCGGGATATGCGCAACATTATCCAGACGCAGATGCACGCGAAGCAGCTGAATTTCTTTATGGACACGGTGGATGTCATAGACGAGGAAATATGGTGCGACAAGCTGCATGTGAACCAGGTGCTCCTCAATCTCCTGTCAAACGCCATCAAGTTTACCCCCGCCGGAGGTTCGGTCTCTCTGACCATCCGGCAGAAGCCCGGCGCGCCCAAGGGGTACGGCTCCTACGAGATCCGGGTGAAGGACACCGGCATCGGCATGAGCCGGGAGTTTGCCCAGCACATCTTTGAGCCCTTCGAGAGGGAGCGCAACTCCACAGTCTCAGGCATCCAGGGCACCGGCCTGGGTATGGCCATCACCAAGTCCATTGTGGACGCCATGGGCGGCACCATCGAGCTGGTCACCGAGCAGGGAAAGGGCACGGAGTTTATTATCGATCTGGACTTCCGTCTGCAGTCCGAGTCCAGGAGAATCGAGGCCATCAGAGAGCTTATGGGTATGAGGGCCCTGGTGGTGGACGACAGCTTTTCCACCTGCGACTCCGTCACCAAAATGCTTACGCAGATCGGTATGCGCGCCGAGTGGACGCTCCACGGTAAGGAGGCCGTCCTCCGCGCCCGCCAGGCCGTGGAGATGGGGGACAGGTTCTATGCCTATATCATCGATTGGGCCCTGCCCGACCTGTCGGGGCTTGAGGTGGTACGACAGATCCGCGTGCTGGTCGGGGACGAGGTGCCGATCATCATCGTCACCGCCTACGACTGGACGGTATTTGAGGACGAGGCCAAGGAGGCCGGCGTCACCGCATTCTGCAACAAGCCCATTTTCCTCTCCGAGCTCCGCGACACCCTTGTCACCGCCATCGGCCGCGCCGACCTGAAGGCGTCCTACCCCTCCACGGGTTGGGAAGTGGCGGACTCGCTCAGGGGAACGCAGGTTCTCCTGGTGGAGGACAACGAGCTCAACCGGGAGATCGCCCAGGAGCTGTTGATGGAGAGCGGCATTGTGGTGGACACCGCCGAGGACGGCACCGAGGCCGTCAAAAAGGTGGAGGAATCGGAACCCGGCTTCTATTCGCTGATCCTCATGGATATCCAGATGCCCGTCATGAACGGCTACGAGGCCACAAAGGCCATCCGCGCGCTGCCGGATCCGGCCCTCGCCAATATCCCCATCGTCGCCATGACCGCAAACGCCTTCGAGGAGGACAGAAAAGCCGCGCTGGAGGCCGGAATGAACGATCATGTTCCGAAGCCGATCAACGTGGAGCGGCTTATGGGCGTCATTAAGGATCTGCTTGAAAAATAATACGAACAAAAAAGGCCGTTTGAACACGTCAAACGGCCTTTTTTACGGAAGATCCTAACCTGATGTGATTCAATTAAAAGGGCTGGATAAAAAGTTCACGTCAATGTGCTGAAAAAACGTTTTTGGGGTTGACGTCCTTTGTACAATATGGTATATTGTAGACACAGCAAAGGAGGGGATTCCGATGTACAGTTCACACGGTTCCGCCGAAGCTGAGATCAAGGCGGAATGACAGCCTAACCCGAAAGCGATACATCCCGGAGCACAGACCACAGCACCGTCAGCGGAGGTTCCCGCATATGAATTGGCTGGGTCGGACTGAGTGAAAGAATGGAAAGCCAAGGGAATATGGAAGGAGCATTTCAAGCTTGATAACTGAACAAGTGGCGTAGCCCCGCAATCGCGTTGGACGGTTGCGGGGCGATTGCTGTCTGTGAGACGGTTTTTGGCAGACAAAAAAGCCATAATTATTCAGTGACAACTATTGAATAAATCGGTAAAACATGATATAATATCCACATAGCGGATATATTTTAAATTAAGCCGGTTTCCCCCCGGCTGGCGCCAGGAACAGAAAAACGGCCGAAAATCAAATATAATAACCGCCAATGCGGTTATTATACCATAAAGCCTGCGGCTTTATGGTATATTTTAAGGTGACGGGAGTCGAACCCGCGTCGGTTTCTGGCGGCGGATTTGCGCCCGGACTTCGTCAAAGCCCTTGGCAATACGGAAGTATTCCCTGTGGGCTTTTCCTCGCCCGAACGGAAATCCGCTCGCCAGAAACTGCTTGCACTCCACGCGGTGAAATTTTCGGTGATTTTCCGCGCGGAGGAGGCAGCCTTGCTGGCGCAAGGCAACGATGACAAGGGGAAAAGCGCCGAAAAGGGCCCGCGTGGAGCGACGCGGGTTCAACTCCCGTCACCTTAAGTTTAAGTAATAAAGTAAGATATTCGGGGGAGAGGGCATACATGGAGGGCGCGGCGGCCATGAGGAAAAGGCTTTTTGAGCATTCCCGGCGGGTCGGTGTGTCTGAATTGAGGGACGAGGAGGTATACGAATCCCTGCTCACCTACGGCTCCACCTCTGTCTCCATGCTAAGCCGTGAGCTTGGGACAAAACTCTGCGGCCACATGAGGGGCTTTGAGCGCTTTGCCTCCACCTCCCGAGAGGAGTTTGAGAAAATCGAGGGCGTCGATGATGATACGGCGCTCTTTCTCTGTCTTTTGACGTTCATCTGCAGGAGGGGCGAGGAGCAGCGGGAGGAGTCCTCGCTTTTAGACAGTCCAGCCGCGGCGGCGAGGTTCATTGTGCCGAGGCTTCATATGCTCGACCATGAGGTGACGATGCTCCTATGCCTGTCGGACGATTTGCGGTGTACACAGTGCCGGATCGTTTCCGAGGGCGGGGCCTTCTCCACACAGGCCGGAGCGTTTCCCATTGCCAGCGTGATATTAAATTCCGGCGCCCGTATCGCCATACTTGCCCACAACCACCCGGCCGGCGGGCCGGAGCCCTCGGAGGTGGATGTGATGGTGACTTACAGGCTCCTGCACGCCCTGAAGAACGCCGGGATCACCCTCCTTGACCACATAATCGTATCAGGTATCAGCTACACTTCCATGGCCGCTCACGGGGACTTTCGGGGAGAGACGGAAAAGGAGCGGAGCGTGTATTGTCCGCTCCCGGACACGGTCGGAGGGACTGCGGAGGCTTGAGTATGGGAGAGCACGATGGACATCGAAATCGACTAAGGCAGAAATTCAGATCAGGTAAGCTCAAAAACCCTACGGACGCTCAGCTTCTGGAGCTTCTGCTCTACCACTCGATATCCCGCCGGGACGTGCGGCCCCTGGCGGAGACACTGATCAGGGAGGCCGGGAGTCTCGGCGCGCTGCTTTCCATGCCGGAGGAGGAGCTTATGGAGCTGCCCGGCGTGGGGGAGAGCACCGCTTTCCTTCTGGCACTCACGGGAGAGGCGTCAAAGCGGTGCGAGGAACAGCGTATGCGCGCCTGCGCCCTGTCCGCTCCCGAGGAGGTGCGGCGCTACATATATCCCCGGTTGAGGTTTTTGAAGGAGGAGGTCATGTACGTCATATGCCTTGACGGGAACCTCCGCCCCGTGAGTTGCGAAATCGTGGGCGCCAGAGAGCTTCTTATTAAGGCTGTGGCCGGCAAGGCCGCCATGGCGGGGGCGACCGCCGTGATCATGGTGGGCAACAGCCTTTCCGAATTCCCCACCATGTCGGCGGCGTATCTTGAGAACGTGAAACGGATAAACGCGCTTTTGTCAGAGCTGGGGATTGTACTTGTGGACTATATGAAAATAAAGGGGGAGTTGTATTCCTCCGCGGCGGAGCTGGGCGTCCTTGACAACGCCGCGCCAATTCGCGCCCATTACCGCACGGCCTATATGGGGCACGCGCCGGAAAGGATCAAGTATAAGGTCTCCACGATCTACGACGAGGAATAGAAGAATAAAAAGCTGTCGCCGCCCGAAAGGGCGGCGACAAGTGTTTATTGAAAAAGGTATCATTTTCGGACAGCGCGTCCGCTTTTATGGTTTTGATTGGTTCAGAGAATGCCCGGCAACATTACAGGAGCGGGGTGTGGGAGATGAATTGCCATGTGCCGCCCGATTCCCGGATAGTGAGGATGTGGTCGGCGGAGCAGAGGGTCAATATGTCGCCGTCACGGGTGCCGGTCAGAGGGATGAAGCCGCCGGGGCCGTAATCGCTGGTGAAGGTGTAGAGGGTGGCGTACTCCGAAAGGTAGATCACATTCGGCGCGTTTTTCCAGTCGGATTTCAGGTCCTGGGTGGTGATGCCGGCATACTCCCGGAGGACCGCGTCCACGTCAGAGACGCGGATGGCGTGAACGGGTAATTGGTCTTTGAAATCCTCGCCGAATTTCTCCCGGAAGGCTGTGCGAACCGCCTGCTTCTCAGCCTCGTCGTACCCAGCGCCGATCTCGGTGGAGAGGGGGAAGTAGGCGATGAACTGCCCGAAGTCCAGCTCCCTGGGGTCAGTCCAGTCGGAGAGGAAGAAGCCGTTGATGGGAGAGAGGGACCAATCGTCTGTATCCCGGTAAAGCTCGGTAGCCAGACGCTCCTGCCACTCCTCCAGCTCGTCGGCGCTGACAGGCTCGCCGGTGAGATTTTCGGCGGCGACCGCCTCGTCGTACCATTCGGTGAGCCGTTCCCAGCCGAAGAGGCCGGACTCGTGATAAAGCTCCTCATAATCCACGATCCACGCCGCGAAGCTCCCCTGGGCGGTGGTCACGCCGGCCCAGCCCACATCGTTCATGGCGATGCGGAAATCGGGCGTCTCCAGAACCACGCACCAGCCGGGTTCCTCGCCCTCGTAGGGGGCCAGATCGTCGGCCCAGCGCAGGGAGCGGAGGATGTCAAGATACTCCGCCCCGTGGGGGGATCCGGCGGCGCTGACGGCGGGACTCGCCGCGCCTCTCTCAATCCGGGTGATGGTCATATCGTCAAGCTTGGCGTCCGCGAAAAGGCGTCTCAGCGTCACGTCGCTCTCGATGACAGGCTCTGTGCCGGGGGTGACGCGGAAGGAGGAGGCCATCTGGCGCAGCTCCTCCAGGTGGCCGGAGCCGGTGACGCAGATCTCCCAATGGCCGCCCTCCCCCTCCGGGCAGTCGATGTAACGCTCCTCCCGGGGCGTTCCGTCCTCGTCCGTATAGGAGACGGTGAGGGAATCCGTATCGCCTGCGCTGCCGTCCTGGGAGGCCATGAAGTCGAACCGCTCCGCGGCGGTGGCGTATCTGTCCCGGTAGACGGTGAGGGACGAGCCGTCCGGCGCTGAGAAGGCGTAGTAAAGGGTTCCGTCCCCGGAGGTGACCGTGACCTCAAAGGGGAGCGCCGGGTCGCCGCCCAGGAGCTTTGGGGCCTCCATGGTCCAGCCGTCGCCTGTGTAGAAATAGTGGTTGGGGTCGCTTGGGGCGGCGGGGGAAATGGGCGCGGGGTCCGTCTCCCCGCCGGTGGACTCATTATCCGGGAGAGTAGGCGTCCCGGCGGGGGAGGGGCCGGCGTTTTGCCGGACGGCGGGTTCCTCGCTGACAGCGCCGGCGAAGGTACAGCCCACGGCGATCCCGGCGATGAAGGCCACGGCCAGCAGGACGGCCACGGTGGCGCGGGGACTGCGGGCGATCAGCTCCACCCGCTGGCGCAGGGCCTTCTTCCCGCCGGACATGGCGGTGGCGGCGCACAGGGGGGAGACGGAGCGGGGGGCGTGTACCGAGAGGCGGATAAGCGTCTGGCCGTAAAGCTCCCGCTCCCCGTCCCCCAGCCGCCGGAGAGCGCCGGCGTCGGCAAAAAGCTCGCTGTCCTGCCGGGAGGCGGAGGCGGCCAGCCACACCAGGGGGTTGAACCAGTGAACCGTCAGCGCGGCGCAGCGAAGAAGCGTCCAAAGTCCGTCCAGATGCCGCCGGTGGCTGAGCTCGTGGGCCAGCACGTGGCGGAGCTTCAGCTCGTCCTCCGCCGCCTCGGCGTTGACGTAGACCGCGTTCAGGAAGAGGCAGGAGGACGAAAGCCCCTCCACCTCGTAGACCCTGACGGGGCAGTCCGCGTCCAGCCGCCTGCGGCGGCGGTGAAGGTTGACATAAAACGTGATGTTGGTCAGGACAAACAGGGTCAGCACCGCCACGCAGCCCGTGACCCAGACAATCTGGGCCGCCCGGCGCACGGTGAGGGTTCTGTTCATGCGGGTGTATTCGCGCTGGGTGACGTTCTCGGCGATGGTGACGCGCTGCTTATCGCCGGAGGCCGTGCCGCCGGTCCTGCCGGGGGCGTTATCGGGCTGAGCCGGGGCGGCGGGGGAGGGCGCGTCCTCCCGCAGGGTGCCGGTGAGGCGTCCGTCAGGGGAGAGGGTCAGGGACTCCACGTTCTCAAGGGCGCTGAGTTCCCGGACAAGCCCGGCCCCGGAGGCCGCCGACTCCACGCTCACGGGGCTTTGCCAGAAGCTTCCGGGGACCAGCAGGCGCACCAGCACCAGCGCCCACAGGGCATACCGAAGGCCGGGGCGCAGCTTCCGCCCGAAGAGCGCCCGGATGGCAAGAACCGCCAAAATCAGCACGCTGGAGGATAAGATCCAGATGAGCACATCCATCACTTTTTCCTCCCTTCCTTGAGGACGCGGTAGAGGTCGTCGATCTCCTCGTCCGTGAGGTCGCAGTCCCGCGCCATGGTGCTGACCAGCAGACCCAGACCGCCCGTCCGGATCCTGGCCAGCGTGTTCCTCGCCTCCTGACGCACCGCGTCGTCCCGCGAGATCAGGGGGTAAAACTTTTTTGCCCGCCCGGAGTCGTCCACCCGGACGGCCCCCTTGTCCGCAAGGCGGCCCAGCATGATGTTCACCGTGGCCTTCGTCCAGGCCGTGTCGTCCCGCAGGGCGCTCACCATAGCGCCGATGGTCAGGGGGCTTCCATCCCACAGAAGGTTCATGAGCTTCCATTCTCCGTCGGAAAGGGACAGTTTTTCCATTTCAGGCTCCTCCTGTCAGTATAGATAACAGCTGTTATCTATACTATAGCAGGGAGGATAACAAATGTCAACCATTTTTTCAAAAAAATTTTGGAAGGAAGTTTTCCGTCACCCGTTGCGAAAACGAAAGCGCCGTGGTAAAATAAGGTCTATCCACACGGTTTTGGAGGTTTTGGAATGAACATTACAAAAGACATAAAATACGTCGGCGTCAACGACCACAAGGTGGACCTCTTTGAGGGGCAGTACGTGGTCCCCAACGGCATGGCCTACAACTCCTACGTCATTCTGGACGAGAAGGTCGCGGTCATGGACACGGTGGATCGGAACTTCACCCACGAGTGGCTTGACAACCTCAGCGAGGCCCTTGGCGGGCGGAAGCCCGACTACCTGGTGGTTCAGCACATGGAGCCGGACCACTCGGCCAATATCATGAGCTTTGTGAAAGCCTACCCGGAGGCGGTGGTCGTCTCCTCCCAGAAGGCGTTTACCATGATGCGCAACTTCTTCGGCACGGATTTCGCCGACAGGCGGATCGTGGTGGGGGAGGGAGACACCCTGACGCTGGGCCGCCACACCCTCACCTTCGTCACCGCGCCCATGGTCCACTGGCCGGAGGTCATCGTGACCTACGATAGCCTGGACAAGGTGCTCTTCTCCGCCGACGGCTTCGGCAAGTTCGGCGCGCTGGACGTGGAGGAGGACTGGGCCTGCGAGGCGCGGCGGTACTACATCGGCATCGTGGGCAAGTACGGCGCTCAGGTTCAGGCGCTTTTGAAGAAGGCGGCGGGCCTGGATATTCAGATCATCTGCCCCCTCCACGGGCCGGTTCTCACGGAGAACCTGAGCTACTACCTGAACCTTTACAACATTTGGTCCAGCTACGCGGTGGAGAGCGAGGGCGTCGTCATCGCCTACACCTCCGTCTACGGCCACACGAAGAAGGCCGTGGAGCTGCTGGCCGAGAAGCTGACGGCCCGCGGCTGCCCCAAGGTGGTGGTCACCGACCTTGCCCGGTGCGATATGGCCGAGGCGGTGGAGGACGCCTTCCGCTATGGAAAGTTGGTGCTGGCCACCACCACCTACAACGCGGAGATCTTCCCCTTCATGCGGGAGTTTATCAATCACCTCACCGAGCGGGGGTTCAAGAACCGCACCGTGGGCCTCATTGAAAACGGCTCCTGGGCGCCCCAGGCGGCCAAGGTGATGAAGTCCATGATGGAGGGCTGCAAGAACATCACCTGGACGGACGCCACGGTGCATATCCTGTCCGCCCTGAGCGACGAGAGCAAGGCCCAGCTGGACGCCCTGGCGGAGGAGCTTACCCGCGACTACGTGGCCCGCAACGGCGAGACGGCCAACAAGAGCGACCTGACCGCCCTTTTTAAGATCGGCTATGGCCTCTATGTGGTCACCTCCAACGACGGAAAACGGGACAACGGCCTTATTGTCAATACCGTCACCCAGGTCACCAGCTCCCCCAACCGCATCGCCGTCTGCATCAACAAGGACAACTATTCCCACCACATCATCAAGCAGACCGGGAAGATGAACGTCAACTGCCTCAGCACCGACGCGCCCTTCTCCGTTTTCGAGTCCTTCGGCTTCAGAAGCGGCCGGAACGTGGACAAGTTCGAGGGGTGTGAGGTTCTCCGCAGCGACAACGGCCTTGTGTTTCTGCCCAAGTATATCAACTCCTTCATGTCCCTAAAGGTGGAGCAGTACATCGACATGGACACCCACGGCATGTTCATCTGCACCGTCACCGAGGCGCGGGTCATGAGCGACCGGGAGACCATGACCTACACCTACTACCAGCAGAACGTCAAGCCCAAGCCCAAGACCGAGGGCAAGAAGGGCTGGGTCTGCAAGGTCTGCGGCTACGTCTACGAGGGGGACGAGCTGCCGGAGGACTTTGTCTGCCCCCTGTGCAAGCACGGCGCGGCGGACTTTGAACCTATACAGTGAGTCAATCTGATCTGAAAGGAGAACAAAACGCATGAAATACGTCTGCGATGTCTGCGGCTGGGAGTACGACGAGGCTGTTGGCGATCCCGACAACGGTATCGCCCCCGGCACCAAGTTCGAGGACCTGCCCGACGATTTTGTCTGCCCCGTGTGCGGCGTGGGCAAGGACAGCTTTTCCAAGGAGTAAAAGGAAAAAAAGAGCGCCGTTTGCCCCTCTGACATAAGAAAACAAGCAAAAATCCAGTAAAATCAATGCTTTATGGGCAGAGGGCAAACAGGTTAGCAAGCCAAAATTGAATAACCGAGCGAAAAAGGGATGTTACCGAAAGGCAGCATCCCTTTTCGTTTATGCCGACGCCGCAGATTTTGAAAAAAGTCTGCGGCGTTTTTTCATACCCATGTCACGGCATAAGAGCAAAACGAGCCTTGCGCCCTTTATCAACATCATGTCGGAGTGGTACGCAAAGGACATCAGCAAGAAAGTGAAAACGGGCATTAAGACCAAAGGCATGAGCGGAAAACCGATTGCCACCGAAGCCCCCTACGGCTATGTCAAAGACCCGGACAACAACCTGATCTGCGCCTACCACAACGCAGACAGGCGCATGACAATGGCAGGGATTACCGAAGCCCTGCCGTTCATGGACGAAGATATGCAGCCTGTCGCACGGCATACGCTTGAAAAGCTGCATAACATGACGGACACGGAATTTGAGGAAGCGCGGTTTTATATGACGCTCTCCGAATCGGATCAGGAGTAATAACAACGCGGGACGCGGCGGCCACTTTCGGCTGCTGCGTCCCGCAATTCTTTTTTTGCTTTTTGTCACGGTTTCAAATCCGTTTTTTAAGGGTGGAAAGGAAAACATACGGGCAAGGTGTTTCCCTTGCCGGGAAGCCTTGCTGTACGCGGCTGTTTTGACCTCTAAACAGTGACAGGAGAGGTAATATTACCCCCCGTAATACGCTTCATAATTTCCCGAATGGATTTGCAGGCATCGTTAAAGGAAATATCCCGCGCATATTCAAAATTCTTTTGATATTTCTGCCAGAAATTTTGAAGCTGGCTGCTCTCCTGTATTTCGTCGATTATTTCACTGTAATGCTCCATAATCCTGCGGCTCCCGCGCTTTTCCATCGTCCGCTCAAGCGCCTGTTTCAGAGTTGCGGAATTACATTCCCCGCCGCGTAGAGTGTACAGGATATGTATATCATAAAAATCTCTTGGACGTGTATTTGCAATACTGCGGGACAATACTGTTTCGATTTTCTCCGCCAAAACAGTTTCAAGGTTATAGGCAAGTACGCTGATCGTCCTGTCATCAAACAGCAGGGAAAACGTGTATTCCACTTCTCGCGGCGTAATGACATCGCCTGTGGTGACATCAACAGTCAAAGGGACACTGATCGGCGGGTAGTTTGCTTTCAGGCAGATGCGGATGCCAGGATAGTCGTCACCCTCCCGAATATCTGATATGTTCCCAAGCTCAAAGTTCACGTCATCTTTCACGGGAACGGAGCATATCTGCGAAAAAATCTCCCGAATTGTCTCATGCGTCAATGTAAACCCTTTAATCGTTGTGTCCAAATCCATCGTTGCCCGCGTGTCCAGACCGACAATAGCAGAAATGAGGAAGCCGCCTTTCAGGATAAAATTATACTTGTACGGCGACAATGAGATCCGTTCCAGCAGCCTTTCCAGCATATAGTTCTGCATGACAAGCTGGGCGGAGATATGCTTTTCCGCAGCCATTTTCTTGATATACGCTTTTAACTGCATCGGATTTTTCGTAATCATAAAAGCACCTCCATGTACTGCGTGATTTTTGATTTGACCCGCAGCTTATCCGCATACTGCATGAGTTTGTGAATGTCTTTCTCTTTGGAAGAAGCGTACTTCTTCATTGCTACGCTCACAATTTGAATATCGCTGCCGTTTCCTCGGACAATATCGCAGAGCGTTCTTTCAAGATCATAAATGCGAATCGGATTGCCGGACGGTGAATTGATTTCGATTATTCCAAGCGAATAGATTTCTGGCATGGCGCGTTTTACATTCAGATCCTCCTGTTTCAGCGACGGAGCGTTATACCCTTTCGGAAATGTCATTGTGTACTGTGTCGGAGTACGGTCGGAATAGCCGAGAAGATACAGCGCCGTATCATGGGAATATATACCTCTGCTATATTTTCGTTGCAGCAGATACAGATCATCTTCCCATACGTCGCTTTTGATATAGATCCCGCGTCCATATCGAATAAGCTGTCCGGCCTCTGTAAGCTCTGTAAGTATGCCTCGGTGGATTCCCACCGCCGTCACCTGTTTTGATGTTATCATTCCATTGTCCGATAAAGTCAACAGTTTTGTCAGTCGCTCTTTATCTGTCATAAGCATCGCTCCTTTCGACAACCACACATTATATTATACTCAAATGATGTGCGGTTGTCAATAGGCTTCCCTACAATCACACATTAAATGCAAGAAAAATAATGTGCGTATGTCGGATGCTTTACAGCGTCTTTTCCTTATCCCGTCCCTGTGCCGGGTGCAAAATACTGTCGATATTTTGCCGGACGGCATCGTAT
>CANQBC010000025.1 GCA_947589225.1 uncultured Oscillospiraceae bacterium | reverse complement strand
TAATTGCTCCCAAGGTTTATGAGGATCATCATGCCGATGCTCAAAAGAAAGACAAACGGCGTCAGCCAGTTATCCAACAGAAGCAGCATGACGAACAGCGCCAACGCCACGGCGATTCCCACATAGATGGGTTCCTCCCGTTCGCACAAGTCCTTGAGGTCTACCACCATAGCTGTAAGTCCCGACAGGAAACACTGTTTTCCGGCGATCCCGCGGATCTGACGTACCGCGTCCATGGTGACGTCGGAGGAGGTGGAGCTGTCGAAAAAGATGGCCATCATGGTGGCATTCTCTGTGTTAAATTCGTTGTAGATTTTATCGGGCAGCAGTTCCATGGGGATGGAAAGGTCGGCGACAGAATCGTACCACAGGACGGTGTCCACATGATCGACCTCAGAGATTTGCTCTTTCAGCGCCGCCACATCCTTATTCGGCATATCCTCCACAATGAGGAATGCGAAGGCGCCCTTGTCGAAATCCTCTAATAACTCGTTTTGCCCGATAACGGTCTCCATATCCTCCGGCAGATAGGTCAGCATATCGTAGTTAATGCGTGTATGGGTCATCCCCAAAACCGATGGGATCAGGAGAACCAAGGTCAGAATCAGAATCGGAACCCGGTATTTTACAACCGCTTTTGAAAATTTCATGTCTTTCACCTTTCCTTTCCGTCAATCTCAAATGCCTCTACTTCAAAGCTATCCGGCGCTTGATTTTTGACGATCAAAACGGTACTGATTACCGTATACAGGTTCAAAATGCCCTCCGAAAGAAGTGTGAGTCCCAATAGAACCGCCAGGATCTGCGATCCAATGACCGATTCAAAAATCAGGAAAACACCAATCACTCCGGTAACGATTGCCAGAGACAGGATCAGCCACCAGCTTTTGATTCCAAACTGTCTGGAATCCATGGCAATTCGGATTTTGAACAGGCCGTCAAGCAGAATGGAAATCCCAAGAGCAATGCAGATAAATACCATCAGGTTTTTCGGGTTAAAAAGGACGATCACGCCGAGTATGATCATCAGTATCCCGAATTCCAGATCGAACTGGAATGCCAATCGGAATAGATCCTTTGAAAAATAGCCGATCAGTTTGACAATGCCGAAAAGAATCATTGCGATGCCGATACAAACGCCGATGATTTCCGTTGAGATTCCGGGCTCGGCCATAAAGAGAATGCCTGCAGCGCAGAACAGGACGGACATGACGATGTATCCGATTTTCGCGATTTTCATTGGTGCTACAGATCGCATCTTCATAGAAGCAAACCTCCTTTGCTCGTTTGCCTCTATTGTAATCCGGCTTATTTGATTTGCATACAGACATAAAAAGTCCCGTGTCCGATAATCAGACACGGGACATAAAAATGACCGATTTTCAGGCAAACGGTGGCATTTGTCTGAATTTACTCATTGACACAGCACAGAATCATCTCTTCGATCATTCCTTTCTTGATCTCCATCAGGCGTGAGAGCATACCCCGAATATCATCGTTCATATCGTTTTTCAGCCATCTGGAAAAGATGCCAAAGGCAAGGCCGGACAGATACTCTTTTACGATGAAAAGGTCGCTTTCCCGAACCTTTTTTCCGCGCAGGACAGATGTAACATAGGCATTTATCGTATGATCACAGACTTTCCATAAGTACATCTCATAGATTTCCCGGTTTGCCGAGTGATAGATATGTAATACCGCGCATTTTTTCGCAAGCGCCAAATCGACGACCGTTTCCAGGCAGTCCTCAAACTTTTCTACGGTAGGATAGGTTTCGATGATCTTTTCGGCATCCTCCTCGACCATACTTTCGATCAGCTTTGGTATATCTTCAAAATAGTAGTAAAAGGTGTTTCGATTGATGCCGCAATCCGCCACAATATCCTTGATCGTGATTTGGGACAGCGGCCGCTCCGTCAGTAATTTCAGAAAGGATTCCTGAATCGCTTTCTTCGTAAAGTTAGCCATTTTTGATCTCCTTCAGGATGTCTTCCGTCGCAGCTGTCTTACGACTGTGGGATATAGTATACCACAGATATTCGCAAAAAAGAACTCCCCACTTTAAAAGTGGGAATGGAATATCGTCTATGAACGGCAAAAAACAACCGGGTATGACCCGGCGCAAAACATATACTCCAAGCGGAAGGCCCCGCGAAAACGTCTCTCGTCTATTGAACTGGATACGGTGAGGCAGTCATTCTTTATGGCGTCAAGAATGGCGTTTTCCTGCTCATCGAGGGTTGCACGCAATTTTTCCTCGTTTTCGTGTATCCTCTTTCCTTTTTCTCCGATGTGGCCCCGCCCATCTGTTCGATTGGGCAGATGTTGCCGTAATAGAGTTCGTTGATTAGGTTCTCCATTTTC
This sequence comes from uncultured Oscillospiraceae bacterium, assembly GCA_947589225.1. Taxonomy (GTDB): domain Bacteria; phylum Bacillota; class Clostridia; order Oscillospirales; family Oscillospiraceae; genus RUG626. Next base: position 29,773 of record CANQBC010000025.1, on the reverse strand, counting down.
ACTCCTCCTTGGCAACACACAATACCGCAGAGAGGCGGAAAAGTCGAGAGAAACCGTTTTGGCAAAACGGAGAAGCCGCGCGTGATGCGGTCTTCCGGAAGGGTTTTATATTTGTTGCTCTACGTATTGTTAATACTATTCCCCTCCCCAAAATTGCAGGGGGTCCCCTGCGGAATTTGAGGGGGCATGGTTGATGGTGTACGACAGAGGGGAAAGGCTCATTTTGCTTATTGCGGTCCAGTTTTTGAAACCTTGACTTTTCTGCCATTCAGAGTTACTATGTAACCCTCGAACCGTCTATTTCTCGCCTTTTTCGGAGAATTATCCGAATCGTCCAGCCCACTTTCCGCCCGGAAGGTGGGCTGACCCACAACCTGACCCACTGCACGAAATTCGCGGGTGGAAACAGTGGAGGGGACAGCATGAACGAGCTGCTGATTTCGGAGGGAAAAGGGCTGAAAAGGCTTGGAAATGCTCAGATTTCTATGCCGAGGGCAATTTGTAATCAGCAGGTCGGGGGTTCGAATCCGTCCACCAGCTCCAGAAACTGAATATGGAGGAGTTCCCGAGTGGCCAAAGGGGACAGACTGTAAATCTGCTGGCGATGCCTTCGGTGGTTCGAATCCACCCTCCTCCACCACAAAAGGGCCGATTTTGGTAACAAAATCGGCCCTTTGTGTATTTCTGGATATTTGCGGATGGAGAAAATGGTTATCCGAATCGTCTATGTCACATTTCCTCCGTTTTCCCGCTCTGACCCCACTTCTGACCCCAACGGGATTTTGGAGCGGAAAGGACGGGATAGCACAAGGCCGCGGGATTTGGCGTCCCACGGCCTTTTTTTAGTTATGGCGGGGTAGTTTTTACTCATACATTCGCCCCAATCAGCTTGCCCATGGTGGCGGCGGCTTCCTCCTGCATTTTTGTGGTGACGTGGGTGTAGGTGCGGAGTGTGAAGCCGGCATCGTAATGGCCGAGGATACTGGAGACAGTTTTGACGTCTACGCCGTTTTGAAGAGCCAGGGTCGCGAAGGTGTGACGGAGATCGTGCAGACGGATGTGTGGGAGGCCAGCGGATTTCAGGATTTTGTTGTGAATGGCGGTGACGGAATCGGGGTAGTACATGCCCAGCGTCTTTGGGGAGGGGAACATGATCTCAAGCTCCGGGTGCTTGGCGTGTTCGGCCTTGAGGACGTCGATGGTCTCCTGGGACAGGGATATCCTGCGGATGGATGTCTCTGTTTTCGGCCTTGTGACCTTCACCCCTCCGCCTTTGACTCCGGCGGCCTGTTTGCAGACGTTCAGGGTCATGGTTTTCTCGTCCAGGTCAGACCAGAGGAGGGCGACAAGTTCGCCCTTGCGGAGTCCGGTAGTCAGTTCGAGGAAGAACATCGCCAGCACACCCCGTTTATCCGCTTCTTTGAGGTAGGCACTGATGTCCTCTGGGTGCAGGATGTGCATCTCCTTCTTTTCTAATTTGGGGACTATGCAGTCCTCTGTCGGGTTTCGCATGATCAACCTCTCCTTCACCGCCCGGTCCAGGCAGTTATGGAGTATCATGTGGAGTCCCCGGACATAGCTTGCGCTCATGCTGGTGTCCCCATCCGCCTTCTTCCTGATTCGTCCCTTTGCCTTGACATCGTTGTACATCTTCTGTATGTCTCTGCCAGTCAGTTTTGTGAGCTTGATGCCTCCGATACGGGGCACCACATGGTGCTCGATGTAATCCTCATAGAACCGCTGCGTACTCTCCCTGACGTGTGGCTTTGAATAGGTTTCGTACCACGTCCTGACCCATGCAGCCACCGTGTATTCCTCAGCTCGTTCAACGTCAACCTCCGCGCACTCCGCAATGGCCCGCTTCAGCTTCTCCTTGACCTCCGCCTGGGTCCTGCCGAGTACGTTCTTCCGAATCGCCTTCCCGTTCTCATCATGCCCCGCAATGTACCGCCCTTCCCATCGACCGTCCGGCCTCTTTCGTATATTCCCCTCGCCATTCGCTCTGCGTTTGCCCATGCTGTGTGCCTCCTTTCCGCCGTTTTCGGCAAACACACAACATACCACCACGCTCGCCAAATAGCCAGAGGAAAATTGTGTACAAACGGATAATTTTTTACGGGCCCACCTCACGACGGCGGAAAATGCCTTGAAAACACGGGCTTTTCCGCCACTTCCGACTGCGGAAATAACACAGCCCGGTCAAAACCGACTGCGCTTCTCAACCCCGGAAAAGCCCCGCACTGCGGGGCTTTGTGGCCGAGCCGCCGTCGCGCACGACGGCGGCTCTTTATCTTGTCCAATAATCGAACGGCCTTTTTTGCCCGAAAAAGAGCCGAGAATACGCCTCAGTGTCACCACCCCAGAGCCGGAGATTATGCGCAGAGAGGAAAATCCTTTTCGCCCACAAACGCGCAACATGGCGTTTTACCGCCCCGGAGGCGTATTCATCCCACTCTCTGCCCTAAAGCCGTGTACAGGCCCAACAGCGCCCTCAAGGTGTCGTTAAGACCGTTGACGGTTTGAGCCATTTATGGTATAACTACCTTGTGGGGAAACGACCGATTGTTAATGCTATTCCCCTCCCAAAAACGCAGGGGATTTCCGCAATCATTGAGGGCCGGAGGCGAGTATTTCGACCATCAACCTCGCTCCCAAGCTGAACGCCTCTTGGAATCGTCTTTCGCCCATTGAAGCAGATACAGTGAGGCAATCATCCTTGATTGCGTCAAGAATGGCTTTTTCCTGCTCATCGAGGATTGTCCCCAACTTTTCCTCGTTTTCGTGTATCCGCTTCAGAATTTCTCTTTCCTCCGGTGTGGCCCCTCCCATCTGTTCAACCGGGCAGATGTTTCCGTAGTAGAGTTCGTTGATTAGACTGTCCATTTTCATCCCTCCTTGGCAAGACACAATACCGCAGAGGGGCGGAAAAGTCGAGAGAAACCGTATTGGCAAAACGGAGAAACCGCGTATGATGCGGATTTTCCCGGAGGGGCTTTATACTTGTTGCTCTACGTCTTGTTGATACTATTCCCCTCCCAAAAATTGCAGGGGGTCCCCTACAGAATTTGAGGGGCCGCAGTTGATGGTTTACGACAGAGAAAAAGGCTCTTTTTGCTTAACCTGATCCAGAGCTCCTTCCATCTGGATATCCTCCTTCCCAAAATATTTTGTAACACAACCAGAGGCATCAACACTCCGGATCCGGAGCGAGCTCGTCCTGGTCGTGTGTTACAAGCGTAATAAGACCGGGGAATTTAGCGACAAGCTGGTCGATCTTTCGCCGACACTTCTCGGCGCGGTGTTCCTCAATTATCCGAAGATATTTTGGATTGGGCGCACAAGGACGGTCATGCAGCATACGCATGAACTCCACAGGGCCATACATCTGAAGGCAGGCATCAACGGCATTACCGGCCATTTCAAAAACGAACCGAGCACAAGCCTGCTCGTTATACTCCGTGCCGGGAGCGGTAAAGAGACTGATCCGGCTCACGTCGCCCAAGAAGTCATAGGTGGGTTGCTTACTCAAAGGAATTCACCGCCTGCACGCGACCGAAGCGGTCGAAGTTGACGATGACCTTGTCCCCCGGCTTGAGGCCGTTCCACACGTCAGCCGACAGACAGCGGAACTTCTCTGCCTTGACGCCCACAGTGCTGTTGTTGCCGCCAGAAGAAAAGGGAGAGATGACGAACATGTTGTAGAAGTCTCTCTCCTCAGTCTCTCCCTGCGGCTTGAACCGCCCATACTGGGCACCTACGAAGGTGTACCCTCCAAAGCTTGTGTCGATGATGATTTCTTTCTCGTCCATTTCCGGACTCCTTCCCAGGGCACTGCCCTAAAAAAGTAACAGGCGGATCAGTCCCCGCCTGTCCTAAATACATTTTAGAATCCGCCCTCGTTGATTAACCCTGGAGTAATAATAGATAATTCTTTACATTTCATCGTCCTTGTGATAAAATATTTGAGAGAATTTGGTCGATTTTCGCGGCGCTTTTTTGGATGATGATTATTTGAGCGGAGGGATCCCATGAGGTGGTATTATCCTGTCGGTGCGGCCCTTGCGGCGGTGCTGATCGTCCTTGCGGTCATGCTGCGCCGCCGCCGCGCAGTGAAGTTAAAAAATCGGGAGCAGATGACAAAAAAGGCGCAGGAGGACGCCCTGAACAGGGCTATCTCCAACAGCCTTCACCGGGACAGCGGAGAGAACGCTGCGGCACCCTTGGAGGTCCACTACAACACCGATACTCACGGCGCCAAGGGCTCGCGGATGCTCAGTATCGTGGCGCTGGAGGAATCGCTGACGAAGGAGTATATCTTTGGACGCGGCGACGATTTGTTCCTGGGCGACGAGCACGGCAGAGCGGCTATCTTCCGCACGCCCGACGGCCATGACATCTTTTGCGAGATCTTCAACCGCGGTGGGGACGTGTACGCCTGCCAGCGTGGGATGGGCCGGGGCCGGCTGACAAGGGGCAGGCGTCACGCACCTCTCAGCTCCGAGGGAATTCGCCTTCGGAGCGGTGACATCATTGAGGGGACCTACGGCCGGTTCAGGATCGACCTTCTGGGCTGACTTGTTCGGCCCGTTCACTTTCACAGCACTTATAGAAAACGGAGGAGAGACTCATGAGCGTTGTTCTTTCCGTATACAGTGAAAACGCGTACAAGGAATTCGTGTTGCCAAGCGTCATCAACACCGAAACAGTCCTCTTCCTTCGCAGGGAGATCTTCGGTCTTTCGACGGACATGGAGCTGACGCTTGAAAACAACGACGGCGCCTGGTCCTTCACACGGGAGACCCTTCGGACCCTGGTGGGCTCCGACAGCGGGCCGTCGGGTGTCCTGCAAAACGGGGACTATTTCAGGGTCCAGCAGAATGGCCGGGTGATCTTGGCCATCATGGTGAGCATATCCGAGACGCGTTTCGTCAGCAGCGAAAAATACGCACTGACCGGGGAGAGCGTCACCGTGGGTACCGACCAGGACTGCGGCATCCGGTACAGCTTTGAATACCGCGGCGCCCAGTACATAACCCACCAGCACGCCGTCATCAGCCGCTCCGGGAGCGGGCTGACCCTGACCGACAGGAGCCGGAACGGTGTCTTCATCAACGACACGCGCATACATGGTACGGTGAACCTGCGCTTTGGCGATCAGATTGACATCTGGGGCCTGAGCATGGTGGCCTTGGGGCAGGTGCTGGCGATCCGCCCCTGTCCCGGCTTACGGATCAATGGCGAGAAGCTCCGCCCCAGCGATCTGCCTTGCTTGGAAAAGCGGACTCCGGCGGAGAAGATACACTATCACCGTTCCCCCAGGAGCCAGGAAAAGCTCCACACGGGGAAGATCGCCATCGAGGCTCCTCCCGCACCCCAGAAGGCGGTGGAGCAGCCGCTCTATATGGTCATCGGTCCGTCCCTGACCATGGCTCTGCCCATGCTCATGGGGAGTGCTATGGCCGTCATTGGCTCCTCCTCCGGCGGTGCTTTTATGTACACCGGCATCATCACCGCCGTCATGAGCGCCGTAATTGGCACGATGTGGGCGCTTTTGAACATCCGCTTCAGCCGCAGCCAACAGAAGAAGAACGAAAACCACCGCTTTTCCGCGTACAGCGACTATTTGGTCCGCACGGCGGAGGAGGTGCGGAATAAATATGAGCACAACAGCCAGGTGCTCCGCTCCACCTATCCTTCCGCTTCGGAGCTGGTGGAGGCCGGTCTCCGGGGCGAGCATCTGTGGGAGAGGAACATCAACCATCCGGACTTTTTGACATACCGCTTAGGATTGGGCGACAGACCCTTCCAGGTGGAGATTTCCGTGCCCAACGAGCGCTTCGATCTTGTGGAGGACAGCCTTAAGGAAAAGCCCGCATTCATTCGAGACAACTTCAGTGTGCTCCACAACGTGCCGGTGTGCATCGACCTTCGGCGCGAACGGATCGTGGGATTGGTGGGCGGTCCTGCCAGGACCGGGGCGATGGCGTTGGCAAGGAGCTTGACGGCCCAGGTTGCCGTGGAAAACTGCTACACCGACGTCAAGCTGGCTTTCGTGTTTCATGAGGACCATGGTGACGATCCACGCAAGTGGGCTTTCGCCAGGTGGCTCCCCCATGTGTGGAGCGAGAGCCGGAGAACTCGCTATGTGGCCTCCTCCAAGGCGGAGGCCAGCGACGTATTCTATGAGCTGGCGGCGGTCCTGAGGAACCGCGCCGAGCAAAAGAGCGGGAACGATGACGGGGCCGCCCTTTACAAGCCTTGGTACATCCTGGTCCTGGAGGACAGCGCGGTGCTGGAAAACGAGCCCATCGCCAAGTTCATCTTGGACCCCCGGCAGGATCTGGGCATCACCACCGTGATCCTGGCCGACCGGGCCGACGACCTGCCCAACTCCTGCGAGTGTGTGGTGTGCCTCGACAACGGCTCTGCGGAGCTTTACAACACCCGGGAGGGCCGGGGTGAGACTGGGCAGATTGAGGCGGACGTCGTGGATCCGGCAAAACTGGAGGAGCTGTCGAGGAGCTTGGCCAACGTGGAGGTCAGCGAGACCGAGGTGGGCGGCGAGATCCCCCGCTCCGTCAGCTTCTTTGAGATGTACGGCATAGAGCGCCCGGAGGAGCTGTTGGCTGAGGAGCGCTGGAAGAAAAACAGGACCTACGAGAATATGCGCGCCCTCATCGGTCAGAAGAGCGGCAACCAGCCCTGCTATCTGGACGTCCACGAAAAATACCACGGTCCCCACGGGCTTGTGGCGGGCACCACCGGCTCGGGCAAGTCGGAGACGCTGCAGACCTACGTTCTTTCCCTGGCAGCCAATTTTAGCCCCTACGACGTGGGCCTGTTCATCATCGACTACAAGGGCGGCGGCATGGGCAACCTCTTCAACGGTTTGCCCCACGTCCTGGGACAGATCTCAAACCTGTCCGGCAATCAGATCCGCCGCGCTATGGCGTCCATTAAGAGCGAGAACATGCGTCGGCAGAGGATCTTCAACGAAAACGGCGTCAACAACATCAATTTATATACCTCCCTCGTGAAAAATGGCGAGGCCTCCGAGCCGGTGCCGCATCTTTTTATTATCATCGACGAGTTCGCCGAGCTCAAGCGGGAGCAGCCGGACTTCATGCGGGAGCTTATTAGCGTTGCCCAAGTGGGCCGGAGCTTGGGCGTCCACCTGATCCTCGCTACCCAAAAGCCCGGCGGCACCGTGGACGAGAACATCTGGAGCAATTCCAAGTTCCGCCTCTGCCTTCGCGTGCAGGATCGGCAGGACAGCATGGATATGCTCCACAAGCCCGACGCGGCCTATCTGACCGGCGCGGGACGCGGCTATCTTCAGGTGGGCAACGACGAGGTATTCGAGCAGTTCCAGTCCGGCTGGAGCGGCGCGGTCTATGACGAGGACGACGTCGGCGGCAAGCAGGTGCTGGCTAAGATGCTCACTGACTCAGGCAAAACGGCCCTGGTGGGCAGCTATGCCAAGCGCCACCGGAAGGAGGACCTGCAGCTGAGGTGGATCGGCACCCTGACCAGCTGTGTCGATGACCCCGGCGGCGCCGACATCTCCGCCGTCCGCAATGAGGCTTACCGTCAGATCCGGGCTATGGAGATAGACTATTCGGAGAGCGACTACAACACAAGGCTCCTTGAAAACCTCATCCGTCTCTTGAGGGAGGCCCGTGCCGCCTCCGTGCCCGAGGAGAAGCTCAGCGCCTGGGTCGTCGAGCGGGCGAGGCAGGGGAACATTAAGCTCCCCGAACGGCGGGAGAAAACGCAGCTTGACGCTATGGTGGAGTATCTGGCCAGGACCGCCCAGGAGCAGGGCTTCAAGTCCCTTCGGCCCCTGTGGATGGCGCCCCTTCCCACCCTTCTCACGCTGGCGGAGGTTTCGAAGGAGCGGTGCGCCTTCGACGGCGCGAGTTGGCCCGTCTATGAGGCCAAATGGGAGCTTGAGGCCATGGTGGGCCTATGCGACGATCCGGCCCAGCAGGCCCAGTTCCCCGTGACGCTTAATTTCAACGCTGGCGGCAACCATGCCCTCATCGGCGCCGTGGGCTCCGGCAAGAGCACCTTTACCCAGACGCTCATCTACTCCCTTCTGTCGAGTTATTCCCCGGCGTACCTCAACCTATATGTGCTCGACTTCAGCAGCCGCATGACGAGCCCCTTCGAGCGGGCGCCCCATGTGGGCGGCATCCTCTATGAGAGCGACCTTGAAAAGGTGGGCAAGCTGTTCTATCTGCTGGGCGGCCTTCTGGAGGAGCGCAAGCGGCTCTTCCGGGGCGGAAGCTACACCCAGTATGTGATGGTCAACGGTGTGGTGTGCCCCACAGTCCTATTGATCATCGACAACATGGCCAACTTTCGCGAGAAGACCCAGGAGGCCTTTGACGAGGAGCTGGCCCGACTGGCGCGGGAGGGCGCCGGATACGGCATCTATATGTTCGTCACGGGCATGGGATTTGGCATGAGTCAGATCCCCGGCCGCATAGGAGACAACCTCCGCACCACGCTGAGTTTAGAGCTTTCCGACATGTATCAGTACGCCGACGCACTCAGGACCGCCACGCCCTCCGTCCTGCCGGAAAGCGGCGTCCAGGGTCGGGGTCTTGTGGAGGTGGACGGGACGGTCCTGGAGTTCCAGACAGCCATCTCTCTGCCGGCGGACGACGATTACCAGCGGGTGGAGAAGCTGGCGGCCGTCTCTGAGTCCATGCGGGATGCCTGGACGGGCCCGCAGGCCAGGGCGATCCCCTTTATCCCCGAAAAGCCCACTTGGGCCGACTTGGAGGCCAGGGGGGAACTGCCCGCGCTGCTAAGCGACCCGAAATATCTGCCTGTGGGTTACGACGGGGAGACAGCGGGGGTGTACAGCCTTGATCTGAGCCGAACCTACTGTTACACCGTGGCGGGCCGACGGCGCACCGGGAAGACAAGCGTCCTGCGGCTTCTGCTCAGGTCCGCAAGCCTCAAAGGCATGAAGCTGGCAGTGATCGAGTGCTCCGGCTCCGCCCTGAAAAACGATGCGGCGACGGTGGGTGCGGAGTACGTTGCCGGCTTTGACGGGGTGAAGGACTTCGTCGCCCGCATAGCCCAGATCTTCAGGGCCCGGAACGCGATAAAAAAGCAGTGCGTTGAGTCCGGCGCAGACGAGGAGCAGCTATTCGCACGCATGAGTCAGGAGGAGCCTTGGCTGGTGGTCATCTCCGACCTTTCGGAGTTTGCCCGGCTTGTCCACAGTGCCAAGGGCATGGAGGTGAACCTCAACGGTGCCCTCGCCAATCTCTTGGGTCGCGGCTTCCTTTTCAATATCTATTTTGCCGCAGGGCTTGACGTGGATGATCACGCCCTGGGACTCGAGATTTTTGAGCTTTTCATCAAGGAGAAGTCCGGCATGTATCTAGGCGGAAATGTGGCATCGCAACAGATATTTGACTTCACAGGCATGCCCTTCAAGGACCAGACGGTGCCGGAGAAGCCCGGTGTGGGTTTGGTCCCGCCCAAGGATGGGGAGCCATACCGCCGGGTGATCCTGCCCATGGTGAAAAGCTGAGGCGGGGACGGGCCTATGATAAGATGCGTTATTTATACTGCCATCCGGGAGGAGGGCCAACGCTTTCGTGCCGCCATCTCCGACAGGGCGGCCCTTGCGACGGAGGACGCCCTTGAAGGCGGCGTGTTTACCGCCTTCAAGGAGGCGGCCGAGGAGTTGAGCGGCGGGGGAAGCCTCATCATCGGCTGGGACATGGACGATGCCGCCGGCCGCGAGGCGCTGGCGGCGGCCCGACGTGGCTGCCGTGAGGGATTTCTTGCGGCCATCGCCTCGGCGGAAACCTCGCCGCTCACCTTTTTGAACCCCGCCATCGCCCCCTCCTCCCTGATTTTTCACCCCTTTCAAGCTTCGGAGCTGCGGCGGGTGGCGGCGGAGGCCGTTAGGGACGTACAACGCAGATTTCGGAGCGGCGACACAGATCGGTATCTGACCGTTTCGTCGAAAAACGAACAGTTGCGGATCGCCTGCGAGGACATCTACTATGTCGAAGCCCGGGGCCGGAAGCTCTACGTCCGGCTCAGGGGGGAGGAGGTGGGATTCTCCGGGGTGCTGGAACAGGTGCTGGAGCGCTTGCCGGATCAGTTCAAACGCTGCCACAGAAGTTACATTGTGAACATCGACAAGATAGAACGGCTCCAATTTCCGGATAATCTGATTTATCTGGCCGACGGGATGTGTCTGCCTCTCTCAAGAAGCTGCAAAGCGGAGATAAGGAAGTACTGCCATGGATAAACTGGAGCGGGCCTATTACCTTGGCGGAGAGGAGCTTCTGTTGCTCCTGTCCCTCAACGACGGGGGCCCTATGTGGGGGTTTCCGCTTCCAAGCCCAGAGAGCCTGGACCGTCAGACCATAGAAACCGCCGCCTTTTCCCTGGAGGCCAAGGGATGGCTGGAGGCGGATGGTCGCGGGATTTATATAAAGCCGGATCGGGCCGGGATCGCCGCGCGGCTGAAGGGTGCCCGCAGGGTGCTGTTTGCCGCGAGTCCCCGGGCTCTCCGCCCGCCGGTGGCACTATACCTGGGCGGCGCGGGGATCACGACCTTGGAGCGTCTGGCGGAGAACGCCTTCCGGCTGACTGACACAGCGGGAGAGGAGGCCGTTTGGGAATTTCTGGACCTGCCGGAGAGACCCGTGTCTGAGGAGGAGCTTCCGTCCCTTGGCGGGGGGCCGGAGGCGTCCGAGCTCTCCCGCTGGGAGAACTCGCCCTATGAGGGCGCGCCGGTGGAGCTTTGGCGGGGGGTGCCCCAGGCCCGGACAGTGGTGGAGCTGTATGTGGATGGCGTCCCGTCAGGCCGTTGGGTCTGGCTGGAGGACCGTCTCTGCAACCTCCTGCTGACGCAGGATGCCAACGGGAACCGCGCCTGCCCGGACGCGCTGAGCGCGCGGAGGGCGGCCCTGAAAATATGGGAAGGAGAGGATTGAGTGTTACTGGTGGAGGTGGTGGTGCCGTCCATGGGCGCCAGATACGATTTTGAGCTGGAGGAAACCGCCCCTGTTGAGACGCTGATCAGGGAAATGGTGGCTGTTATATGCCAGAAGGAGCGGTGTACGTGCATGGATGAGGGCCGCCCGCTCAGCCTATACAGCCAGGCTCACGAGCGTCGGTTGGATCCGTCCCTTACCCTCCGCGACAGCGGGATCTCCCCTGGGCAGCGCCTTCTGTTGCTCTGAAAGAGCCCAAAATACCGTTCATACACAAAAACGTGCAATTCAAACATTTTCTTCTCCGTTTTCCACCGGATGTGGTATGATGCAGATACAGTCGACCGGGGAACACAAAAGCCGGGGGGTGACAAGAGGCAATGAACAGATTCGCGGCGGATCCGGTTGCCATGGAGCAGAGCTCAGACGAAATCATAGCACTTCGCACAAGGATGATGATGGCCCATGAGGCCGCCCGGTCGGCGCTGACGGCGCTAAACGCCATGGAGGGCTTCTCCCAAGTCCTCACGCCCCTTACTCGGCTCATGCACCGGTGCGAGGACCGGGGAAGCCGATTCCGGGAGCTCTCTCGGGCCCTTCAGACAGCCGCCGGACTTTATCGGCAAAACGAGGAGCGATGCGTCGATACGGTCACCCGGGCCGTTCCCGCCCTCGAAGGAAAACCGGGCTGGGGCGCCTACTGGGGGCCGAGCGGCCCGGGCCAGGAACCAGAGTGGTACATCTCGCCAGCCAGGCAGACAATGATCTCTCGGGATGTGCTGAACGCCATCTTCAGATAAGAAAATCAATACTATAGAACCAGGAGGAGATGCCAGATGCAAATCAACCGCATCGAAGTTGACACCGGCAGAATCAACGCCGATATCGAGTCTCTGCGTACCGGCCTCGAGGCCGCCCGGGATCATCTGAAACAGCTCTCGGACAGGATAACCGCCATGAACGGGATGTGGAGCGGCGATGCCAACGACGTCATGAAGCTCCGTTTCCAGAGCGACTACGGGAGTCTTCAGGCGCTGTGCAAGGATGTCCAGGGCCTGATTACGCGGCTTGAGACCATCCGACAGGCCTATGACACCTGCGAGAACAACGTAAAGGACGTTGTCAACTCGCTGACTGTTTGAGGAAGGAGGAACGGCAATGGCATACAGAATTGATTTGAAGGTCACACCCGACGAGCTGAAGAACGCGGCCAGCAGTGTGACGAACCTGGTTGGCACCCTTCGCCGGGACTTCGATTCTCTGCAGGAGCGAGTCTCCAGGACCTCCTACTACTGGGTGGGGCCGGCTGGCGACGAGTACCGTGAGGAGTTCGCCGCGCTGAAGGACGATACCCAGGAGCTTTTGAATCTTTTGAGCAAATACCCCGGAGATCTTCTCTCCATGGCCCAGATCTACGAGAGCACCGAGAGTGCCGTCCAGCAGCAATCAGCGGCCCTCCCGACGGACATCATATGAACGGGGGCAGTAAAAAGCTTATGACAAGATACCAGATCAATGTAAACCTGAACCAGGCGCTCGACCAGGCGAGAAAGCTGGAGAACGCGGCGTCGGATCTTGAACGGCAGGTCGTCGCCAAACTCGATGACGTGGCCGGCGAGCTCCACGCGGCCTGGAAAGGCGAAAGCGCCACCGTCTATATAAGTAAGGAACAGTCTTTGAGAGACGAGATTAAATCCACTGCCTCGGAGATGCGCTCCATCGCGGACGACATCAGACGGACCGCCAACCGCATCGCCCAGGCCGAGTTGGAGGCGCTGAGGATCGCCGAGCAGAGGGAGCTGCTCTGACGCAGACCCGCTATCAAGTGTTTCAATGTTTACCCATTAAAATTTAAATAAACAATTCAAGGAGGAAAAAACAATGTCCAGTTTCCGTGTCAGCAGTCAGGAGCTTCGCTCCAAAGCCGCCCAGCTTGAGCAGCTCAATGCCCAGTTCAAGTCTTCTGTGGAAGCCCTGTCTTCCAGCGAGGCCAGCCTTGCCACTATGTGGGAGGGCGAAGCCCAGAAGGCCTTCCGAAAGGCATTCTCCGATGACAAAGGCCAGTTCGACAAGTTCTCCACCGGCATCGCCCAGTACATCCAGGCGCTTCTCAACGCCGCCCAGCAGTATGAGACCGCCGAGGCCAAGAACGTGGCCACTGCCTCCACCCGCAAGTAAGCGATGTCCAATCGCGTCCTCATTACAATAACAAATTTAACATTTGATTTCAGAAAGTTGAGGTAAAATATCATGACCGGTATTTTGAAGGTAACCCCTGAAAAGCTTATCACTACCGCTTCCGAATTCAACTCCCTGGGCAACAAGATCCGCTCACTCACCTCCCAGATGCTCCAGATCGTCAACAGCCTGTCCTCCACCTGGGAAGGCGACGCCCAGAAGGCCTATCAGACCAGGTTCAAGGCCTTGGACGGCGACATGGCGCAGATCGCCATGAAGATTAGCGAGCACGTCTCCGATCTCAACGAGATGGCCAACGCCTACAAGCAGGCCGAAACCGCCAACACCTCCGACATCAGTGCCCTGTCCTCCGACTTCATCAACTGAGACACCGCTGCCACACGCCCACCGAAGTCACTTCGGTGGGCAAACACCATAACTTTTAGGCCGCAGGAGGAATCCCCATGAAGAAGCTCCGTCTTGAACTGATTCTCGTTTTACTGTTGACATTTGTCCTCACCGCCGCCACGAGTCCGTCTTCGCCGGCCGCCTGGGGAACAATTGACGGCGATACAGTTATCGCTTACCTGAGAGGCGGCGCCGACGGCGAGTCTGTGACCTGTCAAATTGGCACCACCCCGGTGTGGGTGACCTCACACGCCGCCCTGCCCAATCCCAAGGGCGCGATCGAGACGGTGGTCCTGCTGGACAACTCCCGCTCCATCAAGTCTTCCCAGCGCGACACTGTCAAGGAGCTGATGACGGATCTGGCGGGTAATGCCTCCGGCGGCGAGTTTTTCACCCTCATTACCCTGGCGGACGCGCCCAACTACCTGTGCGAGAGGGAGAGCGACTATGCTTCTCTCAAGAAAACCATATCCCAGATTACCTTCAACAACCAGGAGACCAAGCTGACGGACGGCCTTTACAGCGTCCTGGCACACCTTCTGGAGACGGACGACGGGACCCTCAGACGCCTGATTATCATTGCCGATGGTGTGGACAACAAGGATGTGGGCTACACCCGCGATGAGTTGGACGCTCTGATTGCCCGCGCTGGCTACCCCATCTACACCGTGTGTTGTACCAACACTCACGGCAACAGTGTGGACCAGGTCCAGAACTTCTTTTCGTTGTCCAGGATTACCAGCGGCAGCTCCTTCAACTTGGCGGAGGTTACCACCCTCGAAATCGTCTCTGCCGTGGCTGAGTGGAACGGAGCACTGCGAGTCGAGGTGGAGATCCCCCCGGAGCTGCGCGACGGCTCAGAAAAGAGCATCCTTTTCAAGGACGCGGCGGGGACGGAATACGTGATCACAAAGACCATGCCCTTCGGCCTGGTGGAGCCCGAGCCTGAGCCTGAGCCAGAACCGGAACCCGAGCCTGAGCCTGAGCCGGAACCGGAACCGGAACCGGAACCCGAGCCTGAGCCCGAGCCCGGGCTCGGGCTGAAGTTGGACTTTACTGTCATCGTTGCCGTAGTGGCGGGGGCCGCCGTCCTGGTTGCCATTATTCTTGTGGCAGTGCTCCTGAGCAAAAAGCGGCGCAGGGCCAGGGAATTTACAAGGATACCGGCCTCGGAGTCCCATCCGGAGCCGGAAAAGTCCACCTACGCCCCTACCGAGGTGGTAGGTGGGTCGGGTACGGACACGGTTTCCATTTGGGGCGACGGCGAGCGCGTGGGGAGGCTCAGTCTTCAGGATACGCGCGACGGCTCCAAGCGGTTTGACGTTCCCCTCTCCGGCGTAGTGAAGATCGGACGGGCGGAGACGAACAGCGTGGTCGTAGGTTACGACTTGTCGGTGGGCCGCAGCCAGTGCGAGATCTTCACGCGCGGCGACGCCGTGGTGCTCCGCAACGTGAGCCATTCCAACGTCACGCGGGTAAACGGCCAGCCGGCGGATACTGAGCAGGAGCTTCACTCCGGCGACGAGATCACTATGGGCCGTGTGTGCCTGCGCGTGGAGATATCCAAATGATCTCCAGCCTGCTTGTATGCGAAAAGGGCCCTGTTCGGCCGGTGAATCAGGACCGGGCTGGCAGATTCGAGGATGGGACCAGCGGCCTTTATTTGGTGGCCGACGGCATGGGTGGTCACTATGGCGGGGAGAAGGCCAGCTCTGCCGTCCTTGACGGAATGGCGGACTGGTGGGAACGCTTCCGGGTGTCCTCTCAGCGCCCCGGCATAGTGCAAGGAACGGAACAACTTCGTGACGTCCTGGGGAGGATCCACCGCTCTATTCGAAGCAACACCCCGCCGGGTCTTGTTTGCGGCACCACCGTGACAGCTTTGCTGATCGCCGGCGGCGAGTACGCCCTGCTTTCCTGCGGAGACAGCCGATGCTATCTGCTGCCCGGCTGCTTTCCCCTGATCCCATCCCTCAGACAGATGACCCACGACGATGTGGTGCCTCCGGGGAGACAGGACGCCGGCAAGCTCCTGTGCGCCGTGGGCGCAGGGAGCGGTTTGCAAATCACCGTAACTACAGCACCCCTGCCGTCCGGCGGCGTATTCGCCCTGTGCAGTGACGGGATATACAAATACTGCCCGCGCAAGGTCATCGTCCGGGAGCTGTTCCGTTGTGCCCGCGGAACTCCCATGACAGCCGCCGCCAGCGGGATCGTCTCGGCGGCGTTGATGAATAAGACGCAAGACAATTACTCGCTTGTCCTGGTGAGATTTAGGGAGAAGAATAGTGAGCGATTTTAAAGTCTCAATAAAAAACATAACGTCAGCCGCTGACCGTATCTTGGCGCTGGAAAAGGCCGTTTCGACCTCCGCGGACGCAGTCAAGTCGGTCAAAAGCGATCTCGCTCTTCAAATCCGGTCAGCACAGCGCATCTCCTCACGCCTCACAGTGGCGGGCAACGCCCTCGACGCTCACAGGTCGGCCCTCCGGTGTGTCGCCGAGGCGGGAGGCAAGGCCGCGGAGATCTACGAGCAAAACGAGAAAAAGATAGCGTCTCTGAACGGGCAAAATTCAATCAATAACGGTGAAAACAATCAACCATACGGCCTTCCGGTTGACTTGAGCTGGATCAGCAAAATATTGCCGTTAATTACAATGATATGTTCCGTTTTGAGCTCGTCGGAGCCAGAGGACTATGAAATAGACTCCGTTGTCTTTGACGACGAGGGATCATACGGAGGAGATCAGGGTTCCCCCGAGTCAGAATTGAGTTGGTGGTGGGTATTCCCTTCAGAGGAGGAGAAGGAGTATCGTGAAATACTCAGACAATACGAGCCCTATTCAACTTACAGCGACAAAGAACTTAAGGCAGTGATCAAAAAGCTCAACGATGAGGGCTGCGGTTACGTTGCGGTCATCAACACCATCTTTGCTGCCTTCGAGGGCAGGGAAGAGGAATTTGAAAAAACCTTCGGATTTCCAATGTATAAGGACGGGGATCTCAATTTCAATCATTTGCTGGTGGACTTTTACGCGGCCACCGACAATAAGGATCGCTCCGGCGAATATTCCAAAAACGAAGACCGCCTCGACGATGAAGACAATAAGTTGTTCTATTCCTACAAGTCCGACAAAACCGGCAGAGGAACGAGCCAATACGACAGGGATGATCGCACGCATCTCTATCTTGACGAAA
Source organism: uncultured Oscillospiraceae bacterium (assembly GCA_947589225.1). Taxonomy (GTDB): domain Bacteria; phylum Bacillota; class Clostridia; order Oscillospirales; family Oscillospiraceae; genus RUG626. Next base: position 13,013 of record CANQBC010000025.1, on the reverse strand, counting down.
AGGGTTTGGACGTCAAGGTGTCCACCGACTATCCTGTAACGCTCGAAAATTTCAAGGAGCTTTCAAAGGATGGGTACGTGATCATATCCTTCCGGTACGGCAACCTTCTCAACGAGGACGGAAGCGTTGCCCAGTACATCAACGGTGGACACGCCATGGTCGTCACCGGCGTGACGGCGGACGGTAAATACATCGTATCCTCCTGGGGCGGCAAATATTATATTGCCCCTGATGAGATGGTAATCAAGGATAACAATAAGACATCCTTTACCTTCTCTTACTATCAGTACGATTTGGGGGAGGGCTGACGCATGGATGAAAAGATCTCGGATTTCTGGAAAGCCTTTGACCGGATAACCAACGGGGAGAGCGGGCCGGAGAAGCTGTACAGGCTGATGTTCTCTGCGGTACTGATAGGCCGGAGCGGGCTTGACCGCTTGGACGGGCGCCTCGCGGACCAGGGCATCCCCGCCGCGCCCACGGAGGAGTGGGACGAGTACCGCGCGCGCGACCTTCTTGGCCTTCGGTATTTCTATCTCCGCAGCCCCCTCCGCCTGGACAGGCTCGACAGTGATGAGCTTGCGCTTTTGGAGAGGTGCCTCGCCCAGCGAGACGGCTGGGACGCCTTTGAGGCGGCCCTCAGGCTTGTCAACAACACTTTCCGAAAGGTGTTTGAAATATCCCCCGACCATCCCACACAGTTTTTTGAGCTGTTTCGGGATATACACGGGCGGGGGAGAGTTCAGGGAAACGACTTGGTGATCGTCCTCCAAAGCGCCCCTGATTATGACGGGAACGGCATGTTCCGTGACGAGACGGCGGAGGACCGACGACTCAGGGTGCTGGACAGCGTCGCGCGCCAGACGGAGCCGATCCTGGCACGGGCGCTGGACGGCCCGGTGCGGTTGCTGCTTGAAACATGATCCGCCAGTCCGGCGGAAACAGATAATGACAGACGGGAGAAACAGAAAGTGAGCGAATTTAAAGTTAGCATACGGGATTTGAACGCCACAATCTCGGAATACGGCAGTTTGTCGTCGCTGCTCTCCCAGGCTTCGCAAAGCGTCAGCGGCGTCAAAAGGAGCCTCCAGCTCCAGATCGCCCAGCGAGAGCGGATAAACGCGCGGCTCACCGCCTGCGCCGGTTCCCTGTCCGGCTACCGCGATTCGGTAAACCGCCTCCGTGCCGCCGGCGAAACGGTGATAAGCCTCTACCAGTCCACCGAGGAAAAGCTGGCGGGGGAGGGAAGCGGGAGTCCGTTTAGCAAATTTCTTGAGGACCTTGGCCTTCCCGATGTGGTCGACAGGATCACGGAGTTGCTTCGTGATTTTTATAAAAACCCAAGACTTCCGGGCTTCCCGAGTCTTGGCGATCTTGTGGGCGCCATAGCCGGTGCCGCCGCCGGTTATGTTGGGGCGACCCTGAACGGCGGAGAATCAAAGAAGGGGTTCGGCTTTGGCTCGCCTCTCGAGGGTTCCGCGCTGAACGGCGAGATTGGAATGGAAGGGGAAATCCTCGGCTTCTCCGCAGGAGGTTCGGCATCGGGTTCTCTTTTAAATGGAAGCCTCAAAATGAAGGGTGTTCTTGGCGCCAAATTTGACGAAAAATCCGGAGAGTTGGACGAACTCGGAGTTGGGGTAGGCATCAAAGGCGAAGGCCATTTGGCGTCCGGCAAGTTGGAGGGGCATATAGGCTACGCCAAAGGCGAAGTTGAAGGCAACGTGGGAAATATAAGCGCCTCCGGCGAGATCGGAGCCACCTTATACGAGGATGGAAAGCTTCAGCCCCAGATCAAGGCAGAACTGAAAGGGGAAGTCAGTGCCGCCGAAGGGTCTGCCGAGCTCCAGTTCGGAAGCGATGATTTCAACCGACACGTGAAGGCGTCCGGCAAGGTGCTTGGCGCGGAAGCGGGTGTAAAGGGTGGCGTCGGCTTTATCGAGGACAAGGACGGAAAAAAGGTTTTCGGTGTTCAGGCGGAGGCCTCCGCCGAGGCCTACCTCGCCGAGGGGGAGGTGTCGGGCGGCATTACGTTGTTCGGCATAAAGATAGACGCCTCAATATCCGGCAAGGCGGGAGGCGCGGGCGTAAAAGCCGGCGGCTCTGCGACCGCAAGCGGCGTCAGCGGCGAAATAGGCGCCGGACTCGGTCTTGGCCTGGGGCTTAAATTGTCCATTGACTGGAGCGATTTCAAGCTTCCAAAATGGCCATGGTAATTTAACACGCAAATATCTTATTTTTTAATTTTTACTATTTGGAGGCCGTCATTATGTACAAAGATTTACTTCCAATCGGTTCTGTCGTTCTTCTCGAAGGTGGAAATAAACGCCTCATGGTCTGCGGCCGCATCGTCACAAAGGCCGGAGCGGATATGATCTACGATTATGTTGGCTGCTATTTCCCGGAGGGCATCGCCGATCCGAAAAACATGTTTTTCTTCAATCGCGACGCAGTCCAGAGCGTGTTCTTCATCGGGTGCCAGGATCAGGAGGAGCTGGAGTTCCGCCACAATGTTCTTGACAAACTCGGAGAGCTGGAAGTGCGCGATGGCAGGATCGTGTCCAAGGATCAGGAGTGAACCATGCTCCTTGAGCTTGAACAGACCTTATCCCGCCGGGCAGCGGCGTATAGAGTCCTGTCCGGCGGTGTTTCCGTGGGCAGCGCCGTGGTCAACGGCAATGCGTCCATACACGGCGCATGTGATTTCAGCGGATTTGGGCACGCCTATTCTCTTCGATATGTGTCCGCCCAGCAGCTGAAAAGCCTTTTGAGCGGCCGCGGTGAAAAGACGGATCACCCGTATGAAATAATGAGCGGCGGCGAGAGGGTCGGAAAAATATACGACACCTTTTCCGACGACTCCTTTTTCAACCGGTACAGCTACACGCATTTCGAACTGAGCGGAATTGAGCGGTCCATGTTCACCGTGGGGCTGGGAAAAGAGGGCGTGGCGTATCCCATATACGCCGGACAGCGCCAGACCGCCCTGGTGGAAAAGGACGGCATCGTCAGGGATAATCTGGACATCTACAAAATCACCCTGATCGACCGCTCCGAAGCGGTTCCGGCCCTCCTTCTGGCCCTCTTCGTAGATCTGAGATCTTTCTCTCACCGAGAAAGTATTGATTATGTATCCGTTAAAAAGACATATTTCAAGACGACCAGCAAAAAAGTCCTCGCGAAATATGATCCAAGCTTTGTAAAAAAGTATTCTTGACCACATTGCTTCTTGACGGGTTGGACAGGAGACGATATAATATTCTTGCAGTTTTCGACATCTCAACAGCAGGAAAGCGAAGGTGGTGATATCGTGGCAGTGGGTTCAGTCACAGTTTTGGGGCCGGATTATGACCAGATGCGGCCTATGTCCTCGGGGGGACTGGGCGAGCTGTTCAGAGCGCACAAGCGCGGGCTGGACGTGGAGGTCGTCGTCAAGCGTGTCAAGGCTCAATTCAAGGATGCCGGCAACGAGACACGTGAGGCCAACATCCTGAAGAACCTTCGACATCAGTATTTGCCCCGAATTTACGACATCATCTACGCGCCGGACGGGTACATCTACACCGTCATGGACTACATACCCGGCCGCAACCTGCAGGAGTTTGTGGAGGAGCGCGGGGCCGTGAGCCAGAAGCAGTGCCTTTTGTGGCTCAGGCAACTCTGCTCCGTGGTGGAATATCTGCACAACCAGAAGCCGCCGGTAATCCACTGTGACATAAAACCACAAAACATTATGATTACCCCTGAGGGGAACATCTGCCTCATCGATTTCAATACGTCCCTGATTTTCAGCGATGTGGAGATGAACGCCATCGGCGTGACCCACGGCTACGCCGCCCCGGAGCAGTACAACCTCGCTCGGAAGTACATCGCTCGGATGCCGGAGGAGACCCGCGTCCGCTGGAGTGGCTGGAGCGCCGCAGCGTCCCGCTTCGGGAAGATCTCGACCCGCACCGACCTGTACGCCATCGGCGCCGTCGCTTATTTCATGCTCACGGGCTTTGTCCCGGCGCACAGCCTCAGCGAGGTCATCCCCCTCTCCCAATACGACATCCGTATCACCGACGCCCTGCGCGCCGTCATAGAACGCTCCATGAGTCCCCTGTCCCAGGACAGATACCCCAGCGCAGCGGCTATGAGCGATGCGCTGGGCAACACGGCCCTCAAAAAGGCGGACCGGCGGTACCGTGCCTGGAAGCGCGGATGCCAACTGACTGCCGTGGCCATCGGCAGCGCTTTGATGGTGAGCGCCTTTTGCGTGTGGCTGGGCTTTGATATGAAGTCCCGTGATCGGCGCGGCCAGTATATGGAGCTCATTAAGCTGGCCGACTCGCAAATCGCCGCCCTTGACTACGACGGGGGCCTCGCCACCTTGACCGACGCCATCGCCATGGACGGGAAGCGCATCGACGCCTATATCCGTGCCTCTACGGTGCTCTATCGCACCGGAAAATATTCTGAATGCGAGGACCTTCTCTCGGAAATCACTTTTGTCTACGATGAGAGCGCCATGACGCCACAGGAGTTTTCCTACGCCCAAGCAGAGATAAACTATGTACTGGGCTCCTGTTATTTCAACGAGGAGAACTACGAGGATGCCGCCGTGAGTTTGGCCATGGCCGTGCAGTTCGACTCGGAGGAACCGATCTATTACCGGGATCTGGCGGTGACCCAAGCCCTTCTGGGGCGGCTCGATGAGGCCCGGGAGAGCTTGGCGGCGCTGAAGGAGGCCGGTGGAAGCCGGGAGGACATTCTTCTCACGGAGGGCGAGATCGACTACGCCGGCGGCGACTACGAAAAAGCCATAGAGTCCTTTCTCCCCCTCACTGGGAGCGCCAACTCCGGCATCTCATCCAGAGCATATTTGCGGGCCGCCCAGTGCTGTAAGTATTCCGGCGACACGGACCGGGAGATAGAGATGCTCACCCAGGCCCGCACGGTTTTGGACCCGGCGGTGGCCTACGCTCACAGCGAGGCACTGGTCGAGGCCTATCTGAGAAGAGCGGGCGTCTCCGGCGACAGTGTGGATTACGAGAACGCCCTAACGGTGAGCCGGGAGCTCATGGAGCGGGGCGCGGCCTCTCTCTCCGTCCGTCTTAACGCCGCTCTGGCGCTTCAATATCTGGGGCGGACCGACGAGGCAATGGACATCCTCACCGCCGTGGTGGCGGACTATCCCAACAACTACCGGGGGCACATGCGCATGGCCCTTTTGAAGCTGGATGCCAACGTCAACGATATTTCCGGCGCCTCCGAGTCCTACGAGCGCGCCCTGGCGCTCTATGGCGGCGCCGGAGAGACAGACAGTGAGATGGAATACCTCTCGTCCGTGATGCGGGACTTGGCGGCCAGCGAACGGTGAAAAAATGACCTTTGGAGGTGAGCCCCATGGCAATCGGCGATATCCTCATCCTCGGCGGCATGGCCGGCGCGGTCATATCCCTTATCCTCATCCCCGTGTGTACCGTGATTCTGCGTAAAAAGGGAAAGCGCCTTTCGGACGAGATCTATCGGGATTACGAAAAATAACGTCAATGGTTTTTTGCGGTCCAAAAAAATATTACTCCGGAAGTTAACTAACTGACGGAGTAACTTTGCCATGTTTTACGGTTGCCGCGCAGCGGAGAGCGAAACGGCGTTAAAACAGATTACTAATGTGGCAATATTTAATGCCGCATTAAAAAACTAAACGGAGGAATCAATATGAAGTTTGAACAAGTTTGTCAATCGGCCCTGGCCTACTTCCAACAGCATCCTGTCTTCAGGATACTCCTGCCCCTGAGCATGCCCATCATGTTTGTGGCCGCTATGCTGGATATCTTGGGCATATTTGTGAGTCTCGGAAGTTTTGTCAACGCCCTCATTTTCTTTGTCTTCTTCCTGGCGCTTTTCCTGACGCTGGCCCAGTGCAACTTTCGCATGGCTGGCATCGGCCTTGGCGTCTATGCCCTTTCGTATCTGATCGTCCTGCTGATCGACATCATCAAATACAAGTTCATGCCCTACGGCACGCTCGTACACCTTCTTGTGTACGGCTTTCTGGCGTTTCTGGCCTACAAAAAATCTGTGTCGTTTAATTGACGCGGCAAATTTTTGAAAGGAGAGATAAATTATGGGTTGGGGCGATAAGATCAATCAAATGACAAAGTCCGCCGTGTCCAAAAGCCGCGAGATGGCGGAAATCACCAGGCTCAACATGGACATCAGCAACAACGAGCAGAAGGCAAGGGAGCTGGCGGCCAAGCTGGGCATGATGGTAGTGGAGCAAGGGCTCCTCACCGACAACGAGCAAGCGGCGGAGCTGACCGCGCAGATACTCAAGTGCTTGGCTACCGTCGAGCGGAACAAGGAAACTATCCAGAACATCCGCAACATAAATATTTGCGCAAGTTGCGGCGCGGAGGTGTCCCGAACCAGCAAATTCTGTGACAAGTGCGGTGCGCCGATGAGCCGGGCAGTGCTGGAGGATTCCGTCGCCAGTGCCACACCCACATGTCCCCAGTGTGGCGCAAAGCTTGAGGCCGGTTCCAAATTCTGTACCGAGTGCGGCGCAAAGCTCTCCGAGTAACCAAAAGCCGGCATAAATGCCGGCTTCAGACTGTCGAAAAAGGCCTGACGGCCTTTTCCCGACAAGGGGGACGTGCGGGAAAATGGTCCAAAATGTGAATTTTGCTCCATTTTCCCTGCTGTTTTGCCGCGCGCACGGCCCACAGGGCCGCACACTTGCAAAACAAAAGGGATTTTTTGCAAGGCGCATGTCCTTGCAAAAAATATTCTGTAGTTTTTTGACAAGCTGAAGCCGGCATAAATGCCGGCTTTTTCAAGAGGTGATAATGAGGATGAAACGAAAACTGCTCTGTGTGGACATGGCCCTCGCCACCCTGGCAACGGTCTTTTCCGTCGCCTCCTACGTATATACCCGAGGTATTGACATCTATGTCATCTCCACGAATGCGGGGTCTTTTTTAGTAATCGCCTGGCAGATCGCCGCCCTTGCGGCCTTGGTTCTGTGGCTCCCCGCTATTATTGCGGGGCTCCGTCGGCTGAGCCGTGTCAAGAGCGCCGGCGCGGTTCCCCACGTCGGCGCCAAAACGCCGAGCGAGACCGGCATGTCCGTCAAGCTAAGGAAGAGTAATCATGAAAAGAGTGCCGAAAAGACCGGCACGCTCATCAAGCCGCGGGGCCCTGTTGCGGACCCGGAAAAGACCGAGCGCATCGCCGAGGATACCGGCGACGTGACCTCCGGGGTGTTCGGCACGGTGGAGACAAGCGCTGAGGCGCCGACAGAGCTTTTAAACGATTCCTCTGATGCGGCCACCGAGCTTGTGGATGGACATTCAAATGAGCCGCCCGCCCCCCCGGCGGCAATGTCGGCACAGCCCGTAAACGGCCCCGTGATGCCAAACGCTGTCCCTGCCGTGCCGGTCCGGGATAGCACACCTGTGGAGAAGGAGGCGCCTCCCGCCCCGGTCCGCTCCGGTGGCCGGATGTTCTGCTCTATGTGCGGCACCGAAGTCACCGGCAAGAAATTCTGCCCCCAGTGCGGGAAAAAAGTGGAGGTTTAAGGAGGTTCGAACATGGTAATATCGATTATTTTGCTGATCGCTGGGATTATCGCGCTGGCTGTGTTCACGCTCCTGACGGCAAAGAAGAAACTCTCAATCTCCTGGGGTGTTTCGCTGATCGCCTGTTCCCTGATCATCGGCGGGGCGGGCGGGATCGGCCTCAAAAACACGCTGGAAACCAAAAACCGGGAATACGGTTATATCTACACGGCCCTTCAGTATCTGGAGCGGAATGACACCGATCCGGCGGCGCTCTATCTCAAGCGCGTCACTGACAACGGCGGATATCATCTGACTGCGGCCCAGACCCTTCTGGAGCAGATGCGCGGCAACGACACCGTTGCCAAACTCCGTCTCGGTGTACTGGAGTCCATCTCCGACGGCAGTGACGAGCAGCGCGCTGGCATCTCGCGACTGAAAACTTGGCAGCAGACCGGCGGCGGGTTGTCTGCCGTCGTCTCCTCCCTGGAAAAACAGCTGCCCTTATCAGACAAGGAAAAGGAGCGACTCGATACCGCCTTCGCTATGGATATGGGAGAATGGGCGGAGGACATGGAGGACAATCTCTACCTTCTCGTGAATCGGGCCGTGGGCAGCAGGAACTGGTATGCCGCAATTGATAACGCCACGGCCCTCGTCCAGAACAGCGCCTCGGCGCGCAACCGGCTCCTTCTGGCTCAGGTGATTGCCGAGGCCAAGTATAACGGCTTCAGCCTCACTACCTCCGTCTTCCGCGACCCCGAGGACTTTGCCGAAGAGGACGAAGAGGAGGAGAAGGACACCTGGCAGGAGGAACACGACAAGCTCTTGCTCCAGTGCGACCTGCTGGCCGACGACATACAGCTGGCCAATCAGGAGATGGCCATTGCCGGCGAGGATGAGAAGGCCGAACTGAGCGCCAGGATCGACGAGCTTACCGAGCAGTACCAGGCGATGAAGCTGTCGGCGGAAAACATCTTCCTGGTCCGCGCCCTCAGCTCCATCGCGGATATCCACTCTCTGGAGGCCCAGGTGGTCCGTGCCAAGATACGTTTTGCCATGGGGGAAAAGGATGAGGCCATCTCCATTCTCAGGAAGGCATCCGGCTCGCTCCAATCAATGCTCTCAACCAATCAGCCGTTGGTCAACGCGCTGAAGCTTTTGGACAATGTATACGGCACCCTCGGGGAGCCCGGCGTCGATACGCCGGAGTTCCGTGAGCAGCTCCAGATCCTGCTTGGCAGCGCGGATCCCACGCTGGTCAACATGAGCCTGACACCGCTCGTGTCTGATTTCGCCCGGGCCATCATCTCAGACCAGAAAGTCTACGGCTCGGAGCTTTATATCGTTGGCCTTGACACCTCTCGGTATCCCACTATAAGCGTCCGCCTCGGCGGTCAGGAGGAGACCATCGAGGAACTGGCAAAGGGGAAGCTCACTGTCGTCAACGACACACACACCAGTATAGATACTTATCAGATCACATATGATACCGAGGAGCAGTCCTTCAACAGCGTCTGCTTCGTGGTGGACACCAGCGGAAGCATGGACGGCCAGCCCATCCTGGACGCGAAGGCCGCCGTGATCAGATTTCTCGACCTGATGGATCAGAGCGCCGAGCTGGCCCTTGTTCAGTTTGAAAGCGATGCCTCCACCGTTGTTGGCCTGACGACCGGTGTCTCCGAGGTCAAAAACGGCGTCAACTCCCTTTATGGAGGCGGAGGCACGGATATCACCGCCGGCATACGCGAGGGTATCGAGGTCCTTTCCCGCGCCAATGGCACCAAGGTCATGATCATGATGACCGACGGTCAGAGCAGTCTGGATACCTCCGTGGTCCAGCAGGCGGCGGACGCGGGGATAACCATCTTCGCTGTCGGCTTTGGCGGCGTCCAGGATGACGTTCTCCAGACCATCGCCGACATGACAGGAGGCCAGTACATCCGGGCAGATTCCTCCGACGAGCTTATCAACGTGTACAGCAGTCTTCAGAGCCTCATCGGGAACACTGTCACCGTGACGTACACCGTGGAAAACCCCACCGAGTCCCAGCGGTATTTCTATATCACCGACGGCGGCGGGAGCAGCGTCAGACGCGAGTATGTCATCGGCGAAAATGCCCTTACCGTCACGCCCTCGGTCATCTCCGTCACAAGTGTGCCCACATTCTTGATCAGAGAAAATTTGGATCGCCAGTTCTCCCGCGATCCTGCGGCCACTGTGGACATCTCTTTCCACGGAACCGGCCTGGACTTGGCGGTAAAGGCAAGCTGCGGCGGAATTGATTGCCAGATCACCAACCAGTCCTATGATTACATCAACCTCGCGGTCCCGGCGTCCATCGCCAACGGACTTTATGACCTGATTCTGGAAACTGGCAACGGGACCGTGTGCGCCTTCTCCAACATGTTGGCGGTGGGCGCCGAGTATACTTCGCGCAATTACCAATACTGCGGCCTCTCCATCCGCTGCTCAAGGGCCCTCCTCGCGGGGACTGACTGTTTGGTGCTTATCAACTCCGAACTCTCCGAGGCTGCACCGGCAAACGGACAAACCCTGTCCATGGAGGCAGTCGGGATCTTGGTCGCCGACGGCTTTATCCCGCCCACGGAGGTCCAAAATCCTATCTCCTTAGACACCAGCGCCGTTGTCTGGTTGAATGGGATCGTTTCACTCAACAGTAGCGACAGCGCCTACAACGGATACATCAGCAGTACAGTGCTGAACGGCGCCGCCATACTGCGATACGATGAGTCCGGATGCGTGCTCGTACCCGTGAAGGAGGTAGAAAGATGAAGCTGAAGGTCAAAAAGCTGCCGATCATCATTCCTCTTGTCCTGGTCGCCGTGATACTCATCTCTACCGCCGTGGCCAGCAGGTTGGCCCTTGACACCGCCAAAAATCACACGGATCTGGGCCGCAAGCATCTTGAGGACGGAAACTTTGCCGCCGCCACCACGGAGTTCCTGCGAAGCCTGTCGTTGGATCCCACCTCACGCGACGCTCGCCTGGGCCTCGCGCAGGCGTATATAGATTCCGACGCAGAGGGGGCCGTGGACGAGATACTAAAGCCCCTTCTCGACTCCGGCGACGAGGAGGCTTACAGATTTCTGGCTGAGAGCCGCCAGAAAACCGATCCGGCCGGTGCATTGATTGCCGCCCAGTTGCTGGTGTCCAAGACCGATAAGGAGGAGGACTACGCGCTGCGGGATAAGCTCATGGGTTTGGTCATGAACGAGGCCCACGCCTACGCCGTGGGTACCGACCAGACGCTGGCCATTGTGGACGGCAAGGTCCTGTCGTGCGGGCGCAACACCTTGGGTCAGTTGGGAACGGACATCGGCCTCGGCGGGAACGACGCCACCGACATGCTTGCCGACGCCGGATTTCCAAGCGTCCCCGCAAGAGTCTACTGCGCGGGCCGGACCAGCTTTGTGCTCGACACCGCCGGTGCCCTTTGGGGCGCAGGTGAAAACCGTTGGGGCCAGCAAGGTATCAACCACATGTCCACGACCCCTGTTTCCGGGTGGACGAAGATCACCGATGGCGTAGTTGCCGCCGCCGGCACCACGGGAACGCTCTACATATTGAAGTCTGACGGTACGCTGTGGTACGCCGGGCAGGGCGGGATCGTGGAGCCCACCCAGGTGACTTCCTTCGGCACCGTCTGCACCATTGACTCAAGCCCGACCCGTATGGCCGTGTTGACGGCGGACGGGACCCTCTACACAAGCTACGCTTCCGATCCGCTCCACTTTTCGCGTACGGCCACCAATGTGAAGTGTTTTTCCCTGAATGACAGCGGCAGCCTTGTTTGGATCGCCGCAGATAATACTCTACGCGGCGAATACGGTATTCCGTCCGTCCCATCAGACTGGGAGTGGAGCGGCTCGAGCCCAATGGTCGCCTTCACTGTGACTGACATCGCTGCGGTCGGTAGCCAACTCCTCCTTCTCGACCCCGGCGGGATCATACACTGCCTTTCCGACGGAAACGTCACGACCCTGGCAAGCCAGGCCGTTTCCCTCTCCCAAACCTCCGCTGGAGCCGTCATCTACTATGCCGACTCCACCTCCGCCCTCTACGCCCCTGATTGTTCAGTCACACCGATAAAGTAAAGCTTTACTCAGAATGCCGGCAAAAGCCGTTGTCCTTTGCCGACAGGGGGGGGGAAATGTGAGAAAAATGTCACGGAAAGGCCTGTGGGCTTTTTCCGTGACATTTTCTTGCTGTTTTGCCCTGCACCCAGCTCCAACTGCCGGAGTCATAGTATAATGGCTTATGATAAAGGAGGAGCGGATCTTGGGGGCAGTCAGGATTGTGCCGAGGTCCCTGAAGAGGAACAATTTCCGCCCGGGCTCCTGCAGAACCCGGGCGAAGGCTGCGGCAATCTACTCGGGTAGGATTTGGTGAAGGTCTATGAACCTGATCCCCGGCCTAAACGTAGGTCCCAACGAGAGCGCGGCGGGCGTGTTCAGAAAATCTCCTACGGCCGCCGGGACGGTGTAGTCGGAGCTGACGGCCTCGAACGCCCTTCGCGTCCACTGCCACTCCACGCCGTCCAGTACGCCGGGGCAGGGGAAGTTCGACGTGTCAGCCCTACTAAAAGCGCAGAGTTGGCGCTGTCCCTGCCGCGCCCAGGGCCCGGTGGCTCGCGAAGAAACCGTACTGGTCATCTGTCCAAATTCGCCTGCTTATGCTCAATCCGCGCTCCCATAGCGAAGGGCTCGGGCTTCATGGGCACGCCGAGGACGTGAAGATACGCGAAAGTGTCTCGGGTACTGTGCCTGCTGGACAGGAGAGGTCGTTACCCTTAAGCGCCTCCGCGCCGTTGACGATGACTCCCGTGACATGCCTCGTCTCGGTTTTAATCACCGACAATGCTTTCACCGAACTGCACGTTGGCCTCAGGGTCCAGCGCCCCGATTTTCCAGAACCCTCCACGTTTCCGCCCATTGCCAGCACCAGCCCCGCGAACATCCTCCGCCGGGCCGAAGCTTACAATCACCGAGCGCTTTTCAAGTTTTCCCCAACCGCGGGGACCCGGATAGACATCACGGCGACTTTCACCAAGCCTACAACATAAGCGGCGCAAGAGATTTTATACTTGTTGTCTTCGCGTTGTTCATACAATTCCTCTCCCGAAAATTGCAGAGGGTCCACTACGAAATTTGAGGGTCATGAGTGCGGCCTTGCTTGATGGTATGGTAGAGGGAAAAGGCTCTTTTTGCTTATAACGTCCAACTTTTTGACGACTTGACTTTTTTGATGTTCGGAGTTACTATGTAACCCTCGAATCGCCTTTCTTGCTCATCTTTCGGAGAGTTATCCGAATTGCCCAGGCCGCTTTCCGCTCGAAAAGCGGGCTGACCCACAAGTTGACCCACTGGACGAATAAACTGCTCCCCAAGTCAAGTACAAAATAAGTTGACCCATCAAAAAGAAGGATAGATCCCCGTGGTGAGATAATCG
>CANQBC010000024.1 GCA_947589225.1 uncultured Oscillospiraceae bacterium | reverse complement strand
AGGCTTAGCTCAGCTGGTTAGAGCGCCTGCTTCACACGCAGGAGGTCACTGGTTCGAGTCCAGCAGTCTCCACCATTCAAGAGGTATACGAACACCTTACTTAGAGGAAGTGTCGCGGTATACCGAAACGTGTTCGCCCTCATAGTCGAGATAGACGACTATGAGGGCGAAACGTATTTACAGACCAAACGCGCCACATACAAGGAGATTCGGACGTGGGTCAAGCAGAACTACGGCCTGCATGTCAGCAATCTCGCCATCTCATGGACCAAGGACCTCTGTGGGCTTGCCAAGCTCCAGCACAAGGGCACCCCAGGCCCCAATGGGCCGTATGCCGCGGAGCTGACGCATGAAAAGGCGGAGGCGATCCGCGCAGCGTTTATCTCGTTCGGAATCATCAAAAGTAAATAGTCCAAGAGAAAGAACGGTCGCATAGCAGCGGCCGTTTTTTCGTTTCTTGCAATGCTGCACAGGAAACTATGGAGGGACGCCCAATGAACAGCATTCTTAAAGATTTATTTCACGGAAACCTGTCCCCGGTAAACCGGCAGATGGTCAGGGGGTCCGAGATCGCGCACATAGTGAACGAGTTGGCCGATGCCGAGGCTCTTTTGGAACACGCTCTCACGCCAGATCTTCTGCCCGCATTGAAGCGCCTCACAGACGTGCAGACAGCCCTCAATGCCCTTACGGCAGAGGTGTACTACATCGACGGATTTAAGACCGGCGCCCGTTTCATCATGGATATTCAGGACGACACCTGTGAGAATCTGGAGCCGGTCAAAGCATAACAGACGAATCTGTCATTCCGTTTCCCTGTTCAAAATCATTTTACAATGGAGGAACCAAATATGTTGAATCACATCACCCTAATGGGCCGCCTGACCCGTGACCCTGAGCTGCGCTATACCCCGACCGGGCTTCCTGTCTGCAACTTCTCTGTGGCCTGTGACCGTGACTACAAAACGGGCGGTGAAAAAGCCACGGACTTCGTGAACGTCGTCGCATGGCGCAATACGGCGGAGTTTGTCGGCAAGTATTTCACCAAAGGCCGTATGGCGGTGGTGGATGGGCGGCTCCAGATCCGCGACTGGACGGACCGGGACGGCAACAAACGCCGCACCGCCGAGATCCTGGCGGGCAGCGTCAATTTCGGCGACAGCAAGCCGCAGGCCCAAGAGGGGCAGCCGGCCTATGCGGCTGCCGATGCATCCGCCGGCGGCTACAGCGCGGATTGCGATCTGCCATTCTGATAAATTCCGGTATGTGGGAGGCATGACCTTCCCGCTTTTTTTGCGCCCAAAAATCAAAAGGAGGACGCGGTTATGACAAATCGGATCATGCTGTGCGCCGAGGCCGACGAGAATGCCGTCGGTATCCGCACGGTCAGTGCCCGCATGAAATCACCCCACCGTTTCTATATCGGGTACGACGAATTCGACCGGCTCCGGCGGGACGGCTGGGCCATCAGTTCGGACATCCATTCCTTTGTGAAGCTCCGGCTGGATCAGGCCCGCGACCGCATTGTGTTCCTGTTCACCTGGCTGGCCGGACGTGGCCCGGACCGCGTGGAGGGCACGGAGCAGACCGTTACGCTGCGCTGGTCTGAGTTTGAGGAATTTCTCCAAAACAGCCGCCGGCAGGACGGTTCCCGGACATTCCGGGCCCTTTCTCTGAATACGGACAGGGACCGTCCGCGCCTTGTATTCGACGGCGACAAGAGAAATTTGAAAGCCGCCGCCGGCAGCCGGCGCATCCGGCACAAGCTGGGCAAGGCCCTGGCCCGGAACTTCAACTGGCCGGACGCGGAGGAGGTCCGGCTCTACAACGATTTCACGCCCTATTCCTTCTTCTTCCGGGAGTACCGGGACGGCCATCCCTGCCTGTGCGGCGGGCTGATCCTGCACAACCAGGAGAACATGGAAAAGGCATACTACGGCCTGCACACATGAGAAGGGAGGCTTGCGCGATGAACAGAGCATACAGAGAGATACGCCGCCTGAGCCCGTCGGCGCTGCGGGCGCTGTGTATCCGGCAGGAATGGTACACACGCGGCAGCAACGACGAGTACGGCCATCTGCTCCTGGACCTGGCCGGGAGCAAGCCGCACCTGGCCACCAATGACATCATCGCCATCGCGGAGAACATCGCTGCGCACTCCGATCTCACAGACGGCTTGACGGTTGAGGTCATTGCCTTTGAGGTCGCCCGCGCATGTACCGTGACCTTCCAGCCGCTCACACGGGAGGACGGTCAATGAGTACGGACCTGGAAACCGCTGTCGCCGCCATTTTGGAGGGAAAATACTGGTACGCAAAGCAGCCGGACGGCTCTTTCCGTATGGAGATCTACGCGGATTACCGTGACGAGATGGACGAAAAGACAGCGGCCGAAATCTGCCAGTCCGCAGACCCGGAACTGGCGCTTCTGGAGAAACTGGAGGAATGGTATTTCGAGGCGGCGTGCGTCTATCAGGCAGAACTGGAAAAGGAAATCCGCCAGGCGCTCACCGCGCCAGACGGTCCGTACCCGGAGGGCCTGGGTGACGACGAAGACGATCTCAGCGACATCATCACAGAGCTGACGTACTGGGCTTATCCCGAGGACCATTTTCTCAATCAGGAGTTTTGCGTGAATATCCTGCTGGATACCGGGGACGGAAACTATGACTTTACGCTGAACTCCCCCTATCCCTGCTGGTATGGGGACTATAACGCCCGGCTGGACGAAAAGAGCTCCCTCCTGTGGCTTGCCCGCCAGCAGGGGTATACCAAGACCCAACTTTGGCGTGCGCTCCGGGAGGGGGATATGCGGGACCCGAAGGGATTTCTGGAGAGCTGCCGCGTGGAGTGCGCCAACCTTCCCTCCAGCATGGCCGCCGTGACCTTCCTTGTGCGCATGACGCTAGCCAAGCTGATGGAACTCAACCGCTGTGTCAGGCTCCAGGACCGAAATGGGCGCTTTTATGATGCGCGGAAAAATCCCTACTGCGGCACTATCACGCTGGGCAAGGATACCATGTGCGGCCTGTTCGACCCGTGGGACGGCGGCGGAAGCGTTATGGAGATCCAACTGGAAAAAGAGGTACGGATACCAATTCGGTACATCTGGGCGGCACTTCCCGACGGCTGCGGCCGGGGCCGTTACGATGTGGGGGATGTCTACGGGATGTGCGCGTCGGCATGGCGGGACACGCTTTTGAAGATTGTAAGCCCCAAAAACATTGACAGAATGGAGGTGATCGCTGTATGAACCGCTACGCGGATATGAAGCGCCGGCACCAGGAGGAGATAAACAGACTCCCCCTCGGCTTTGCGTTCAATGACCGGCAGTTTGGTGAGATGATGCACGGCTGGGGCCTCGACCCGGAAAAGGACACGGACAAGCTGTACCGCCTGCCGGGCGGCGGCTTCGTCCAAAAGAAGGACCATGCCCTGCTGCATGAAACGCTGGAGCGGCAGGAGGCGGAGTTGCAGGCGGCCATCGGGGCGGATGAAACCGGGGAAGGATTCATCTATGAGATGTTCCTCCAGGAACTCAGCGACCATGAGTTTGGCTGCACCATGGATACAGAGGAGGCACTGGACGCCCTGGGCTATACGGCGACGGAAGTCCTGGGGGACCCGCGGCTCAAACGAGGCATCGAGAAGGCCGCCACGGAGATCTGTAAAGGCCATGATTAACTCCGGGTACAGGCCAGACAGATATACAGCCGCTGAAATCGAGGCTGCCAACGACACGGATCTGCCGGAGCTACTTTCCAGCCTCGGCTACCATGTCAGGCGCGCCGGCCGGTTTTTCACGACCAGCGAGATGGACAGTCTGCGCATCTGGAACCGGCATACATGGTACCGCTACTCGGAATCCGTCGGCGGCGACGCCATCGCGTTCCTGCGGCATTTCCAGGGCATGTCGTTCCAGGAGGCCGTCCGCTACCTGCTGGCATTCAATGGCTGTTCCGCGGCCCCCTCCCCTTCCCCGGTCCAGCGCATAGACACGCAGTACCGGAAGGAACGGCCAGACTTTGCCCTTCCCCCGAAGTACTACAACAACGACCGTGTCCGCGCCTATTTGGGCAGCCGGGGAATCGCTGCCAAAGTCACAGATGACTTCATCCGACTGGGCCTGCTCTATGAGGACGCAAAATGCCATGATTGCGTCTTTGTGGGGTATAACGGGGCCGGAAAGGCAGTATTCGCCGCCCGAAGGAGCACCCTGGGGAACTTTAAGGGCGATGTGGCCGGCAGTGACAAGCAGATCGCGTTCCGCGTTTCCTGCGGCTCCGTCCCGGATAGCGTTTCCGTGTTCGAGGCTCCCATCGACCTGATGAGCTTTTTCACACTTTACGGCCAGACCGGTTCCATCGCCCTGTGTGGCCTGCACGACGCCCCGTTGGAAACGTATCTGCACGAAAATCCGCATATCAGGCGGGTCATTTTCTGTCTCGACGCCGATAAATGGGGCCGGGCCGCCGCGGAAAGGCTCAAAATCAAATACCGGGCGCTGGGCTATGACACTGCGGACCAGGTGCCCCCGAGCGGTAAAGATTGGAATGAATTTTTGCAGAAGAAGGGAACGACAGAAAATGCAGTCATTTGCAAAACAGGAGATCGCATGGACGGCCAAAGAAATGTCCGAGTCGTCCGACCGGCTGAAACAGGCCGCGGAAACGGCGGCGGCTGAGATCGAGCGCGGCCTGTGCCTGCTCCGGGCGGAGCAGTATCACAGCATCGCAGAGAGGCTTGCCGCGGCAGCGGAGGATGGGGACCGGCGAATCGCGGTCCGATAGATCGAATCAAACACCGGAAAGGGGTGATACTGTGACCACAAAAGTTGAAACCTACACGCAGATGGCAGACCGTGCCACGAAGTCCCTGACCGCACAAATCAAGGACTGGAGCCGTTTTCTGATCCTGGCGGGCCATTTCTATAAATATAACTTCCTCGACCAGGTCATGATCTATACACAGCGGCCCACCGCCACAGCCTGTGCCGGGTTCGACCTGTGGACCCGCCGCATGGGCCGCCGTATCCGCAGGGGCTCAAAGGGCATCGCCCTGCTCTGCAAGAGCGGGGGAAGGACGTTTCTCCGCTATGTTTTTGACGTTGCAGACACGCAGCGCCAGGAAAACGCCCGTGACCCTATGCCGTGGGTGTACCGGGAGGAATACCAGGGAGCCGTCACGTCCCGTTTGGAGGAGTGCTTCGGCGTTTCTGGCGGCGATGGCCTGGACAAGCAGCTGATCAATCTCGCCGTCCGATTTTCAGAGGAACGCTGGCACGATTTTAAGCAGGATCTTCTATATTCCGTCCACGACAGTTTTCTGGAAGAACTGGACGAGGAAAACGTCGCCATGCGTTTTCAGGCGGCTATGACGGTCAGCCTGGCCTTCCTGCTGCTGGCCCGCTGCGGCTTTGACCTGGACAGCTATTTCTCCCCCGAGGACTTCGACTGTATCCGGGAGTTCAACACCAGGGACGTGGTCCTGGCCCTGGGCAGCGCCGTCAACGAGAGCGCAGGTATGATTTTACGGCAGATCGAGTACGCCATCCGCAAATATGAGCACGACCAGGCCGCCGGGGCCTTGCCTCCGGCGGCTCCGCCCAAGGACGTACCGCCTTCCCGCATAGAGATACCGGCACCCAAAACTTTGGACACAGGGGCGGCGGCAGGTGACACAAAACCTGCCGCCGCCCCTGTTTATTTTTTTGATTCCGAACCGTCTGCCCACAACTTCCGCATCACGGACGACCATCTGGGCGAGGGCGGCCCCAAGGCCAAGTATCAAATGAACACAGCCGCCATCCGCGCCCTGAAGCAGATCGAGGCCGAGGGCCGCAGCGCCACCCCCGCCGAGCAGGAGGTCCTGTCCCGGTATGTGGGCTGGGGCGGCGTCCCCGACGCATTTGACCCGGACAAGGAGGCGTGGAGTGCGGAGTATGCCGAGCTGAAAAGTCTCCTGACCCCGGAGGAATACGCTGCCGCCCGCGCCTCCACCCTCAATGCCCATTACACCAGCCCCACGGTCATCCGGGCCATCTACGAGGCCGTGGGCAACATGGGCTTCACCACCGGGAACGTGCTGGAGCCCTCCTGCGGCGTGGGTAACTTCTTCGGCCTCCTGCCGGAAAGCATGGCCGCATCCAAACTGTACGGCGTGGAGCTGGACCCCATCACCGGGCGCATCGCCCAGCAGCTCTACCCCAAAGCCAACATCGCTGTCCAGGGCTATGAGAACGCCTGCTTTCCAAATGACTTCTTCGATATTGCCGTTGGCAACGTGCCTTTCGGGCAGTATCAGGTCAACGACCCCGCCTATAACCGGTACGGCTTCAGCATCCACAACTATTTCCTCTGTAAAACCATGGACCAGCTGCGCCCCGGCGGTGTCATGGCCTTTGTCACCAGTCGTTACACTATGGACAGCAAGGACACCGCCGCCCGTAAATATCTTGCTGAACGCGCCGACCTCCTGGGAGCGATCCGGCTGCCAAATTCAGCCTTCAAGGCAAATGCCGGGACGGATATCGTTTCCGACATCCTGTTCTTCCAGAAACGGGCTGAGCCTCGCACAGCATTGCCCGACTGGGTGAGCACCATAGAGAATCAGGACGGCTATCCGGTCAACAGCTATTTCATGGACAACCCCGAAATGGTGCTGGGCTGCCCCGGCTCCGAGAGCACCCGCTATGGGCAGGACTACACCGTTTTCCCCACCCCCGGCGCCGATCTGTCCGAGCAGCTCCGCGAGGCAGTTGCCCGCATCCATGGCACATACCGTGGGGCCGCCGTGACAGAGCTGGACGGAGAAGGTGCTGACTCCATCCCGGCTGATCCTGCCGTGAAAAACTACAGTTTCACGATTGTCAATGGGAAAGTCTACTACCGGGAAAACTCCGTCATGGTACGCCCCAAACTCAGCGCCGCCGCGGCAGCCCGTGTCACTGGTATGGTTGGGCTGCGGGACTGTGTGCAGCGGTTGATTGCCCTTCAGATGAAGGAAGGGATCCCGGACAGCACCATACGGGACCAGCAGGTGGAGCTAAACCGCCTTTACGATGCATTCACACGCGCGTATGGCCTGATCAACAGCCGGGCCAACCGGCTGGCATTTTCGTCAGACAGCTCCTACTACCTGCTCTGCTCTTTGGAGGTCCTGGACGATGACGGCAGGTTGGAGCGCAAGGCGGATATTTTCACCAGACGCACCATCAACCGGCGTGTCCCCGTGACCCATGTGGACACCGCGCAGGAGGCCCTGGCCGTATCCATCGGCGAACGCGCCCGGGTGGACTTGCCCTATATGGCGCAGCTGACCGGGAAAACAGAGCAGGAGCTGACAGTTGACCTGTGCGGTGCGATCTACAAAGACCCCCTTACCTCCGCATGGCAGACCGCCGATGAATACCTGTCCGGCAACGTCCGCCGCAAACTCCGGGAAGCACGGCGGGCCGCTGAAGCTGACCCTGCTTTCCAGTCAAACGTGGATGCCCTGCTTGCCGCCCAGCCCAGGGACCTGGAGGCCGGCGAGATCGAGGTCCGCCTGGGCGCAACGTGGATTGCCCCGGAATACATCCAGCAGTTTATGTACGAGACGTTCCAGACACCTGTATACCAGCGGAAGAATACCTGCGTCGTGTTTGTAAAGGCCACGGCGGCGTGGTTCATCACCAACAAATCATGGGTATCCAGCAGGGACATCACCGCACGCACCACCTACGGCACGGACCGGTACAACGCTTATGAGATCCTGGAGGAAACGCTGAATCTGCGGGATGTGCGCGTCTATGATACGATTGAGGACCCCGACGGCAAGGAGCGCCGCGTCCTCAATTCCAAGCAGACCACCCTGGCCGCACAGAAGCAGCAGATGATCAAGGACGCATTCAGAGACTGGATCTGGAAAGACCCGGAGCGGCGGCAGACGCTGGTGCGCGTATACAACGACACTATGAACTGCATCCGGCCCCGTGAGTATGATGGCAGCCACATTGTCTTTCACGGCATCAACCCGTCCATCCAGCTCCGTCCCCACCAGCTGGGCGCCATCGCCCACGTGCTTTATGGCGGAAACACCCTGCTGGCGCATGAGGTCGGCGCAGGAAAGAGTTTTGAGATGATTGCCGCCGCCATGGAGAGCAAACACCTGGGCCTGTGCAGCAAGTCCATCTTTGTGGTACCCAACCACCTGACCCAGCAGATGGCCGCCGAATTCCTGCGGCTGTACCCCGCCGCCAATATCCTGGTCACGACGAAACGCGATTTTGAGACCGCCCGGCGCAAGAAGTTCTGCGCCCGCATCGCCACCGGCGACTGGGACGCGGTCATTATCGGGCACAGCCAGTTTGAAAAGATCCCTATCAGCTTCGAGCGGCAGGAGCAGATCATTAACGATCAGATCGACGACATCACCAACGCCATCAGTGAGGTCAAGGCGAGCAAGGGCGAGCGGTTCACCATCAAACAGATGGAAAAGTTGAAGAAGGACCTTCTGGCAAAGCTGGAGAAACTAAAGGCCGACTGGAAAAAGGATTCCGTCATCTCCTTTGAGCAGCTCGGCGTGGACAGGATGTTCGTGGACGAGAGCGACGCGTATAAAAACCTGTTCCTGTACACAAAGATGCGGAACGTGGCCGGATTGTCCACTGCAGAGGCTCAGAAATCCAGCGATATGTTTGCCAAATGCCGGTATATGGATGAAATCACCCACGGGCGTGGGATCATCATGGCAACGGGTACGCCCATCAGCAATTCCATGACCGAGTTTTTCACCGTCCAGCGTTATCTCCAGTACGACCGCCTGCAAGAAATGGGGATGGGTACATTCGACTCCTGGGCATCGCGGTTTGGGGAGACTGTCACGGCGCTGGAGCTTGACCCGGCGGGCACCGGCTACCGGGCGCGGACACGGTTCGCTAAATTCTTTAACCTTCCGGAGCTGATGGCCATGTTTAAGGAGGTGGCGGACATCAAGACCGCCGACCAGCTTGACCTGCCCACACCGGAGGTGGAATACCATACTGTCGTCAGCAAGCCTACTGAACATCAGAAAGCATTGGTTCAGGAACTGTCCAAACGGGCGGAACTTGTTCATTCCGGCGCCGTGGACGCCCGCACCGACAATATGCTCAAAATTACCAGTGATGGGCGCAAGCTGGGACTGGACCAGCGGATCATCAACCCCACTCTGCCAGACGAGCCCGGAACCAAAGTCAATATGTGCGTCGCCAATATCCTCCGGCACTGGCGGGAAGGTGAAGCAGACAGGCTGACACAGCTGGTTTTCTGTGACATCAGTACGCCCACATCGGGCAAAGGCGGTTTCAACATCTACGATGACATTCGGAGCAAGCTGACCGCTGCCGGGATGCCTCCGGAACAGATCGCGTTCATCCACGAGGCTAATTCTGATGAGCAAAAGAAGGCTCTGTTTGCAAAAGTACGCAGCGGGCAGGTGCGCGTCCTGATCGGCTCCACCCAGAAGATGGGCGCCGGCACCAACGTCCAGGACCGGCTTATTGCCAGCCATGACCTCGACTGCCCGTGGCGGCCCCGTGACCTGACCCAGCGGGCCGGGCGCATCGTCCGGCAGGGCAACCAAAACCCGCGTGTCCACATCTACCGCTATGTGACGGAGTCCACATTTGACAGCTATCTCTGGCAGACGGTGGAGGCCAAGCAGAAATTCATCTCCCAGGTCATGACCAGCCGGACGCCGCTCCGCTCTTGTGAGGACGTGGACGAAACCGTTCTGTCCTTCGCGGAAATCAAGGCCCTGTGCGCCGGGGATCCCCGCATCAAGGAGCGCATGGAGCTGGATGTGGACGTTGCCCGACTGCGCGTGATGAAAGCGGATTTTCAGTCAAAGAAATACCGGCTGGAGGACGATATTCTGAAACGGTCCCCATCTGAAATCAGGCGGAATGAGGCCATGATCGCGGGCATCCGGGCCGATATGCAGACCCTGGCGGAACATCCGCACCCGATGGAAGGCTTTGCAGGCATGACAATCCATGGTCGTACTTATACAGAAAAAGGCGAGGCCGGAGAGGCCCTGCTGGACGCGATTGCCGGTGTCACACAGACGGAGCCGGTAGAGATCGGCAGTTACCGCGGCTTTAAGGTCACGGCTGCGCTGACCATGTTCGGTGAGCACAAAGTATCTTTCAGAGGCGCCGTTGCCTATACGGTGGAGCTGGGCGGCAGTGCTGTCGGGAACATCACCCGCATCGACAACGCGCTGTCAAAACTGCCGGAGCAACTGGAAGAAACCCAGGACCGGCTCGCCGATTTGAACCGGCAGCTGGAATCCGCCAAAATCGAGGCAGCAAAACCCTTTACCATGGATGCGGAGTTGCGGGAGAAATCCGCACGCCTGGCGGAACTGGACGCCGCGCTGAATCTGGGCGGCAAGACAGGGATAGAACGTCCCGCCGCATGAAACACAACAGGCCGCTTTTCGCACCACAAAAAAGCGAAAAGCGGCCTGAACATAATGAAATAAGAATACCATCAAAGGGACGGTCCCACCCACTCATCCTCATTGCTCATTGCCCTGAGCATTTGCAGGGCGGCTTTCTTCTGGTTTGGCCTGAGGCAGACCCAGGCGTCGAACAGCTCCTTCAATTCAGGGCTCAGCTCCACGAGATTTTCATCCGTAAAAAACTGCGACAAGGTGATGCCAAATCCTTTGCAGATCGTTTCCAGTGTGGCGATTGACGGAACCGTATTTCTGCGAAATATATTGCCGATCGTGGACTGGGCCAGCCCACACTCCTTTGACAGTTTGTACTCTGTCCATCCGCGCTCGCGCAGCAGCTGCTGTAAACGCTCATGGGTATCCAAGGCACCACCCCCTTCCACGTGACTATCTGTATATCTATTTTATGTCCAAAGTGAGAGATGTTTTAGATATATCTTGTATTGTTATTGCATTTGTGCTATGATGTATTTTGTGCGGATATGCAAAAAGTCCGCGAGGGAGACGCTTTGTAAAAAATATTAAATTTCGAGAAAAGGAGAAATCAACATGTATTGTCCTAAATGCGGAAAACAGATCCCTGACGGGTCCACGTCCTGCCCTTCCTGTGGTGCCACGTTCCAGCAGACCCCGACCCAGGCCGGTCCCGGGCCCTATCAGCCGTACCAACAGGGCCCCGCTCAGGGTCAGCCCTACCAGCAGGGACCTGTCCAGGGACAGCCCTACCAGCAGGGGCCCTACCAGGGGCAATCCCAGCAGACCCAATCCACCGGGAATGGCGGCGAGTCCAAGAAACCTATCTTTGGGTTGATCTACTGGTTGACTATTGGACTTGCATTGCTGGGGATGCTTCTAGGGGGTGGTATCTTGGGCTTACTGTGCTGTATCCCAGTACTGGTCTTGAGTATTGTTAATATAGTGAGGATGAAGAAAAAGTGACCAGACTGCCTTGAAAGGAGAAAATGGCTTATGTATTGCCCTAAATGCGGAAAACAGATCCCCGACGGGTCCACGTCCTGCCCCTCCTGCGGGGCCACGTTCCAGCAGGCCCCGACCCAGGCCGGTCCCGGGCCCTATCAGCCGTACCAACAGGGGCCCTACCAGGGGCAGTCCTACCAGCAGGGACCTGTCCAGGGCCAGCCCCAGCAGGCTCCGGCTCCAAGCAGCGGAAGCTCGTCAACGAAGAAATCAACCTTTTTGACGGTTTGGCTCCCTTCGATTGCCTTCGTGGCGGTATTGATGTTGCTCTTTGCGTATTTTCCGACAGCGTCTTATACAATCTTTATCATTCTGGCTATTCCATGCGCCGTGGTTTTTATTATGTTCCTGATTGGCATGTTCAAAGGCAGGCGGCGGTAAGCAAGGGAGGTGTGGAACAATATGTATTGTTCAAAATGCGGAGCCGTGATCCCCGAGGGAGACCAGTTTTGCCGCAGCTGTGGCACACCGGTGATGCAGATCCTGAGCAGGAATAATGCCGTAGCCCCGGCAGGTACTGCGGAGCGGCTCTTATTTGGAGAGGCCAAGCCCTGCGCCCACTGCGGCGTCAGAATCTCTCAGCGGGGGGACGGAAAGGTCTCCCTGGCCGGTGGGGATTTCCTCTGCCCGAAGTGCCGGAAAGCGACCCTTATGGGGCGGGTAACCAAGCGAGCCTGGAGTGTGTTCAACCGGGAGCAAATCGATCGGCGCATCGCCCTGGCCGAGACTTTTAAGCCCACCATCAATATTGGCCGTGGTTGGGACGGGCCGCTGCTGAGCATCGACCAGGAGCACCGGCTCTTTTGTGTGGGGAGCGCCACCAGTCCCATGTTTGATTTGTCCGAAGTGCCGGAGAAGGATCTATTTGACTTTGCCAACCTCATGGACTTCTGGCCCATCGACGAGATTGAGACCAAGGAGGGTGTTCGGAAGGGAGGTCTGGCCCGTGCCGCCGTGGGCGGGGCTCTGTTCGGCGGCGCGGGGGCCATCGTCGGGGCCATGACGGGCAGTGAGCGGTCCGTATCCAAGGTTCTCCGGGCCACCATCGGCGTGGGCATCTCTCTACAGGGTGCCCACCTCTCGACGATTCACCAGATCCTGTATAAGTATCCTGAGCGTCTGACGGACGGCATCGAAATCGTAAGCATTGAGGAGGACGTAGCCAGGTCCACGGTCAGGCAGATACTGGAGGCCCTGGCCCACATCAAGGCTCAGAACCAATCCCAGTGGGCAACGGGATCCGCGCCAGGGTCTGAACCTGCGCCGATGCCAGAGTCCAGATCTGATTCTGCTCCCGCCTCCGCCGTGTCCGCTACGGACGAGATCATGAAATACAAAGGTCTGCTGGACGCCGGCGCAATCACGCAGGAGGAGTACGACGCGAAGAAGAAGCAATTATTGGGATTATGAGCCGAAGTATCGTAACCGTAAAACCACACTTGCATTTTTTAAGCCCATTTTCCGAGCGTCAAAAATGAACGTTACAAGAATGTGTAAGAGTTCTTGCACTTTTTTAGTTTGTAACGTTCTCGCGTTACACGCCGTTACAAAAATTTTCGAAAAACTGTAAGAATTATAGCAGAAATTTTTTTGTAACGTCTGTAACGGAGTTTTTTAAGACCCTTTATATGAGTTTTTCTCATGCGCGTATATAATACTAATTTTAACGTTACAAACGTTACAAAAAAATTTATGTAAGGATTTCTACAGTTTTTGGTGACACACGTGTAACGTCGTGTAACGGAGTTGAAAACATAAATGCAAAAACTGTAGAAATCTTCAGCACTTTCTTGTAACGTTTCCATTTTCAGGGTCGAAGACCCCTTCAAAAAAATGCAGGTCCATTTTTCAAAGATTCCAACAGAAAACTGTAATGATTCTTACACTTTTTACGATTTTTATATAAAACACATGGGTCAAAATCTGTACCGAAATGTAACGTTTGTCACCGGCCGATTTTTCGGTTTTGGCAGCCAGAACCGCTCCAACCAGACACGACAGCCCGGCAGACTGCGGTACTCCGACACGGGCGCGGGTTCGCTGACGCGCCCCGCACCCGTGCAAAGAAAGTGAGGGAGTCAAGGAAAGAGCTCCTGGAAACTTCATCACATAGAAAGGGATAAACGGGTTATGGAGAAACTGATGAAATATTATGTAGTTGTTCTGGCCGCCATCCTGATGACTGTCACGCTCGCCGGTTGTGGTGAAAACTATACGGAGGACGCTCCGACGGCCGATCCCGTCGCCCAGACCGAGTATGCTGGGGACAGCGACACTTCGACGACGGATGATCCTGGTGACACGGAAGCCGAAGATACCGGGGATACTGATGATGCCGACGATACCGGAGATACTGGGGATGCCGGAGATACCGACGATGCCGATGATGCCGACGATACCGGAGATACTGGGGACACTGGGGATACCGGAGATACCGGCGATGCCGATGATGCCGACGATGCCGGGGAAGACGGGACAGAGTCCGAAACGCCCGCCCCTACCGGGGACGCCGATGGCACGGATGAAGTCGAATCCATCGAGTATCCGCCCATCATCCAGTGGTACATTGACACCAAATGTGATGATGTGGGTCGCGCCAGATGGGACGAGAAATGGGCCGAATTCACAGATGAAAGACGCAGCGAGATCGTAGAGTATTACGAGAGAGAATATGGTGACGAATATCAGGCATACCTGAATGGTGAAGACTACGTTGACCCTAAAACGAAATTCGGTTCCGTCGAAGCCATCGCCGCTCTTGGCGGCAAGGAAGCCACTGTTCAAAAAAACAAAAACGAATGCCTCGTCTTCATCTTCGACGGCGAAAAGAACCACGGCAATCCTTACGACGTGACCTGGGATTATGGCAAAGATTATAACTCCTACGTCGCCGCTGTTGACTGGTCTCTGGTATTCGACGCGGATTACTACAAGGCTGCGTTCCCGATGCTCGCTGTCCAGTATCACAATGACGACGCGCTGCTCTTGAAGCACTTCCAGACCGTCGGTGTCCACGAGGGCCGCCAGGGTTCCAAGGATTTTAACGTGGCCGCCTATATGGACAACTGTGACGAATCTCTCCGCAAGGCTTTTGGCGACAATTACGAGTGCTACTACATGTACTACCTGCTTCACCAGGACACCGAGTCCGGCGTCAAAACCACCGGTTCCTACAAGAAGCAGCTCACTCAGGAACTCACGTATATGCAGGCCAAAGAACTCGAAGAAGTAAACAAGTACCGTACCAGAGCCAACGTAGAAACCGTAGAATTCGACTCGGAAATGGCCGCCCTTGCCAACTACAGGGCTTATATGGACTGTACCGAAGGTTGGGACGAACATGACGGAATGTATCACATGGCCGACACAGGTGAACTTTACGACTATATGGATGCACTCTATATAGATGCATATTGTGAAAACAAATGTACTGTGGGGCACTATGCTGGCAGGGAAAGCGTATTTGACGCTGCGCTTAACTACTATTCGTCCAAAGGCCATTATGAGACCATGACAGACCCTGAATTCGGATACGTCGGTTGCTCCAACTTCTACGTCTCCGATGTAGACTACAATTGGTCTGGTAAATACGACGTTGATGTAATCACTTTCGACACATATGCGGACGTCGTCACGACAGCCTACCACACCAAGTAACACACAGCCCGTCCCGGGAAACCGGGGCGGGCCAATCTATTTATAGAAAATTTTTCTGCTGGGGAAGGAGAATCACTATGTATAAATGGGTTTTGGTCAAGCTGGAAAACATCGGTGACACTGTAAGCGACATCAACTATCGCGCTCCCGCAATCTTCACCATGATTGGCCGTATCCTCGGCTTTGCGTTCATGTTCGGTGGCGGTTTTATGATCGGTCAGGTCGTCAGGGCGTTCATCAACGCTCTTCTGATCCGCTTCGGTCTCATGTAACCATCGTAACCACAATCCCCGCTCCGGAGATCGTGACGGGCGGCAGAGCTTCGCGCCTGCTGCCCGCTGTGAAAACCGGGGCGGGGATATTTTTTTCAAGGAGTGACTGCACAGTGCGATGCGCACTCCCTTTGATGCAGCAACATAGCAAGAGCCTCAGTCGATGCCCTTACGGGTGCCGGCTGAGGCTTTTTCTTTTTTTCATACTCTATCGTTTATGTATAGACCATAATCCAAGACCGTCGGACCGGAACGATTCAGATCGTTGGTATATGGTCGGTCATGGACCATATTCCAGGACCGCCAGCCCATTCCATGCTCAGCCCAGCCACGCGCTGTCAATGGCCCATGATGGGCCATACACTCGCGCAACGGGACGCCGCCTCACGGTGCCGCCCCGTTGCGCGAGCCCACTGTCGCCTCAAATCCAGCCCAATTTTCGAAGCGAACGGTGCTTCATCTATGGACGGTCACCGACCATAATGAGTCTCACCGGGCCCGCCGCCTCGCGGCGCTAGGCCCGGGACGGGGCTGGGACGGCCAATTCAGCGCCCCAAAAGCATTTTGTTAGCAATTTTCAAGGTGACACACCGCCGGCCCATTTTTCGTTAAAAACTTTTCCTAAGATTTCTACACTTTTTCCACTCTTTTTAAGTTTTTTGAAAATTTTAAGCGATCTCAAGATTTTTAGTAATTTCAAAAAGTGTAAAGATTTTTACATTATATTAGAATTTTCAGATCCTCTATTTTGTTTATCCTCTAAACGAAAAGGGCATAAGGGGGCGTGACACATCCCCCGGTTCGACCGCTCACGCGGCCGTCCCGGGGGATGTGGTCGGCTCCGCCGACCGCCCGGACCCGCTGACGCGGGTCCGCCCTCGCTGCGCTCGGGCCCTTACGGTCGCCAGAGGCGACCGCCCCCGGAACCGCTGACGCGGTTCCGGGGGTGCCTGGAGCTTCGTCGCTTTACTGTCTCGCCGGATTACGCAACTCTAAGGCAGACAAAAAATTTACAAAAAATTCACAAAATAATTCACATTTAATCCACTTCGTCTGGGACGTACCCAAATAATAGGCTGCGCTTGGGCACGTCAGGGACGTGCCCAAATAAGACGCCACGCTGCTGCCCCTCCATTGCTAAATCGTCACGATCGTGCTAATATGGTGTCAAATAAGGAGCACTTACCGTGCCCCCAACCAAAATATATT
This sequence comes from uncultured Oscillospiraceae bacterium, assembly GCA_947589225.1. Classification (GTDB taxonomy): domain Bacteria; phylum Bacillota; class Clostridia; order Oscillospirales; family Oscillospiraceae; genus RUG626. The sequence goes on along the minus strand of CANQBC010000024.1, from coordinate 16,249 downwards.
GTAATGGAGGAAATCACAATGACCGCAGAAAAGATATCTTCGGCATCCGCTAATATGCCTGCGGAACTCACTACGCACGAACCGATCCAGCATAATGCACCATCTAACATTATCGGTGACCACAGCGATGCGTATCCGTACATAAGCGAATACTTTAATAGGTGGGAAGTTACACACCAGGAAATCTTAGAATTTTATGATAGAGACGGCGTAGATAGAGATGTCGCAGTGATGGACCAATATTACAGAGAACAGCAAAATATGTCCGCTGATGAGCCATGGCGCAACCTTGGAATCTTCCAAGGTATTGACGTAATATCAGATTACAAAAAAGCGATTGACTATTTAAAAAAAGCTGAGGGATGTTACCGTCGTGTTGTGCTGTGCTACCTCGAATGTTGCTATACTTATGGCAAAGTCGTGAAAAGTGATTACAAAATAGCGGGAGAATGTTTCTACAAGCCTCAGCTCTGGGGCCGCGCAGTCGCGTCGTACATCCTTGGGCTTATGCATTATTATGGTAAAGGCGTAGACAAAAATTACGCAAAAGCGAATAATTATTTTCACAATGCTGCGCTGGGAAAATTCGCTGCCGCAAATTACAGCCTTGGACTCATGTATTATTATGGTAAAGGTGTAGACAAAGATATTACAAGTGCGACCGAATATTTCCGCATGGCCGAAGAGGAGGGCTTCACAGAGGCTTCGTATGCTCTTGAATGCTGCAATAATGAGGGCTATGCCCACAACTGAACAAGAAAGCTCGCCGCCACTTTTGCACTGGGCTCCATAAGGAATTAATTTGAAACCAATCCTCAAGCATTGCCAAAACGAGCGTTAAATACAGCACATTTATTCTGCACCACACAATTTCTAAAAGATATAAGAACTCTTTGATGAGGGGCACAGCAGGTCGGCGCTGACGCGCCGGCCTGCTGTTGTAAAAAACGCGTGAAGCAATCCAGATAAGGGGCGAAACAGGCCTGTCCTTCGGAAAGCCAGCCCCCCACACGGATCATTCATTACGAGAAAGGACATAGCGATATGATATGAAATGTATTCTGCCTCTGATTCTGGCCATCTGTCTGCCGGTCCTGGCAGCCCCGGCGCTGGTGGCGGAGGCTGCACCGAGCTTACCGACGTGGACAGCGGTGACTGCTTCTACGCGCCGGTCCAGTGGGCCGTGAAGGAAAAAGTCACCACCGGCACCTCCGCCACGGAGTTCGCCCCCGACCCGCCCTGCACCCGGGTCCAAATCATCACCTTTCCGTGGAGGGTCGCCGACTCCCGGCTTGTCTGTAATTTTTACGGGCAGCCGCTTGACGTGACAGTGCGGCCGTGATAGGATAGTGAAAATAATGCGTAAGGAGTGAACTGCATGGAAATATCCCGGGATACCCTGGACAACTACCAGAAAAATCTCTGGTGCCTCCGAACGGTGACGGAGGATCTTCTGGGCCGAATGAAGGGGCACGGCCTCTCCTTCCGCTCCGCCGTCACGGACAAAAGCGGGAGGCCGGATTCAAAGAAGCTCTGCGCCCTGGTGACCGAGCTCATGGACGGCTGGGCCGGCTGTGTGCGGGACGGGCTGTACCCGGACCGGCCCGGCGGGGAGAGCCCGGCGGAGCCCTATCTCCGGGCGCGGCGGGAGCTCTACGGCCTCTACCTCTATCTGACCATGCGGACGAGCCTCTGCGACGGGGCCTTCGCCCTGGCCCGGGACCGGGAGGATGTGCGGGAGAGGACGGACTTTGCCTTCCTCTTGGAGCAGGCCCGGCGGTTCTCCCGGGGCTGGTGCGTTATGGAGGGGCACGACGGGGTCAAGAGAAACGAGCCCTACGAGGGCTTTGACGCCTACTTCGGGTTCCATCTCTACCACGCCCTCACCGACCCGGAGGGCAGGAGCCGCGACAGCGCCCTGACGCCCTGGTGGAGCGCCCCGGCCCAGGACCCCTCCGGCATGACCGACGAGGGCAGCATGAAGCGCGTCTATTGCAAGCGCCTCTATCCCCCGCCCCAGGCAGAGGAACCGGCGGAGGAGCCCGCGGAGGAAGCCGGGTACGACTACGACGACGAGGATTACGGCGGGGACATGGACCCCGAGGAGGACGGCTGGGAGCCGGAGGCGCCCTTCGGGGACATCCTGGCAGCCGGGGAGATGGAGCGGCTGTCGGAGGAGGAGGACCGGGCCTCGGGCCTTGCGGCCCTGGCCATGGGGTTCCGGGAGCCGGAGGACTACATCGCGGCCTGCCAACGCTTCGCCGCCCTCTACCGGCAGGCCCCGGCGGAGGTCCTCCGGGGGTTTAGCGAGGAGCTGGAGGAGATCATTGATCTCTATCTGCTCCGGCACGGGCAGACGGTCCTGACGGACACGGACAAGACGCTGGATGTGTACAGCCGGATCTACGACGGACCCGGCCGGCAGGCGGCGCGGTACATGAGGGGGCTCCAATGGGACAGCCTGTGAACGGACTCCGGGACACCGTCTACCGGGACCTGGCGGAGGGCTATCTCCGAGACAAGGAGAGGTCCTTCCTGTACCGGTACTTCTGGCGGGAGGGCGCCCGGGAGCTTCTGGGGAGGGTCCTCCTCCGGGCCCTTGCGGAGACGCCCGAGGGCCCTGCGGACAGCCGGGAGCTCCGGGAGACCCTGGCCGCCGCCATGGTTGCGGACCGGGCCTGGGCCCGGGGCCTGCTCCTGCGGGAGCCGCCGGGCAGGGGCCGGAAGGAGCGCCGGGACTTCTGGCAGGAGCTGACGCTGAACGACGCCGGGTATCAGGCGGGGCTCATCGCGGATACGGACTACTACCGGTGGCTCACATCGTACCTGGCGGCCCGGGACATCTATTACAAGGACAGCGGCCCCTGGGGTACGGACGGGGCTGCATGGCTGGTCCCGCTGCTACGGGCGGGGCTTGGTGCTGTCCATCAGGGCGGCCTCACCAAGGCCCAGGCGGAGCGGGATCTGGCGGAGCTGGAGCGTCTTTTGCGGGACGAGCAGGCCGCGGGAAAATCGGAGATCGCCGGGCGTCTGCACGACCTGCGCCAGAGCGTCACCCAAAGGGGCCGGACCCGGCAGACGGATTACCTGCCCTGGCTCACAAAACGGCTGGAGCGGTCGGCGCTCCACAATAAGATCCGGACCTGGCTCCAGGACGGCGGCTATCCGCTCCGCCTGGAGAGCCCCGCCCAGGCCCCCGGGGAGGGCCGGAAGCAGGACTTCTCCCTGCGGCTCTTTGACGCCTACTGCCGCGGTCCCCAGGGGTACGACCTGACCCCCAGGGACATGTCCGGGTGGCGCATGGAGGGCCGGGACTTCTGCGTCATGGACTCGGAGGACCTGGAGAAGCTCCTGGACGCCCTGAAGCGGCGGGAGGGGGAAAACGGTGCGCCGTATCTCTATCTGCCCCTGGCGGTCCATTTGCAGAGCGGCTGCGTCTTTTTCCTGGCCGGGAAGTCGATCTATGAGGATGTGTACAGGCAGGCGGCCAGAGGGGCCCGGGAGGCCTACGACGGCAGCAGGGCCCTCTTCTGCTTCGACTATCTGCGCCTCAACCGGGCCTTCTGGGAGGCGGACAGAGGCGCCGCGGTTGGCCCCTTCCGGCTCCGGGCCGACTTCCATGAAAACGCGGACAGAAGCTTCTTTGCCGTGTTCAACGACTTCAAGCGGGACTGCGTGATGGGAGAAAAGAGCGCCCTTTCACAGGTCCGGGGACTGAACGACGAGGCCCCCGCCGGGACGCCGGGGGCGTTCCTCTGGGCCTTCTACCCCCCGGAGGAGCCGGCCCCCACCCGCGAGAGCCGCGAGGCCTTCTATCGGACCCGGGACAGGGCCCCCGGAGAGGTCGGCGCTCCCGTGATCTGACGCCAAAGAATACAATTCAAAAAACGGACAGCCTACTCCAGGTTCGGAGTGGGCTGTCCGTTTACTTGTAATAATTACAAGCAGCATTGTGACAGGCTGGTATATTAGTATCACGGCACCTTGAAAATTGAAAAACCCGTCCAAGGGGAATACGCTCCGCCCGGAGAAGCACCGCATGCAGCGTGCCAAGGGAGGGGGCAGGAACGCCGCTGTGAAGTAACGGGGGCAGGAAAACCTTTGGGAACGACGGTAGTACATTTGAAAGGAGTTACAGCATGATCGATTGGAAGAACATGAGCATTGAGGACCTTCTCCCCCTGGCGGAGAAGGATCCGGAGGCCCAATACCAGCTGGCCCGGCGCTATGGCATCGGGGATTGGCCCAAGAGCGTGGAGCTGTACCGCAAGGCGGCCGGGCAGGGTCATGTGGAGGCCCAGTATGAGTTGGGGATCCACTATTGCTATGGCAGGGGCGTGAAGCAGAGCAAGGCACAGGCGGCCTACTGGTTTGAGAAGGCCGCCAGCCAGGGCCACGAGAAAGCCCGCACCTCACTCGCCGACTGCTGTGCCGATGTGGGGGCGGCCTACGAGCGCGGGGACCTGCACTTCCGTGTCCCGGTCTATGGGGCGGTGGAGAAGGACGACACAAAGGCCGCGGAGTGGTACCGGAAGGCCGCCGAGGCCGGAAGCGCCAAGGGCCAGTACGGTCTCGCCAGACTCTTAGAGGAGGGCCGGGGCGTGGAGCAGGACTTCACCCAGGCCGCCGCGCTATACCGCCAGGCCGCCGAGTCCCGGGAAAAGTATTTCTATAATGCCGCCGACGCCGCCTGCCGGCTGGGCCGCCTCTACTACCACGGGCGGGGCGTGGAACAAGACCGCGCCCAGGCGGCGGTCTTGTTCCGCAAGGCGCTGGAGGACGGCCCCCAGGGGGACGGCGCGGAGGGTGCCAGCTACTACCTGGGGCTGTGCTATGAGCGCGGTGACGGCGTGGAGCGGGACCCCGACCGGGCCCTGGAGTACTACAGGCTGTCCCTGGGTACATACTGCCAGATCAGCGACGCAGAGCTCTTCTTCGCCCTTGGCAACGACTGCTTCTGGGGCGACCACGGCCGGGAGAAGGACCGGGCCCAGGCCGCCGAGTGGTACCGCCGGGCAGCACAGCTCGGCCACATGGACGCCCTCCAGATGCTGGGCCGGCTCTATGAGGCCGGCGCCGGTGTGGAGAAAGACCCGGCCCAGGCGGAGCGCCTGTACCGGGAGGCCCACGCGCAGGTCCTGATCGCCGCCAAGCAGGGCGATGTCAACGCCCAGTTCAGGCTGGGCATGAGCTGCCTGCGCGGGGAGGGTACGGAGGAGAACGCCGCCGAGGCATTCACCTGGCTCTTAAAAGCGGCGGAACACGGCCACCCCAAAGCGCAGTTCATGCTTGGGAGCATCTACTATTTCGGCCGGGGGCGGGAGAAGGACTACACCCAGGCCGCCGAATGGTACCGCAGGGCCGCCGGCCAGGGCGACATCCAGGCGACATACTACCTGGGCCTGTGCTATTACAACGGCACCGGTGTGGATCAGGACTACGGGAAGGCCTTCGAGTGCTTCCTGAAGACCTCCGATTACGGCGGAGACGCCAACGGCCACTTTGCCCTGGCCCGGTGCTATGAGAAGGGGCAGGGCGTCAAAAAGGACCTGGCCGCAGCGAGATACTGGTACCGGAAGTCCGCCGCGGAGGGGAATCCTGCCGCTGCGGACGCCCTGAAGGGCCTCCGGCAGGAGGAAACAGAGAACAACACCTGAACACGCTCATAAGAATTCCCCCGGCCGCGGATCGTTCCCGGCCGGGGCGCCGGTTTTCAAAATGCGAAGGGAGGAAACAGCATGTACATTGCAAACGAGGCAAGAATTATCAAGGAGTCGTCCCGGGGGTATGACCTGATCCCCATCCAGGACGAGATGCTGGCCCACCGGGAGGTGGAGCTGGTGGGTGACGTGGACGCGGGGTCGGTGAACGCCCTGGTCAGGGAACTCAGGTATCTCCAGCGGCAGGATCCGGAGGCGGAGATCACCTTGTTCATCAACAGCCCCGGCGGCAGTGTGGACAGCGGCCTGGCGCTCTATGACGTGATGCAGGCCCTCAGCTGTCCCATCCGAACAGTGTGCGTGGGGCTGGCGGCCTCCATGGCCGCGCTCCTGTTCATCTCCGGCGACCGGCGGGATATGCTGCCCCACAGCCGCCTGATGATCCACGACCCGCTGATTCCCCGGACCGGCGGCAGTGCCCTGCACCTGAAGGCAATCTCCGACGACCTGATGGAGACCCGGCAGATCACCGCCCGGGTCATCGCGGAGCACTCCGGCAGGAGCCTGGAGGAGGTCCTGGAAAAGACCGCCGCCGACAGCTTCTTCCAGGCGGAGGAGGCCGTGGCCTTCGGCCTGGCGGACAACATCATCACCAGCTTTGACGAGAGCAAAGGAGGTATGGATCTTGTTTGAAAAAGTCAACTCCAGCCGCATTTTGGCGAAGGACGTCACCGCCAGCAACGACACCTGGGCCACGGGGATCAACAACAATGACCTCTTGGTAGGGCCCTCCGGGGGCGGCAAGACCCGGGGGTACGTGATCCCCAACATCCTCCACGCCCAGGACAGCCTCATCGTCACCGACACCAAGGGCAACCTGTGCAGGCTGTACGGGGAATCCCTCAGACAGCGGGGCTACACGGTGATGCACCTGGACTTCAGGGACGTGGCCGCCACCCCCTGGGGGTACAACCCCCTGGACTACATCCGGGAGTGCCGGGACGCGGCTGCCAACCGGGAGGGCGACTACTACAACGAGCAGGACGTGAAAAAGGTGGCCCAGGCCATCTGCCCCTGCCAGAACGCCGAGGACCCCTTCTGGGATATGGCATCCCAGATGTATCTGGAGGCCATCCTTCTCTACATCCTGAACCTGCTTCCGGAGGAACAGCACGACCTCTGTGAGGCGTACACGTTCCTGACGCGGATGGGGACGGCGGAGCTGAAGAGCATGATCGAGGAGGAGCAAATCACCCACCCCAAAAGCGCCTTCGCCCGGAAAATCGGGATGATCCGCCAGAACGAGCGGGCGGACAGGATGGACGCCAGCATCCGGGGGATCCTGGCCCAGCACCTGGACGTGGTGGCCCACTCCGGCGTGCGGAGGATGTTCCGCATGAAAAATCAGGTGGACATGGGCGCATTTTTGCGGGGCAAGACGGCCCTGTTTTTGTCTGTCAGCGATTCGGATCGGAGCCAGGACGCCCTGGTAAACCTCTTTTATACCCAGGCCCTCCAGTATCTCATGGACGCCGCAGACCGTCAGCCGGACAGCCGCCTGCCCATCCCGGTGCGGTTCATCCTGGACGATTTTTCCACCAACACCCTGATCCCTGATTTTGACAAGATCATCTCCGTCATCCGCTCCCGGGAGATTTACGTCAGCCTCATCGTCCAGAGTCTTTCCCAGCTGGAGGGGCTCTACGGCCACGCCCGGGCCCAGACCATCATCAACAACTGTGACCACTGCCTTTACCTGGGCGGGACGGACATCGAGACGGCCCGGTACTTCGCCGAGAAGCTCAATCGCCAGGTATCCACGGTGCTGTCCCTGCCTCTGGACAGCATGTACCTGTTCACCCGGGGCCGCGGCCCCCGGCAAACGCAGAAGTACGACCTGGAACGGGACGACGCCTACCTCCGTATGAAGGAAGCGAGAAAAGAAGAGCCGGGCCGCCAGGAGCCCGGAGTTGGGAGGGACATATGAACAGCAAGGACAGAACGCGCCTGACCCTGGAGGAACGAATGGCCCTGGCCGCCCAGTCCAGAGCATCCTCGCCGGAGGCCGCCGCCGCGCTGGTGAGGCGGTTTTCCCAGCTCCCCGCGGCCTATGTTTTCTGCGGGAGAAGCGACATCGACGGCATGTTCGACCTCATCGGCGAGTTCCTGGACGATCCCCGGGTGGAGGTGGAGACCTACCGGGGTTTCTGCCCCGCCTACCAGCTGGCGATGGACCAGGACAACGACTGCACGCCGGTGTATGACCGGCAGAGGCGGGACCCGCTTCTGCCGGTGTTCGGTCATCGGATGAACAATGCCCTGATCCACTTGGGGGGGATGGTGCTGGACCAGGCCATGGGCCGGTACCACCACAAGGAGGTCTTCCAATGCCTGCGGATGACCCTGGGGCAGTACCTGGAGGCCCTGGCGGGGTCGGACTTCCGGCGGAGCGGGGCCGAGGCGGAGTGGTTCACGGCCTGGCGGGACAGGCTCCTGAGGGAGGCGGACGGCGACCGCCCCTTAGCGGAGGCCCAGGCCGGTATCCTGCGGAGGTATATGGCCGGGTGGGCATCCTACGACAGGCTTGATCATCTTCTGCGGTGCCTGGCGGGGCTGGCGCTCCAGGTGGAGGACGCGGGGACGCGGTGCGACCTCAGCCCCTGCCCGGACTCAGACGCCGACCAGGGCGACACGTCCCTGTTCCTGGAGTTCTACCGGACAGAGGAGGCCGAGGCGGCCTGGAGTCTCCGAATGGCCCTCCGCCGGTTCGGTATCGGCAGGAACCCCAGCGATCTGCCCCAGGCGGACCCGTCCTGTGAGGACCCCTATGGGTACTTCCTGGACCTGGCCCGGAACTACGCCCCGGATTTGCCGGACCCTGGCGCCGAGACGGGGCCCTGGGCCCTGCGGGAGAACATCTTCCTCCCCGACTGGCGCTACGGCCCCAGCCTGCTCTATACGCTGGTCAAAGAGCTGCCCTTCCCGGAATTCGTGCCGCTGTGGCAGGAGGCTCTCGACCGGGAAAAGCTGGCCCAAGCTATGGGGGAGATGAATGGGGCGGTGACGGACCTCTATATGCTGTGGGTGGAGCCCTATCTGCGGATGGGAAAATAACTTTGTGTCATCTATTCCGGCTTTCACAAATTTCACAAGGAGGTATTCGAAAATGGGCTTTTTTGCTGAGATCGCGTCCGAAGCTCGCCAAAACATGGTCCGCACACAAGAGCCTGTATCCATTCCGCAGGCTCCACAGTCGCCCGCACAGCCCGTACCCACGCATGTGGAATCCACGACGCCTGCCCCCGCCAAATCCGCGCAGAAGCCCACAGCACCCCCCGAACCGCCGTCCATTGACCTGAGCCCGGCGGCCGCCAATAAGGAAGAAGAAACGGAACGCAGGCAGGCCCATGAGGCTGCCGAGGCCAAGCGCAAAGCCGAGTTTGAGGCCCGGCAGGCAGAGAAAAAGGCTGCCCGGCAGGCACAGCTTGACAAGGTGGCCGCTATGAGTGATGCCGACATCTTGGCGGCATCGATTGAGCGTGTCAGCGCCGATACGGAAAAGTTGACCCGGCGCAACATGAAAGAAGCTGTGGCCGAACATATCCGAGCCAAATGCCGCGAGGATGCCGCTTTTGCCCGCCGTGTCATGCACCCTGCCAAAACGATGGTCAACTGTTTCCAGTATATCAATCGCAAGGCCCGGGATTATGCCGAGCAGGAAATGAAGGACAACGGCATTGCCCGCACCGGCGTCTACGGCCTGGATGTACCGGATGGGCTATGCTATCAGTGGGCCGGGGATTATTTCAACGACCCGGACGCTAAGGAGGATCACCAGGATGACGAAAAGTTTATATCAAAGCCCTATGTGCCGTCTGCCCAAAAGGTGCCCAAGGCCAAGGCAGACAAAAAGAAGTCTGAAAAGAAAGAGACTGTCACAAAAAAGTCTGGGGCCGCAGCCTTTGAGCAGATGAGCCTGACGGGCCTATAAGGAGAATGTGCATATGCTCAATAAGAAAGCACTTCGGAAATTCGCCGATGGAAGCCCCGCCCCGCCGATTCCGCCGGACCATGGCCTGCTGCACGCCCAGCAAATTGATTATATCGTCCGTGCGGATGTCAAGATCATCGACCGCCACCGGACGCTGGTCCTGTACATCTATGACCGTAAGCAGGCCGCCGGTGGGGACACCGCGCCCGTCTGGACGATGTTTCAAGCCTGTGGCGCCTACATTACCCTGGCCCGCCGCCCGGACGGCACCACATTCTGGCGCACGGCTGCCTTTGAAAAACTGGCGAACTGCTGGGGCTTTGCGAGCAAGTGCGCCTTCTACTCGTCCCGGGATCAAAACCGTGTGAGCCGGTATTTTCATGACGATAGTCCGGATTTTGCACCGCTGGTCAACGCCCAGGACAAGATCCTGAACCGCCACCGTCAGGAGCGGGAACGGCGAAGGGATAACGCCGTCCGGGCCAGGATGAAAGGCCTCCCAGCCCTGCCCCGCGATCTTGCCCACTGGGCGCACAGGAACGTCATGCCAGCCTATTTCATCTATAATCACGCCAGAAACGGCAAGGCCGCTGGTATCTGCTCCTCCTGCGGCCAGGAAGCGGCCCTCTCAGGTGTGAAGCACAATGCCAAAGGTATTTGCCCCCATTGCGGGCGGACGCTCACAATGAAGCCCAGAGGACGTATAGCGCGGCTCTATGACCGGGATACCTGCCAAGTCATTCAGCAGACAAAGACGGGAGAAATCGTTGTGAGGATCATCAAGGCCTGCTGTTCCTATTGGGATGAAAAGCCGAAGACCGTGGTGTACGAAAGCGCCCGACAGTTTATCCGTCTTGACCGGGACGGCATTGTAAAGTGTGACAGCTATTACTATTCCTACGCGGGGTCAAAGTGGAAGCATGGGAGTCGTCCGGTCCCATTTCCGTATCAATATCATTTTGAATTGGACATGTGCGGTCATGTCTACTGCGGGAACCTCTCCCGGTCCCTGCGCGGGACACCCTGGCAGTATTGCCCTGTCCGAATCTTCTATGAGCATTTTCGAGGGCCCATGGAGATGACCCCATTCCTGGCCGCCTATGTGGATCACCCAAGGCTGGAGCATCTGATAAAAACGGGATTTTACAACCTTGCTTCGGATCTGGCCTATCGTGGAGGTTACGGCCTGGAGCTCGACGAAGCCCAGAAGCGTACCCATCGAATTTTGAGGGTCGGTGCCGAAGATGTGGACTATTTGCGGAATATGGACATAGACTTGTCCTCGCTGAAAACCTTCCAGGACTACTGCAGGAGAAATCTGAAAGACCGTCAGCGACTCCTGACGTGGCAGCTGGATAAGAAGGTCGGACGGGATATAGAACCGGCCTTGGAGCACATGACCGCCCATAAGTTCATACGCTACATGGAGCTCCAGTACTCAGCCCTCCAATACCGCCTGACTAAATACAAGACGCCGCGTTATCCCTCTATGCAGGACCTGGTCACGGAATACCGGGACTATCTGAATATGTGCCGCAAGCTGGGGTATGACACGCTCAACAGCTTCGTTCTGTATCCGAAAGACCTGCAGAAAGCCCATGACAATGCCGCCCACAGGGTCAAGGTAAAGGCCGATGCCCAACTCAGGCGTGATTTCACCGCCGCCATGAAGGCCATCACCAGGCATCTTGACTTCGAGATGAACGGTATGAAAATTCTTATACCGTCCAATCCTGATGAGATAATCGCCGAGGGGCAGGCATTGCATCACTGCGTTGGCACCTACGTCGAGCGCGTGGCAAAACATGAGTGCATTATCCTGTTTCTCCGCCAATCCGGCAGCCCGGACAAGCCCTTTTTCACGGTAGAGATCAGGAACCGAAAAGCCGTACAGGTACGAGGCATGCGCAACTGCCCCGCAACACCCGATGTTCAGGCGTTTGTTGACCATTACGAAAAGCAGATACTTTCGGCCGCGTAGCTTGAAAAATCATAAATAATCCTGTAAAATAGAAGTAGGTATCTCACCGTTGGAGAAAGGAGAAAAACGCTATGGGGGCGGCCAAGAGGTTCACACAGAATCCCGGCAACAACGCCATCTGCTACTACCGGTACAGCTCCGGCGCGCAGCGCGATGTCAGCATCGACCAGCAGCGCGAGGCGGCACATGATTACGCCAAGGCCCACGGATACCACATCATCAAGGAGTATGAGGATCACGCCATTTCCGGCACCAGCGAGGACCGTCCGCAATTCCAGCAGATGTTGTATGAAGTGGAGAAGTTGCGTCCGGCCTATCTGATTCTGTGGAAGACAGACCGCCTCTCCCGTGACAGGATCGACTCTGTCCTCGCAAAAAAGCGGCTCCGGGAGTGCGGCGTCAAGATCTCCTACGTCGCGGAATCCATCCCGGACGACGATGAAGCTACGCAGATCCTGATGGAGAGCATCTATGAGGCCATGGCGGCGTCGTTTGTTGTGTCGCACCGGAAGAACGTCATGCGCGGCCTGGCCTACAACGCCGAGAACGCCCTGTATAACGGTATCAAAATGCTGGGCTACAAAGGCCAGCCGGACCAGCAATATGAGATCGACGACGATACGGCACCCGTTGTGCGGCGTATCTTCCAGGAGTACGCCGAGGGAGTACCGATGCAAAAGATTTGTGACGGTCTGAACGGCGCGGGCCTGCGGACGGTCCGGGGAAACCGATTTACCGTCAACTCGCTACGCAACATTCTGATGAACCGGGCGTACATTGGGGAATACAGGTACGGAACGGTCGTGATACCGGGTGGGATGCCCCGTTTGGTTGATGACGAGGTGTTTCTGACGGCACAGGCGAAGCTGGAGGCCAACAAGTACGGCGGCAGGGGCGCGATCAAGAAAATCCACCCCGAGGCTGCGATAGAGGACTACTGGCTGTCAGGGAAAATTTTCTGCGGTCTTTGCGGCGGTACTATACACGGCATCAGCGGCACCAACAGAAAAGGGAAATTATATTATTACTACTCCTGCATCAACCACGCGAAGCACACCTGCACTCTGAAAAACCAGCGCAAGGAGCTTATGGAGCAAATTGTCCTGTATGTTCTGTATGACCTGCTCCATGACCCAGTATACCGTATCATCATTTCCGATGCCTGCTATGAATATCACAAGCGCCAGAATGACGATAACGGGAGCTATGCGGCATCGTTAAAGGCCCGGCTGAAAGAAGTCGATGGCAAGCTCGCCAACATCATCAAAGCGATTGAGAAGGGCATTTTCGGCGATACGATGGCGGAGCAGATGAATGTCCTGGAAAGCCAGAAAAGCATGTTGAACGACGCGCTCCTGGCGGAACAGAACCGGAGAAAGTTCGATTTGAAGCAGAGCGATATTCTCCGATTTCTGGACAGCTTCGTTGGGGACCTCAATGACCCGGACACGCGGCAGCGGTTGTTGGACGGGCTGATCGACAAAATCTATGTCTACCCCGACAGGCTGGTGATAACATTCCATTACTCCGATGACCGGCGTGAGCTGCCCTTTGAGGAAATGCGTGAGTTGATTGCGAACAGCAGGACCATAGAATCCATGCTCGGGGAATATCGGGAGGCGCCGACAGAAGCCACCATCAAAATGCGTGAAAGCCTGCTCGGTGAATCTGACAAAAACGAAAAGGGGGAATCCCCCGATTTTTTCCCGTGAGGTGTTCGTTTACCAGTGAGTCGTGTCCACCACCAAAAATCCCTGATTTCGCAAGAAATCAGGGATTTTTCGTACTTTTTTGGGCAAAAAGTTATATTGCATTTCTTGAATTATCCTTTGACCACATCAAATACCACAGTTGCGATTTTTCCGTGACCACATTCTCTCCTCCCCCGCTCCCTTATTTTTGCTTATAGCGTCACAGATTTTGACGGGGTCAGGGCGTGGAGATTTGAGAAAACGGCTGTTCCGGCGCGGGCGAAGAGGCGGAGGGTCAGGCTCTCGGCGGAGGGGACGCGGACGGTCAGGGACGCGGCGGCGTCGATTGTGAAAAGGCCCAGGGTGCCCTCCTGGATGTAGGAAAAGGCGTAATCACGCCCGGTATCAAGATCCGCACTAATCTCGGCGACGGTCTTTTTGCCGCAGGTGAGCCTGATCCGGCCGGCGGCGGGGTTTATGGAGAGGTACGCGGTGTCATCCGGCTCTCCGTTCGCGTCAAAGGCGAGGCCCAAGGAGCCGCGGCCGTCAAATCGGAGCTTTCCTTTTATCATGAAGCTCCCACGGCACGCAAGGGCCGGCACGTAAGCTCTGGCGTTCCCGCCGCGGACGGTCACATCCTGGCCGCATAAGAGGGGCGCGGGCGTTTGGAAGCGCTCCGGCACGGCGTCCACGGGCATGAGGTAGAGGTCGCCGTTTTCCTTCCGGCACAGCTTCCTGGCCATCAGGTTCCCGCCCCAGCTGTCGGCGCTCCGGCGCGCCCAGCCCACCATCCAGGCGCCGTCCGGGCTCTCCACGTGCTTTGCTGAGTAGAAGAGCTTCCCGTCCAACCGCTGGGGCACGCCGTAGGGGCCGTAGGGCATCGAGGACATGGCGTACCAGAGCGTGTCGTTCTGTGCGGAGTAGGTGAGGTAGTATGTATCACCCAGGCGGAAGGTGTCGGTGCACTCCAGGTTCCAGAAATCCCCGCACCGCTCCCGGTCGTTTGTGAAGATGAACCCGTCGCAGACCGTGCTTTTGAGGTCCCCGCTGACGGTGAATTTCAGCGCCTTCGCCGTGTTCTGGTGGCTGGCTGTGACCGTGAGGGCGATGGTGTCGGAGACGGGATCGTAGTACCCCTGCGGGTCACGGAAGTCGATCCGTTGGCCCAGGAACGCCGGAGGCGTCAGCATCCAATCCTCGCGCTTTTTGAAGGACGTGGGCGACGTGCCCTCGGCCACGCGAATGACCTCGTCGAATTCAAACTTCGGCGAGGCGTTGTGGGCCGTGTAAAAGAGGTAGTACTTCTCCCCCACCTTCACCACGGAGCCGGTGCCCATCCAGAAGTCGCGTCCGGGGGCGGCCTCCAGGATTGGGCCGGGGCGCTCGGTAAATGTGGCCAAGTCCTTTGACGTGGCCAGGAAAATGGAGTGGTTATAGGAGTCCCCGCCGTCCTTGAGGTAGTAGATGTAAAAGGTGCCGTCCTCGTAGTAGGGCATCACGTCCCCCACCCACGGCTGACTGCCGCCCACCGGGGCCGGGAGAAAGAAGCTTTTGTATTCAGGCGAACTATTTCCCATATTGACCTCCCCCGCCCGTCAGGCGTATCGCGGCTTGATTTTTTCCATTATACCAAAAACGCGCGAGGACTGCCAGACATTTTCTGGTGCCCTCGCGCTTTTTCGGGGGGAAACGGTAAAATGAATTATGCAAAGAACAGGGCTTTTTACTTGTGCATCAAGCCGGCGCCGCTGTTCCATGCCTGACCCACCTTTTCGCCAACGGCATAGTAGCCGTTCTTCATCTGGTCAAAGGTAAACGCGTGGATCTTCCCGGCATCGATCCTTCCGGCATCATCCAAAATCCTTTCGTCCGCAATCACATTGATGATCTTTCCCAGCACCCGCAGGCCATAGGGCTGGGACTGCATTTCCACAACCTCACACTCCAGCGTAAGCGGATACTCGGTGATAACCGGAGCGTCCACCCGCTCGCTCTTGACGGCGTGCAGACCGGTGCGCTCAAATTTGTCCGCCATCTTGTTGGAGCTGGCAATCCCGAGGAAATCCGATTCCCGCAGCGTATCTGTGCCCGGAACGGCCAGCGTGAAGGCTTTTCTCGTCTCAAGATTGGCCACCGTTTTATGTTCTGCCTCCAGGTTCAGCGCGACCATGTCCTCGGCGCAGATACCGCCCCAGGCCATCATCATAACATCCACTGTGTCATCCTCATTATAGGTGCCGATCATGTAAGTCGGCATGGGAAACAGGTAGGGCTTAACGCCCAAATTCTTTGACATTGCTGTGACTCCTTTCCATGTCAGCCGGATTGACTTTATCCGGTTTTGATAGTACAATCATAACAAGAACAGGAAGAAAAGCAAGTACGCACATAAAAGTGCGATACTTACCTGAAGGAGAGTTTGGAATGAGTATAGAGTGTATCAAAGACGCCCACCTGGAAGAGACCGGATTTAACTACACCATGTCGTTGATACAGGGAAAATATAAGATGTTTATCCTGTACACGCTGATGGAATTTAAGGTCGTTCGTTTCAACGAGTTGAGGAAATATATCAAAACGATTTCCTATAAAACGCTGAGTACGACCCTGAAGGAATTGGAGGCAGACGGGCTTGTCCATCGCGAGGAATTTCCGCAAATTCCGCCTAAAGTGGAATACAGTCTGACAGAACGGGGAGCGTATCTGATCCCGATTTTGGACAGTATGTGCGAATGGGGAGAAAAGAACAGAATTTAGGTGCGGTAAAAAAGTGTTGAAATGCTCGCCTTTTTGTTGTATAATGAATCAAGCGGACAAGGGCGCCTGGCGGCGTCCTTGTCTTTCTTTACGGAGGTGGTTTCGTGTGAAGCCGATCATTGGGGTCATGCCGCTGTGGGACGACGAGAAGGACAGCATTTGGATGCTG
>CANQBC010000023.1 GCA_947589225.1 uncultured Oscillospiraceae bacterium | reverse complement strand
CGGTTTACCGGGGGTTATGATTTATTTGCCGGTGGTTTTCAAAACCTTTGAGAGGGTTCGCCGCGGCGCAGCTCTCCTGCGCTTTCGGTAATAGAGGGTAAAAATCCCCCCGCCCGATGTGATCTCACAACGGGTGGGGGGAAATTTCATTTTATCTTCCGGCACTCCAGGTAGTACCGCTTATCTCTGGCGTGGCCGATGGAGAAGGACTTCTTGGGGAACACCCCGTCGGCGATGACGGTGCTGAACAGCTCCGACTTATCCATGGCGGGCAGCAGGAAGCCCACGGTGTCCGGCTCCTCGGTGAGCTTGAGAAGCGACGCCTCGTCGTGGATGTAGTCCACCTCGCCCGCGCCCAGCATGGCGGCGTACTCCTCCAGGAAGCTCTGTAAAAGCTCGATCATGCCGCCGAAGCTGCGGCCGCGTATGCGCATCTTCCCGGCCCGACG
The DNA here is from genome assembly GCA_947589225.1 of uncultured Oscillospiraceae bacterium. Classification (GTDB taxonomy): domain Bacteria; phylum Bacillota; class Clostridia; order Oscillospirales; family Oscillospiraceae; genus RUG626. Next base: position 32,588 of record CANQBC010000023.1, on the reverse strand, counting down.
GCCGCCCACGGCGTACTCGATCTCCCGCCCGTCGGGGATGGACAGCTTGCGCTCCATCTGCTCAAGGAGCTTTTCCGGATCCACGTCAAAGACCACCCGGTGGATCGGCTCAAACACCACGCCGGGGTCGTAGACGTTGTTCAGCTCCACAAGGGCGTACCGCGCCGGGTGCGTCTCCCGCTCCTCCGGCGTAAGGCCGGCCCTGACGCGGTTCCAAAGCTCCTTGGCCGCCGCCAGGGAGTGGTTCCCGTCGCCGATCACGATCTGCACCGGGCGCAGGGCCAGCGCCGCCAGTGCCTCGTTTACCGCCCTGGCCTCCTCGCCGGCGACCTGCCAGCCCGTGATGTGGCCGCCGTTTTCCATCAGGTCAAAATCGTAGAGGCGGCGCATCCGATGGGTCTTGCCGTGGAGCGGCTCCACCACGGACAGCTCCGGGTCGTCGATGAGCACCATCGTGTGGGGCAGCTCCAGAGGGGCGTTCTCCCGGATCCTGATCCTGGGCGGGAGACGGTCCGCCACCGTGCGCTCGCTGGCCCGGATGGGGGTGGTGGAGGCGGGGGAGTAGTCGTAGGCGTCAAGGTCGATGGCCCCCACAAGTCCCCGCCGCACGCCGCCGGTGACGTGGCGCTCCACGTAGACATAGGAATCGGCAAGCGTCTCGAAAATGCCCGCCTCCAGGCACCCGCGCATGGCCTCGTTGGCCTTTCCGGCCACGTCCAGGGGCGACACGCTCCCCAGATACGCCTCCGGCAGGATCATGTGGAAGGTGGAGAGCTTGTCCGCGCAACGCTTTGCCACCCGATCCCAGTATTCAGGCTCCGAGGTGAACTGGTCGCAGGCGATGACGCTCCAATCGGTCATATCCCCGGTGAGAGGGAGAAGTATATCCGCTGGCTTGAAGGCCGGTTCTGACATGAAAAGCATCCTTTCAGGTGAAAAAGTTTCATCTATTCTAACAGCTTTGCCCCGAAAAGTCAAATGCATAAAAATAAAATGGATTTTGTTTCGGTAAATTATTGCAAATTTGGGAAACGTGTGGTATATTTACATAAAGGCCGGGGACGGATACCCGGATTTTTTAGCCATTTCGCACAAGGAGGGCAGGCTATGAAAAAAACCATTATCGCCATAAGCCGCGCATACGGCGCGCACGGAACGGTGGTGGGCTCAAAGCTCGCCGCAAACTTAGGGATCCCCATGTTTGACAGGAAGATCATTGACCTGGCCTCGGAGAAGAGCGGCCTCTCCCCGGACTACATAGGGAAGCTTGAGGAGAACGTCACAGGCTCCTTCCTTTTCAACCTGGCCGCCAGCTCCTACAACGTCCACGGCTTCCACCACAGCTACGACGTACCTATGAGCTACACGGCGTTTTCCGCCCAGGCCAACGTCATCCAGGAGATCGCCAAAAAGGGCAGCGCCGTCATTATCGGCCGCTGCTCGGACTACCTTCTGCGGGACGACCCGGACTGCGTCAAGGTGTTCCTCTACGCCGAACAGGCCGACAGGCTGGCCCAGTGCAAGGCCGAGTACGGCCTGGACGACAAGGGCGCGGAGCAGCAGCTTCGCAAGCTGGACCGCAGCCGCCAGAACTACTATAAGAACTTCACCGGCGAGAACTGGGGCCGCGCCCAGGCGCACGACCTGTGCATCAACGTCACCAAGATCGGCGCGGACGGGGCCGTGGAGATGATCTTGCAGTACCTGAAGGCGGCGGGACGCCTGTAACCGCCCCCGCACGTCCCTTTGGCGGAAAAGGCCCGTCAGGGCTTATTTGACAATCGGAAAGGCCGGCATGAAATGCCGGCCTTTTGTCTGCCGGAAAAGGGGGAGCATACGCTTTTCCTGCCATCAAAAAATATTTCTACAAATATGTAAAAATACTCTTGACATTTCTACAACCATGTAGTAGTATAAGCTCATCCACGGTGGACGCACCGGGACAGGAGGAAGAAATATGGATCGATCCCGTAAGATGTCAGAAACAGAAGCAGAGATCATGGAGGTGCTGTGGGACGCGGAGGAGGCCATGTCGGCCTCGGAGCTTATCGAGTATTTCGCCCGCAGCCGCGGGAAGGTTTGGAAGGCCCCGACGCTGGCCACGTTCCTGGCCCGGCTTTCGCAAAAGGGGCTGGTGGACGCGGAGAAACGCGGCCGGGTGCCCTACTATTTTCCCGCGAGAACCAGGGCGGAGTATTCCCGCGACCAGGCGAGGGAGCTGCTGGACACCATGTACGACGGCTCGGTGACGAAGTTTTTCGCGGCGCTGTGCGGCGACACGCCCCTGTCCGGGGAGGACAGAAAGGCGCTGCGGGAGTGGCTGGATAAGGAGGAGTTCAGGTGAGAAACGCATTTGCGTCCGTACTCCTCATGAGCGCCGCAGGGAGCGCCGCGTATGGGCTTTTCAAGCTGCTGTCGCTCCTGGGCGGGCGGCGGCTGAGCCAGGGCTGGCGCTACCGGGGCCTTCTGCTCGTGGGGGCGCTCTTCATTTTTCCCCTCCACAGGCTGTGGAGGCTCATTCCGCGCCCGGAGGCCGTGTCCGGCATTGTCAGGGCGGCGCGGGCCGCCGGGCTTAGCGGCGCGGCGGCCAAAAACCCCGGCTCCGTGGCGGCGCTCGGGCGGGGCGTCCGGATCGCGGCGGCGGTGTGGCTGGCGACGGCCCTGTGTCTTGCCGCGCGGGAGCTTTTCCGGCTTTTGCGCGCAAAAAGGCTCTTGGAGGGCAGCGCCGTGGAGGCGGACGGACGCCTCTGCCGGATCGCCGCGCAGGAGGCCCTTTGCGCCGGCGTGCGCGCCGCGCCGCGGCTTTTGGTGTCGCCCCTGGTTCGAAGCCCCATGCTGACGGGCTTTTTGCGTCCCACGGTCATGCTGCCGGAGGGGGAGTGGAGCGATGAGAACCTCCGGCTCATCCTCTCCCACGAGCTGGCCCACTTCCGGCGGGGGGATCTGTGGAAGAAGCTGTTTTTCGCGCTTTTGCGGTGCTTCCACTGGTTCAACCCGCTGGTGTGCCTTTTGAGCCGCGACTTTTCCTACCGCATGGAGACGGCCTGCGACGAGCGCGTCGTCAGCGCCATGGACCGCGTGGGGCGGAAGAGCTACGGCTATCTCCTGATCGACTGCGCGCCCAATGCCCGGCAGGAGGCGGCCGGGGCCTTCGTGGCCTTTGCCTCAAGCCGGACGAAGCTTGAAAGGAGAATTGAAACAATGATGGAATCAAGAAAGAAGTCCCACGTCATATTCGGGCTTTTGCTGGCCCTCATCCTCGCCGTGGGCTGCGTCGCCACCACGGCCCTGGCCGCCGGAGCGGACGCGGAGCCTGTGAAGGTCATCGACTGCACCAACGCCGAGGCCGTCATCACCGGCGAAATCAGCGACATAACGGTCACGACGGTCACGGAGGACGACGGGAAGACCGGGTGCGTGTGGTACGACACCGCCACCGGCGAGCCCCTTGGGAAGGTTGTGGCCTACGACTTCTCCGGAAGCATCGCCCCGGACGTCGCCTTAAGCATTGCCCCGGACGTTACCTTCTATGACACCGAGACCGGCGAGCCCCTTGAGAGCGTCACCGTCGACCTCAACGACTTTGAGCTGGTGGACGCTCCCGAGGACATCGTCATCCACTACGTGACCCACGGCGAATAAACCCCCGCTTTTCTCAAACGCCCGGAGACCGTGAGCCTCCGGGCCATTTTTATTGTACGCGGCTTATGGTTGCTTTTTTTCATAAAAGTGGTATAATAAAAAACAATTCATGCGGACGGGGGAGATACCGTGATCAGACGCGCGCAGCTGCGGGACATGCCCGCCATCGGGAAGCTTCTTGAGCAGGTGGAGCTGGTTCACCACAGGGGGAGGCCGGATCTTTTCAAAAACGGCGGGCGGAAGTATAACGACGCCCAGCTTGAGGAGATCCTCCGGGACGACCGCCGCCCGGTTTTCGTCTATGACGATGAGGCGGAGGGGGTTCTGGGGTACGCCTTCTGCGTCTTTGAGGACCACGCCGGGGAGAACGTGCTGACACCCATTCTCACGCTGTACATCGACGACATCTGCGTCTTTGAGCACGCCAGGGGCAGGGGCGTGGGCCGTGCCATCTACGAGTACGTCCGCGCCTGGGCCAAATCCGCCGGGTGCTACAACGTGACATTGAACGTGTGGGAGTGCAACCCCGGCGCCAGGGCGTTTTACGAGAAAATGGGCCTGAAGCCGTACAAATACGGGATGGAGACGATCTTATAAGGAGGAAGCCCCATGAAAAAAGCGCTTTTGATCGCAAACCCGAAATCGGGAAAGCAGAAGATTCAGACGGAGCTTTACACCATCGTGGAAAAGCTCTCCTCCGCCGGGTACACCCCCACCGTGGCCCTCACCGCCCACCGGGGCCACGCCACGGAGCTGGCCGCCCAGGCCGGGGAGTATGACCTGCTGGTCTGCACCGGCGGGGACGGCACCCTCAACGAGGTGATCAGCGGCGTCCTGGCCGCCAAAATCGACAAGCCCATCGGCTACATCCCCTTAGGGTCCACCAACGACTTTGCCGCCTCCCTGGGCATCCCCTCGGAGATCGACGCCGCCCTGGAGGGCATCGTCAACGGCACGCCCCACCCCATCGACGTGGGGAGCTTCAACGGGCGTATCTTCATGGACGTGGGGCTTCTGGGCATCTTCTCCCGCACCTGCTACGAGACGCCCCAGGACATGAAGAACACCCTGGGGTTCCTGGCCTATGTGCTGGAGGGCATCCGCGAGGTGCCCACCGTCCACCCCATCCCGCTGCGGATCGAGGCGGGGGATCAGGTGTACGAGGGGGAGTATCTGGCCTGCGTGGTGTCCAACTCCCGGAAGCTGGGGGGCGTGGTGAGCCTGGGGGAGGACCTGGTGGACCTGTCCGACGGGCTTTTCGAGCTTCTGCTGGTGGAGCGGGAAAAGACCCCCATGCAGCTGCACGGGTATGTCAAGGCGCTGCGCACCGCCGATTTCCGGGCCGAGGGCATGACCTTCGTGTCCGTCCCGTCGCTGAAGATCAGCTCCTCCGACTGCGAACCCTGGACCCTGGACGGGGAGCGGGCCGACTGGCCGGGCCAGGCGGACATCCGCGTCATTCCCCACGCGGCGAGCCTGCTGATGAAATAAATAAACCTGCCGGAGAGGGCCGTGTGCCTTCCCCGGCAGATTTTTGCGCCTTTTTAAAAGTTCTCACTCCGCCGCTTTCAGGGCCTCGGCGGGGTTTATTTTTTTGAGCCGCAGGAACATGATGCCGTCCACCAAAAGGCTGAAGAGGACGGTGAGGGCGATGGAGTACACATAGCTCATGGGCAGGACGCGGGGGGTGAAGTGGATGAGGTCGATCTTCACCTGCGCCATCACGTAGGCGTTGAGCGCCAGCCCCATGGGCACGCCCACCGCCGCGCCGATGACGGTGAGGAGCATATTTTCCCGGAGAACGTAGAGGGCCGATTCCAGGTCGTAGAACCCCAGCACCTTCACCGTGGCAAGCTCCCGCAGCCGCTCCTGGATGTTGATGTTGGTGAGGTTGTAGATCACCACGAAGGCCAGGGCCGCGGCGCAGACGATGGTGAGAAGCACGATGTAGATGAGGCTCTCCATCATGCTGCCGATGCGGTCGCGCATCTCCTGGCTGGCGGAGGCGGTGAGCACGTTCTCCATGCCCAGGATCTCCGCCAGGGCCTCCCCGGTGGCCGCCCCGTCGTTTTTCAGCACCAGCGCGTAGTTGATCTCCGGGCTTCCCCCGGCGTAGGCGGCGTATGTGTCCGAGGTGATATAGATGTTGTTGTATATGTAGTTGTCGTAAACGCCGGAGACCGTCAGCGTCATGGTCCCGCCGTCGCCGTCCCGAAGCTCGATAACGTCCCCGGCCCTCAGCGACAGCGCCGAGGCGAGGCCGGAGTTGATAAGCGCCTCCCCCTCGCCGGGGAAGGGCAGGGGAGCGCCGCCCCGGTGGAAATCCACAAACTCGCCGACGAGGTCAAGCTGCCGGGAGTCCACGGCGTTGAGGTAGACGTCCTTCTCCGTCCTGTTGGCGGCGGCGGTGAAGGAGCTTTGGTGCAGGAAGAGCGCGTCGTCGGCAAGATGGGACACCGACTCCATGAACCGCGCCTGTTCCTCCGCGTCCAGCTCCGAGGCGAAGGTCACCGTGAAATCGTAAAGGGAGATCTCCGAAAACTGGTAGTCCACCACGTTGCGGATGGAGTCGTTGATGCCCATGCCTGTCATCATCAGGGCGGTGCAGCCGCCGATGCCCAGGATCATCATCAGGACCCGCGCCTTGTAGCGGAAGATGTTGCGCACCGTCACCTTCCAGAGGAAGCTGAGGCGGTTCCAGATGAGGGGGACCCGCTCCAGCAGCACCCGCTTCCCAGCCTTGGGGGCGCGGGGGCGTATGACGTTGGCGGGCACGTCGCCAAGCTGCCGCCGGCAGGAGAAGTACGTCACCCCCAGCATGGCGGCCAGATACGCCAGGAACGTCCCGGCGGAGAGGGGGAGGTCGAAGGTGAACTCGATGGTGTCGGAGAAGGAGTACATGATCCTGTACGCCTGCCACACCACCAGGGGGATCACCCTGGAGCCGAGAAGGATGCCCGTCGCCCCGCCCAGGGTGGTGGCAAGGCCGGCGTAGATGAGGAATTTGCTCATGACCGCGAGCCGCGAATAGCCCATGGCCATCAGCACCCCCAGCTGGGACCGCTGTTCCTCCACCATGCGGGAGACGGTGGTGATGCAGATGAGCGCCGCCACCAGGAAGAAAAAGAGGGGGAAAACGGCGGAGATGCTCCTGACGATGGAGGCGTCGGACTTGAAGCACTCGTACCCCACGTTCCCCCAGCGGCCGAGAAGGTACGACTCCGGGCGCGGGATGTCCAAAATCTCCTGCTGGGCTCTGTCCAGTTCCTCCTTCGCGTCGGCAAGCTCCGCCTCCGCGTCGGCAAACTCCCGATCCGTTTCACGCTTCGCGTCGTCATATTCCCGAAGCCCGTCCTCGTACTCGGCAAGCCCGTCGGCGTACTGCCGCTCGGCGTCGGCAAGCTCCGCCTCCGCCCGCCTTATTTCCCCGGCGCCGTCGTAGTATTTTGAAAGCCCGTCCTCGTATTCGGCAAGCCCGTCGTTGTAGTCCGCCAGTCCCTCGTCGTATTTTGCCTGCGCGTCCAGAAGCTTGTCGTTGGACTCGGAAAGCTCACGCTCCGCCTCCCCGATTGAGGCGTTGAACGCCTCAAGCCCGCTTTCGTACTCCGAGAGCGCGCCGTTGTACTCCGTCCAGCCCTCGTCAAGCTCTTTCCGGCCCTGGTCAAGCTGGCTTTTGGCATCGTCCAGCTGGGCGCGGGAGTCCCGAAGCGTGGCGCGGGCCGCGCTGAGCTCCGCCCAGCCGGAATCGATCTGTCTGCGGGAGTCGGCAAGGGTCTGTTCGCCGGCCTTGATCTGATTCACGATTTCCTCGGCTTTTCTGGAATCCCCGATGAAGGTAAGCCCTTCCTGAAGAAGTTCCAGGGCTTCGGCGTCCTCCGCCATCAGAGCGTCATAGAATTCATCGGTGTTTGAATAGGGCACGCTGGGAAAAACACCGGGCATAAGCGGGGCAAGCTGAATGATTGTCCCAAGGTTCTCCCTGAGATTGTCCTTGCCGTCATTCAGCGTCGCCATGCCGGACTTATAGTCCGCCTCGGCGGCGTTGAGGCGGGAGACGCCGGCGTTGTAGGAGCTCATGCCGCTTTGGTACTGCCGCTCCCCGTCCTCGTAGAGGGCCAGGCTCTCCGCGTACTCCGCCTCGCCGTCCTCTAACTGCGCCAGGGAGTCCTCCAGCTGCGCTTTGGCGCTGTCCAGCTCATTTTGCCCCTTGAAGCGCTCCTCCTCCAACTGGGAGACGCCCTTGTCGTATTCCTCCCAGCCCTCGTCCAGCTGCCGTTTGGCGTCGTCAAGCTCCACCTTCGCCTCGTCCAGCTCCCGCTTTGCGTCCAGAAGGGCGGCCCAGCTTTCGGCAAGCTCAGCTTTGCCGTCGGCCAGCTCCTTTTTCCCATCCTCGATCTGAGCGGCCGCGTCGGCAAGCTCAGCCCGCGCGTCCTCAAGCTCGGCCCAGGCATCGCTCAGCTCCGCCTCCGCGTCGGCCCGCTCAGCCGTATAGGTGGCGAGCGCGTCGTCATACTCCGCCCTGGCGTCGTCAAGCTCCGCCTCGGCGTCGGCCACGACGGAGTTGTAGCGGGCCTCCGCCCGCTCCTCAGCCAAGTCCGTCAGCCTGTCCTCCAGCGCCTCGCTGCGCTCGTCGTATTCCTCGGAATACCCCTCCGGCATATCGGGACAGCGCACATAGACGCTGGTGTAGTAGTCCGCGTCAAAGACCTCCGGCAGGACGTAGCAGAAGCTGGTCACCGCGCCGGAGCCCAGGGAGGTACTGCCCCGCTCAAAATTGAGGTACAGCGGGGAGGTGCAAACGCCCACGACCGTCAGCTCCCGCGTTTTAAAAAGCTCCAGCGTTTCGGCGTCGTTTGTCCCGGAGAGATACACCTTGTCCCCCACGGAGAGGTTCGACCAGGAGTCGGCGAGGCACTCGCCCGCGTTCTCCGGCAGCCGCCCCTCCACAACGTCCGGGATGTCGATGCGCCGGGGCAGGGAGTAGAAGGCGTACACCCGGTCGGTGCCGTCGCCCAGGTCCACCAGGGCGTCCCGCTCAAAGCTCCCCTCCGCGTCCAGCACGTCCGGGTCGGCGGCCAGGGCCTCCACGTCCTCCTGGGAAAGCCCCAGCGTTGTGGCCACGGAGAAGTCGTGAAAGCGCGTCTCGGCAAGATATGTGTTTGCCGTCGCCGTCATCGCCTTTTCCGACACCCGCAGACCCACGAAAAATCCGCTCCCCAGGACGATGATGGCAAGGATAGCCAGAAACCGCCCAGGCGAGCGCAGGATCTCGCGGTAGGTGTTTTTCGCAAGCGGCGTCATAACAAAATCACCATTCGATCTGAGAAATAGGAACGGGGGCCTCGTTGAGCTTCACGTCCCGCACGGTGCCGTTGCGCACGGTGATGACCCGGTCGGCCATGGCGGTGAGGGCGGAGTTGTGGGTGATGATGAGGACGGTCATGCCGGACTTACGGCTGGTGTCCTCCAAAAGCTGAAGGATCTGCTTGCCCGTGTTGTAGTCCAGCGCCCCGGTGGGCTCGTCGCACAAAAGAAGCTTCGGGTTCTTGGCCAGAGCCCTGGCGATGGCGACCCGCTGCTGCTCGCCGCCGGAGAGCTGGGAGGGGAAGTTGCGCAGCCGCTCCCCCAGCCCCACGGCCCGCAGCGTCTCCGCCGCGTCCAGGGGGTCGGGGCAGATCTGCGCGGCCAGCTCCACATTCTCCAGAGCCGTCAGATTCTCAATGAGGTTGTAAAACTGGAAAACAAACCCCACGTCCCGCCGCCGGTAGGAGATGAGGCGCTTTGGCGTGTAGGCGGAGATCTCCTCCCCGTCCAGGGTGATCCTCCCGTCCGTCAGGCTGTCCATGCCCCCCAAGATGTTGAGAAGCGTGGTCTTTCCCGCGCCGGAGGGGCCCACGATGACGCAGATCTCACCCCGCTCCACCTCAAAGGAGACCCCGTGGAGGGCTTCCACCTCCACCTCGCCGGAGCGGTAGATCTTTTTTACATTCTCAAACTCAATGAAGGCCATGACCTGCTTTACCTCAACTTTATGTAGTGGCCATGTCCCGCAGTTCCGCCCGGTGGACGGGAGCGGGACGGCTTGAAATAAATATAATATCCGTTTCTGCGGATACTATAACACAAAAGATCCCCTCTGTCATGAATAAACGGTTAAAAATCACTTGCAAAACTTGGCTGAAAGATTTATTCTTAATGGTAGAATAATAAATGGGAGGCGCGTCAAAAATGCTGCATACCATCGAACTTGTAAGCTCGCTCGCCATCGCCGTCCTCGCCCTTGTGGGAGTCTTTCTTCAAGCGGGGCTCCACCACGGACATTATAGGCTTGGCACCTTCTCCTACTACACCAACCTCTCCAACCTCATCACCGGCGTCTATCAGCTGCTCATCTTCATCTTCGCCCTCCCCGGCAGCGCCGTGTATGACCGCCTTGCCGGCGCGGGGGTGCGCTACAGCCTGACGCTGATGATCTGGGTCACCCACCTCATCTACCACTTCCTGCTGGTGCCGGATTTCAGGAAAAAGCAGGGGGAGGACTTCAAAAAAGAGTGGTCCACCTTCAAGAATCTGGACGTCCACTACGCGGTGCCCCTGCTGGCGCTTCTCCAGTGGCTGGTGTGCGCCGACAAGAACGTCCCCTTCGCCGCCGTGTTCGGCTGGCTCCTGATCCCCCTGGCGTATCTGATCTTCGCCATGCTCAGGGCCCAGATCCTGGGGCCCAACCCCAAGAGCGGCGTCTACCGCTACCCCTACTCCTTCATGGATCTTGACGAGCAGGGCCTGAAGCGGTGGTGCGTCAACGTGGGGATGGCCCTCGCCTTCTACATAGTCCTGGGCTTCGCGCTCTATGGAGTGAGCTGGATCTTCAGGATCGTCTGACGAGAGGTGCCGCATGTCCGCCTATAAGGTCTCTTTAAAATCCCTTCTCTATATTATTGTGGGAAATCTGGGCCTGGCCGCGGCCCTTGACTGCTTCTTCGCGCCCAACGAGATCGCCGCCGGGGGCTTCGGGGGCGTGGGCGTCATCGTGAACTCCCTGCTGCCCATAAGCGTTGGCGCGGTGGTATTCCTGATCTCCGTGCCTGTGTTCATCTGGTCCTGGTTCGTCCAGGGGCCGGCCTACACCATCTCGGCCCTGCTGTCCACCGCGGCGTTTTCCGTCTTTGCGGATCTTCTTTCGTTCCTGCCCTGCCTTACGGAGAACCGCCTCCTGGCCGCCGTGTGCGGCGGAGCGCTGTACGGAGTCTCCGGGGCGGTGCTGGTGCGCGGGTACGTGGCCGGAAGCGGCACGGACCTCCTGGCGCGTCTGATCGTTACCAGGATCCGTCATATCTCCCTGGGCTCCTGCGTCTTTATCTGCGACGCCGCCGTTGTCCTGGCCTCCGTGTTCGCCTTCGGCGATATCGAGTCCGGCATCTACGCCGGGGCCGCCATTGCCGTCTGCTCCTTCACCATGGACAAGATGATCCACGGCTTCAACAAGGCCGTGGTCTTTGAGGTCATTACCCCCGACAGCGAGACCTGCGAAAAGCTCAGTCAGGCCGTGATGGATAAGCTCAACCGGGGCGTGACCCTCATCCCCGCTGTGGGGATGTACCGGCACAGCGACCGCAATATGCTTATGGTCGCCGTGTCCCCCAAGCAGATTTACGAGGTCAAGGATCTGATCCGCTCCCTCGCCCCCGGATCCTTCGCCGTGATGATCGACGCCAACGAGGTCATCGGCGAGGGCTTCAAGGGCCTGGACGTGACCGTCCCCTTAAAGAACCTCTCCGAGGCCGACAAGCTGTAACTCACCCCGCCCCGCCCCCGGAGCGCAAGCGCCGGGGGTCTGCGTGGAGGACGCGGGTTCAATTCCCTAAGGAGGCATCCCATGATCGTTTTGTACATACTTCTGACCCTTTTCGGCCTCTTCCTCCTGCTGGAGACGCTTTTCTACCTGATGGCCTTTCAGGGCCACACAAACGCGGACTTCACCCGCCGCGACTTCGCCCTCAAGCCGGAGCTGCGTCCCTACTCCGACCTGATCCTCTCCGGCAAGCGCTACTGCCTGGAGACGCCCCACGAGGACGTGGAGATCCGCGCCCGGGACGGGGTGAAGCTCTTCGCCCGGGTCTACGACCGGGAGAACGCCCGGGCCGTGGTCGTCATGATGCACGGCTATCGCTCCATGTCGGAAAACGACTTCTCCTGCTCCTCCGAGTACGTCCATAAGTCCGGCTTTGCCATGATCATGCCCGACCAGCGCGCCCACAGCCGCTCCGGCGGGCAAGCCATGACCTTCGGCATCCGGGAGCGGTGGGACGTGATGGAGTGGATAAAGTACGCCGAGGGGCGCTTCCCCGGAAAGAGGATCATCCTGGAGGGCCTTTCCATGGGCTCCTCCACCGTCCTGATGGCGGCGGGGGAGAGGGAGCTTCCCGCGTCCGTGGCGGGCATCATCTGCGACTGCGGCTACACCTCCCCACGGGACATTATCCGCACCGTCATTAAAAGCTGGCATCTGCCGGTGGGGCTTTGCTACCCCATGGTGCGGCTGGCGGGAAAGGTTCTGGGCGGCTTCGACGTGGAGGAGTGCTCCGCTCTGGAGGCGGGCAGACACGCCCGCGTCCCCGCCCTCTTCATCCACGGCGAGGCCGACGACTTCGTGCCCTGCCGGATGGGCCGGGACAATTTCGAGGCTTACGCCGGACCGAAGAGGCTGGTCACCGTCCCCGGCGCCGGTCACGGCCTGAGCTACGTGGTGGATATGACCGTCTGCCAGACCGCTCTCAACGAGTTTTTGTCCGGCGTTCTGGGAGATATAACGGAAGATCCATAATTAATTTAAATTGACCTCTTGACGAATCAGGGAGAATGAGGTAAAATGTTATGTAAATTGGGGGGATCCTGATCCCCTTTGACCAAAGAGCTGATACGGAGGGATATACGTGGGACTTATACCTCAGACAAAATGTGGAAGATGCGACCGTACTTATTCCGGTCTGCGCAGCCGCTGCCCCTACTGTGGGGCGCACCGGCATAAAAAAGGGAAGAGGACTACCGACGGCGACAACGCCACCTGGAAGCTTATCATCGGCGTCCTCCTCATTGTCGTTCTTATCGCCGCGGTGGTCGTGATCCTCGTCACCAGCTCCAACGATAAAAACAATAACGGGGATATTGACAAGGATATCCAGGGGCAGCCCAATAACGCCGACGATGGAACCGAGGGCACCGGAAACCAGGGCGCCGGAAACCAGGGCGCCGGAAACCAGGGCGCCGGAAACCAGGGCGCCGGAAACCAGGGCGCCGGAAACCAGGGCGGCGAGGCCGGCAACGGCGGCGAGGGCGGCAACGGCGGCGAGAGCGGCAACGGCGGCGAGGGCGGCAACGGCGGCGATCAACCGACGCCTCCTCCCACGGTCATAGCCTCCAGCATCTCGGCCAAGTCCCTCTATGCCAACCCCGTGAAGGAATTCACGGTGAAGATCGGCGAGACGCAGCCTGTCACCGCCATCATTACCCCCTCCAACGTCACCAGCATCCCCGTCTGGAGCAGCGACAGCGACGCCGTATCCGTCATCCCCACTGACGAGACCGGCATGAAGGTCAACATCACCGGCATGAGCACGGGCGTCGCCAATATCACCGTCACGGTGGACAGCTTGGATTACACCTTTATTGTCCGTTGTGGGGGCTGAGAACAGCTTGGTTAAAAACTCCCCGCGACGTTTCGCGGGGAGTTTTTTTGAAATTTGTCCATGAACCGAATTTTTCGAAAAACCTTGTAATTGCGATCTATTTCTGTTTAATGTATAATAATCAATCATGCTCCCAACATATGAGGTATGGAATGGAAATGAAATCGGTCAAAAACGTCATATTCGACTTTGGCGGCGTGGTGGTGGGCTACGATCCCGCCGCGTGGGTGGAGAGTCTTTATGGCCGTGGGGCCGTATATGATTATATTATGAAAAATCTCTTCGGCAGCGACCTGTGGAAGAAGCTGGATCTGGGCGCGGTCACCCGTGAGGACGCCAACGCCGAAATTTATAAAAACGCCCGTGAGGCGGGCTTCGGGGAACAGATGGCCTTTGTTCAGGATAACTGGTTTGAGAATGTGATGCCCACGAAAGACGACACCGTCGCCCTTGTCCGCGACCTGCGAAAGAGCGGCTGCGGCGTCTACTACCTCACCAATATGCCCAGGGATCTGTGGGCGGAGTTTGGGAAGCGCGGCCTTCACGACCTCTTTGACGGGGGCGTCGCCTCCTTCGAGGCCCATCTGACAAAGCCGGACGGGAGGATCTACCGGCTGCTGCTGGACTCCTGGGGCCTTAAGGGCTCCGAGTGCCTGTTTTTTGACGACATGGAGCAAAACGCCGCCGGCGCGCGGGAGGCCGGGATCGACGCGGAGGTGTTCACAAATGCCGCCGATGCCAGACGGCGGCTCAGAGAGCGGGGAATCGAACTTGAAGCCTGACCTTGAGATAACGAGCCGCCGGAACGACCGCGTCCGCCATTTGAAAGAGCTTGGCGCCTCCGCCCAATACCGCCGGGAGTGGGGGGAGTTTCTCTGCGACGGGATGAAGCTTCTGGAGGAGGCGGTGAAGTGGGGCGCGGACATACGGGAAGTCCTCACAAGCGAGGACGTGGCTTTCGACCTTCCGCCCTTTGCCCGCCTCTACCGGGCGCCCCGGGACGTGGTGGAGTCCGCCTCGCCCCTCAGATCCCCCCAGGGCGTTATTTTCTCCGTGGCCATGCCAGAGCCCGGGCACCCGGAGAGCCTTGCCGGTTCGGTGATCCTCGAGGATGTCCGGGATCCGGGGAACCTGGGCGCCGTCCTGCGCACGGCAAACGCCTTCGGGATAGAAAACGTCGTTCTCACCGGCAGCTGCGCGGATCTCTACAATCCCAAAACCGTCCGTGCCTCCATGGGCGCGATTTTCCGCCGACGAGCCGTGGCAATGACGCTCCATGACCTTGCGGACATGTCCGCCGGGACTCCCATTTACGGCGCCGCCCTCCACCGGGAGGCAAAGGATCTGAGGCAGGTGGATCTCTCCCGCGCAGCCGTGGCCATAGGCAACGAGGGCTCCGGTCTCTCCGACGAGCTCCTCGCCATCTGCGCCGGCGCCGTCCTCATCCCCATGACCCCCGGCGCCGAATCCCTCAACGCCGCCGTGGCGGCCTCCATTATCATGTGGGAGATGGGAAAGAGCAGACTCTAAGGGCGGGTCTTACGCCTTGCCGTTTCGCCCGTGGCCGCGATCCTCCCCGCGCTCTTACGCACTCACGTATACAGAGATTGTGAGGTGAAAATATGGCCGAGCTCAAATACTGGCTGTGGCTTGCCACCCGCGGGGCCCAGCGCCGGGACGCGCTGACGCTCCTTGACCACTTTGGCTCGCCCGACGAGATCTACTTCGCGGATGGACGCGATCTGGGGCGCGTCTTGGAGGAGGGGTGTGAGCCGTTTCTCAATAAATCCATGTCGGAGCCGCGGAAGATACTGCTCAAATGCGAGGAGGAGAGCTTTGACATCCTCACTCTCCACGACTCCCAATACCCCTCGCGCCTGAAAAACATTTTTGACCCGCCGCTGGTGCTATACGTAAAGGGCCGCCTTCCGAATCTGGACGACAGGCCCGCCATCGCCATGGTGGGAACAAGAAGCTGTACCCCATACGGCGTGGTGAGCGCCGAGAAGCTTGGCTACGAGGCGGCGAGCTACGGGGGCGTGGTGGTGACGGGCATGGCCAGAGGCATCGACTCCGCTGCGGCCCGTGGCGCTCTCAGAGCGGGAGGCAGGGTCGTGGGCGTCCTGGGCTGCGGCCTTGACATCGTCTACCCCAGGTCAAACGGACGTCTCTTTGAGGACGTGTCCGCCACCGGCGCGCTCATAAGCGAATTTCCTCCCGGCACGCCGCCCGCTGCCTTCAACTTCCCCGTGCGCAACCGCGTCATGTCCGGCATCTCCACCGGCGTTGTTGTCGTTGAGGCCCCCGAGCGCTCCGGCGCTCTCATAACCGCCGCCCTGGCGTTGGAGCAGGGGAGGGACGTGTTCGCCGTCCCCGGCAATATCGACGCCCCGTCCTGCCGGGGCTCCAACGCGCTCTTGAAGGAGGGAGCCAGCCCCGCCATGAACGGCTGGGACATCATGAGCCAGTACATCGCCATCTATCCGGACGCGGTGAGAGCCCCGGAGGGAGTGAAGCTCAGAACGTTGGACGGCGAGGCCGTGGAGGCCCTGGCCGGATCCGAGACCGCCCATGCCCCCGAAAAGAGGAAGGTCATAAAAACGCGGCCGCCCGAACCGGCCGCGGATACGCCCAAAAATCAGGAAAATAAGCCGGATGCGACAAAAAAAGCAATTGACAATGAAAGCGCCCCGGTTTATATTGACATAATGATAGACCCCAAAAAGCTCACGCTGGACGAGCGGACTGTCCTGGACGCCATGACCGGCCGCCGCCATGTGGACGAGATAATCACCTCCACCGCGCTCCCTCCCCAGGCCGTTATGGCCGCCCTCACCGTGCTTGAGATAGAGGGAGCCGTCACCCGGGAGCCGGGCAGATACTTCGTCCCGCATTTCAAATATGTAAATTCCTAGGGGCTGCTCCCACGTCGGCCCGCCCACGCGTTATTTCTAAAAAGGCAAGGTAATTTCAATGGCAAACGCAAAAAATCTTGTTATCGTCGAATCCCCCGCCAAGGCCAAGACCATCGGGAAGTATCTTGGCCCGGACTATCGCGTCACGGCCTCCATGGGCCATCTCAGAGACCTTCCCAAGTCCTCCATGGGTGTGGACATCGAGGGCGGCTTTATACCCGATTACCGCCCGGTCAAGGGCCGCGAGGACACCATAAAGGAGCTTCAGAAGGAGGCAAAGGCCGCAAAGCGCGTGTATCTGGCCACCGACCCGGATCGGGAGGGCGAGGCCATATCCTGGCACCTCAAGGAGCTTTTGAGCATTCCCGACGACCAGGTCTACCGCGTCACTTTCAATGAAATAACAAAACGCGTCGTTTCCGAGGGGATCCAGCACCCCCGCCCCATTGATCAGGATCTTGTGGACGCTCAGCAGGCCCGCCGGATCCTGGATCGCATCGTGGGCTACAAGCTTTCCCCACTGCTTTGGACAAAGCTCAAATACGGGCTCTCCGCCGGCCGGGTACAGTCCGTGGCCACACGCCTTGTGGTGGATCGCGAGGAGGAGATACGCGCTTTCGTACCGGAGGAGTACTGGAACCTTGAGGCCCGGCTCACCCACGGGGCGGACGCCGCCTTCAACGCCAAATATTTCGGAAAGAACGGCAAGAAGGTCGATCTTCACACCGCCGATGAAGTTGACAGGGTGGAGCGGGACGTGAAGGGAGCGCCCTTCGTCGTCTCCGAGGTCAAGCGCAAGGACGCCAAACGCTCCCCCGCGCCCCCGTTTATCACCTCGACCCTTCAACAGGAGGCCAGCCGGAAGCTCGGCATGACCCCGCGCCGCACCATGGCCATCGCCCAGCAGCTCTACGAGGGCGTGGACATCGAGGGCGAGGGCACCGTGGGCCTTATCACCTACATGCGTACCGACTCCCTGCGCCTTTCCGAGGACGCCCTCTCCGCCGCCGCGGGGCTCATCCGCGCCCGCTACGGCGATGATTATTACGCCGGCTCCCCCCGGAGATATAAAAATAAGAACTCCGCTCAGGACGCCCATGAGGCCATACGTCCCTCGTCCCCGGAGCTTACCCCGGAGCGGGTGCGCCAGAGTCTGCAGTCTGACCAGTACCGCCTCTACCGGCTCATCTGGAACCGCTTCATCGCCAGCCAGATGGCCTGTGCCGTCTACGACAGCGTGACAATGGACATCGAGAGCGCCGGGCACACCTTCCGCTCGGCCTATCAGTCCCTGAAATTCGCCGGTTTCACCGCGGTCTATGAGGAGGGCCGGGACGAGGAGTCCGACGTGCGCACAGCGCCCCTGCCCGTTCTGGAGGTGGGCGATGAGGTGAAGCTTCTGGAGCTTATCCGGGAGCAGAAGTTCACCCAGCCCCCCGCCCGGTACACCGAGGCCACGCTGATCCGCGAGATGGAGGAGACGGGCATCGGCCGGCCCAGCACCTACGCGCCTACCGTGTCCACCATCCTGGACAGGGAATATGTGGTCAAGGACGGAAAGAGCCTCAAGCCCACCCCCCTCGGCGAGGTGGTGACGAACCTCATGAAGGAGCGATTCTCCGACATCGTCTCCCCCGGCTTTACCGCCAACATGGAGGCGACGCTCGACAGCGTGGAGAAGGGCGAAAAGCCCTGGAAACAGGTGCTTTCCGATTTCTACGGCGGTTTTTCCCGGTCCCTTACCGAGGCGGAGACGGCCCTGGCGGGGGAGAGGATCAAGATCCCCGACGAGGAGACGGATGAGATCTGCCCCAACTGCGGCAGAAAGCTTGTGGTCAAGTCCGGACGCTACGGGCGCTTCCTGGCCTGCCCCGGCTACCCGGAGTGTACCTTCACAAAGCCCATCGTGGTGGAGATGCCGGGAAAATGCCCCAACTGCGGCTCCCGTATATTGAAGCGTACCAGCAAAAACGGTTACGCCTATTACGCCTGCGAACGGGGCAAGGAGTGCGGCTTTATGACCTGGGACGTGCCCACAAAGGACAACTGCCCGGAGTGCGGCCACACGCTTTTCAAAAAATCGGGCCGCGGCTTCCAGAGGCCCTTCTGCGTAAACGAGAAATGCTCCCGCTTCGTCCCGGAGGAAAAGCGGGGCTACAAGCGCAAGACCAAGACAGACGAGGCCGGATCCGGCGCCAATGAGGATAAGACAGCCGAAGAGTCAACGGCCAAAAAGCCTCCGGCGGCAAAAAAGACGTCCGCAAAAAAGCCCGCCGCGACAGGAAAAGCTTCAAAAAAGTCCGCCGCGTCAGGAAAAGCCTCAAAAAAGACCCCGGAGGATAATTCATGATGGGTGCGACTGTTATCGGCGCGGGCCTTGCCGGCTGTGAGTGCGCCTGGCAGCTTGCCCAAAGGGGAATAGACGTCACGCTCTATGAGATGAAACCCCAAAAACGCTCGCCCGCCCACGTATCCGACAACTTCGCGGAGCTTGTCTGCTCAAACTCCCTGCGCAGCGACGAGCTGACCAACGCCGTGGGCCTCTTAAAGGAGGAGATGCGCCGCTTAGGCTCCCTCATCATGTCCTGCGCCGACGCCCATAAGGTCCCCGCCGGGGGAGCGCTCGCCGTGGATCGGGAGGGCTTCTCCCGGGCTGTCACCGAAAGGCTCCGCGCCCATCCCCGCGTAACGGTGGTGTGCGGGGAGGTCACGAAGATACCCGGCGGCCGCGTCGTGATCGCCACCGGCCCGCTCACCGACGGCGCCATGGCCGATGAGATCGCGAAGCTTTGCCCCGACAGCGGCCTTCATTTTTTTGACGCCGTGGCCCCCATTGTCACCCTTGAGAGCGTGGACATGGCCTCCGCCTGGTTCGCCTCCCGCTACGGCAAGGGGAGTTCAGATTATGTAAACTGCCCCATGGAGAGGGACGAGTACGCCGCCTTTGTCACGGAGCTCGCCTCCGCCCGGGAGGCCGAAATGCACGGCTTTGAGGACTCGGGGGTATTCGAGGGGTGTATGCCCGTGGAAGTGATGGCCCGGCGCGGCGCCGACACCCTCCGTTACGGCCCCCTGAAGCCCGTGGGCCTGCGGGATCCGAAAACCGGCCGGGAGCCCTGGGCCGTTGTCCAGCTTCGCATGGACAATGCGGAGGGGACGCTATATAACATGGTAGGCTTCCAGACCCACCTGCGCTTCCCGGAGCAAAAGCGGGTCTTTTCCATGATACCGGCCCTCAAAAACGCCGAGTTTGTGCGTTACGGCGTCATGCACCGCAATACCTACCTCAATTCCCCGAAGCTTCTGGATCGCTATTACAGGCTCAGGAGCGACGCGCGTATCTCCTTCGCCGGACAGATGACGGGAGTGGAGGGGTATGTGGAGTCGGCCGCGTCGGGGATGCTTGTGGGCATCGAAACGGCCAGGGAGCTTTTGGGAGAGCCTCCGGTGGATTTCCCACGGGAGACCGCCATCGGTGCCCTGGCGTTGTACGTCTCGGGCGGCAGTGTGGGCGATTTCCAGCCTATGAATATTAACTTCGGCATTATCCCGCCTCTCGGATACCGTGTCCGCGGCAAGCGCAATAAAAACGCCGCCCTGTCCGAAAGGAGCCTCGCGCTGATCGACCGCCTTCACCCATAAGGGCCGAAGTCCGCGCCGGCCAGCCCCGCGAATTCTCACACCACAAGAGAAAGAGGGAGTACACATGAAGATAATAGTCGACGCCATGGGAGGCGACAACGCGCCCCTTGAGATCGTCAAGGGCGCCCTCATGGCCGCAAGAGAGTTTCAGACCGATATCATACTTGTAGGCCGTGGCGAGGATATCCTGCGGAGCCTCCAGGAGCTGGGGGAGAGTGATCTACCCTCCAACGTGGAGGTGGCGAACGCCACCCAGGTCGTGGATATGGAGGATGACCCCTCCACCGTCACAAAGCAAAAGGCCGACTCTTCCATGACCGTAGGACTCAAGCTCCTCCGCGACGGTAAAGCCGATGCCATGGTCTCCGCCGGCTCCACGGGCGCGCTCCTCAGCGGCGCCACGCTCATTGTCAAGCGGGTGCGGGGCATCCGCAGAGCGTGTCTTGCACCGATGCTTCCCACCCCCTCCAACGGCGGCACGCTCATGGTGGACGTGGGCGCCAACGCCGAGTGTACGCCGGAGTATCTTCTCCAATTTGCCTTCATGGGCAGTTATTTTGTGAGATCCTTCAAGAATGTGGAATCCCCGAAGGTCGGCCTTCTCAACATCGGCGTGGAGGAGACGAAGGGAAGCACCCTCTACAAGGAGGCGCACCGGCTTCTCAAAACCACGGGGGAGGAGGGCCGTATCAACTTCATCGGCAACGTGGAGGCCCGGGACGTGATGGACGGCGTCTGCGACGTTCTCGTTTGTGACGGCTTCGCCGGCAACGTGTTTTTGAAATCGACCGAGGGCATGGGCATTTTCTTCATGCGGGAGCTCAAGGGCATGTTTAAAAAGGGCGTCCTGTCGAAGCTGGCCGCCGCGATCCTGAAAAACGACCTTATGGCGCTCAAAAAGCGCGTCTCCTCCGAGGAGGTGGGCGGCACGGCGCTTTTGGGGATCCAGAAGCCCGTGATCAAGGCCCACGGGTCGAGCAACGCCTACGCCATCCGCTCGGCTGTCCGTCAGGCGATGAGGGCCGCGGAGAGCGGCGTGGCGGAGATGATCGCCGGGAATATTGAGTACATGAAGGTGGTGAGGGAGCCTGAAAAAGGAGCGGAAAATGGAGACGCTTGAAAAGGCCATCGGCTACGCCTTCAAAGACCGCGACCTGCTGAGGAACGCCCTCACGCACAGCTCCTACTCCAACGAGTTTCGGGGGGAGGCGGGGCCCTGCAACGAGAGGCTTGAATTTCTCGGCGACGCGGTGCTGGGCTTTGTGACGGCGGAGTATCTCTATAACCGCTTTCCGGAGCTGCCCGAGGGAAAAATGACCCGCCTTCGCGCGGAGCTCGTCTGCGAGAGGAGCCTGAGCCGGGTGGCGGAGAAGCTGGAGCTTGGGCGGCATCTCCTGCTGGGCCGGGGGGAGGAGTCCACCGGCGGCAGAACGCGCCCGTCCATTAACGCCGACGCGGTGGAGGCAGTCATCGCCGCGGTGTTTCTTGACGGCGGATTGGAGCCGGCGGCGGGATTCATACACAAATTCATCCTGGACGAATTTGAGGCCGGGAACGCCCACCTGGACAGGGACGCCAAGAGCGAGCTTCAGGAGCTCGTCCAGCGCAAGAGCGGACAGCTGCTGGAGTACCGCCATGTGGGCGAGACGGGCCCCGACCACATGAAGGTGTTCTCCGTGGAGGTCTGGCTCAACGGGGAGCTGGTGGCGTCGGGCGAGGGGAGAAGCAAGAAGGACGCCGAGCAGCACGCCGCCCTCAGGGCGCTGGAGGCCCTGCAATGACCCCCCGGAGGCGCCTTATACCGGTCTTTGTGCCCCACCTGGGCTGCCCCCATATGTGCGTGTTCTGCGACCAGCGAAAGATCACCGGCAAGCTTCGGCCCGCCGGGCCTGCGGACGTGACCCGGGCCGTTGAGGAGGGCCTTTCCCGCTTGGAGCCCGGCGCGCCCGTCACCCTGGCCTTTTACGGCGGGAGCTTCACCGCCATCCCCCTGCCCGAGCAGGAGGCGCTCCTCCGGGCCGCGCGGCCCTACCTCTCCTCGGGGCGGATTACGGACATACGCCTCTCCACGCGCCCCGACGCCATAGACGATACGATCCTCGCCCTTCTCAAAAGCTATGGCGTGCGAACCATAGAGCTGGGCGTCCAGTCCATGGATGGGGAGGTCCTGCGCCTTTCCGGGCGCGGCCACACCCCTGAGGACGCGGAAAACGCGGCGAAAGCGGTGAAGGCCGCCGGGTTTGAGCTCATCCTGCAGATGATGACCGGCCTTCCCGGCGACACCCCTGAGAAGAGCCTTGCCACGGCGAAGAAATTCGTGGAGCTTGCCCCGAGCGGGGTGCGGATCTACCCCACCGTGATCGTCCGGGACACGCCTCTTTACAATATGTGGAGGGCCGGGACGTACAGGGAGCACACCGTGGAGGACGCGGTGGCGCTGTGCGCGGAGCTTTCGGAGATCTTTGCCGCCGCCGGAATCCCCATCGTACGTCTGGGCCTTAACCCCACGGACGACCTTTCCGGCGGCGGTGCCGTCGCGGGCGCCTATCACCCGGCGCTGGGGGAGCTGGTGCTGTCCCGCCGGTATCTTGCCCGGGAGATGGAGCTGCTTTCCGAGGCCGACCGGGGCCGCGACGTCGTTTTTGCCGTCAGCCCGGGCAGGATCTCCGCCGCCATCGGCCAGAAGCGAGCAAACGCGGAGGCCCTCCGCGCGCGGTACGGTGTAAAAACCGTAAAATTTACGGAGCGTCCCATGCCTGATGTGACCGTTGAACGTATATGAGCATAAAACTAAGTACTTTTTAAAAATACTCTTGATCTTTTATCCTTATATGCAAAAAAGCAGAATAATTTCTGCCCTTCGATCTGTCAAAAAACACTAAAGTGAAAAACGCGGGGCGCGTCGAAACGCCCCCGCATTTTTGTACTGATCTTTCATTAAAGGCTTCCACCAGGCGGCGCGCCATGCTGCGTCAGCCGCCTTGGGAATACATACAGTATTCCCTGCGGCGTCTTTCTTGCCTGACACGAAAAATCCTCGCCGCTCGGTGTCTCCTTTTAAATAGATATTAGTATTAGTTGAAGATCAGTATTATCTTTTGCTTTGTATGCGCGAGGCCGTGGGGGCCTGCGAAACGGAGAATCTACGGGGACAGGCGGGACGGAGCCCGTGACCGCCGGAGGGGAGCCAGAGCTTGACGAGAGCGCCCCGGGGAGACCGTCCAAGAGCGGATCGACCGGTAAGGGGATCGACCGGTAAGGGGATCGCGCGCGGCGGAATGTTTTCTTTTGCGCGCTCTTGAAATCAAGGGCGCGGACGGATATAATGGGATATGTGCGAAAAAGGGAAAAGTCCTTGACACGGCGCAAAAGTCCCGCGCCGAAAAATGACTATGATCACACATAAGGAGGAATAAGATGATACCTGTTGAAGTTTGCCGGCGCGTTCTGGCAAAGGCCGTCTCCACCGGGGCGGACTACGCGGAGATCTTCGCGGAGAACACGCTGAACCACTCCATCGAGATGGTGGGCGGAAAGGTGGACGCCATCAACGACAACGTCATTGCTGGCGCGGGGATCCGCGTCTACAAGGGCCTTCGCAGCGTCTCCGCCACTACGGTGGACACCACGGAGGCGGGGCTTCTCCGATGCGCCGCAGCGGCCGCTTCGGCGCTGGGTGAGGGGAAGGCGGAGATCGAGATCGTCCTCAACGAGAGGCTTTTTGGGGACATCCACCCGGTGCGCGTGGTGCCCTCCGGCGTTGAGAACAGGACGAAGGCGGACATTCTGCGCTCAGCCTGCTGCGCGGCCATGGAGTACAGCGACAAGGTCCGGCAGGTGACGGGGACGTTCCTGGATGTGGATCACAACATCCTCATCGCCAGCACGGACGGCATCTACGCCCAGGACCGCCAGATCCGCACGCGCCTCATGGTGAACGCCGTAGCGGAGATAAACGGCGAGACCCAGACGGGGGCCTGCCGTCCGGGGCGCAGGATGGGGCTTGAGATGTTCGACTTCATCGACCCCGTCAAGGTGGGCGTCCACGCGGCGCGGCAGGCCGTGACCATGGCCGGGGCGGGGTACTGCCCGGCGGGGGTGATGCCTGTGGCCATCGAGAACGGCTTCGGCGGCGTCATCTTCCACGAGGCCTGCGGACACTCCCTGGAGGCAAGCTCCGTGGCTTACGGGGCGAGCCAGTTTGCCGGGAAGCTGGGCCAGACCATCGCCAACCCCAAGGTCACCGCCATCGATGACGGCACCATTCCCGGGGCGTGGGGATCCATCAACATCGACGACGAGGGCACGCCGGCGCAGCGCAAGGTGCTCATCGAGAAGGGCGTGCTCAAGACCTACATGATCGACAAATTTAACGGACGGCGCATGGGAATGGCCTCCACGGGTTCCTCCCGCCGCCAGTCCTACGCGTTTACCCCGACATCCCGCATGACCAATACATATATCGCGGCCGGGGAGGACAGGAACGAGGACATCATCGCCTCCATCGAGTACGGCCTCTACGCCAAAGAGATGGGCGGCGGTTCCGTAAACCCGGTGACCGGGGAGTTCAACTTTGCCGTCAACGAGGGGTACATGATCAGAAACGGCAGGATCTGCGAGCCTGTGCGCGGCGCGAGCCTTGTGGGAAAGGGCTCCGACGTCATTCAGAAGATCGACATGGTGGGCACGGATATGGACATGGGGCAGGGTATGTGCGGCTCCTCCTCTGGCTCCATCCCCACGAATGTGGGCCAGCCACTCATCCGGGTGTCCTCCATCACCGTGGGCGGAAGATAAGGAGGCGGAAACATGAATTTTGAGGATTTCAAAAAGGCCGTCATCGCCGCGGCGGAAAAGCTGGGCGTCACGGAATACGAGCTTTATTACTCCGGCGGGGAGGACGTGTCCGCCTCCGCCTTCCGGGGGGAGATCAACCAGTTCGGCTCCGCCGTGGACGGGGGCGTGTGCCTTCGGTGCGTCCACGCGGGCAAGCTGGGCTACGCCTCCACGGAGAACCTGAGCGCCGGGGAGGCCGAGTCCCTGGTGCGGCGCGCCATGAGCAACGCGGAGACCATGGAGTCCGACGAGGCGGCGGTGTTCGTCCCCGGCGGGCAGACCTATGAGGCGCATGAGACGGCGGATTTCGCCCTGCCCGAGCCCTCCGAGCTTGTGAAAACCGCGCTGGAGATCCAGGAGATGCTCCGCCGGGAGGACGGCGCCGTGACGGAGAACAGCCGCAGCGCGGCCGCGGCGGGAACCTCCACCGTGGCCATCTTCAACTCCCGGGGGCTGGATGTGAGCTTCACCGCCAAAAACGCCATGATCATGGCCATGCCCATCGTCACCGACGGGACGGAGATGGTCAACGCCTACGAGGTGGACAGGGGAGACTTCTCCAAGCTGGACCGGGAGAAGGTGGTGAAGAAGTCCGTTGAAAACGCCAAGGCCAAGCTGGGCGGCGGCGTCCCCAAAACGGGCGCCGTGCCCATCGTCTTTTCACCCGACGCCATGGGGGCGATCCTGGCGACGTTCGCCTCCTCCTTCTCCTCCGAGATGGCCCAGAAGGGCCTGTCGGCGCTGGCAGGCAAGGAGGGGGAGGTCGTGGCCGCGCCATGCGTGACGCTGTGCGACGACCCCTTCTACAAGGACAGCCCCATGCCCGTGCCCTTCGACGCGGAGGGCTCCCCGGCCCATAAAAAGAATATCATCGAGAACGGAAAGCTCCTGACGCTCCTCTATAACCTCCAGACCGCGGCGAAGGCCGGGCGGGAGACCACCGGCAACGCGGCCAAATCGGGGTACGCCTCCAAAATAGGCGTTCAGCCCTTCACCATGTACATCGTGCCGGGAGAGTTTTCCGAGGAGGAGCTGCTGAGAAAGGCGGGGGAGGGCGTCTACATCAATATGGTGGGCGGCCTTCACGCCGGGGCCAACCCCATCTCCGGGGACTTCTCCCTCCAGAGCGGCGGATTCCTTATCGAGGGCGGGCGAAAGACCGCGCCCGTGAAGTCCTTCACCGTGGCCGGGAACTTCTTCGGCCTTTTGAAGGGCATTACCGCCGTGGGGGCCAACATCGAGCTTGCGGAGGCCCGCGGCATCACAAACTACGCCTCGCCCAGCGTCCTCGTGGAGGGCCTGACCGTGGCGGGAAAGTGAGGAAACCATATGCTTCTCATAAAAAATGGGAACGTCCACGACGCCGTACACCGGGAGGCCTACAGGGCGGACATTCTTGTGGAAAACGGGAAGATCGCCGCCGTGGGCGCGGACCTTCCGGCCCCGGAGGGGTGCCGGAGCTTTGACGCCCAGGGGCTTGAGGTGTGGCCGGGATTTGTGGACGCCCACACCCATATCGGGCTAGACGGCTCCGGCATCGGGTTTGAGGGCCGGGACTACAACGAGATGAACGACATCTGCTGTCCCCAGCTGCGGGCCATCGACGGTATCAACCCCATGGATCCCAGCCTCCGAACCGCCCGCGAGGCGGGCGTCACCACCGTCTGCACAGGCCCCGGCAGCGCCAACGTCCTGGGCGGCACGTTTACCGCCATCAAGACGGTGGGAAGGCGGGTGGACGACATGATTGTAAAGGCCGAGGTGGCTATGAAGTGCGCCTTTGGCGAGAACCCCAAACGCTGTTACCGTGACAAGTGCGACTCCACCCGCATGTCCACCGCCGCCATCCTTCGCCGGGCGCTTTTTGAGGCGAAGGACTACAAGGCCCGGAAGGACGCCGCGGCGGGCGACGCCGCCAAGATGCCCAAATTCGACATGAAGATGGAGGCGCTCCTTCCCGTGCTGGAGAAGAAGATCCCCCTGAAGGCCCACGCCCACCAGGCCAACGACATCTTCACCGCGCTGCGGATTGCCCGCGAGTTTGACGTGGACATCACCCTGGAGCACGTCACCGAGGGACACCTTATCGTGGAGGAGCTGGCGAAGGAGAACGTGATGCTGGCCGTGGGGCCGACGCTGACCCACGCCTCCAAGTTTGAGCTTCAGAACAAGTCCTGGGAGACGCCGGGGGCGCTGGCAAGCGCCGGGTGCCATGTGTCCATCATCACGGATAACTCCGTCATCCCCCAGCAGTATCTCCCGCTGTGCGCCGGTATGGCTGTGAAAGCAGGGATGGACCCCTTCGACGCGCTGCGCGCCATCACCATCAACGCCGCCCGTCACGCGGGGGTCTCCGACCGTGTTGGCTCCCTTGAGATCGGCAAGGACGCGGACATTGTCGTCACCGAGGGCTGCCCCTTTGAGGTGTTCCACACGGTGAAGGCGGTGGTCATCGACGGTAACCGGGTAGCCTGACACACCGTCTTATAACAATATATAAGAACGCCTGATCTCGTAAGAGATCAGGCGTTTCAGATTGTCAAAAAACTCAAATTGAGTATTTTTCCGGCGGCATGTACGTCGGAAAAAATACTTATTGTCGCCCAAGTGTGTCGCGATGGGATCCCCGCGCAATCGGAGATTGCGTGGGGAGAGGAGGAGCGATGATAGCGCCTGAGCCTCGATAAGGGGCCCCCGACAGGCAAAGCCTGTTGGGGAGAGGACGAACCGAGCCAGCGTCTGAGGGCGACCGAAGGGAGCCCGAAGCAAAGCGGCTCGTGTGAGGACGATGAGGCGAGGTTAAGCGGCATCCGCGACGACGAGGCGCGCAGGGCGACGGCAGGGAAATTCCGCGTGAATTTCGCAAAATTCACGCGGAGTTTCCCGCACGTTCCCCTTTGTCGGAAAAGGCCGCAGGCCTTTTCCGACACGCTCAAACGCCTGATCTCGTAAGAGATCAGGCGTTTTATAGCCGCGGCGTAAAAAGGAGAATCTTGATTACTGATAGTCCACCACGCCGACCCAATTGAGAAGGAAATCACGCTCCTCCTCGTTGCCCTTGACGGACTGGGAGGCGGCCACAATGGGCATCCATTTCTGGACGTACTGCTTGGCGGTATCGCTCTTGCGGCAGAAGAGATCGAGGTATTTCTCGGCGGCGGCCCGGTCGCCCTGGAGGCAGAACAGCAGATAGGAGCGGGCCGCGTCGGCGCTGGCGTTGCCCTGTGTGACGTGGGCCCAGTCGATGATGTACGCCTTGCCCTGGGGGGTGATAATGATGTTGGAGGGGCACAGGTCGCCGTGGCAGACGTGGTCGTGGTTGGGCATGGACTCCAGCCGGGTGTGAAGGTCATATCGGGTGGTGGCGTCAAGCTTTGTGGCGCTGATCTTCCGGTTCATCTTCTCCTTGAGACGGTTCAGCATGGGACAGGTCTTGGACTGGATCTCGAGCTGGAGATCCACCATCCTCTCGATGTATTCGTCCTTTTTCTCCGGATCCTTTTTAATCATCTGGGACAGCGTCTCGCCCTCGATAAAGTCGGTGACGATCGCCCACTCGCCGTCCACCATGGTAACGGCCAGCAGATGGGGTACGGGAAGACCCGTCTCCTCAACGCGGGCCAGGTTCAGGGCCTCGTTGAGAATGTCCGCCTTGGAAAACCCCTCGTGGAACACCTTGACGCATCTGTCCCCGTCACGGTAGATGGTCTTGTTGCTGCGGACGGCGACAATATTTTTTTCGCTGAGCTGCATTTCGTTGTCCTCCTTTGATCAGTTGCGCCCGGGGGCGGGGGCCTCGGTGAAGGTCCGGCCGTAATAGGCGTTCAGGTACATCTCGCGGATCTCGCTCATCAGGGGGTACCGGGGGTTTGCGCCGGTACACTGGTCGTCAAAGGCCTGCTCTGTCATGTCGTCCAGGCGGGCGAGGAAGTCGGCCTCGTCGGGCACGTAGTCCCGGATGGTGGGCTTGATGCCGATTTTAGCCTTGAGCTCGTCAATGGCGCGAATAAGGTTCTCAAGCTTCTCGGTATCCGTCTTGCCGCCCAAGCCCAAGTGATCGGCGACCTCCGCGTAGCGGGCCAGGGTGTGGGGATGGTCGTACTGGGGGAAGGTGCCCATCTTGGCGGGGACCTCGGCTGAGTTGAAGCGCAGCACCTCGTCGATCATCAGGGCGTTGGCAACGCCGTGGGCGATATGGTGGAACGCGCCCAGCTTGTGGGCCATGGAGTGGCAGACGCCCAAAAAGGCGTTGGCGAAGGCCATGCCGGCCATGGTGGCGGCGTTGGCCATCTTCTCACGGGCGACAGGGTCGTTGGGGCCGTTGTCGTAGGCCCTGGGCAGGTACTCGAAGATGACCTTCAACGCCTGAAGGGCCAGCGCGTCGGTGTAGTCCGTTGCCATCATGGAGGCGTAGGCCTCCAGGGCGTGGGTGACGGCGTCGATCCCGGAGGCGGCGGTGAGTCCCTTCGGAGCGGTCATGTGCAGATCGGCGTCAATGATCGCCATGTCGGGCAAAAGCTCATAGTCGGCCAGGGGGTACTTGGTGCCGGACTTCTCGTCGGTGATGACGGCGAAGGGCGTGACTTCGGAGCCCGTGCCGGCGGAGGTGGGAATGGCGATGAAATATGCCTTCTCTCCCATCTTCGGGAAGGTGTAAATGCGCTTGCGGATATCGGAAAAGCGCATGGCCATATCCATGAAGTCCGCCTCCGGGTGCTCGTAGAGCACCCACATGATCTTGCCGGCGTCCATGGCGGAGCCGCCGCCCAGGGCGATGATCACGTCCGGCTCAAAAAGCCGCATCTGCTCGGCGCCCGCCTTGGCGCAGGCGAGGGTGGGATCCGGGGCCACGTCAAAGAAGGTGGCATGCTGTATGCCCATCTCGTCCAGCCTGTCTGTAATGCACTTTGCGTAGCCGTTCTTGTAAAGGAAGGTGTCGGTGACGATGAACGCCTTCTTTTTGCCCATGACGGTCTTGAGCTCTGAAAGGGCCACGGGCAGGCAGCCCTTCTTCTGGTAGATCTTCTCGGGGGCCCTGAACCAAAGCATATTCTCTCTCCTCTCGGCAACGGTCTTAATGTTGATAAGATGCTTGACGCCCACGTTTTCGGAAACCGAGTTCCCTCCCCAGGAGCCGCAGCCCAGGGTGAGGGAGGGGGCGAGCCTGAAGTTGTAGAGATCCCCAATGCCGCCGTGGGAAGAGGGGGTGTTGACGAGAATACGGCAGGTCTTCATGCGGGAGGCGAACGCGTCGAGCTTTGCCTGCTGGGTGAGGGTGTTGAGGTAGATGGACGCGGTGTGGCCGTAGCCGCCGTCGGCGATGAGGCGCTCGGCCTTCCCAAAGGCGTCCTCAATGTCCAGCGCCCGGTACATGGCAAGGACGGGGGAGAGCTTCTCGTGGGCAAATTCCTCCGAGAGATCCACGCTCTCCACCTCGCCTATGAGGACCTTGGTTCCCTCGGGAACCGTGACGCCGGAAAGCTCCGCTATCCTAGCCGCGCTCTGGCCGACGATGCGGGCGTTGAGGCCGCCGTTGATGATGATGGTACGGCGCACCTTATCCGTCTCCTCGGGGGAGAGGAAATAGCAGCCCCGGGCGGCGAATTCGGCCTTCACCGCGTCATATACCCCGTCCAGTACGATCACCGACTGTTCGGAGGCGCAGATCATGCCGTTGTCGAAGGTCTTGGAGTGGATGATCGAGTTCACGGCCAGCAGGATGTCCGCCGTGTCGTCGATGATGGCCGGGGTATTTCCGGCGCCCACGCCCAGGGCGGGCTTTCCGGAGGAGTAGGCGGCCTTCACCATACCGGGGCCGCCGGTGGCCAGGATGATGTCCGCCTCCTTCATGAGAAGGTTGGTCATATCGAGACTGGGTACGTCGATCCAGCCAATGATCCCCTCGGGCGCGCCGGCCGCCACCGCGGCCTCCAGCACCACCCGCGCGGCGGCGATGGTGGACTTCTTCGCCCTGGGATGGGGGCTGATGATGATGCCGTTGCGGGTCTTGAGACTGATCAGCGTCTTGAAGATGGCGGTGGAGGTGGGGTTCGTGGTGGGGATCACCGCCGCCACAAGACCGATGGGCTCCGCGATCTTCCTTATGCCGTATGACTTGTCCTCCTCAAGGACGCCGCAGGTTTTGGTGTCCTTATAGGCGTTGTAGATGTACTCGGCGGCAAAGTGGTTCTTTATGACCTTGTCCTCCACCACACCCATGCCCGTCTCCTCCACGGCCAGCTTGGCAAGGGGGATCCTCGCCTTGCCCGCGGCTGTGGCGGCCGCGAGGAAGATCTTATCGACCTGTTCCTGCGTGTAGGACGCGAAAAGGCGCTGAGCCTCGCGCACCCGCGCGATGGCCTCCTCCAGCTTCTCTACGCTGTCCACCGTGCTATATTCTTTCATATATCTGACCTCCTGAGAAGTTTGCTTTTTTACCGTTAACAGTTTAACAAGCTCCGCTTGCTTTGGGAATGATCAAAAAAGCATATGGGTATAGTAGAAACGATATATCATTGCGCACTGAATTTTCCGCCGAAAATCGGCGGGTTTTTGTGAAAAATATTTATGAAACCGGCCATTATATCACGCGGGTCAAAACAGGCTCTAGCGCCGTTTGACCCGCCGCGCGGCGTCCGGTCCAAAAACGCCCGCCGCTCCCGCGGTTATTTTGCCGCCGGGGTAATAATATACCTCTTTTTGGACTCCATAAGCTCGGCTATAAACCGCCTGTCCAGGGGGGTGAGCTTGTAGCCCTTGCGGTAGATAAGCACGTCGCGGTAGATCTTCTTGTTTTCCGGGCACTCGCGCTCTGTGAGGCCGAAACGACGGAGAAGACCGTCGGGAGTGGGGGAGACCCACATAAAGGTCTCCGGATTTCGGGCGAGGAGCTCGTACTGGCTGGCGCGCTCAAAGACGAAGATGCGGCGGGAGACGTTGTCCGGCAGCTCCTCCTTCCGCACTCTCGACATGGGCAGGCTGGGGACAAACGGGTCGCCGTGGGCGATCTCGATCAGCGGGGCAAGATCGGAAAAATGGATCTCGGGCAGACTCGCCAGGGGGCTTTTTTCGTTCATCATGAGTACATAGTGGAACCGGGCGACCAGCTCGCTCTCCAGTTCCTTCTCCACCAGCATGTCCCGGAAATACCGGTCAAAGCTCTCGGCGTAGCGGATGATACCCAGGTGGTAGTCGGAGTTAAGGATGTTCCGGACGGCCCGGTCGGAATTTGTTTCCTTATAAAAAATCTCCGCCCCGTCGGGGCCCAGGGCCTGGGAGAAGCGGGAGAAGGCGTCGGAGATGTAGCCGGCCCGGGGCACGGAGATGGAAAAGCGCTGCTTTTTGCGCACCTCGCCCTTGTAGAGGTTTTCCACATCGGAGATTTCCCCCAGGATCCGGGACGCGTAGCCGATGAACTCCTCACCCTCAGGGGTCAGGGTCATCCCCTTGGCCGAACGGTCAAAAACGGTGATACCCAGATCCGACTCAAGCTCCTTGATCGCCCGGCTCAGGTTCGGCTGGGCAATGAGAAGCGTCTCGGAGGCGCGGCTCAACGACCCTGTCCGGGCCACTTCTACGGCGTATTTCATATGGAGAATGTTCATATACGTCCCCCTTGTCGGCGCCCAGAGCTTATTTGACAGACCGGTATATTCGCCATGTTTCGCGGTTCCGCCCCCCGGGCGGGAGCGAAACGGCATGAAATCAAATATAATCGCCATGTTTTTCGGTTCCCGGCGAAGCCGGGGAGAAAAACGGCCGAAAATTAAACATAATATCCGCTATGCGGTTATTATACCATACCCGCGAAGCGGGGATGGTATATTCGCCATGTTTCGCGGTTCCGCCCACCGGGCGGGAGCGAAAC
>CANQBC010000022.1 GCA_947589225.1 uncultured Oscillospiraceae bacterium | reverse complement strand
CCTCGACCCATCCTATCTCGATGTGGTGCTTTCGGCTTGGGTTTGTTCATAGATCGGCAACTCGTTGATGAACCGTGTTCAACCCGTATCCTCGCATTGACATCAGGCCCGACGTGTGCTAATATTGCTTTATCTGACTGTACTGGCAAGGCCCCTTCCGTGTCCGCGTGCTCCGAGTTTGGGGTGAGCGTGTACCGGTATTTTCGGGAAGGAGGTGCTCTATGGATTTAAAAAAGACCGCCCTGGGCGTAGAGTTCGGCCCCACCCGCATCAAGGCGGTGCTCATTGACGAGCGTCACGCGCCCGTCGCCTCCGGCGACCACGAGTGGGAAAACCGCCTCGTGAACGGCGCCTGGATCTACTCCATGGAGGACATCCGTGAGGGCCTGCGGGACTGCTACGCCGCTCTCAAAAAGGACGTGAAGGAGAAGTTCGTCCAGGCCCTCCCCGTGGAGCGGCTGGCCGCCCGGGTCATATGACCGAGCGGTTTATCGGAGGATCAATGGAAAAATATCCTTATTTACCCACCGCCCGCGACAACCTCCCCGGAGAAGCGCCGGATCCGCCGTTCCCGCAGATCCTCGAGGGGTACGAATACCGCCACCCCTGCCCCTGCTGCGGCGAGATCACCTACCCGGTCCCGCCGGAGGACGCCATTGCCTACATCTGCCCCGTCTGCTTCTGGGAAAACGACGTATTCACAAAGTCCGACGACGAGCCCAGCGACGAAAACGGCGGCATGAGCCTCAATGAGGCCCGGATAGGGTACATAAAGCACGGTATCGTCCGCCCGGATCTTCTCAGGTTCAAATTCAAGCTTCTGCTCTTCGATTTGGACGATACGCTTTTGCGGAGCGACAAGACCATTTCGCCCCGGAATCTGGAAGCGCTTCACCGGATCCGATGGGCGAATGCTGTGAAGATCGGCGTTTCCACCTCCCGAAGCGAGAAAAACGCGGAGGTTTTTATAAATCGGATCCACCCCGACGTGCGGATCACCAGCGCCGGGGCGCATGTCAGGGTGGGGGAGAGAACGATCTTCTCAGGGGGAGAGAACGATCTTCTCATTGCCCTTTACAATGGCGGAAACAGGTAGTATAATAAAAAAAGCGCGCGAAATTGTCGGATCCGGCGTCCTGCTGGACGCCGACGCCTCAAACGCCCATTATCGCAACTATCCCGTCACAGAACACCGGGTGCAGACCGGCTTTGAGGACAGTGTGGATACGGATTTTTCCACCCCTCCCGATAACGTCCTCATGGTCTGCGTCAAAATGGAGTCCCCCGACGACGCCGTGAAGATGCGCGCCGCGCTTCCGTTTGCCGATGTGGTCAGGTTTGTTGGGTCAGACTGGTACAAGCTTACCCGCAAAGGCGTCACCAAGGCCCTTGGCATTGAAAAGCTCTGCGAAGCACTTTGCCTGAGCCCCAAAAACATCGTCGCCTTTGGCGATGACCTGGCCGACGTAGAAATGCTCAGGCTCTCCGGCCTGGGCGTCGCCATGGAAAACGCCGTTCCGGAGGCCAAGCGGGCCGCCGACGTCGTGATCGGCGGACACAACACCGACGCCATAGCCGATTTCCTTGAGGGGCTGTTTGACTTGAGATGACGGGGAATCAAGCCCGCGCCGCTCCCTCCACACACGCCCGTGTTCCCCTGTGCTTCAAATGAAAAAAGGAGGATCCCCCATGCTTGAAGCCCTCAAACAGCAGGTGCTTGAGTCTAACCTGCTCCTTCCCAAGCACGGTCTTGTCACCTTCACCTGGGGAAACGTCTCCGGGATCGACCGGGAGCGGGGT
The DNA here is from genome assembly GCA_947589225.1 of uncultured Oscillospiraceae bacterium. Classification (GTDB taxonomy): domain Bacteria; phylum Bacillota; class Clostridia; order Oscillospirales; family Oscillospiraceae; genus RUG626. Next base: position 32,034 of record CANQBC010000022.1, on the reverse strand, counting down.
CTGGTGGTCATCAAACCCTCGGGCGTCGGGTACGACGGGATGTCCGCAGATGATATGGTGGTCGTCGATCTTAACGGGAACCAGGTGGAGGGTAAGTGGAGGCCCTCCTCCGACACGCCCACGCACCTGGCGCTCTACAAGGCGTTCCCGGCTCTTGGGGGCATCGTCCACACCCACTCCCGGTGGGCAACATCCTTCGCCCAGGCGGGGAGGGGGATACCGCCCCTCGGCACCACCCACGGGGACTACTTCTACGGCGAGATCCCCTGCACCCGCCGCATGACCACGGAGGAGATCGCCGGGGAATACGAGCGGGAGACCGGCAGCGTGATCATTGAAACGTTTATAAAGCGCGATATAAGCCCAAGCAACGTTCCGGCGGTGCTGGTCTGCTCCCACGGCCCCTTTGCCTGGGATTCGGATCCCATGAACGCCGTACACAACGCCGTGGTGCTGGAGGAGGTGGCCTTCACCGCCTTCCACGCCATGGCTCTCACGCCGGGACTCCCGGTCATGCAAGCGGGAGCTTCTCGATAAGCAATGTCTCCGCAAGAACGGAGCAAACGCGTATTACGGGCAAAACTAAGGAGGTTTGCTTTACATATGACTGATTTGGAAAAGAAAGACCTCGCCATAAGGGCGACAAAGGTGCGTATGGGTATCATCGAGGGCACCCACGCGGCCAAGGCGGGCCACCCCGGCGGTTCCCTCTCCGCGGCGGATCTGTTCACCTACCTCTATTTCAAAGAGCTGAACGTTGACCCGAAAAATCCCCAAGACCCGGATCGTGACCGCTTTGTATTGTCCAAGGGGCACACCGCCCCTGGCCTATACGCCGCTCTCGCCCTTCGCGGCTTCTTTCCCTGGGAGGATCTTTTGACCCTGCGCCAGATCGGGAGCCACCTCCAGGGGCACCCCAATATGAATTCAACACCGGGTGTCGATATGTCCACCGGCTCTCTTGGCCAGGGCGTCAGCGCCGCCGCGGGCATGGCGCTGGCCGCCAGGCACATGGGCAAAACCTGCCGGGTCTATACGCTTCTGGGCGACGGTGAGATCGAGGAGGGCCAGGTCTGGGAGGCGTTCATGTTTGCCGCCAACTATAAGCTGGACAATTTTGTCGCCCTCATCGACAAGAACGGCCTTCAGATCGACGGCCGGACGAGCGACGTCATGGATTCCGGCGACATCGCGGCAAAGCTGCGAGCCTTCGGCTTTGAGGCTATGGAGATCGACGGCCACAACTTCGACGAGATGGAGGCCGCGTTCCAAAAGGCGAGGGAGACAAAGGGCAAGCCCTTCGGCATCGTGATGCACACCATAAAGGGTATGGGCGTCAGCTACATGCAGGACGCCGTGGAATGGCACGGCAAGGCGCCGGGCGACGCCGAGTACGAGACCGCCATGAACGAGCTGAACGCGCATCTTGCGGAATTGGAGGCGAAATAAGATGAGCGATATAAAGAAAATGGCTACCCGCGACGGCTACGGAACGGCCCTGGTCAAGCTGGGCGAGGAGCATGAGGATCTCATAGTCTTTGACGCGGATCTGGCCGCCGCCACCAAGACCGGCGTGTTCAGAAAGGCGTTCCCGAACCGGCACTTTGAGTGCGGCATCGCCGAGGGCAACATGATGGCCGTGGCCGCGGGCGCGGCCTCCATGGGCCTTGTTCCCTTCGCCAGCTCCTTTGCCATGTTTGCCGCCGGTCGGGCTTTTGAGCAGGTGCGCAACTCCATCGGCTATCCGCATCTCAATGTGAAGATCGGCGCCACCCACGGCGGCATCAGCGTCGGCGAGGACGGCGCTTCCCACCAGTGCTGTGAGGACTTCGCCCTGATGCGCTCCATTCCGGGCATGGTCGTGCTGTGCCCCTCAGACGCGGTGGAGGCTGAGGCCGCTGTCCGCGCCGCCTACGAGCACGTGGGGCCGGTGTATCTCAGGTTCGGAAGGCTTGCGATCCCCGTTTTCCACGACGAGAACAATTTCAAATTTGAGATAGGAAAGGGCGAGACTCTCCGGGAGGGAGACGACGTGGCCGTCATTGCCACGGGCCTCATGGTCTACGAGGCGCTTCAGGCCGCCGAGGCGCTGAAGGCCGAGGGCATCCACGCCCGGGTCATCAACCTTTGCACGATAAAGCCCTTGGACACCGAGCTTGTCCTGAAGGCGGCAAAGGAGTGCGGCAGGATCGTCACGGCGGAGGAGCACTCCGTTGTCGGCGGCCTGGGCGAGGCGGTCTGCGCCGCCGTGGCCGAGTCCGGCATCCCCTGCAAGGTCAAGAGAGTCGGCGTCAACGACGAGTTCGGCCACTCCGGCCCCGCCGCCGCCCTCCTCAAGCAATTTGGCCTCAGCGCGGAGAACATCGCAAAGGTGGTCAAGGAGTTTTAAGGTGACGGGAGCCGACCCCGCGTCGCCTTAAAATGCTCCAAAACCGTGCCGATGCGGGCGTCGGCCCCTGCGGAAGCCTGGAGGCGCCGTTTCTTTTGCCCGTCCGATAACCAGAAACTATATTTTTAGGAGGATAAACCATTATGAAACTCTTTATCGACACCGCCCATGTGGAGGACATCCGCCGCGCGAACGACCTGGGCGTCATCTGCGGCGTCACCACCAACCCCAGCCTGATCGCCAAGGAGGGCCGCGACTTTGTCGAGGTCATTCGTGAGATCACCTCCATTGTGGACGGCCCCATCTCCGGCGAGGTCAAGGCCACCACCACCGACGCCGAGGGTATGATAAAGGAGGGCCGCGAGATCGCCGCCATCCACCCCAATATGGTGGTCAAGATCCCCATGACCGCGGAAGGACTCAAGGCCGTCAAGGTTCTGCACGCCGAGGGCATTAAGACCAACGTTACCCTGATTTTTACCGCCAACCAGGCTCTCCTGGCCGCCCGGGCCGGCGCCACCTACGTCTCCCCGTTCCTTGGCCGTCTGGACGATATCTCCACCGAGGGCGTGGCGCTTATCGAGGACATCGTCACCATCTTCGACAACTACGGCTTCGACACCGAGATCATCTGCGCCTCCATCCGCAACCCCATCCATGTGACCCAGTGCGCCCTGGCGGGGGCGCACATCGCCACCATCCCTTACAGCGTCATTGAGCAGATGCTCCATCACCCCCTTACCGACGCCGGCATCGAGAAATTCAAAAAGGACTACATCGCCGTTTTCGGTGAGTGAACCCGCAAAAAAGCGCCCCCGAGGGGGCGCTTTTTTGTGTCGGGGGCTTTGGCGTACCGGCTCTCGCGCCGCGCCGACACACTCTCGCGCCGCGCCGACACGCGTCCGGCTCTTGCATTCCCACCGGTTCTGTGCTAAAGTATTCCCGGAAGGGATGCGGTAAAAATGTACATAGACGTTGAATACCCCGCCGACAAGGCGGAATTTTACAGGGTGCTCTCCCGGCAACTCGACCTGTACACCGGAGGCGAGACCGACAGGACGGCGGCCCTGGCCAACTTCTCCGCAGTTCTGGCCCGGGCGTTCCCCCACGCCAACTGGGTGGGCTTCTACCTCATATCCGGGGAGGAGCTTGTCCTCGGCCCCTTTCAGGGCCGCCCGGCGGTGAGCAGGATCGCCCGGGGCGCCGGCGTGTGCGGCACGGCGTGGCTTGAGGACAGGGCCCAGGTGGTGGAGGATGTGGGCTGCTTTGCCGGACACATCGCCTGTGACTGTAACACCCACTCGGAGATCGTCGTTCCCCTGCGGGGCGGGGACGGGCGCATGTGGGGCGTTCTCGATATGGACAGCGTCCTTCCGGGGCATTTTACCGATGATGACAGACGGGGGCTTGAAAACTGCGTCGAGCCTCTTGCAAGATTTGCGTGAGGTGAGAAGATGATTTATGAAAAAAGCTGCGGCGCCGTTGTGTTCACTGTGAAGAACGGCAGACGTCTCTACCTTGCGGAGCATATGGTCAAGGGCCACACCTCCATCTGCAAGGGCCATGTGGAGGGCGCCGAGACGGAGCATGAGACTGCCTCGCGGGAGATCCGCGAGGAGACGGGCCTTGAAGTGGAGTTTGTAGACGGCTTTTCCCACACCATCCGCTACTCCCCCTACGAGGGCTGCCTGAAGGACGTCACCTTCTTCCTCGCTTACGCCGGTTCCACCGATACCGTTCCCCAGCCGGAGGAGGTCGTGGCCGTCGAGTGGGCGGAGCTTGCCGACGCCCTTGTCATGCTTACCCACCAGTCCGACAGGGAGACGCTCCTGGCGGCGGACAGATACCTCGACCGGCACCCGGAGGCGTGGTTTTTCCGCCCCATGCGGCGGCATGAACGGGAGGTGGATCGGGAACGGTGCGAAGAGATCATAAAGGGAGGCTTTGACGGCGTCCTGTCCCTCTGTGGGGACGAGGGCTGGCCCTACGGCGTGCCGCTGAGTTATGTCTACCGGGACGGGAAGATCTACTTCCACGGCGCGAAAGCCGGCCAGAAGCTGGACGCGGTGAGGCGCGACCCCAGGGCGTCCTTCTGCGTGGTGACGCGGGACATCGTGGACGCGCGGCGGTACACCACCCACTATCAGAGCGCCATCGCCTTCGGCACGATCCGTGAGGTCACGGACGAGGGGGAGAAGCGCGCCGCCCTCCGGGCCTTGGCGCTGGAATACGCCCCCGCCGACACCCCCGAACACCGGGAAAAGACCATCGACGCCGAATTTAAGGCGACGACCGTGCTGGAGCTTGACATAGCCCATATGACCGGGAAGGAGAACGGATGAGTAGGATCGCGAAGCTGATCGCCGCCATTCTGATGGTGATCTCAAGCCTCCTGAATGCCGGGATCTCCGACACCATGGACAAGCTGGGTACGCAGACCGGGGAACCCTCGGAGCAGCGCCCCTCCACCGCCGGGAAGCTCTCCGTGGACGGCGCTTATCTCGTGGGGGAGGACGGGCGGAAGGTGCAGCTGCGCGGCGCCAGCACCCACGGCCTCGCCTGGTTCCCCCAGTTCGTCAATGCCGATCTCTTCCGGGAGATGTCCGCCGACTGGGGCGCCAACTGCGTGCGCCTTGCCATGTACACCGCCGAGTACGGCGGCTACTGCACCGGCGGGGACAGGGAGACGCTCAGAAAGCTCGTCCTGGACGGGGTCAAATACGCCGCCGACAGCGATATGTACGTCATTGTGGACTGGCATATCCTCTCCGACGGGGATCCCAACACCTATAAGTCCGAGGCCGTGGACTTTTTCAGAACGATATCCGCCCAGCTTGCCGGTTATGACAACGTTATTTATGAGATATGCAACGAGCCAAACGGCGGCACTACCTGGGCGCGGATCAAGAGTTACGCCCAGGCCGTTATCCCGGTGATCCGAGAAAATGCCCCGGACGCCGTGATCCTGGTGGGCACCCCCAACTGGTCCCAGCGGGTGGATGAGGCCGCCCGGGATCCCATAACCGGGTACGGCAATGTTATGTATACCCTTCACTTTTACTCCGGCACCCACAAGGCGGATCTGAGAAGCACGCTGCAAAGCGCCGTCGAGGCCGGCCTTCCCGTTTTCGTCTCCGAGTACGGGATCACCGACGCGTCTGGGAACGGCGCGTTGGATACACGGGAGGCCGACAGGTGGATGGAGCTCCTGGATCAATACAACATCAGCTCCATGATGTGGAGCCTGTCCAATAAAAACGAGTCTTCGGCGATTATTTCCAGCTCCACGGACAAGACCTCCGGCTTCGGGGACGGCGACCTGACGGGGGCAGGAAAATACTTACTGGGAATTTTATCGGGATCAACCTCCGGAACGGGCTCCGACGGGGGGCAGACCGCCTCCCAACAGGGCTCGGACACCCCTCAGACCGCCCCCGCGCCGCCCCCGCAGGGGGAGGTACAGGGGGGTGAAAACCTCACTTGGAAATTGGAGGCGGTCAACGCCTGGGATTCCGGGGGCAAGACCTGCACCCAGTATGCCCTTACGGTGTCAAATTCAGGCGCCGCCCCCGCCGCCTCCTGGCGCGTCGAGCTTGACATGGGCGGGGACTTTGCCCTGCTCAATTCCTGGAACGGCGTTTTCACAAAGAACGGCGGAAGTCTCACGGTGACTCCCGTGGAGTATAACGCCGCCATCCCGGCCGGGGGATCCGTGGGGGATATCGGGTTTATCGTGGAATCTTAAATGGATACGGGCGGGGGAGACCCCGCCCGTTTTCGTGTGATGGGGGAGAAGGAGGGATTTGAACCCTCCTCTGCGAGTTGATTGATTGAAGGATCGTTTGCACGGGCGGGTTCCAAACCCGCCCGTGTTTGACGCATTTATACAACGAAATAAACCCCGGTTATACCGCAATGTCACAAACATACCCCCGCCTGCGCTTAATTGGCGGTGGAAATAAGAAAAATGGTTGACAATGTAGACCTACTGTGCTATGATAGGTCTACAAAGTAAACCAGGGGGGTCATAAAATGGGACAGACACATTTAACGGGAAGTGAATGGAACGTGCTGGACTGTCTGTGGGAGTATTATCCCCAGACGGTGATGCAACTGGTGGCGGAGCTGAGGAAGAAGGTGGGCTGGGCCAAGAGTACTACCATCACCACTCTGCGCCGGATGGAGGAGAAGGGCCTCGTTCACTGTAAGACAGTGGGAAAGGCCAAGTCTTACGCCCCGGCGGTGGAGAGGGAGGAGGCCGTGGTCGCCGAGACCCGCAGCTTTCTCGACCGGGTCTACCGGGGCAGCGTGGAGCTGATGATGAGCGCCATGGCGGAGCGTCAGGAGCTGACCAGGGAGGAGATCGCTCAGCTGAAGGCAATTCTGGAAAAGGCGGAAAGAGGGGACGAACAATGAAGTTTTGGGCGGAATGGGCGTTGACCTCTTCATTATTGATCCTGGCGGTGGTTCTGCTGCGGGCGGCGGTGGGAAAACACATCGGCGCGGGCCTGCGATGCGCGCTGTGGGTCCTGGTGCTGATGCGGCTGCTGGTCCCCGTACAGCTGTTTGCCGTGCCAGTCTGGGAGCCGGCGTCAAAAAAGCCTGCGGGAGTCCAGACAGTTCAGACCGATGTCACCTTGCCGGCAGCGTCTCAGGGCGGAGAAGCCGCCGGAAACGGGCAGGGACGGCCTGACGGGATCCCTGCCGTCACGCCGGCGTCAGGCGGCGCGCCAGGTGATGTGTCGGGAGCCGTATCAGGCGGCGCACAGGGCGGCGCGTCCCCGGAGCTTGGGGCCGTATGGGGCTTGCTTTGGCTGGGCGGAGCCATAGTCTCCGGACTGATCCTGGTGATGTTCAACCTTCGGTTTGCCCTGAATATCCGCCGCCGGCGACGCGCTCTTGCGTGCGAGGGCTGCCCGCTGTCGGTATACATTCTTGCCGGGCTTCCCTCGCCGTGTCTTTTCGGGATCTTTCGGCCTGCGGTGTATGTGGATCCGAAAGCGGCCGACGACCCGGTCATGCTTCGCCACGTGCTGGCCCATGAGGGGACCCACTTCCGCCATGGCGACCATATCTGGTCGCTCCTTCGGTGCGCGGCGCTGGCGATTCACTGGTGGAATCCCCTGGTGTGGCTGGCCGTGGTGCTGAGCCGCCGGGACGGGGAACTCTTCTGCGACGAGGGGGCCCTGAAGTGTCTGGGTGACGGTGAGAGGAAGGCCTACGGCAACACACTGCTTGTGCTGGTCACGGCACGGCCTCTTCCCACCGACCTTCTGAGCTGCGCCACCACCATGAGCGGCGGGAAAAAGGCCCTTTGGGAACGGATAGAACGTATAGCCAGACCCGTGAAACGGCGGATGTGGGCCGCGGCTCTGGCGGCGGCTGTGGCGATGACCGCGGCGGCCTGCTCCTTTGCGCAGCCGGTGGAGAAGTCCAACAAGCCATCGGACGACACAAATCCCGGTGTCACCGGCCCTACCCAACCGACAGACCCCGCCGTGCCCGCCGTTTTCCCGGAGGGGGAGCCGGAGCGTGTCGTGCCGCTGGATGGCCTGGAGCCATACACGCCGCCGGAGGCGAAAAACACCGGGAGCTTCAACGGGACGGTCGTGGAAAGGGTGGAGATCGGCGGACAGGTAACGGCGCTCTTGGAAAATGACAAGGGGGAGCGGGCAGCGGCGGTGCTTGTGGGCGATGAGTGGCGCGTATTCATGACGGGCCTCGGCGGGGAAGCCGGTATCAGCCCCTTCCGGGACTTGTTTGGCTGTGAGGGTGTGTGTATATCCCACATGGGGCATGTGTCTCTCTCCCGTATAGCCATGCTCTACGACTACTTCCGGGTGACCGGGACGGGTGAGGCGGCGCCGATGCTGCAAGCCGCCATGGAGGAGCCGCAGCTTGTGGACATGGACGGGGACGGGATCGACGAGCTCGTGGACGGGATAGGGATATTCTTTCTGCGGGACGGCACGCTTTACCGGGCGGACATCGACGCGCTCCTGAACGACGGGCAGGCCCCCTGGGACTATCAGGATCACTGTGAGGCCCATGACCGCTGTATGAAGATCACTTGTTATTCCTCCCCCTCCGGCGATACTTCCAATATACCATACATGTACACGCGTCTCGTCTGCTTCGACGGAGAGAACCTGAGGGTATATAAAGAGGAGAAGCCCTGGCACGACCACGTGATCGACGGCGCGGACGAGGGGATCCCGGCCGAGGTCATGGACGCCGCCCGCGCCTACGTGGAGGGGGAGGTCCTTGCCGAAAATCCCGACGGGACTTTTTCACGGGCGGATGACTCTGACAGGGCCCTTTTTGACGACTGGCGGATAGAGAGAGTCACCTTTGACTGGGAACAGCCCAAGGACGGGGGATGGACCGTGGAGGTCTATTTCTTCAACTACGAGCTCCACACCGTCACCCCGGAGAAGGTGGGCATAGCCGGGGGTATGTATGTGACCGAGGACGACTGGGTCTCGCCCGGGTATCCGGGGTGCGATATGCTGGTCTTCAAATATGACGGCCTGTCCCGCACGTTCCTCTGGCACGAGATGACAAACGACCTGTTTCCCGGAGTCCCGGAATTCCAAAAACACATAGACGCCTGCCTGGAGGAGCTTGAGAGCTGAAAAGCCCGGTCCCCGGCCGACGCCTCACCCCGGAGGGATGCTTCCCTCCGGGGTTTTGTAACCATAAAACCACTCGCAAAACGAGTGGTTCAAAAGAACCTATGGCGATGAGGAAGAATCCCTGTTAGAATAAACATGCGGTCTGGCAACTGCATGAAAAAACTAACGGGGAGACATTCATATGGGCATGAATAACGTAAGCAGTTTTGCGCTTTTGGCATGGAAAAGCCCCGCCTTTGCGGCGGGGCGGATACTTTTTACTCGGTGTGATGGACGTGGTTATTGATGTGGTCGGCGCAGTAGCAGTGGTAGCCCTGGCACCGGGAGCAGTAGCGAAACTCCAGATCCGGGTCGGAGACGTCGGTCCTGCCGCAGACCTCGCACCTGTGGCGGTAGCCCTGCAGCTTCTCCTCGTTCTGCGCCTGATGGATGGAGGCGTTGAACTGGCTGCGGCGCTTGGAAACGCTCCTGTCCCGCTTGAAATTCACGTTGAGATTCCCCCAGCAGAAGAGGAAGAAGTTCAAAATGGCGATGACGGGCAGGAGGTTGAAGGGAAAAGCGGGCATGTTGCGGATGATGCCGGCGGCGAAAACAGCCGCGTCGATCCAGGCGGCCCACTTCATCTTGATGGGGATGAAGAAGAAAAGCCGCACGATGGCGTCCGGCCAGATGGAGGCGAAGGCGAAGAACAGCGACAGGTTCAGGTACTCCGCGTTCATCATGTACTCCACGAACACATCCACGTTTTCCCGACCGACCCCGGAGGCCGCCATGACGTAATAGCTTACGAAGCCGAAGAGGACGTTCAGGAGTACGCCGGAGAGGTAGTAGATGGTGAAGCGGTTGGTTCCCCACTTGCGCTCAAGGTTGGAGCCGATAAAATAGTAGAAATAGAGGGCGACGATCTCCCAGAAGGGGCCCGAGCCGGAGGGCATGAAGAGGAATGTCACAAGCCTCCACACCTGACCGCGCAGAATGAGGCGGGGGTTAAAGCATATATAACTCAAAAGCGTATTGGTGGTGTCCATCATGGCAAAGACGTACACCAGGCCGCTTCCGGCGATGATATACAGCATCAGATTTCGGATCCCAAAGTTTGGATGTTTGTAGCAGAATTTTGTGACAGCGCGGTCGATTGCCTTCACTTGGATCACCTCACAGAGCATTATACCCCTGTTTTGGGAAAATGTCCATATGGCGGCGGAAAACATTTTGTTATTTGATCGGCGGAATTTATAGGGCTCACCGCCGATCCAAAAAAGATTTCCGGGCCGTTCTGCCCGCCGTTTCGCTCCGGCCGGCAGGCTAAGGCCGGTATGGAAGCCGGGAAACGGGGCGAAAAGCACCTTCCGGTGGGGCGGGAGAGACAAAATTTATGTATTTTTCGTGAAAAATGGGAAAAATATTATAAAAAGTTTTAAATACATATGGCGTTATTTGACGAGTTGTGCTACAATATAGTGGATTATTTATATTTATTTTCCGGGAGGATCGCCATGGCAAACAGGATATTCACATCGGAATCGGTGACGGAGGGACATCCCGACAAGATCTGCGACCAGATCTCCGACGCCGTTCTGGACAATATATTGGCCCACGACAAGGCCGCCCATGTGGCCTGCGAGACAGTGTGTACCACCGGCATGGTGCTGGTGATGGGGGAGATCAGCACCGAGCACTACGCCGACATCGCCTCCATCGCCAGGGAGACCATCCGGCGGATCGGCTACGACAGGCCTGAGTACGGCTTTGACTGCAACTCCTGCGCCGTCATCACCAGCATCGACGAGCAGTCGCCGGACATAGCCATGGGCGTGAACTCCGCTTTCGACGATAAAGACGACGAGGGCGCCGGGGATCAGGGCATGATGTTTGGCTACGCCTGCGACGAGACGCCTGAGCTTATGCCCGCGCCCATCTCCATGGCGCACAAGCTCGCGAGACGGCTGGCGGAGGTGCGCAAGACGGGGGAGCTTCCGTTCCTCAGGCCCGACGGCAAGACCCAGGTGACGGTGAAGTACGACGGAGAGGGACATGTGGAGAGCTGCCCCGCCATCGTCGTGTCCTCCCAGCACGCGCCGGATACCGGCATAGAGCGGCTGCGGGAGGCCATTGTGGACACGGTCATAAAGCCCGTGATCCCTGCAAAATTCATCACCCGCGACACGAAGATCTTCGTCAATCCCACGGGGCGCTTCGTGGTGGGAGGGCCGGTGGGCGACTCCGGCCTCACCGGGCGGAAGATCATTGTGGACACCTACGGCGGTGTGGGAGGCCACGGAGGCGGGTGCTTCTCCGGCAAGGATCCCAGCAAGGTTGACAGATCCGGCGCGTATATGGCCAGGTATATCGCCAAAAACATCGTGGGGGCGGGACTCGCCCGCCGCTGCCAGATAGAGATCGCTTACGCTATCGGCGTGGCGCGGCCCGTCAGCGTCCACATCGACACGATGGGCACGGGATGCCTGGAGGACGAGGAGCTGGCCGGGATCGTTCAGGAGCTTTTCGACATGAGGCCGGCCAGGATCATCGAGAAGCTGGGACTCCTGGCCCCCATCTACAGCCAGACCGCCGCCTACGGCCACTTTGGGAGAACCGACGTGGATCTTCCCTGGGAGCGGCTTGATATGGCCGAGAGGCTCAGGGAGTATCTGTGAGTATGGACGACAGAAGGAGATTCGGCCCGGTAAGGCCCGGACAGGACGGGAAAAGGCCGCCGAAGAGGCAGTTTGACCGGCCGCGCCGTCCGGAGCCGGGGGAAGAATACGGCGGATGTGAGGAAAGCGTCCTTGAGGGCAGGAACGCCGTGAACGAGGCGCTCAGGGCGGGAAGGACGCTGAACAAGGTCTTTATCGCCGCCGGGGACACGGACGCGGGCCTGAGACGCCTGGCCGCCATGGCGCGGGACGCCGGGGCGGTCGTCGTGGAGGCGGACAGGCGCAAGCTGGACTCCATGAGCGCCACCGGGGCGCATCAGGGGATCGTAGCCTGGGCCGCAGTGAAGGAATATTGTACGATCGAGGACATCCTCAACAACGCCAAGGAAAAGGGCGAGGCGCCGCTTATCCTCATCTGCGACGAGGTGTCCGACGGGCACAATCTGGGCGCGATGATCCGCACCGGGGAGTGCGCCGGGGCCCACGGGATGATCATCCCGAAAAGGCGCAGCGCGTCCCTGACGGCGGTGGTGTCCAAGACCTCCGCCGGCGCGGTGGAGTATATGCCCGTGGCGAGGGTGCCAAATCTGGCGGCGGCCATCCGTGAGCTTCAGGACGCCGGAGTTTGGATATACGGCACGGCGGCCGGCGCGGAAAAGAGCCTTTATGAGACGGATCTGACGGGCCCCATGGCGCTTGTCATCGGCTCGGAGGGCGAGGGTATGCGCAGGCTTGTGACGGACTGTTGTGATTTTACCCTGTCCATTCCCATGAAGGGGCATATATCCTCCCTCAACGCCTCCGCCAGCGCGGCCATAGTCCTCTATGAGGCCGTGCGGCAGAGAATGGGAAGATAAAGAGAATGGGAGCTCCGGCTCCAGTCCGGCCCGATGACAGATCGAGGCCCTCAGGCGGTGGTATACCGTATGGGGAAGGAAAGGCCGGATCGGCGGCCGAGTCCTCGGGCCGACGCCTGAGGCGGCCGATTCAAGGCAAAGTGGAGCGTGCTCCGTGACGACAAAAAGGAGGCCCTGCTTATGGCAAATGACAAGAACACTTTGGACGATATGGAGATGTCAGGGAACTACGGCGCGCTAAGCGGCGGCTTTTCTCTTGAGTCCATTTTGGCCGAATACAAGGGCAGCGCCTTCATGGACGGCGACAAAAAGACGCCCTCCGATGAACTTCAGCGCAAGACCGACGAGATCCTCCGGGAGATCCTGGGGAGCGACGCTCCCTCCGATGCCGGGGGATCGGGAGCGGAGGGCGTTGACGGTTCTCTGGATTCTTTTTTCAAAAGCGCCGATTTTGCGCGTATGTCACGTCGGCGGGCCGGACAGCAGACCGCGCCGCCGGCGGAAGGATCCGAGCCGGAGAGGGCGGAAAAGACCGTGCGTACGCCTTTACAGCCCGGGAGGAACGTGGGGACGGAGCCCGAGCCGGAGCCGGAGAGAAGGCCGGAGGCGCGGAGAAAACCGGAGATCCACGGAAGGACGGGGAAGCGTTATTCCGACGAGAGGGCGGAGCCGGCCTATGAGACCGCGCCGGAGATAGATCTTTCCGTCTTTGACGATCCGGAAAAGCCCGAGGAGACCCGGAAGAGCGGCATAGACGATTTTCTTCGTTCCCTTGGAGAGGACAGCTTTGACACGCCTGTACACCTGAGGGCGCCTGAACGTCCGGCTGCGACGCCGGAGCCGCCCGCCGATGTGGAGGAAACGGTCAGTGCCGGGGAGCGGGAGCTTCGCCGGGACAGCCGCGCAAGGCGGCGGGGCCTTTTCGGACGGCTTGAAAAGCCGAAGGCCGTGGGATCGGAGCCGGAGGACGAGGCGTTTGCGCCCGATGTTTTCGACGGTGAGGACGAGGAGGAGCCGGAGGAATACGAGGAGTATTATGATATCGAGCCCGACCCGGATTTCAAAAAGACCGCCTCCAAATACGCAAAGCGCGTGCCGGCGCTGAGATTCCGCATCTTTGGAGCGGCGTTGATCGTCATACTTATGATAATAAACACCTGGCTTTACTCCGCTGGGAAGGCCATGCCGCTCATTGGAAGCGGGGCGAGGGGTAACACAGCGTCGCTGCTCATTATGGAGCTTCTCGTGATGGCCGTGGGCATGGAGGTTCTTGTCCGGGGCTTCGAGGACATTCTGAGACTCTCGCCGGGGGCGGAGTCGCTGGTGTTCGTTTCCTGCCTTCTGTCCGTCATGGACGGATTCGTGATGCTGATTTCCGGGAACTTCTCCAGGGGACTGCCCATGGCGGTCGTTTCCGCGATCTCCCTGCTGGCCGCGCTGAGCGCGCGGAAGTCCATGTATATGGCCTACTGCGACTCCCTTAAGGGAGCGGTATCCGCGTCCTCTTACTACGGCGTCGCCGCTGACAGCGAGGACATGGAGGGCCGGCGGATCCTCAAGAAGGTGGACGGGGAGCGGGAGGGCTTCTACGCCAAACTCACAAGTCCCGATGTTTCCGAGGAGCTTTACGATGATTTGGCGCCCCTCCTGGTGATCGTCTCCTTCGCGCTGGCCTTTGCGGCCACTGTGGGGAAGGGAAATTCCGGCGCGTTTACTCACACCTTTTCGATCCTGACGGCTGTTTCCGCCGCGTTCCCGGCGACGGTGCTTTTCGCGCTGCCCTTTAAATACGCCGCCGCAGCCATCAGGAAGTCCGGCGCGGCGCTGGCGGGCTACGCCGGGGCCAGGGACATTTTTGAAACGGACGGCGCCCTTATAACCGACCTTGACATTTTCCCTGTGGGGAGCGTCAGGCTGGAGGGCGTGAAGATGTTTGAGGGGGTGGATCAGCAGAAGGCCATCGCCTCGTCCTCGTCCCTGCTGATCTCCTCCGATTCCGGCCTGCGCCGGGTATTTGAGGAGCTTCTCAAGAGCCAGAATCTCACACGCCGCAGGGTGGATGATTTCAGCTGTTACGAGGGCGGCGGGATCGGCGGCCTTGTGGACGGAGAGCGCGTGCTTGTGGGAACGGGCGCTTTCATGAACCTGATGGGACTTCGCGTGCCCGATATCCTGAACATCGCAGGGAATGTGTTCGCCGCCATAAACGACGAGCTGGTGTGTGTTTTTACGTTGTCCTATGTGCCCTCGGGCTCTGTCCAGTCTGCGCTGGTGGCGCTGCTGGGGACGAGGACGAATGTCCTCATGGCGGTGCGTGACTTCAACGTGACGCCCAACACTGTAAAACAGCGCTTCAAGGTTTCGATGGACGGAGTGGAGTATCTGCCCATCGAGACGGCCTATGCCCTCAGTCAGGATGAGCTTCCCCAGGGGAGCGGCGTCTCCGCCGTGCTCTGCCGGGGAGGGCTGGCGCCCTTCGCCGAGGTCATCGCCCGCGGGAGGCTCCTGAAGCTTATAACCGGACTCAACACCATGATAAACGGTTTGGGAACGGCCATGTCGTTGCTGATCATGTTTTTTCTGTGCTGGTCCGGCGCTTTTGCCTCGGCGAGCGCGCTGAACATCACCATATTCATGTCTGTGATAGCCATTGCGGTTTACATAATGAGCCAAGGCGTGAGGAGAAGGCTTAAATAGCGCCCGCGTATAAGAAATATTCCCCAAAAAACAGAAAAAAATTGTTGTGTTTCTTGTCAAAGTGTATTATAATGTTGCCTTAGATGGGCCGATTGACGAAGGTCACTCAACAAATTAATGAGAGGAACTTACATTTATGGGCTACGCTGTTGAAAAAATTCGCAACATCGCGCTTCTTGGCCACGGCGGGAGCGGCAAGACAACCCTAGCGGAGAGCATGCTTTTTGTCTCCGGCGCCGTGACGAGACAGGGAACCGTGACCGCCGGGAATACCGTCTCCGACTACGACGCGGAGGAGGTTAAGCGTCAGACAAGTATCTCCGCCACCACCATGTTCGCGGAGTTCAAGGGACATAAGTTCAATATCATTGACACCCCGGGGTATTTTGACTTTGTGGGCGAGGTATTCGAGGCGCTTCGTGTCGCCGACACCGCCATTATCTGTGTGTCCGCCAAGGATCGGATGAACGTGGGCGCCGAGAAGGCGTGGAAATATGTCTCCCAGCGTAATCTGCCCCGCGCCGTCTATGTTTCCAAGGTGGACGAGGAGCACGCCAACTTTGAAAAGACGTTTGACGCCCTGCGCGACGCCTTCGGTTCCTCCGTCTGCGCTCTGACCGAGCCCATCATAGAGGGCGAGAAGGTCGTGGGCATCGTGGACGTCCTCAAAAAGAAGGCGTACAAGTTTGTCTCCGGCAAGCGCCAGGAGACGGCCATGCCCGCGGAGCTGGCCGGCAAGGTGGAGGAGCACTACTCCGAGCTTGTGGAGAACGCCGCCGGCACCAGCGAGGAGCTGATGGAGAAGTACTTCGAGGAGGGCGACCTCTCCGAGCAGGAGCTTTTCTCCGCGCTGGGACAGGGCATCGCCTCCGGGGAGATCTGCCCCGTGTTCTTTGGCAGCGCCGCCACGGGCCTTGGCACCGAGGTGCTGATGGACAACATCATCAACCTGTTCCCGGCCCCCCGTGAGGACGGCAAGCCCATTGACGGCGGCGCCCCCACGAAGCTTATTGTTTACAAGACCATTTCCGACCAGTTCGGCAGGTTCAGCCTCTTCAAGGTGGTCGCCGGCAGGGTCAGCGCCGATATGACCCTCGTGAACGCCCGCAGCGGCGCTCAGGAGAAGCTGGGACATATCTACGCCATGCGCGGCAAGCAGAATATCGAGGTCACCGACCTTGCCCCCGGAGACATTGGCGCGGTTTCCAAGCTCTCCGACACCAGAACCGGCGACACCCTTTGCGATCCCAAGGCCGTTGAGGCTGTACCCGGCATAGATTTCCTCGCGCCCTGCTACTCCATGGCCATCCGGCCCAAGACCAAGGGGCAGGAGGACAAGGTGGCCCAGGGCCTTACAAGGCTTCGTGAGGAGGACGTGACCTTCACCGTCCAGAACAACGCCGAGACGCGCCAAATGGTCATTTCCGGCGCGGGCGATATGCAGCTGGACGTTCTCTGCTCAAAGCTCAGAAACAAGTTTGGCGTCGAGGTGGAGCTTGTGCCCGCCAAGGTGCCCTACCGGGAGAAGATCCGCAAAAAGATCGAGGCTCACGGCCGCCACAAGAAGCAGTCCGGCGGTCACGGTCAGTTCGGCGACGTGTGGATCCGCTTCGAGCCTCAGGAGGAGAGCGAGGACATGATCTTCGCCGAGGAGGTATTCGGCGGCTCCGTGCCCAAGAACTTCTTCCCCGCGGTGGAGAAGGGCCTTCGGGAATCCGTGGGACGCGGTGTGCTGGCCGGCTACCCGATGGTGTATCTCAAGGCCACGCTGTACGACGGATCCTACCACCCGGTGGACTCCTCGGAAATGGCCTTCAAGACCGCCGCGAACCTGGCTTTTAAGGAGCTTGTCAACGCCAGCCCCGCGCTTTTGGAGCCCATCGGACTTCTGAAGGTGACCATCCCCGACTCCAACATGGGCGACATCATGTCCGACCTTTCCAAGCGCCGCGGCAGCCCCATGGGCATGAGCGTCGTGGACGGGATGCAGGTGGTGGAGGCCGAGGTGCCGATGGCGGAGATGGGCACCTACGCCATCGATCTGCGCAGCATGACCCAGGGGCGCGGCTCCTTTACCTTTGAGTTCGTCCGCTATGACGAGGCTCCGCTGAATGTCCAGCAGAAGGTCATCGAGGAGGCCAAGGCCGCCGGCGAGGCCGAGTAAACCCGATAGTGTTCATTCCGCCCGAACAGCTGTTCGGGCGGAATTTGCGTTTGGCAGACATGGCAATTCGGCTCAGGGAGGGGATAAGATGGTCAAGATCGTGATCGTGGACAGGAACGACTGGTTTCGCCGTCTTACGGGCGAGGCGCTTCTGGAGTATGGCATTGAGACTGTGGGTGGTGCCGGAAGGCCGGAGAGGGTCAGGGAGCATATACTCCGGCATGGGCCGGAGGTGCTTTTGTGGACGGTGGGCCTTGACGACCCGGCGGGCGAGGGTGTGACGCGGCTGCTTTCGGGTATTCCCACGGAGCTTGTGCCGGCGGTGGTGGCGTTGGGGGAGTATCAGTTGCCGCTGGCCACGGAACAGGTCGGCGTATGCAGGGCTCTGGGTAAGGCGGACGGCGTTCCGGCGATGGTACTTCAGATAAACGAGGCCGCGCTGGAGCGGAAGAGACTTGTGTCCGTTTTGTCGGGAAGTGTGAAGGGATCGGAAGCGCTGGACGTGCTGACGGATGCCCTTTACCTTGACCGGGAGCTTGCGGGCACAGAGTATCTGCGCCGTGGCATTGAGCTGTGGCTGGAAAATGGGGAGATGCCGGCAAGGCTGTACGGAAGGATAGGCGAGGAGTTTTCCGCGAGCGCTTCGAGCGTGGAGCGGAGCATACGTTTTGCCGTATCCAATGTGTGGAGGGATTCTCCGGTCTACAACAGGATGCAGATTTTCGGCGGAGAGTGGGACAGAGTACCTACCAATGTGGCGCTTATGGGCGCGTTGGCCGGAGTGCTCCGGGGAGCCGAGGGAGAATAGCGCGCGGGCGGGCCGCCATCCGGCGGCCGGCGGTTTCCTTATAGAGGCGTTTTGACAATACGGGCATGACGGTGTATAATGGAGCGGTGATAAATGCCGCTCTTTTTTTGCGGCGGAATGGAGTTCGATATGTGGTTTGACGAGGCTGTCGTTTATCAGATCTATCCCCTTGGGCTTTGCGGCGCGCCGGAGAAAAATGACGGCGTATTGGCACACAGGTTAAAAAAGCTCTCCGGCTGGGCGGAGCACATCAAAAAACTCGGCGCTACCGCCGTTTTGCTCAACCCCCTCTTTGAGAGCGACAGGCACGGGTACGACACCAGGGACTATTTCACCGTGGACTGCCGCCTGGGGGATGAGGAGGATCTGCGGGAGGTCTGCGACGCCTTTCACGCGGCGGGGCTGCGGGTGATGCTGGACGCCGTCCTCAACCACGTGGGGCGCGGCTTCTGGGCGTTCCGGGACCTCCGGGAGCGCCGCTGGGACAGTCCCTATAAGGACTGGTTCCAGGTGAGCTTTGACGGCGACACGGGGTATAACGACGGCTTTTGGTACAAGGGCTGGGAGGGACATCAGGAGCTCCCGGAGCTGAACCTCTGGAACGACGCGGTGGTGGAGCACCAGTTCGCCGCCATAAAAAGCTGGGTGGAGCGCTTCGACATCGATGGCCTGCGGCTGGACGTGGCCTACTGCCTGCCGCCGGAGTATCTGCGCCGCCTGCGGGGCTTCACAAACGGGCTCAAGCCGGATTTTGTCCTCATGGGCGAGACGCTTCACGGGGACTACAACCGCTGGATGAACGGGGAGATGTGCCACTCGGTGACCAATTACGAGTGCTACAAGGGCCTGTGGTCCAGCATGAACGACATGAACCTCTTTGAGATCGGCCACTCCCTGGCCAGGCAGTTCGGGCCGGAGCCCTGGACGCTTTATAAGGGGGCGCACCTGCTCAGCTTCCTGGACAACCACGACGTGGAGCGCATCGCATCCAAGCTCCGGGACAAAAATCAGCTGGAGCCGGCCTGGGGCCTCGTCTTTGGGATGCCCGGGGTGCCGTGCGTATATTACGGCAGCGAATGGGGCCTGGAGGGGAGCAAGTTCGACGGGGACGCGGCGCTGAGGCCCTCCCTGGAAGGCCCGCGGTGGAATGAGCTCACGTCCTATATCGCGCGACTTGCCGCGGCGAGAGCCTCGAGCAGGGCGCTCCGGGACGGCACGTACCGAAACCTTCAGATCCAGAATAAATCTCTCGTCTTTGAGCGGGAGTGGGAGGGGGAGCGCGTCATCGTCGCCGTCAACGCCTCTTCGGAGATTCAGTGGGCGCACTTTGACGCCCGCGCCGGTCGCGGGGTGGATTTGATCACCGGGGAGGCCCACGATTTTGGCGGCGGCAGCGAGCTTGCGCCGTACGCGGTATATTTTTGGAGGACGGAAGGGTAAACATGACGGGTTCCATCTATCTCGTGGCGCGGGATTTTGACAGATCTCTGGACTTTTACGAAAAGCTCTTCTTGGTACTTCACCTTCTCCGGCCCGGACGGCAACCCCATCGAGATCACGAGAGGCATGGAGGATGAATATTGAGCTGAGAAGGCTGTCCCCGGAGGACGGGGAGGACGTTTACGAGATGCTTCAGGCCATCCCGGCGGAGGAAAACGGGTTTACCAACTCCGCCCACGGCCTGAGCTTTGAGGAATACGGGCGCTGGCTTGAAAAAGCGGACGCGGAAAGCCGAATGACCGGGCTCATGGACGGCTGGAGGGTCCCGCAGACCACCTACTGGCTTTACGACGGCGGTGTGCCTGTGGGGACGGGGATGATCCGGCACTTCCTCACCGACGCTCTGCGGAAGCGGGGCGGACACATCGGCTATGCCGTGGCGCCGGGATACCGGGGCAGGGGATACGGGAAGGAGCTTCTGCGGCTCCTGCTTATTGAGGCGGGAAGGCGGGGCATCGACCGCGCGCTCATCACCGTCGCCCCCGAAAACGCACCCTCCCGCGCCGTGGCCAGGGCCAACGGCGGGATCGAGGAGCCGGCGTCGGAGGGCCGGGTACGTGTATGGCTGGATACGGCGAGATGAACGGGCTCTTTCTGCGGGGGATCGAGACGGTGTGACGCCATCAAGCTCATACGGGGGAGAGATCCATCCCTGCGCGTACGAGGACACGCAGGTCTATCAAATCGTGAAAATGTTCGTCACGAACCGGGGAAGGATCCTGAAGGATCTGCTGGAGGAATCATACTAATTGCGGAGGTGTGGATTTGGCTTCAAGTAAGGAGTATCTGGATTTTATTCTGGGGCAGCTGTCGGGGCTGGAAGATGTTTCTTATCGGCCGATGATGGGGGAGTATATCCTCTATTACAAGGGGAAAATCGTCGGCGGGATCTATGACGACCGGATGCTGGTAAAGCCGGTGAAGGCGGCGGCTGAACGGATGCCGGGGGCTCCCTGTGAGCCGCCCTACGAAGGGGCGAAGGGGATGCTGCTGGTGGAGGAGGTTGACGACGGGGAATTCCTGACAGGGCTTCTTCGGGCGATGGCAGACCAATTGCCGGAGCCGAAAAGAGGGAAAAAGAGCGGGGTTCGTGAAATCAAAGAATGAAAAAGGAAGGATGGTATGGCCGGGGCCATACCATCCTTGTCATATTGTATCGGTTTTCAGTCCATGTATCCCTGAGCGCAGAGAAGCTCGGCCAGCAGGATGGCCCCGCCGGCGGCGCCGCGAAGGGTGTTGTGGCTCAGGCACACAAATTTATAGTCGTATTGGCTGTCCTCCCGCAGGCGGCCCACGCTGACGGCCATGCCGCGCTCCAGGTTGCGGTCAAGCTTGGTCTGGGGGCGGTTGTCCTCCTCAAAGTAGTGGATGAACTGCTTGGGGGCGGAGGGGAGCTGGAGCTTCTGGGGCAGGGCGGAGAAGCCGGCCCAACGGGCCTTGATTTCATCCATAGTGGGCTTTTTGGCGAAGGAGGCGAACACCGCGGCCATGTGGCCGTCGGAGCATGCCACGCGGAAGCACTGGGCGGTGATGGAGGGGGAGGCGGCCTTGACGATCTGGCCGTTTTCCACCTTGCCCCAGAGCTTCAGAGGCTCCTGCTCGCTCTTCTCCTCCTCGCCGCCGATGAAGGGGATCACATTGTCCACAATGTCCGGGAAGGTCTCGAAGGTCTTGCCCGCGCCGGAGATGGCCTGGTAGGTGCAGACCAGGGCTTTCTCAAGGCCGAACTCGTCCTTTAAGGGATGCAGGGCGGGGACGTAGCTCTGGAGAGAGCAGTTGGACTTGACGGCGATGAAGCCGCGAGAGGTGCCCAGGCGCTTGCGCTGGGCGGGGATGACCTCCAGGTGCTCGGGGTTTATTTCCGGCACCACCATGGGTACGTCGGGGGTCCACCGATGGGCGGAGTTGTTGGAGACAACCGGGCACTCGCGCTTTGCGTATGCCTCCTCAAGAGCTTTAATTTCGTCCTTTTTCATATCCACGGCGGAAAAGACGAAATCCACATTGGCGCAAATCTCGTCCATGTCCGTCTCGGCGCACTTGACGGTCAGGTCCGCGGCGCACGCGGGGACGGGCGAGGTCATGAGCCAACGGCCCGAAACGGCCTCGGAATAGGGTTTGCCGGCGCTGCGGGCGCTGGCGGCAACCTCCGTGAGCTCAAACCAGGGGTGCTCGGCGATAAGCGTGACAAAGCGCTGGCCCACCATGCCGGTGGCGCCGATGACGCCGACCTTGTATTTTTTCATACTGTCTGCCTCCATTGTCAGATCTGGCGGCCAAAACGCAGTTTTGGCCCATCCAAAAAATAAACAATAAAAAATACGTCAAAAGGGGTAGTCAAAACAATAATAATGTTGTATAATGCAGTTTACATAAGTGATTCGATCCCCTTGTGAGACGGTATGTGATACTTTATCACAGGATATATGCCGTGTCAACGGTGAAATCTCTCAAAAAAAGCGGGTTTTCTCACGTTTTAACGTGATAAATAAACATAAATTACACTCGGAGGTTCGGAGGGAATATATGAAGCACAGGTTTAAGATGATCGCTGCCCTGGCGCTGGCGCTTTCGCTGTCCGCCGCGCTGGCCCCGGCGGGCACGGCGGCCCAGACATACACGCCGCCCTGTCAGACGGTGAGGGTGGGGATCTATACATATTATGACGACGGGAGTCCGAAGGAAAAGACGTTTCCCTCGGCCAATCTTGAATATGTCTCCGGCAGGGGGGACGGCTATGAGGTGGGCTACTATGATTCCAACAGGGAGTTTGTGTCCATCGGGGCCCGCATCGTGGGATGTGCGCAGATCAGCGTCCTTATGGACAGGAACATGGCGTATGACTCCAACGCTAACGCTTACGCCGAGACGGAGGGAACCTCCGGGATCGTGGTGGGCTGTGTCCATCTGAAGCTGGATGGGAGCTTCGGGACATACGACGAGGCGGCCCGGAAGGCCGCGGAGTTTGAGAACGGGTTTGTGAGATACGAAAATGGCTCCTTTATCGTACTGCGCGGGCAGTACACCTCCCGGGAGGACGCCGCGGCAGCCGCCGGGGAAGCGGGAGGCGGGTGGAGCGTCAACAGCGGCTCTTCCTACACCGTGACGGTGGTGGAGACGAGAACCAACAGGATACTCCTTGAATTTGACTGCGGGACCTCCAGGAATCTGGCGATCCGCACCTTCGCCAACAACGGGACGAAACCCCAGACCTGGCACAGGAAGTGCGTGTATTACGGGGGATTCGCGTTTTTGCGCAACACCGGCGGGCTCATCACCACCGTAAACTATGTGGACATTGAGGACTACGTCAAGGGCGTGGTCTGCTACGAGATGAGCCCCTCCTGGCCCCTCGAGGCGCTGAAGGCCCAGGCCATCTGTGCCAGGACCTACATGATGGCGAACATTTCCAAGCATCGCACGCTGGGATACGACATTTGCAACACTACCGACTGCCAGGCCTACCACGGCACCAAGAGCGCCACCGCCAACTCCGACAGGGCCGTGGACGAGACCGCCGGACAGTACCTGATGTACGACGGGAAACTGTGCGAAACGGTCTACTACTCCTCCAACGGCGGCGCCTCCGAGGATGTGAAAAACGTGTGGGGCAGTAATTTGGCGTATCTAAAGGGCGTGGTGGATCCCTATGAAAAGGACGTGGCGGCTTCCATTTCAAACTACTATTGGACTGTGAGCTACACGCCAAGCCAGCTTGCCCAGAGACTCAGAGCCAGAGGCAGGGACTGTTCGGACATTAAGGAAATCAAGCTTGTGTTCACGCCACTTGGGAATGTGAAGAGCATAACCTTCGTTGACACGAACGGAAGGAGTTTTACCGCCGAGAAGGACAACGTGCGCGGGTATCCCGGCTGCCGCTCACGACGCTATTCCGTGAACGGCCTGGGGCAGGCGTCCTCAGGCAATGTGTATGTGAACGGCGGGAGCGTGCTGGACGGCGGGCTCTCCGGCGCTTACGCCGTGGGTTCCGGAGGCGCGGCGGAGGAGCTGCCCTCCGGGGATCTGTACGCCGTCACGGGGAAGGGGAGCGTGGAGAAGCTGGAATTCGGCGCGGCCAACACCGCCGGATCCGTGGGCGTCAACGCCCAGGGGCTCTTTGTATTCTCCGGCTCCGGATGGGGGCATAATGTGGGTATGAGCCAGTGGGGGGCCTACTCCATGGCAAAAAACCACAACAAGACTTGCAAGGAGATTTTGACCTTCTATTTCACCGGCGTGGTTATCGCCCAGGCGGCCACGGCGTGATCGAAGGCGGAACGATCGATGAAAACGTCAGATTTTTATTACGAGCTCCCAGAGGAGCTCATTGCCCAAACGCCGCTGGAGAGGCGTGACGCGTCGCGCCTCATGGTGCTGGATAAGGTCACGGGCAGGACGAGCCACCGGCATTTTTACGAGCTGCCGGAGCTTCTGGAGTCCGGCGACTGCCTCGTGCTCAATGACTCCCGCGTCCTTCCGGCGCGGCTCATCGGGCGCAGGCCCACGGGCGGCGCGGTGGAGATCCTGCTGCTCACGGACAAGGGGGATAAGTGCTGGGAGTGCCTGGTGCGTCCCGGACGGAAGGCGCGCCCCGGCGACAGGGTTATCTTTGGCGGCGGGGAGCTGGAGGCGGAGATCCTGGAGGTGCTGGACGGGGGGAACCGGCTCATTCGCTTCGCGTATCAGGGCGTCTTTCTGGAGACCCTTGAACGGCTGGGAAGGATGCCCCTGCCCCCATATATTCATGAGGAGCTACAGGATGCCGAGCGGTATCAGACCGTGTATTCACGGGAGCTGGGATCCGCCGCCGCGCCCACGGCGGGGCTTCATTTCACGCCGGAGCTGTTGGACGCTATCCGGGCCAGGGGCGTGGAGACGGCTTTCGTCACCCTCCACGTGGGGCTGGGGACCTTCCGGCCCGTGAAGGAGGAGGACATCGAGGAGCACGACATGCACGCGGAGTTCTGCATGATCTCCGAGGACGCGGCGCGGATCGTCAACGACACCAAAGAGCGCGGCGGGCGCGTGATCTCCGTGGGCACTACCTCCTGCAGGACGCTGGAGTCCTTCGCGGATGAAAACGGCAGGCTTGTGCCCGCGTCCGGCTGGACGGATATTTTCATTTACCCCGGCTACCGGTTTAAGTGCGTGGACGCGTTGGTGACCAACTTCCACCTGCCCGAGAGCACCCTGGTGATGCTGGTGTCGGCCCTGGCGGGCCGTGAGCACGTGCTGGCGGCGTACGAGGAGGCCGTCAGGGAGCGGTACAGATTTTTCTCCTTCGGGGATGCGATGTTCATAGCAAGCGGGATGGACAAATCAGACGAGGATCAAAAAAAGCGCGGAAATTCAACGATTTCGGAAGAAGATAATAAACCGAAGGGATAAGCAAGAGAAGCCCTCTGGATAAGCAAAAGGCATCAGGTTTTTTATCGTTTGGGGGTATGTCTATAAAAGTTATGTACGAATTATGAACAAAATCCGCATAAAAATTCAGTTTTCGATGAATATTGTGAATATAAGCAAAGCCCCCGGCCTGAGCGGTCGGGGGCTTCTTTCAGTTTTTGTAGGTAAACCTGTGGGTTATGCCATTCTTGAAGGCGATTGCCGTTACTCGGCCATCATCCACGTCTATGTGGTCGATGATGGAGATGAGAAAACTCTTTGGAACAGCCGGGTTTGTGGCCCGGATATATTCCTCATAGTCGATGTAGCTGTCTTGGACGAGCTGCTCATACATGATAAAGTAGCTGGCCTTCATGGCGAGATCCTGGCCTATCATCGGGAGGCTGGGGTCACTGGCCTGAAGCTCCTCCAGACGGGCGTTGACCCGTTCGAGCTGGCTGGAGAGGTCGGCCCTCTGCATGACGAAGTCCTTCTCCGGCATAGCCTCATCGTTGTACAGGTAGAGGGCGTTCAATCGGGCCAGAGCATTTTCAAGCCTTCGACGCTTACCTCTGAGGGTGTCCACCTCGGTGATGGTGTTACTGGTTTCGGACAGAGCGAGCTGAGGCCGGTACTCTGGAGCATCATCGGCTTGGCTGAAAGTTTCGAGTGTGGCGACGAGGGCGTCCTCGCTGACGCTGCTTATGTTCTCGAAGTCTTTGCCCCTCAGTAGCTTTGAGGAGAGGTCTTCGATGCTGGTGTTGCCGTTGTAGCTTTTGGCGGCGCGGATGATATTGGCTACATAGTTCAGGACGAAGGGGCCCAAGACCATATCAGAGATGTACTTGTTGGTGCAGGAGGTCTGCTTGCGTCGGCGGCTCCCGCAGGCGTATATGGACGGGCGTATTCCATTGGCTCGGCGCCGGTCCTGATTTGAGACCATGGAAGATCCGCACTTGGCGCATCTGAGAAGTCCGCCGAAAATATGGACGTTCTTCCGCACATAGGTCTGACCTTCGGGTACTCCGCCTCTTTTGTTGCGCTGGAGAAGAAACTTGAGCCGGTAGAAGATCCGCTCATCCAGAATGGGAGGATGATGATTTTCGACAGTAATCCATTCAGACTCGGATCTTTTCTCGGCCCCTTTGCCGTCGGAGTGGACATTATAGACATATTGCCCGATGTACCAAGGGTTTGTGAGTATCTTGTGAACGGAGGTGGGAGTCCAGTCCTTCCCGATCTTCGTCTTGATGCCGGCGTCATTCATATACTTGGTGACGTATAGTAGCGATTGGTATTGCTCATAGAGTTCGGCCATCTTGTGAACCGCCTTTGCCTCTTCTTCCACGATGTCGAAGCCCCGGCTCTCTTTATCCCAGGAGTAGCCATACGGGACTCGACCCCCGTTCCACTGACCGTTGTTCGCCCTGGAGAGCATGACCGCAGTTACACGCTCGGAGGTCATCTGCCGCTCCAGCTCGGCGAAGACCAGGATGATTTTGAGCATGGCCTCGCCGATGGCGTTTGAGGTATCGAACTGCTCGTTTTTCGAGACGAAGGTAACACCCAGCTTCTTGAGCTCGGCATACATAGAGGCGAAGTCCAGCAAGTTCCGGCTGATACGATCTATCTTCCAGACGACCAGGTGAGTAAATTCGCCGGTGCGAATCCGTTCCATCATGGCCTGATAATCGGGCCTGTCGGTGTTCTTGGCTGAGTAGCCGGGGTCCTCGAAAATAACGTAGTCAGAAATGCCGAGAACCATCTCGACGTAAGCGGTAAGCTCCCGCCGCTGCACCTTGAGGGAGTCTTTGTCTATCTGCCAGTGGGTGGAGACCCTGATATAAATTGCGGCTTTTTTGGCGTCCAGTTTATTGCTGAGCTGAGTCGACATTGAAAAATACCTCCTATAATATGGCCTGTCACACGGACCGTCCTCGGACGAAAACACGGACTGTCACCATGCCCGTCCGCCTATAACCGTAACCGTAACCGTAAACGTAACCTAACCTTACCAGATAATAAAGAATATGTGGGCACCGCCCTCAGGCGATGCCCACGTCTGTGTTCGTTATGAGATGGACTGAGAGAACTGTTTGATTTTTTCACTCAGTCTGTGAACCTCAGAAAAGAGGGCATCCGGAACCATATAGAGGAGGCCAACACTCCCGTCTTCAGGGGATGGCTTGACCTTGCTCATGTCTGCGAAGTGCGAGAAAAACGCAAAGAGGTTATCGGCAGCCGAGAGGGGGATGCGGTTCTTCTCCAGAGCGTACCGAAGGGTCCTTGGAGAGACGCATAGGTCTGCGCGGTTCGGACGAAGCCTGAAATAGAAGAGCTGGATCGGGAACGTATCTCCGGCCGGGGTGTAGGAGATTATGAGGTCAGAGCCAAGCACGGTGGCAGCCACGCCATCCAGGGACTCAAGCTCGCAGATGAAATCAGTCATGTCATCGGGGTCAAGACCGACCTGCTCGCTGAAAAGCTGGATGAACTGACGGCGAGAATACCTTACGGGAATAAAGGGAAGATCGCCGACCACCAGAAGTGCATCTCCGCCGGATAGGGTTTTATCAATGGCGGAATAGAGGGCTGACTTATTTGAGTAGCCCATGAAGCCGATACGGGCCATCACGTCGATGACAAGGGAAGACTGGCCTTCCGTCTCGAAAAAGTAGTCAGACGCCACATCGTCGAGCCACTCGTGGTTTCTGGTACGCAGCGAACCAGCGGCACACTGTAGGGCACCTTTGTCAGATGAGGTGAGATCTGGGAAAACCAGAGCCACACCGCCGTTTGGAGTGACATAGACATCCGCTATGCAGGTGAGCCCTCCGTCTGGGCAAATAGGAACAGCTTTTCCAACGCACACGGGGTTAGTGAAGGTTGATGGGATTTCGCTCAGGCGCACTACCTCTCGGCCAAGATCGGCGAAGAAGGCAGTACGACCCGTCTTCTTGCCGAAGGACATGGTCATTACTCCTCTCTGTATTTGCTCAGCACGGCCTCGATGACCCTGCGGTCATCGTGAGAGGCGAGGCTGAAAAGATGGACGAACTCTTGAGTTTCTGGAGGCAGGACCTCGAACTCGCTGTCGCTCAGGCCGAGCATCCACTCGATGGAGACGTTGAAGTATTGAGCCAGGGCGACCACATACTTCAAGTCAGGCTCCCGGTGATTATTCAGATAGCGGGATAAGGTGATTTTTGAGATGCCGGTATCATCGGCCACCTCCTGGACCATCTTGCCGTGGCTCTCTATAATATCTCGGAGGCGTTTCTGAAAAATGCTAAAGTCTAAGATGAAGTCCATGGTGAAAACTCCTTTTTACCAAGATGATTATTGTGCTTAACCATTGTAATTCTTTTTTGGAGCGTTTACAACCTATTTTTATGAAAAAATCAAAAAACTACTTGACATTATCCGGCTGGTTAAGTATAATAATCTTATCGGTTAATCAAACCAGCATTGAAAAAGGAGGGGGGTGAACCTATCATGAAGCCACTCGAAATCAAAGGAGCCCGGACAAGGCTTGGATTATCGCAGAAGTATATGGCCGAACAACTTAACATTAACGAGCAGTCCTATGGAAAGAAGGAGCGAGGAATTGTTAGGTTTACCGACCAGGAGAAAGTGATCGTCGCAAGGGTCTTGGGGTTTACGGCGGGACAGGTGAACGATTACTTTTTCGACGGAATGATGCCTACCAGTTGATAGGGCATTATTTTTTGGATGCTGGTTATCCGATCGGTTATTTCTATTTGCCACTACGGTTATTATAAGCGATTTGAGAGGCGAAAAAAATGGGACGTGAAGCCACAAAAGCAGCAGGCAATCCTTGGTTTGAAGCCAGAAAAAAGGCGGCAACGTATGACGACAGGCTATTAAGCCGCGATGGGGCCGCAGAGAGGCTCGGAATGTCGGTGTCGGCGGTAGCCGATGCGGAGCTCGGGCTCTCGAAGTGTATGCCGGTAGATAAGGCGGTGCTGATGGCAGACCTCTACAATGCGCCGTACCTGCTGAATTACTACTGCCTGAACGAGTGCCCCATCGGGTGCAGGTTGTCACTTTCCGCTGATGTTCTTAGCATCGAGCGGGTCACGGTGAAGCTGCTGAAAGAGCTCAAGGTCGACAAGCTGACTGAAGTGAAAGACGCACTTAGTTGACTGGGCCATATTCGGAGCTGAGAGCGGGAATCGGAAGGATAAGGTGGTTCCTGAGCGGTCCTGGATTGAGGACTATGTGAGGCTGATGCAGGAGCAGGGCAAGCCGATCTTCATGAAGGACAGCATGAAGCCGGTGTGGGGAGAGAATATTATCACCCAATTCCCGTGGGAGGACGACAAATGATGAACGGTATATGCGCGATGGGAAAGGTAGATGTACTCGGTACGGAGTACACCATCGAGGTCAAAAAGTATGATGAGGACGAATCGTTCGACAAAAACTCGTTTTGCGGGTACTGCGACGAGGAGATGAAAAAAATCGTCCTCTGCGACATGACCACCTACCCAGGATTTGACGGAGAGTCCGAAGAGAAGGCAAGGATCTCCGAGCGTCAAACCCTCAGACACGAGATGGTACACGCCTTTTTCAATGAGAGTGGGCTGTCCTATTCGTCCAACGCATACAGCAGAGGCTGGGCCAAGAACGAAGAGATGGTGGACTGGATAGCCATTCAGGGCCCGAAGATCTTTAAGGCGTGGCAGGAAGTCGGAGCTGTTTAAGGAGGTGGTCAAATGTCGGACGATGTAAAGATTTTTGCGAAGACGATAGAGCCTGAGGCAAAAGCTCAAATAGACGCCCTGGCGTCCCATCCAGTGTCGGAAGGATCGAAGATCCGTATCATGCCCGATGTTCATGCGGGCGTTGGATGCACAATCGGAACGACGATGACCGTCAAGGGCAGGATCTGCCCCAATCTGGTCGGCGTTGACATCGGGTGCGGAATGTTGGCCGTCAAGCTGAAGACCAAGAGGCTTGACCTCGACGCACTCGACAAGGCCATCAGATGGAATGTCCCTTCAGGTTTCTCAATCCACCGAAGAGTACAGAGCGTATTCAACCTCTCTGGCTTGAGATGTCCTGGGGTGGATGTGAGCAGAGCCCAGCTCAGCATCGGGACACTCGGAGGCGGGAACCACTTCATAGAGGTGGACAAGGATAAGGACGGCTGGCTATGGCTTGTCATCCACAGCGGGAGCCGGCACTTTGGACTTGAGATTGCTGGGTGGTATCAGAAGAAGGCCAAGCAGAAGACCACGTCCCCCAGCAGCGAGGAGGTCGCTGCTATTATCAAAGAGCTGAAGGATGCCGGCAGGCAGGGTGTACAGGAGCCACGGCTGGTGGCACATAGAGTGCCCGGCCTGCCACAATACGACCCATGAGTCCATGGGCTGTACGGACGTGTGGGGGTACAACACCAGAAAAGAGGCCGTGGATGCGTGGAACAAGTTCCCGCACGGCCCGGCGACAGTTGAGCTGGATGACGATGACCTGTATTCCAGACAACGACGGTTCCACAAAGAGAAGTAAGGAGGAGATAACATGGCGAGAGGACGTCAGCAAAAGTGGATCTGCTATGACTGCGGCGCCGCTTTCGCTGTCCAGGGAATTGCTCCGAAGATGTGTTGCTCCTGCGGCTCGAGGAATATCGGAAGAGCTCCCAGTAAAGAGCTGGCTGAGAATTTCGAGTCCAAGAGGGCGGAGCTGGAGGTGGTCTGCGAGGACCTCAATAGCCTATATGAGAAATATGCCGGCCTGAAGCGCCGGTATGACGAGATTATGAGATATTGGAAGCAGCAGAGACGCCGGGGGTATATTACCCAAGAAGAATATCAAACAATGGCCGAGCTCTTTGATGGAGCGAGGAAAAATAATGACGAGGAGGAAAAATAAATGGCAAAGATCCCGGAAGGGAACCTTGACAACCGAATAACCAGCAAAGAAGAGCCGGGGTCTCCCCTGGCTCTTTTTAGTATAGCCGTTTAACAAAAAGACCATTTTAACAGACAATAAAGGCCAAAAATATTGACAAAACAGGTCAAATATGATACAATATAAATGACCTGAAATTTTACCAAAAAGAAAGGAGAAGCTGATATGACGCAAATCTCAATATCAGAACTGAAAACCAACCCAGGCAAATACGTCACGATGGCAGAGGCCCAGGACGTTCTGATTACCAAGAACGGCAAAGTGGTCGCCAAATTGGTTACAGCGAAGGTGGACAAGAAAGAGGCGTTCAAACACTTTTTGAGCCTTTTCCCAGAGAAAGGTCTTGACCTGGATCCGGAGAAGGTCAGAGAGGAGCGATTAGGATGACAGACGGTTTTGAGCCGATGAAGGTCGTCTTCGATACCAACGTCCTGCTGGACAGCATACTGAATAGGCCGGGACGACAGGATGCCCTCAAACTTTTGATGGCCGTCTCCGAGGAGAAGATTCTGGGGATTGTTACGGCAAACAGCATCACCGACATCTACTACTTGGCGAGAAAAGGTATCGGGGACCAGGCGTCCAGGGAGGCAATACTCGACCTCTTGTCCATGTTTGACGTAGCGCCGGTGGATGGGGAGGTCTGCTCGATGGCTCTGAACGAGCCCATGAGCGACTATGAGGACGCAGTCCTTGCTGTATGTGCAGCGAGAGAGGAAGCTGACTATATCGTCACTGGAGACCAAGGGTTTCTCAACTCAGCAAGCCCGGTCCAAACCAAGACCCCGGCGGACCTGCTACACATAATCGTTGCCGGAGAGATGAACGCAGAATAAAGTGTTGTTGGCGTGATAGTATTGACTATCACGCCAATTTTTGCTACAATGCCGAGTGCATATTAATTCATTTCACGCTTCCCGTAACGAACGGGGACGCCATGCTGATCGTATAGAGTATTGCAAAAAAGTGTTTTTTCCACAACGGAAGGCCCCGGGGAACCGGGGC
>CANQBC010000021.1 GCA_947589225.1 uncultured Oscillospiraceae bacterium | reverse complement strand
ATCTTTCCGGCCTTCATGGAAACCGCCACCGTCCGCTGGGACACATCCTCGTTGATCAGTCAGCCTCGCCTCCTTTCTATCCTGTGGTCTTTGGGACAAAGTGTCCCGAAGGTCTGTTATCTGTCGTCGTGCTCCTGGACGGGCGCGGGCTTTTCCGGGGCGGCCTTGCCGGACACCTCCTGATAGGCCGCCATCTGCTCCCGGATGGGCAGCGTGGGATAGGCGAAAACCTTGTGCTCGTCGGGGATGTCCTCGATCCCGTGGTACTGTTCCACGAAGGGCTCCCCGCTGCGCCGCACATAGCCGCCGGGGGCGAAGTGCCCGCCCTCGTTCAGCCGCACGTCCCGCCCGTATGCCTCAAAGTCGAAGTAGGGCAGCACGTTCTCCGGCACGTTCAGCGCCTCCATATCTTCAATGTAGATACGCCCCAGCGTTTCATCGCTGTCCACGCCGGGGAAAAGCTCGTAGCAGTCCAGGTTTTGCGCCAGATTGATCAAGTCCGCCACGCTGGACGTGTGATCCCCCTTGTTGATGACCGCCTCAAAGGTCATCAGCTCAAATTGAGGGAGCTCCGAGAGCAGACGGGCCAGATGGTTCAGCTCGTCCAGGTTGGCGTATTCGTCCAGATGGTCATAGACGCCCAGCACGTCCCCGTCAAAGGCGGGGATAAAGATCTCCTGATACCGTATGCCGTCCACGCCGATCTCCTTCAAGAGTTCCTGCACCTCCTCCTTGGTGGTGGGAAAGCGCAGGAGCTTTTCAGCCGACTGGCCCTCGGCGTACTTCCCGGCATTGGCGATGTACGCCTCAAATATGGACGGCATATCAGCCCTGGGCCCGGCGGCCCTGCCCCTTGACGGTCAGGATGCCATCAAGGGTGGTGGCGGTGATCCCCAGCCGCTGGGCCACGGCGATGTCATTCTTCATGGCCTCGGTGACGGTATGCCCGCACACCACCAGCACATGGGAGCGCCGGAGCAGATCGCGGGCCATATCCAGCCCGTCCTTGTGCTCCTGGGGAACCGCGTCGTTGAGGATCAGGGGGAGATACAGCGCGGGGCAGATGGGCGAAAAGCCCGCCTCATACACGGCCCGGCAGTACCGGGCGGCCTGTTCCGCGTTTTCGCTGTCGCCGCCATACCACGCGGCGGTGATGTATGCCAAAGGTCGCTTCACAACAAAAACCTCCGTTTCGTTTTCATTATTTTAAGGTGAATGGGAGCGTTCAACCCTAACCCCCCGCCCTTGCCCCATTCATGGGGCAAGGGGGCGGCTCTGGAGGATATACCCCCGTCGCCCCGCCGGGGAGTAGCACAGCCGGGGCAGACCGTCAAGGGCAAGCCGCCTTGCGGCGGTGCGTTGCACCCTTGACGGCCCACTCCCGGCTGTGCGGGGAAAGCGGCGGCGACGGGGGATATACCACCAGAGCTCCTGGGACAAAGTGTCCCGAAGTCAGTTATTGGCCATCCGCTCCTTCACGGTGGCAGTGTGGGTGTTGGCCGCCTCCATCACATCGTAGTAGGCCCAATGGCCCTTGCTGATGTCGGGAAAGCTGTTCATCCGCCCGGTGTTGGCGTCGATGAACTCCTGATCCGCCGCCCGGCCCAGCAGACGGTTGACGAGGGTGACGACCTCGGCGCGGGTGATGTTGTTCTCCGGGCCGAAATTCCCGTTGCCGTAACCCTTCACCCAGCCGTGGCGGGCGGCGTCCTCAATGTACCCGGCGGCCCAATAGCCGGAGGAAATGTCATTGAAGCCGTCGTACTGCTCCATGATCTCCGGGTCGCCGTCCCCATACGCCTCAAAGAAGCGCACCGCCATAGCCGTGAACTCGGCGCGGGTGATGGCCTTGTTCGGGGAGAAGGTGTCCTCCGCCGTGCCGGTGACAATGCCGAAGCCGCTCAGATAGCGGACATAGCCGCCATACCATGCGTCAGCGGGCACGTCCTTGAACCTGGTCTTGGCCCCGGTGGTAATGGTGTCGCCGTTTTTGCTGGAGAGGATGCGGGCGAAGATGGCCGCCGCCTCGCTCCGGGTCATATTCTTTTCCGGGCCAAAGGTGCCGTCCGGGAACCCCACGATGTAGGCGTTGTGACGCTCGGACACAAAGACATCGGGGACGGTCACGGAACCGGCCTCGTCCGTTTCGCCCTGCTCGGTACGGCCCATATCGCTCTTGACCGTGACGGCCAGCCCCTCCTGGGGGACGCGCTTGTGGTCGGTGACAATGACGGTGATGCGGTTGGCCTCGTCCATATCCTCGCCGTCGGGCAGGGTCACGGCGATCCGGCCCGTCCTGCCGATGGTCACATTGGCGTCAACTATGGGACGTTTTGTCTCAAAGTCGATCACCCGGACGGTGAGGGTGAAGCGGGCCGCGTCCTCGTCCTCGCCGCCCACGGTGGCCTTGCCGTCGTCGTTGGTCTGCCCGGAGGTGCCGGGGACGGTGATCTTTCCGGCCTTGTCGGTGGTGTCGGCGCAGTCATTGTCGTTCTTGTCCGTCACGGCGATCTTGACATCGGGGACGCCGCTCCTGTCCGCCTTGACGAGAACGGCCACGGTGGTCTGGTCGGCGTAGTCCAGCAGACGGCCATCCGGCAGACGGACGGTCAGGCTTTCGTCTTTCAGCAGGGACACGACGGCGCCCATCACGGGGGCCTCGGTGTCCGTGTCGGTGACGATGACGAGATACCCGCCCACCTCGGCCTCGCCGTGGCTGTCGGTGACGGCCTGGGCGTTCAGCCTGGGGATGCTCTCACTTTCCAGCTCCGCGCCGCAATCCTCGCATTTTTTGTGCCGCTTGCCCTCGCTGTCCGTGGTGGGCTCCTCGTCTACGATCCAGTCGCTGGGGGTGTGGCCCTTGGCGTCGGTGTAGTCGCCCTTGTAGGTATCGCCGCAGCGGTCACAGGTATAGGTGGTATAGCCCATTCCCATGCAGGTGGGCTCCGTCACCTCGGCGGTGTAGTTGTGGCCCAGCGCCGGGGTGATGACCGCGCCGCATTTGGTGCAGAGCTGGGGCCGGGTGCAGGTGGCCGGGTCGCCGGGGACGTGCCCAGCGGCGGCGTCCCCCTCCAGCCGGTGGTAGCCGCAGCGGATGCAGCGGTATTCCGTCATGCCCTCCCCGGTGCAGGTGGAGCCGGTGATCTTGGTGCCCTTGTCCCAGCTATGGCCCAGGGGCGCGGTGTAGTCCGTGGTGAAGGAACTGCCGCAGCCCGCGCAGGTGTGGACGGTTTTGCCGCCCATTTCGCAGGAGGCGGGGGTGGTGACGGCCTTGTAATTGTGGGGCAGGGCGTTGGTGATGCCGCTGATCTGCCGGTCGCCGCAGACAGAGCACTCCTTCACCGTGTAGCCGGGGCTGGTGCAGGTGGCGGCCACGGTATGGGTGGCGTACCTGTGCGCCCCCTTGGGGGTGGCGGTCACTTTCATATCCCCGCAGCGGGAGCAGAGCTCCAGCGCCTTGCCGTCCGTTTCACAGGTCGCCTCGCAGATCAGTACGCTCTGATAGGCGTGGCCCAGGGCGGCCTCATAGTCCCGCTTTTCGATCATTCCGCACTTGGTACAAAGCCAGCGGTCATAGCCCAGGGTCAGGCAGGAGGGGTCAACGGTGTCCAGCAGGACAAAATTGTGATCTTCACCGCAGCCCTTGTCCTCGCAGCAGTCCCCGCCGCAGTCCTTTTTCTGGCATCCGCAGTCCGGGTCGCCGCAGCCGCAGCCACAGGAGCCGTCTGCCTTGGCGCTCTCGTCCCGGAGCCAGACATTCGCCACGCCGTTCTCGGTCATGGTGGTGTTCTTGTAGGTGTAGGTGATCTCATAGTAGACCGCGTACTGGCCCTCCTCGGTGTAGTTGGGGGCGCTGGTCAGGGTGCAGCTATTCGCGCTGTTGCCATAGCGGATGCTCACGGACACGCCGGACTCGGACAGGTCGCTCACGGTGATGGTGTGGGGCTTGCCGTCCGCCACGCCGTAGTAGTCCGCGATCACGGCCTTGGCCGTGGTGTAGCTGTACTCCGCATAATCGCAGAGGGTACAATGCTCCACCGTGGCGAAGCGCCCGTTGGCGGGCTGGGGCAGCACCTCGGTTTCAAGGCTGTGGCGCTCCAGCTTGGAGGTATCCTTATGGCGGGTGCCGAAGCAGAACACGCAGAACTCGCCGCCCTTGGTGGTGACGGTGTGGTAGGTGCTGTCCGCGTATTCATAGGTCACGGTTTCCGGCAGGGCCTCCATGAACTCAGCCGCACAGTCATACAGCCAGTACACATTTTTTCCGTAGCCGTATTCGGATTTGCCCATATTGCTGTTGATGGTGCCGCAGTTTTCGCACACGGCCTTTGTCCAGTGGTAGCCGGTATAATAGGCATCCTTGCCGGGGGTGCCGTCCAGGATGTTCCCTTTGCCCTCGCCGTCCACCATAGTCCCGTCTGAATACTTGACGTTGCGGGTCATAGCCGTCTGGCTGTCACGGGTGTACTCCGGGACACGGAAAACCATAAAGCTGGTGGGCTTGTTGCACTTGGCGCAAGTAAAGGTTTCGTGGGTGACGATGGAGTTGACATCCAGCTCATTGGTGCGGTTATTGGCCGTCTGCCAATGCTCGGCGGGGTCATGGTAGGCCGGGTCTTGCGACGCAAAGGCCGTAGGCATGATGGAAAAGAGCATGACTACCGCCAGCAGCAGGCCCAGCAGCCTGCGCGGGGTATGGGTTTTATTCTTCAAAGAAAAGCCTCCTTTTCAAAAAATGTAGAATAAAAAAGACCTTGGGACAAAGTGTCTCAAGGTCAGCGATCTTTCTCGGCGCTCTTGGGGGCCTTGCCCTTCTCCTGGGGCTGGCGCTCCTTCCACTGATCCAGCAGGGCCATGATCTGATCCTTCATCTGGCGGGGAGTAGCCTCCTTGCCGAAATACTTGTTGAGCTCGTCGGTCGTGATGATCACGCGATCCACCTCCTTCTTTTCTTCGCTCAGAATACCGTCGATGATGTCCGGGGTCAGCTTGCCGTCCTTGTCCAGCTCCCGCATCCGCTTGGCCTGGGCCACGGAGGGGGAGGACTGTTCGCCCTCGATGGAAACGGCGATATACCGCTGATTTTTGGGCTTGATGAAGGACAGCTCCACGGCGGGCATGAAGCCGATCCGTTTCGCGTCCGCCATATCCAGCAGCTCCGGCACAAGGGAGTTGAGCCGGATATACCGCATGACTTTCTTATAGTTCATGCCGTGTTCCGCGCCCACGATCTCCACGGAGCGTTTGCCGATGTCGCCCTCGGCAACCCCTTTCAGCCGCCCGCCCTGGTGCTTGATGTCCTCCACCTCCAGATCCAGGAGCCGGGCTAACTCGCTGGGGAGGGGATCGCCGCGCTGCTTGTTGCTGTTCTTCATCTCCTGGACGGCCTCATGGTCGGTCATATCCCGGACGATGCAGGGCAGTTCCTCCAGACCGGCCAGCTCACTGCCGCGCATACGACAGTGGCCCGCGATGATCTCATAGCCGTTGCCGTCCTTTTCCGGGCGGACGGTGGCCGGGGTAAACACGCCCTGGGCCTTGATGGAGCTCACCAGCTCCTTCATCCGGGGGCTGTCGTCCACCACCTTGAAGGGGTGTTCCCGGAACGTGTGGAACGGGTGCAGCTCGGAGAGCTTCAGATAGACGATCTTCTGCTCCTCCACAGGCCGGGGAGGGGGCGCGGGCTCGGTGGGCACATCCACAGCAGGAGCGGCAGGCTCGGTCTTGGTGGGAGCGGCGGGCTGTTCCGGGGCCGTCTTGCCCGCCTTACTTTGGGACACTTTGTCTCGCGGTGCCTTACCCTTGGCCGGGGTGGTCTTATCCTTGGCCGGGCGGTCTTTCTTGGCCTTGTCCCCCTTACCAGCCTCCGGCCCCTCTTTACTCTTGGGGGGACGGCCCCGGTGGAGCGGTTTCTGCTCTACGTTCTCCGGGTGGGTGTCCGCCTCCGGGGTGGTGGCCTCCGGCGCTTTTTCCTCCGTGCCGGGGATAGAAGTTTCCGGCTCTTTGGCCTCTTCGCCGGGAACGGCGGCCTCGGCCTCGTTGTTCAGCGCCGCATCGCCAGTTTCCGGCTGGGCGGGGCCGCCCTGCTCCGGCGCGGCGGGGGCGTTCTTGTCTGGGCCAGGTTCAGCGGGGGTAACGGCTTCATCCTTCGTGATCTGCTCACCCTGACCGGTGTTCAGTTTTTCTTCTTCCACTTTCAAGCCTCCTTCATTTTTGTTGTCTTGCACAAAGTTTGCAGTTCATTTTCTACAAATTGCCGATTTTCTCTGGAAATAAAAAAGCCGGGCATTTCAGCCCGGCAGGGGGATCGTACCGCCTCCTTTGAATTTGATATATGAAAACGCCGCCCGTAGTCTCCATAGGGCGGCGCTTATCAATGTTGGGGTATTTTGATAGATAAAACCTCTTGCTGACAGCTTGCAAACCGTTGATATTACTGGGTTTCTTTCAAATCCTATAATTACACTCCGACCATGCGGAGTGTCCTTATAGGATTTGAGTATCCTATCAGGGACACTCCGCATTTTTATGTTCAAATTTCATACCGCGATTTGTGTGGGGGTATAGCTGACGGCTACACCCTTTCGCGTTTTCATGGTGATCTCCGCCGATTGAATCTTCCGGCGGTCAGGTACTTCAAACGCGCCGATGCGGTTGTAGTGAATGACGATCCGCTTATGTCTGCCCATAGCGTCCTGCTCCGCATGGTACACGTCGATATGGTCGATGTGTTCAAAATCTCTCCCGCCACATATGCGGACACAAGGCCAATGAACAAAATAGCCACCAGGTTATGCCGAAGATTCCCTCACCGCCTGCGGATATTCGTTATTTTTCCAGCTTTTTGATAATCTTTTCCATGTCAACCTTCATTTTGGTTGACATAATGGTACAAAACTCCGGAAATGTAAACGCTCTCTCCGTAGCTCACGAACATATACATATGGACAGACAGCAAAAAATGTGATAAAGTAAACTCATGTATCATTTAGATCCCATCGTTTGAAAGGGTGACTGCCGTATGCCGGATCTTTGCGATCCTTCTTTTCTCACCCCGCTTTTGGAGCGGCACGGGTTCCATTTTTCCAAGTCCAAGGGGCAAAACTTTCTTATAGCTAAATGGGTGCCGGAAAGAATTGCGGCCGAGAGCGGCGTTGACGGGCGAACCGGAGTCCTGGAGATCGGTCCGGGGGTTGGGTGTCTGACGGCGGAGCTTGCCAAACGAGCCGGAAAGGTACTGGCGTTGGAGATCGACGCGCGGCTGATGCCTGTTTTAGCGGAGACTGTCGGTAATTTTGATAACGCGACGGTTTTGAACGCCGACGTGATGGGGGCCGATCTCAAGGCGCTGGCGGCGGAGCATTTTCGCGGCCTCTCCCCCGCTGTCTGTGCGAATCTCCCGTACAATATAACATCGCCGGTTCTGACAAAGTTGATCGGCTCCGGGCTTTTCGCGACGATCACCGTGATGCTCCAGCGTGAGGTGGCAAGGCGTATATGCGCAGCCCCGGGAACCGAGGATTATGGGGCTTTTGGAATTTTTGTGGACTTCTACTATCGCGCAAGTTTACTCTTTGACGTACCCCCGGATTGCTTTGACCCCAGGCCAAAAGTGACAAGCTCCGTCGTCAGGCTAACAAAGCGGGACAAACCCGTCGCGGATGTGAATGAAAGGCTCTTTTTTCAAATTGTCCGGGCTTCCTTCAATCAGCGGCGCAAGACGCTTGTGAACGCCCTTAGCTCGGGTTTTTCCGGGCGGCTTGAAAAGTCGGAGATCGCCGGGTGTGTATCCGAATGCGGATTATCCGAGACAGTGCGCGGGGAAGCGTTAGGGATCCCGGAATTCGCGGCTCTTACAGACTCTATTGGGAGGGCGCTTTTGTGATTCTTTCAGAGGATTTTTTCAGAAGAGATACGCTGACCGTCGCGCGGGAGCTTGTGGGATGTACTCTCGTTTCCCGTATAGACGGATGTGAAACCCGGGGAATAATCGTCGAGACGGAGGCATACCGCGGCCCCCTGGATCCGGCGGCGCACTCCTATAAGGGACGCACCGAACGGGTTCGGGCGCTTTTTAATGGCAAGGGCCTCGTGTACATCTACCTCATCTACGGTATATACTGGTGCCTCAACCTCTCCTGCGGACATGACGGAGATCCGGACTGTGTCCTTATCCGGGCGCTGGAGCCTGTGGACGGTCTTGACGTCATGAGCAGGAGGCGCAAAACGGACAAGATTACAAATCTATGCTCCGGCCCGGGCAAGCTGTGCGCGGCGCTGGGGATCACGAAGGAGCTTTACGGGACGAGGATTTTCGACCCCCTCTCCCCTCTCACGGTAGAGGGGGGAACCGCAAATACCACGGTGGAAGCCTCGCCGCGGATAGGCATTGACTACGCCGGAGACGCAAAGCATTGGCCCTGGCGATTTACGCTTTCTGGAAGTAATTTTTTGTCAAAACCGACATGACACAATGCTTTGTAACGTCGAACGTTTCTTTGCAAGTAAACTATATTAAAAATTTAAATCAAAACGTTGATAATTTGTCATGTGTGACGTTGAAACTTTTGGCTTTTTAGTGTAAAATGATATGCAGAGAAATTTGTATCTCTATAAGGAGGTTTATGCACATGTACACCAAAAACAAGGCAGTTCTCAGCTGGATAGACGAGATGGCCGCCCTTACAAAGCCCGAGAAGATCGTCTGGATCGACGGCAGTGAGGAGCAGCTTGAGGCCCTTCGTCAGGAGGCTTACAAAACCGGGGAGCTTATTAAGCTCAACGGAGAGGAGCTTCCCGGCTGTGTCTATCACCGTTCCGCCGTCAACGACGTGGCGCGCGTTGAGGATCGCACTTTTATCTGCTGCGAGAAGAAGGAAGATGCCGGCCCCACCAACAACTGGATGGATCCCAAAGAGATGAAGACCATGCTCTATGGCATCTACGACGGCTCCATGAAGGGCCGCACCATGTACGTCATCCCCTATTCCATGTCCATCGTGGGCTCCCCCTTTGCCAAGTACGGCATCGAGCTTACCGATTCCATCTATGTGGTCGTCTCTATGGCTATTATGACCCGTGTGGGCCTTGATGTCTATGACGCTCTGGGCGACAGCCCCGACTTCATCAAGGGCCTGCACGCCAAGGCCGATCTGGATCCCGAGAAGCGCTATATCGTCCACTTCCCCCAGGAGAATCTCATCATGTCCGTCAACTCCGGTTACGGCGGGAACGTGCTCCTGGGCAAAAAGTGCTTTGCCCTGCGTATTGCCTCCTGCCTTGGCCGTAACGAGGGGTGGATGGCCGAGCATATGCTGATTTTGGGCGTGGAGTTCCCCAACGGCGAGATTCACTACATCTCCGCCGCTTTCCCCTCCGCCTGCGGCAAGACGAATCTCGCCATGCTCATTCCCCCCGAGGGCTACCAGAAGAAGGGCTACAAGGTCTGGACTGTGGGCGACGACATTGCCTGGATCCGTCCCGGCCCCGACGGGCGTCTCTGGGCCGTGAACCCGGAGAACGGCTTCTTCGGCGTGGCCCCCGGCACCTCCATGAAGTCCAATCCCAACGCCATGATGTCCACCAAGAAGAACACCATTTTCACCAACGTCGTTCTCAAACCCGACGGCACCGTCTGGTGGGAGGGTATGGACAAGAATCCCCCCGAGGGCGCTCTCAACTGGAAGGGCGAGCCGTGGGATCCCTCCGACGGCTCCAAGGGCGCTCATCCCAACTCCCGCTTCACCGCCCCCGCGCGCAACTGCCCCTGCCTTTCCAAGGAGTTTGACAATCCTCAGGGCGTGCCTCTGGACGCCATGCTCTTCGGCGGCCGCCGCGCCAAGACCGCTCCCCTGGTCTACCAGTCCCGCGACTGGAACCACGGCGTGTTCCTGGGCGCAACCGTCGCCTCCGAGACCACTGCCGCCGCCACCGGCGCCGTGGGCGTCGTCCGCCGCGACCCCATGTCCATGCGTCCCTTCATCGGCTACCATGTGGCCGACTACTGGCAGCACTGGGTCGATATGGGCAAAGATCCCCGTGTCACCAAGCTCCCCAAGATCTTCCACGTTAACTGGTTCCGCACCGACGACGAGGGCCACTTCCTCTGGCCGGGCTTCGGCGACAATATGCGCGTTCTTGAGTGGATCCTGAAGCGCTGCGCCGGCGAGGTGGACGCCGTGGAGACCCCCATCGGCTATATGCCCAAGCCCGAGGACATCAACCTTGAGGGCATCGAGGACGAGGTTTCCCCCGAGATTCTCCATGAGCTTCTGACCATCGACAAGGAGGTATGGAGAGGCGAGGCCGCCGACATCCGCAAGTTCTTCGACGAGGTCGGCGAGGGCAAGCTTCCCCGTGAGCTGGAGCAGAATCTGGAGACTCTGGAAAACAACCTCAAATAAGCAAACCCAGAAAAGAATTCTCGGGAGGCCATCGGGCCTCCCGAGTTTTTTGATTTTACTTTCTCGTAAAGGTGGTTGGCAGCCATCCAGACGGACGCCAGCGGAAAGAGATCAGGCCAAAGAACAAAGCGCCCTTATAAAGCAACTATCCGGCAACTTTCTTGTTTCCATTCCGAAAAAGTGGTA
This sequence comes from uncultured Oscillospiraceae bacterium, assembly GCA_947589225.1. Classification (GTDB taxonomy): domain Bacteria; phylum Bacillota; class Clostridia; order Oscillospirales; family Oscillospiraceae; genus RUG626. The sequence goes on along the minus strand of CANQBC010000021.1, from coordinate 25,960 downwards.
TACTTCTTTAAAAGAGAGGTGATCTTAGTGACCGATTCCGAACGTATCTCCGCCGCGGTGCCTCTGATTTTGGTGTGGCACCGGGTAAACCGCCGTCCCCTGCCCTGGCGGGAGCATCCGACACCCTACGCCGTCTGGGTGTCGGAGGTCATGCTCCAGCAAACGCGGATCGAGGCGGCCCTCCCCTACTACCTCCGGTTCATGGAGCGTTTTCCCACCGTGGAGGCGCTGGCGGAGGCGCCGGAGGAGGAGCTTATGAAGCTCTGGGAGGGTCTGGGCTACTACAGCCGCGCGAGGAATTTGCAAAAATGCGCCCGGGAGGTCGTGGAAAGGAACGGCGGGGAGCTGCCGCAGACGGCCGCGGAGCTGCGCGCCCTTCCCGGCATTGGGGACTACACGGCCGGGGCTATCGCTTCCATTGCCCAGGGACAGCCCGAGCCGGCGGTGGACGGAAACGTGCTCCGGGTGATCCTGCGTCTGACAGCGTGCCATGACGACGCTCTGAGTCCAAAGACGCGCTCTCGCGTGACGGAGCTTTTACAGGGCGTGTACCCCGCCGGAGAGGACGCGGGTATACTCACCGAGGGCCTTATGGAGCTGGGCGAGACGGTCTGTCTACCCCGGGAGGGCGCGAAATGCGGCGTCTGTCCCCTGTCGAGGCTTTGCCTTGCGAGAGAACGGGGCGAGCAGGCCGCGCTCCCCTTTCGCTCCCCCAAAAAGCCCCGGCGGGTGGAGGAGCGGACGGTACTTCTGCTTGAATGTGCGGGCAAATACGCCGTCCGGCGGCGGGATGAGAAGGGATTGCTGGCGGGAATGTGGGAGTTTCCCAACACGGACGGCTTTTTAAGTGCCGGCGAGATCCTTTCCCATCTGCGGGAAGATGGATTGGAACCCCTGTACATCGAGCCGTGGGGTGAGGCGAAACACCTTTTCACCCACGTGGAATGGCATATGAAAGGTTTTTATATCAGCTGCGCCAGGAAGTCGGCTCCTTTTCTCTGGCAGATACCGCGGTATCTGCGCGGGGAATACGCGATCCCCTCCGCCTTCCGCTTTTGGCTTGAAAAAATCGATGATCAACAGTCAAACCCTCACGTCTGACAAGGTCGAGCCGAAGAAGCGAACAGGAACGCTCCGGGCAAGGACAAATCGCCGGAGCGTTTTCTGTTCGGCGCAGCCGGAGCGTTAAGGACAGAAAATCGATAAGCAGCGCCTTAAGCATCACATTTGAGTGGTACAATGTTATACTGATTTTCGTCGCATATCATATTGGTATTATCGCTTATCAACAGCTTTTCGGGGATCCTTTCGGATCCCCGTTTATCAGAATATTATGTTCATATGGTCTGAGCTCTCAAGAATGGAGGCATCAGGGATCTGGTAGCAGCGCTGTAAAAGAGACGGCGGATTTGACGCGATATGCATGACGCGCACCGGGACGACCACCTGCTGGCCCTCGTAAAAGGGCGCGGTATTTTCCCGGAGAAGGGCCGACTCATTGACGCCGAATTTTTCAGCCACCGATCTTGAGCTCTCGCCTTTTTGCACCGTGTAGCTGTGCATGGTCATCTGCTCCAATGGATTTGGCGCTTACGCGCCTACTCCATTGTATGCCGCGGTCGGACGCTTGTCACAGCATCGGGCAGTTGAAGAGCAGGGACGCGCGGGGCGGTATGGTGAGGATCGCACCGCCGTCGGAAGGGATAAAGCTCACGGCGCTTTCAAAAATGTCCGCGCCGCTTGCCGGCATTTTCGCACCTATATCACGCAGCGGCAGAGCGACGGTCTCCTCGTCGTCACTGTTTGATATCACCGCGACAAACGCCTCCTCACGCGTAAACCTGGCAATGGCGAATACGGAACCGTCAGCGAGGAGAAACTTCATGCCGCCCTCCCTGAGAGCCCTGTGGGAGGCTTTGAGAACGCACATCATATGGTAGAGCCGGTAAGTGTCCGTCCCCTCGATATCCTTGTCCCAGGGCATGGGCCAGCGGCAGCCCTCGTTGGTATCGGTCGTGCCGCCGATATCCGCCTCGTCGCCATAGTATATGCTGGCGGCCCCGGGGAGAATGAACTGGAATATAAGGGCGGCGCGCCGGGCGCGCATATCCATGGCCGGGTCGTTGTGGAGCCGGGGCACGTCATGGCTGTCCACCAGATTGAACTGGTTCTCCTGAATGACCCAGGGCAGCTTGGCAAAGTGCTGCATGACCCGCGCCTTCACGTCCTCCCCCGTCATCTTCCTTTTGGAGCGCAGAAGCGGATGTAGGAACAGGTCGCGCTGCCCGAGAAACTCCCGGATGACTCTGGCGCAGCCGAAATAGTTCATGGGCGAGTCCCACTCCCCGCCCTGTAAATACTGGGCGCAGTCCCCCCAATCCTCGGCGAGAATGTACGCCTGAGGGTTCTCCTCGCGGATGGCGCGGCGAATCTCCGGCCATAGCGTGTGGGCAAGCTGGGTGTCGTCGTGGCGGGCGAAGGTGTCCGCCACGTCAAAACGCCAGCCGTCGATATTGTACGGCGGCTTCAGCCATTTGCGCAGGACGGAATCCTGTGCGCGGTAGACGTCGTCGCGCAGTTTTTGAGAATTATAGTTGAGCGTCGGCATATGGGCGTTGCCGTACCAGCCGTGATAGGAGTTGCCTTCTCCGAAATAATAGAAGCTCCGCTCGGGGCTTCCGGGATCGTTGTACGCGCCGACGGTTTTCGGGAAGAAAACGCCGTCCTTATTGAACCAGCGGTGATCGGAGCCTGTGTGATTTATCGAAATATCGAGTATCACACGGATCCCCTGCTCATGGGCCGCCCGGGTAAGCTCCGCCAGGGCCTCGTCACCACCAAAATGTGGATCCACATGGAAGTAGTCCACGCAGTCGTACTTGTGGACGGACGGACCGGCAAAAATGGGGTTCAGGTACAGGGCGGTCACGCCGAGCTTTTTCAGGTACGGAAGCTTCCGGCGTATGCCCTGCAGGTCGCCGCCGTAAAAATCCATGCACCGGCCATGCTCGTAGTCCAGCACCTTGTCGTCCCATTCCCGGTGAAGGGCCGGGTATCCGCCCACATAGTACTCCCCTGTCACAACGTCATTTGACCTATCGCCGTTGCAAAAGCGCTCCGGGAAGATCTGATAAAACACAGCGCTCTTGACCCACTCGGGCTGGACGTAATTCGAAAGGAGTACAAAATCGTACGTATGGTCGGGGACGTACGTGGTTATGCCCATTTGCGTGTAATAGTACGTGGTATCGGAAGCGGCGATACAAAAATGGTACTGCACGCGATCTTCATTGATATGCACGGGCGCCTCGTAATACCGGAGGCCGTGGATGATCTCGCCGGGTCTCATTTCCGTGAAGCTCTGGAGCCCGTTGTGGAGGGAGCGGATAAACACACGTTCCACGGGGGCTCCTTCAATAATACGCAGACGCACCGTCACGTTATCCCTCGGGGAGGGCAGCGGGGAGCTCACAAACTCCCCCGTGCCATCTGAATAAACACTATTCAGCCATTTATCCATATTCACACCCGCTTGGATTCAACGAGCAGCCGGCGAAGCTCCGGAATACGGCGGCGGAAGGGCGCCCAATCGGGGAGTCTCCACTCCCAGTTGGGGCTGCCCACCGTGCCGGGCTCATTGAGGCGCGCCCTGTCGTCAAGGCCGATAATGTCAGAGAGCGGCACGATCGCAAGATCCGCGCGGCTCTTCATAATGTACATGACGAGCTTCTTGTAAACCGGCGTGTGAGGTGTGCCGTACGCTGAGAGGGCATTCAGAACGCGGCGCTTATCCCATTTTGGCATAGATCTGTACCAGCCTGTGACGGTCTGGTTGTCGTGGGTACCGGTGTAGATGAGCTGGTTCTTGCGGACAGGCTCACCGGACAGAAGCGTAAACTCGGCCACGTTCATACCCATAAGATCGTAATGGTCACGAAGCTCCAAGACCTCCGGCCGCAGGTCGCCCAGATCCTCCGCAACGATATTGATCTTCGGCATCTGGCGGTAGACCTCGTCAAAAAGCTCATAGCCCGGAGCCTCGATCCACGCGCCCTCCCTGGCCGTGGGACAGGAGGCGGGGATCTTCCAATAGGTGTCAAAGGCACGGAAATGATCAATGCGAAGTATATCATAGAGAACGGACGAATAGCGTAGACGCTCGATCCAGAATCTGAAGCCCGTCTTGCGGAGATTGTCCCAGTCGTAAATGGGATTGCCCCAGCGCTGGCCGTCAGCGTTAAAGTAGTCGGGCGGCACGCCGGCGATGAAGGAGGGCACGCCGTCGCCGTTTATCAGGAATTCCTCTCTGGACGACCACACATCCAGGGAGTCAAGCCCCACGTAAAACGGAATGTCGCCCATTATTTTCACGCCTTTTTTATTGGCGTACTTTTTAAGGGCCATCCACTGCTTGTAAAATTCAAACTGGGCAAACATCCGATAGCCGATCTCGTCCTCAAGGTGGGAGATGTCGTACTTTTTATCAAGTATCCAGTTCTGCTGCTCCTTTGGCCATTCGACCCACGCTTTGAGGCTGTTCTGCGTCTTTAAGGCCACGAATACGGCGTAGGGATAGACCCAGTCGTACTTGAGAAACCTCTTATACTCCGCGCCGGGCTTAAAATTCTTATAGGCCATCCTGAGCCACGGCTCCTTGTATTCACGGACGCCGGCGTAATCGATCCTGTCAGGCTCCGCAGGGGTAAAGCCCTCCGGGAGCTCTGTAAGGAGACCGTCTTTTTTTAAAAGCTCAAGGTCTATGTAACTCTCATCCCCCGCAAAGGAGCTGAGAGGCTGATAGGGAGAGTTACCGTAACCTAGGGGGTTCAGGGGCAGAAGCTGCCAAATACCCACTCCGGCTCTTGACAGCATATCCACGAAAGAATATGCCTCTTTGCCGAAGCTGCCTATGCCGTATTTGGACGGCAGAGATGCAACCGGCATCAAAATACCGCTCTTTCTCACGCAATTTCCTCCTTGTTGTCTACTTTATGAAATGCAGTTGAAAACCGCGGGGCCGAACCGTGCGGCCCCGTCGGGTAAGGCGTTTTACGCCTCAAGCCTTCTGGCGCTCTCCCCGGGTGAAAAGCAAAAGGGCACTATCTCATGCGCCGCCGCGGAATCGTTTTGTATGGCGTTGAGCAGCAGCTTTACACTCCGGCTCGCAATGGCCTCCCCGTCCTGACGGACGGTTGCGAGCTTTGGCGTCAGAAACGAGCCCATCTCAATGCCGTCAAACCCCACAACGGATATGTCCTCCGGGACACGCGATCCCCTGTCGCGTATGGCGCGTATAGCACCGATGGCCGTCACATCGGACATGGCGAACACCGCGGTCAGATCCGGCATTCGGTCAAGAAGGCGCTCCATTGCCGCGTAGCCGTCGCTCAGAGAGAATCTGGACGCTACAAACTGACACTCGGCGTCAAAGTTAAGGCGGTGACGCTCAAAGGCGCGGATACAACCGCGGTAGCGTTGTAAGGACGGATAGGAGCTTTCAATAAACCCTCCCAACACGCCTATCTTACTGTGGCCAAGGGCCAAAAGGTGCTCGATGGCGCACTCCGCGGCAAAGGCATCGTCGGTGGTGACGCTGGAAAGGCTGTCAAAGCCGAGGTCAAAGGCCGAACCCGTCATTAAAACGCACGGAACACTTATGTGAAGGAAGCCTGATTCAAAGTGCTCGATATCCCCGCCCAGGAACAGGATGCCCAGTGGCCGCAGCTCCCGGCAAATCCGCGCGGCCTCCTCCACCTCGTTGTCGTCCTCGTCCACATAGTTTATGAGACATGCGTAACCCGTATCTACAAGGTGGCTCTGCACCTGCTCCAGAATGGACGGAAAAAGCATATTTTTCGAGCCCTTTACCACCACTGCTATGCCGGTGCTGGTCTGCTGTTTCAGACGTTTGGCGTTTGAGTTGAGGTGAAAGTTTGTTCGGCGAACCACCTCAAGGATCCTTTCCCTTGCCTCATCAGATACGTTTGGTTGATCGTTCAGCACACGTGATACCGTCGTGACCCCATACCCTGACTCTCTGGCGATGTCCCTGATGGTCAAAATGATCTCCCCTAAGTACCGTGTTCATGGCCTGAGGGTGGACAGGTTCCCTCAGGCCGTCCTCATTTATCAATTTTACGCTAATAATGTGAAAAATCCTACTGAAAATCAGCCCTTGACCGCGCCTGCAGCCACGCCCTTGATAATGTACTTCTGGCAGAGAAGATAGAAAATGATCACGGGAATGATACTCAGGAGGATCAAGGCCATTGTGGCACCAAGGTCGACAGTGCCGTAGCTTCCCTTCAAATACTGGATTTGGATGGGGATGGTGCGGTAACTGTTGATGTCCAGCACCAGATACGGCAGGAGATAATCGTTCCAGACCCACATGATCTCCAGGATACCCACAGAGATCATGGTCGGACGAAGCATCGGGAACACGACCTGGAAGAAGGTCTTGACAGGGCCGCAGCCGTCTATGGAGGCGGCCTCCTCTATCTCAAGAGGTATGCTCTTTACGAAGCCCACAAACATGAAGATGGCAAGGCCCGCGCCAAAGCCGAGGTACACGATCGGGATCGTCCAGGGTGTGTTGAGCTTCAATTGATCCGCCGTCTTGGACAGGGTATACATCACCATCTGGAACGGCACGACCATGGAGAACACGCAAAGATAGTAAATGAGCTTACAAAGTTTTGAGTTCACGCGGGCTATATACCAGGCGGCCATTGAAGTAAAGAGGATAATAAGCCCCGTGGACAGCACTGTGATCATGAGGCTGTAGAGGGCGGCCTTCCAAAACGGGTAATTTCCGAAGGTCATGCCCTTAATAAAGTTTCCCCAGCCGGCGCTTGTCTCCTTGTTCGGAATAGCAAAGGTGTCGGTCTTGACGTAGGTGTTCTGCTTAAAGGAGTTCATCACCACGGTGACCACCGGCAGAACGTAGATGACGCATATGATCGCCAGCACGACGCTGAGAATGGCTTTCATACGTCTTTCCGATTTGAGCATTTGTTCCTTCTTCATTACTGCTGTACCTCCTTCTTGCGGGTGTAGGCAAGCTGGGCAAGTCCAATGCCGGCCACAAGGATAAAGAACACAACGGCCTTGGCCTGGGCCACGCCCTTGGCGGCGGTGTTTTGGCCGTAGAAGGTATTATAGATGTTCAGCGCCAGCATTTCGGTGGTCTTGACAACGGAGCCGTCCGCCTGCTGGATAAAGGGCTGGCCGCCGCCGTTCAGGGCCAGGTTCTGGTCAAAAAGTTTAAATCCGTTTGTCAGCGACAGGAACATGCAGATGGTGATGGAGGGCATCACGTTGGGGATGGTGACCTTTTTCAAGGTCTGCCACTTGGAGGCTCCGTCAATCTTCGCGGCCTCAAGCATGTCATCCGGCACAGCCTGAAGGCCGGCTATGTAAATGATCATCATGTAACCTATCTGCTGCCAGAGCATCAAAATGATAAGTCCCCAGAAGCCATATTTGGTCTCCATAAGGATACTTGTATTCATATGCGAAAGTATACCGTCAAAGATCATTGACCAGATATACCCCAGGACGATGCCGCCGATAAGGTTGGGCATAAAGAACACTGTGCGGAAGATGTTGCTTCCCTTTATTCCCTGGGTGAGGAAATAAGCCACGGTAAAGGCAAGAACATTGATAAGCACCAGACTCACAATGGCAAAGAGCGCGGTGTACCAGAAAGCGTGCATGAAGGACGCGTCTTTAAATGCGTCAATGTAGTTGGAGATACCGTTGAATTTGGCGTCGCGGATCAGGGTAAACTTGCAGAGGGACAGATAAATACCCTGTATAAACGGCCAGACAAAGCCGATTATGAACGCCGCGACCACCGGCCCCAGAAAGAGCCAGCCCCAGCGCTGCATCGGCGTTAACTTCTTGCGTCTCATGGCAGACATCTCCTTATTTAAAAAATTTCGCAAATAAAAGTGCCGGAAGTGCGGTGAAGGGGCGGGCGTAATGCCCGCCCCTTCACCTTGGGAATACGAAAAGCTTAAAGCGAGAGATTTTCCGAATCAGCCCTTGGCAATGGCAGCCTGGGTGGCCCAGCCTTCCACAATCGCGGTGCGGACGTTCTCCCAGTTGGCATCGGAGGGATCGGCGTTGTACTGGTTGAGGGCGGAGACGAAGGCGGCACGGTAATCATCGACCTGAGGCTGATAGTTGGTGGCCCAGTCCATGACATAGCAGCCCTTGGCTGAATAGTCCTCGGAAGCCTTGAGGAAGCCGTTGGTGGAGGCGGCGGCGTTCTTGTAGGGCATGACGCCGAAGGAGTCGACCAGCATCCTGGAGGCTTCGGGATCGGTCACGCACCAATACATGAAGTCGAGGGTGGCCTTCTGATCGGCCTCGGAGGCCTTGGCATTGACGGCCCAGCAGTTCTCGGTGCCGCAGTTGAGGCCCGCGTTCTCCTCGCCCTCAACGCCGCAGTAATAGGGGATCATGGTGGCGTTGGGGACGGAGTCGGCGACTTTGGAATACTCCCAGGAGCCCTGGACATAGAACACGGCCTTGCCGGTCTTGAACTCGTTCTGGGCGTCATGGCCGCCGGTGGCCAGATCGGAGCGGTCAACGGTGGAGTTGTTCACGCACAGATCATAGAGCTGACGGAAGTTGTCCACATAGGCGCCGGTGATGGTGTCGGGGCACTCGGTCCAGGTCTTGCCGGCTTCCTTCTCCTCGTAGTAGTAGTCGAGGTTGATCATGTGGCCGGTGTAACGCCAGCTGGAACTGGAATCCATGTCGTTGGAGGTGAAAGCGTCGAAGCCCAGCTCGGCGGCACGGGCGTGGATATCCTCGGCGGCGGCTTTCAGAGCGGCGAAATTATTGATGTCGGCGAGCTCATAGCCGGCCTGCTTGAGAAGGTCGGGGTTGACGATGATGCCGTAGCACTCATAGCAGTAGCCGATGGAGACAAGCTTTCCGCTCTCGTCATAGAGGTTGTAGGCGTCGGTGGAGAGTTCCTTGGCAACGGCGGTGTCCTTGAGATCAAGGGCGTAGTCGTCCCAGGTCTTAACGCCGGCGGAGTTGCCGATAACGAAAAGCGTGGGGGGCGCGGACTTATCCATCTCGGAAGTAAGGGTCTGGCTGTATGTACCGGAAGCGGCGGTGACAACTTTGACCTCAACACCGGTCTTTTCCTTGTACATTTCGGCAACCTGCTGAAGGACTTCGTCAGACTCGGGCTTGAAGTTCAGCCAGTAGACGGATCCCTTCTGCTCCTTCGCGCAGCCGGCGAGGAGAGTGAGAGCCATGCAGACGCAAAGGGTGATGACTAAGATCTTCTTTTTCATTCTCATTTTTTCCTCCTTAATTAATCTGTCGACGTATGGAAACGTTTCCATCGCTGACATTGTTATGATAACCCATTGTCTTACAAATTGCAAGCTTAATTTAGGCGGTTTTTTCATTTTTGGAATAATAATCAAATTTGCACGTCCCTTTTTGTGCAAAGTCACACAAGCAATTGGAAACGTTGCCAACTCAAAGAGGGAAATTGCTTCTCCTTATACGGGAATACCGCCACAGGCGTGACGGTATTCCAAAATCATTCGAATCTTACCTCCATGGGCGTTCCGAAAGGGTCTTCCCGCGCCGTGCCGTGCGGTCGGTATCCGGAACCGGCGGAACTGTTTCGTATGAGGCTCAGGTCAAAGCGCGCAGCGTACAAAGTTCCCTCCGCGTCCGCCGTCAGGATGACGCGCGAATTGCCGTTTGCCAGGGCAAGCTTCTCCCCATCAAAGGCAAAATCCGTTTTCTCCGCATTGGGTATTCTATCCCCTTCGCTGCCTCCGTACAGGATAGCGAGATCCACCCTTGTGCGGAAAACGGTCCCCGTTTCCCTTCCCCGTTCCCGGATGACGGCGGCGTTCCCCTCGCTGTCCATGAGAAGCAGCAGATCCCCCTTTTTGATATTCAGATCCGTCTGTCCGCTCCACTCCGGCATCACCTGCTCGCCGGCAAGCACCTCGCCTGTTCGGGAATCGAGGCATGTGAGCCAGAGGGCGCCGCTATCCTCGGTAAAGACCTCCACGGCAGCGCCGTCAGCGCTCACGCGAAGAAGGACCGGGATCTCATCGGTGGGATAGACGAGCTTCGCGCGGTTTACCAGGAGCTCACCGGGGTCATAGCTCAGCTGTTCCGGGGTGGAGAGGGTATCCCATATCTTCTCCGACACCTTCGGGATGAAATATACGCCGGGGCCGTCCCTGTACTCCATCACGTTGTTTCCCCCGCCGTCATACGCCGCCGGGTAAACCCACAGGCCCTCCTCGCTCACCGCGCCGCAGGGCGTCACGGTGAAGGGGATATCGTTTTCGCAAAGTAACCCGGCCGGGTAGGTGCCTTTGACATCCCCCGTCCGCGGCGCGTGCCATACCCCGGTCGTGGAGGAAAAGATCCCGCTCACCTTGCCCTTGTCGTTTTTGATCACCGTGATCTCCGTCAGGAGATCTCCGGGAACCTCCACCCGGAAAAGACCGCTCAGTGTGATCCCCTCCTCCCTGGGAAGGTAGATGGACGAGAAATAATCGCCATCCATCCGGCCGGAGACCGCCCACGGCCAGGATGTGTAGTAATCGGCGGGGCGCACGACCTCACAGCGCCACTGTCCGGGTTCCGTCCTGTCCGACACATCAAGGGCCGGCGCGTCCATTACGACCGGAACGAGCGTTTCGACGCGCCCGTCCCCACCAGGGCAGCTGAAACCGGCGCGCCAGGGGACCATCTCAAAATACCCCTCCATGTCGAAGTTTGACAAGCCGGCGCCGCTGTCGAAAGAAAACTCGCTCACCGGCTCCGGTTCACCGTCACCCAGGGAGAAGGACGTGACCCACGAGCAGGTGAGCGGAACGCAACTGTGGAAAACCACGTTCAGCCCCTCGGCGCCGCTCCGATCCCCGGAGAGGATCGTCTCCGTGACGCCGACGTCCGTCTGGCTGTCAAGAAGGGATGCGCAGGTGCGCGCAAGGAGCGCGACGGCGAAAAGAAGGGTGAGCGCGAAAACAAGCAGCCGCTTCATTTTGGTTCCTCCTCCCCTGTCAGCCTCCCCAACGCCCGACTGACCCGGTCAGGCTCGTAGCCGTAGGTCTGTTTAACGTAGATCATCAGCGAAATGTCCTCATCCTCAAGGTCGCTCATCCGTGCGTCGCCCACAATGTCGCCGTGTTTGATAAGGACAGTGCGCGTGACGAAGTTCTCCACCTCCTCCAGAAGGTGCGTGGAGAGGATCACCGTCTCCGTGGGCTCCAAAATCCCCAGGAGCACCTTATAAAAGTCCTCCCGGTTGAAGATGTCGTTTCCGGCAAACGGCTCGTCCATGAGAATGTAGTCCGCGCCCTGGCAAAGGGCCAGGATTACCTCGAACTGGTTTTGCTGTCCTGTGGACATCCGGCGCAGGGGGCGGGAATCCGGGAGCTCAAAAAACCCCATCAGCGCCTCAAAGCGCTTGTCGCGCCACCTCTCAAAATGATCCCGGTAGAAGTCCCTGTGGGCGTTGGCTGTGAGTCCTGGGAAAAAGGAGTGCTCGCAGGTGGCGAAGCTCAGCCGTTCGATGTTTTTGCGTGTGACCGGTTCTCCGTCAAGCCTCACCTCACCGGCGTGGCCGATCAGGCCGAGAATTGACTTTAAAAGTGTGGTCTTTCCTGCGCCGTTTTCACCGAAGAGGCCCACGATCTCTCCGGGGCCGACCGTCAGCGAGACTTTACCCAGCGCCCTTGTGGCGCCGTAATACCTGGACAGACCGATCAGTTCAAGCATCTTCTCCCCTCCTCACCCGTGAATAGCGTGGTAGGCCGAATTAAACATTTCTTCAATGCGCTCCCGATAGTCGAGGTACGCGGCGCGGTAGGCGAAATAGAGTATCATGGAAAGGCACAGTGCCAGGATCACGCCCAGCGCCGGCATTGCCATCGCCCGAATATGGATGTCATCCTGCCCGGAAGCCGCGGACTTTTTTATTTTCACGTAGTGCCACATGGCCAGGATCGCCATCGCTATGGCTATAAAATAAAATCCGAAGAGGGCTGTGCCAAGCATGGCCTGCCAGCCGATAAGGGAGACCACCTTCCCCTGGGCCGCGCTGGGAGCCACGATATCCCACTCCGTGGCCATGCGGCGCAGGACGGTAAGGCTCCACAGGCCGGATGCCGCCAGAGCGGCGCCAGTGAAAACAGCTTCTTTTTTTGCGCTGACTCCCTCGGGGGCGAGCTGCTTCCATGTAAGCGTTTTCTTCATTTCCATATCCTCCTCAATAGGCTCCGCCGGTACCCGAATATGCCCAGCGGTGCATGTATAAATAGAATGAACGATACGAACACCAGAGAATCAACACCAGCAAAAGCGAGATCGTTATTCCCAAAAGAGGAATGGCAAGACATCTGCGGTGATACTCCCATTTGTCCCGGAGCCGGCGCATCAGGTAGTCGGTGCGGGCGCCGCGCCTGTGGTAAACATAATGCCAAATCGCCAAGCCCGCCAGCACCAGCGCCGTCAAGTAGAAGCCAAACAGCGCCGTGCCGATGAGACCGGGAAATACGGTTATGACGGCATGGTTTTTTTCCAAAAGGCAGTCACGCAGATATCGCGTCTCGCGGATAATCGCCAGTGGCCCCCGAAAACTCCACAAAAGCGAGACGCCCCACGCGACAACGATCCATTTTATCTCGTTCCCGGCGCTTATGCCGGCGGGGGCCAAGTCGGACAGCGTCAATTTTCTCTTCTTCATTTACGCCGCCTCCTCCAGCGCGCTCCTCGTAAGCCTGAACATCTGCGCGGCGGCAATGACCGCCGCCTCGGCAATGTAGAGCCAGCTTGCCTCCGCCTCGGCCTCCAGGACGCCGCCGCCGATGAGGATCTCGACGGTGGCCGCCAGCACTCCCGACAGCGCCGGGAACCGCCCGCCCCGGCGCATCGTGTGGACGTCCACGGCCATTGAGAACGCCAGCGCCAGGTGGAGCAGCAGGACGTCCGCGAACAGCAGCCAGTCCGACAGCGGCAACAGCGAGTGGAGCGTGCGGTTTTCGTAGCAGGCGATCACCAGCGTCTGCCCGCCGACGGCGGCCGGATCCGCAGCGCCCAGGAACCAGCGGTAGCCGATCAGAACCGCGCCGGTCTGCGCAGCCATCAGGATCACAAACCAGCCGAGCGTCACCGCCGCGTGCCACATGGCCAGGGACGCCTCCGACACGTCAAGGCGAGCCGTTGTCAGGAAGCTCGCGCGGCTGGCGCGGAATATCCAGAAGAACATCAGCGCGAAGGAGGCCCGGTAGACGTATTTGACAAAGGCCCCCTCCACCACGTCTGAGAAGGCCGCCTCCCCCGCTGCCGCGCCGGACAGCCGCAGACGAAAGAGCAGCAGCTGAGCGCACAGCGACACGATCAGTATTCCCACAGCGCCCCGGAATGTCATGCGCACCCACAACGCCGGGACGGACAGCTTCCTTTTCACTCCGCCTCTCCCCCTTTCTCATCCGCGGCGTCCTCGTCCCATATCCGTGATATGAGCTCCAGGGCGTCCGCCTTCTCCATGCCGCTCCGGCGCAGCGCAGAGACGACACGGCCGACCTCCTCGGCCCGCAGCCTCGTCCTCGCGGCCTCCACGCTCCCGGGCGTCACGACCGCGAAGCTCCTGGCGCCGGAGCGGGAGACCATCAGCCCCTCCTCCTCAAGCAGCCGGTAAGCCTTCTGCACCGTGTTCGGGTTGACGCCCAGGGTGGCCGAGACCATACGGCGCGACGGCATTTCGTCGCCGTCAACGATCGTCCCCGCCGCGATCCCGGCGCGGATATAGCGAATTATGTGCAGATATATAGGCCCTTCCCCCTCCGCGGGGAACCCCGCGAAGCTCACCATACCGCCCGCCCCCTCTCTACCGTATTATTCAAATAATACGGTTCATATAACTGTATTATATAAGTGATACGGTTGGCTGTCAAGAGAGAAATGAAAAAAATTTTGGTTGACAGGCGTGGGAAAGAGAAATATACTTGATACAAAAAAAGGAGGCGGCGGAATGGCGGAGCTTCTCAGGGGCGCGCCCGTGACGGCGGCCATAAACGAAAGGACAAAGGAGCGCGTCCGGGCGCTCCGGGAACAGGGCGTGGCGCCCGCGCTGGCGCTTGTACGCGTGGGAGAGCGGGACGCGGATATCTTCTACGAGCGCGGCGCCGTGAAACGGTGCGCCGCCGTGGGCGTGGAGACCAAGAGCGTTGTACTGCCGGAGGAAGCTTCGCAGGAGGAGCTTCTGAAGGTCATTGACGGGCTCAATAAAGACGTGAGCGTCCACGGCGTCCTCATCTTCCGTCCCCTGCCGCCGCATATCAATGACGCGGTGATTTGCGCCGCGCTGGCTCCCGAAAAGGACGTTGACGGTATAACCGACGGCTCGCTGGCCGGGGTTTTTACCGGGAACGGCCGTGGCTTTTGCCCCTGTACGGCTCAAAGCTGCGTGGAGATCTTGGACTATTACGGAGTTGACTGCACCGGAAAACGGGCGGTGATCATGGGACGCAGCCTTGTCATAGGAAAACCCGTCTCCCAGCTTCTGCTGGCGCGCAACGCCACCGTCACCGTCTGCCACACCCGCACCCGCGACCTCGCCTCCGAGACGCGCCGGGCTGATATTATCGTTGCCGCCGTAGGTCACCTCAATTCCCTGACAGCGGAGCATGTATCCCCCGGACAGATAATCGTCGACGTGGGCATCAATACAAACGCCGAGGGCAAGATGGTTGGCGACGTAAATTTTGAGACGGTGGAGCCGGTCGTCGCCTCCATCACCCCCGTTCCCGGCGGCGTTGGGGGCGTCACCACCGCTGTGCTGGCGGCCCACACCGTTGAGGCGGCCGAAAGAAGTCTTATGTAAACGATATCAGGGGGCGAAAACGCCCCCTGATTTTATGTCAACCTTTTAATGTTATGTAAACTCACTAGAGTTATGTAAATCAATCGATCCGGTATTTTTCGATCCCCTGTCTGAATATATCGCCTCCGGAGGAATCAACGCCGACGATGAGGGGCATTTTCTCCACATAAAGACGTTTTACCGACTCGCAGCCCAGTTCCGGAAAAGCGATCTCCTCCATGGACTTGATGGACTTTGCAATGAGCGCGCCGGCGCCTCCCACAGCACACAGATAGACGGCGCCGTTTTTGACAATGGACGCGCGCACCTCGTCGGAGCGAAGGCCCTTGCCGATCATGGCGGCTAGTCCCAGCTCAAGAAGCCGGGGCGTGAAGCCGTCCATACGGCTTGAGGTGGTGGGCCCGCAGGCTCCCGTGGGCATCCCGTCGTGGCCGGGTGTAGGGCCGGCATAATAGATCAAGGCGTCCTTTATCTCAAAGGGCGTCGGTTCATTTGCGTCCAAAAGGCGGAAAATCGCCATATGTGCCTGATCGCGGGAGGTGTAAACCGTCCCGGTGAGGAGCACCCTGTCCCCCGCCCGCATCTCATTGGCGTATTTTCTGATTTCGGTCGTGTTGATCTCAAACAACTTCTGCACGTTTTATTCCTCTTTAGTCTCAAGCTTTTCGCTGATAGCCTCAAGCCTCTCCCCCGCCGTTCTTAACGTGGTCTGGATACCGGAAAGGCGCGCGGAAACGGTTTTCAATTCACCCTCGGCCTGGGAGGCGTTAATTTTCACATCGGCGCAGAGGGCGTCGTACTCGGCCCTGACGGCGCGCAGGAGCTCTCTCGCATCCTCCAGTGCCTCAGATATTTCGGCGCGGCAATTTTCCCCGCCGTTATCTTCGGGTATCGGCGCTGACGCGCTCTCCTCAAGCTCAAAGAGGCGCTCCTGAAGTTCCCGGTTCTCCCGGGCCAGGCTGTTGCGCTCGGTGGCCAACTCCTCAATATAATCGATGACGTCCCGCCTGTTGAAGCCAAACACGCGGCCGCGAAAATTGCCTTTCTCCTGCTCCACGACAAAACCACCGTCCTCTCAACTGATCTACCCGCTATCTTATCACATTCGTCAAAATAAAACAACCGAATTATCTATTTTCCTTTTAAAGAAATATCAGGTCGACCCTGCCCCTCCCATCGCCGGCCCCGGAAATCCCTTACGGAGGCGGGCGCAGTATATGCCCGCAAAGTTTTCCGCGCGGAGGTGGCGCGGGATTTGCGCGTACAGGTCTTGACACGCACTTAGAGCCGTGGTATAATAGTTAATACTATTAGCTGTACGGGGGCGGCTCAATGGACTATATGCAGATGGCCGGAGAGTTTCTACGGATCATGGCCGAGCAAATAAAGAGCGCTGTGGGTCGTGAGACTGTGAAACAGACCCAGGGGGAGCTGCTGGCGCTCTACTATCTTTACGAATGGGACAGGGGTATATTCCCCCAGACGCTGAGCCGCGAAATGCACGTCAGCTCCGCACGTATTGCCGCAATGCTCCGGGACATGGAGGAGAAGGGCTGGATCGTCCGGGGGACAGACCCTGAAAACAGCCGGCGCATCCTGGTTTCCCTCACCCAGCGCGGCCGGGACGAGGCCATGGCCCGCCGTGAGAGATCGGTGGGGGTTCTTGCCAAAATTTTCGAACGCCTTGGCTCGGAGGACACCGGGGAACTCATCAGGATACTGAAACGAATGAATGAGATCAGCATGTGACCGTATATGGGAGAAAGGCCGCGGCTCAGAAAAAGACCGCGGCATTTTGTTTTACAGTTTGCCAACAGTATGACACCAATGCTTTTTGAAAGGAGCGGAACAATGGGAGATTTGAGGGAATATTTTGACCGTCAGGCGGTGAAATGTGAGGAGCGGGACAGGATCAGCCGGGAGCTTTACGCGGAATTCGGCGTCAAGACGGGGCTGCGGGATGAGAACGGCAAGGGGGTGCTGACGGGGCTCACCAACATATCCGAGGTGACGGCCTTTAAGTTTATTGACGGAGTAAAGACCCCCTGCGACGGGGAGCTTCTGTACCGAGGGTACGACGTGAGGGATCTGATCCGCGGAAGCTCCCGCTTTGCCTTTGAGGAGGCGGCGTATCTGCTGCTGTTCGGGGAACTGCCGGACAAGGCGAAGCTCGATGAATTTATTGGCGTCCTGGCGGAGAAGCGGATGATGCCCACGAATTTCACCCGTGACGTCATCATGAAAGCCCCCAGCGCGGACATCATGAACTCCATGACCCGGAGCGTCCTGACCCTGGCCTCCTACGACCCGCTTGCCGGAGATCTGAGTCTGTCCAACGTTCTCCGGCAGTGCGTCCAGCTGATCAGCGTCCTGCCCATGCTGGCGGTATACGCCCATCATGCCTACAACCACTACGCGCAGGACGGAAGCATGTACATCCACCGGCCCGACCCGGAGCTCAGCACCGCGGAGAATTTTCTGAGGCTGTTGCGGCCCGACATGGGATACACAGAGCTGGAGGCGCGGGTCTTGGACGTGGCGCTCCTCCTGCACGCCGAGCACGGCGGCGGCAACAACTCCACCTTCACCACCCGCGTCGTCACCTCCTCCGGGTCGGACACTTACTCGGCCATGGCCGCGGCGCTATGCTCATTAAAGGGAGCCCGCCACGGCGGCGCCAACATCATGGTCATGCGGATGATGGAGGATATCAAAGCCCACGTCTCCGACTGGACGGACGAGGAGGAGATCTCGGCGTATCTTGCCAAGCTTCTCGCCGGAGAGGCCTTCGACGGCAAGGGGCTCATCTATGGCATGGGCCACGCGGTCTACTCCCTGTCCGACCCGCGGGAGGTGGTGTTCAAGGGCTTTGTGGAGAGTTTGGCCATTGATAAGGGTCGGGAGCGGGATCTGGCGCTATACAACGCCATCGAGAAGAACGCCCCGCGGCTCATAGCGGAAAGACGGAGGATATATAAGGGCGTCAGCCCCAACGTGGACTTTTATAGCGGTTTCGTCTACGACATGCTTGACATCCCGGTGGAGCTGTATACCCCTATTTTCGCCGTGGCACGCATCGCCGGATGGAGCGCCCATCGACTGGAGGAGCTGGTATCCGCCAACAAGATCATCCGCCCCGCATATAAGAGCCTTTGCCGGAAGCGTGAGTACACGCCCATGAACGGGCGATGAAAGGAGCGCAAAATGGAAAACAGCACGAGAACCCCTGAGGAGCTTTTCTTTCTTGAGAATTTCAACACCGATATGGTCTTTAGAAACATAAAACGAGCCGATTACATCCTCCTCCACGCCATCCGCACCCACGCGGGCACGCGCGGACGGCCCGGGAGAACGTACCTTGCCGACCTGGCGAAAGCCCTTGACCTCCCCATTCCCACCTTGTCCCGCGCTATGGAGAGGCTTCAGGACAGGGGGTTGGTCGCCTGGAAAACAGACAGCAACGCGGGCCAGACCTACGTCAAGCTCACAAGTAAGGCCGTGGAGCTTATGGAGGACGAACGTCGGCGCCTGAGCATCGCCTACAAGCGCATCCGGGCCGAAATAAATGACCAGGAGCTTGAACGTACCATGGAGACAGTGAAAAAAATCACCGGCATATTGAAGGAATCATCAGAAGCCCCTCAAAAAGAATTTTAAAAACATGATTTTGACCTGAATTTTATATTGAAGCAATTTAGTACAGGTTACGCGTTGATATACACGACCGAGGCAAAAAGCAATAAGGCTAGTCTGTTGCCGGAATAAAAAGGGCGGTACCATTGACTGCTATTTTTGAGAAATTGCCTACCTGATTGCGACCTATGGAGCGTTTCTTCCATTGCGTACACTTTTACAACCCCAAAAAAGCCTCCGAACCGGATCTTGCGGTTCGGAGGCTTTTCATGTGACAGGTCATTTATGAAGGAAGGGTGGAAAAAAGATATTCCCCGCCGGCGTGGGGAAAGAATGGATATCCCGTCCCGCTTCTGTTTAATCGTCCCCCCCTGCTTCCCTGTTGGAATTTGTAGGCCGTGGGAACATCCGTGATGTGCGGAGAAACTAAAAATCGGGGACGCTCCAAGCCGTGGGACGCCGCCTCATAGCCGGACAGATCGAACAGCCTCGCCACGAAGTCGGTCACGTCGCCGGTTGCCCCGCAGCCGAAGCAGTAGAAGTAATTTTTATTTTGCTTCAAGCTCGGATGCCGATAGGGCTCCCGCAAAGTCTTTGACTTTGTGGGAAAAGGAGGAGCAGCGGAATGGACGAGACCTGCCGCTTGCGGCGGGGCGAGTGATATGGAGCTTGCGACGACGCGGTGGAACGGGCAGCAGGCCATGCCGTTTCGGTTGACCTTCAGCCCGTAGTGTTCGGCAGCGTCTTTCACGGAGATCGCCGCCTTGACGGTTTCGTAGATACTCATGCGCATCTTCCTCCTTGCTTTTTCTCGACGGTTTTTCCCCGTCTGCCTGAATATACGGAAAAAAAGCTATAGACCGAAAAATCCGGCAGGAGTGCAAGAAAACAAAAATGCCGCCCCGCGGAATTGCAAAAACGCAAGACCACAGAGCGGCAAACTGACCGACGGCAATTGATTTTGTTCCTAAAATGGAATATAATATTACCAGACTTTTAAGCTGTACATAATGATAAAAGCCTGTTGTATGCGATTATGTGCATCAACAAATCGGCGTTATTGGAGGATAATTCATTATGAATAAGGTATGGTCAGAACTGAACAAAACAATGCAAGCGCAAATCAAAAAGAAAGATACCTATGAAGCAGGCATTATCACATTATTTGATTTGCGAAATCAGTTAATGGAAACCTTAACATCATTTTATGAGGAATTAAGCAGAAAAGATTTTGACGCAATTCCATTTATAAATGCAGACGGTTATCATAGTAAAACGATTGCATATTCAATGTGGCATATTTTTCGTATTGAAGATATAGTTGCCCACACATTAATAAGTGAAAACGAACAAGTTTTTTTCTCTGGCAATTATCAAGAACGTATCAATTCGCCTATAATTACAACAGGAAATGAACTTGTAAAAGAGCAGATTGCAGATTTTTCAAAGCAGCTTAATTTAGAAGAACTATATTCTTACATATTGGAAGTAAAGGAAAGTACTGAAAAGATAATATGTGGTCTGTCCTACGATATGCTTAAAATGAAAATATCAGAAGAAAGAAAAGAACACTTAAAATCATTGAATGTTGTATGTAACAGTGAAAATGCAATATGGCTTATCGACTACTGGTGCGGAAAAGATATTCGTGGATTGATTCAAATGCCGTTTTCAAGACATTGGATTATGCACATTGAGGCAAGTCTGCGTATTAAGAACAAAATACTTAAATAACTGCAAAAATAACTGCAAATTCTGTTTTGGTGATAAGGATGCAAGAGAAATAAGAGGGCAACCATGAGATACCTTTTAACCTTTGAAGCCGCAGAGAAATGGGGGCTGTCTCCCCGGCGCGTGGGCGTCCTCTGCAATGAGAACAGGATATCGGGCGCACAACGGGCAGGGAGCCGTTGGATCATCCCGGAGGACGCGGAGAAGCCCGCCGACGCCAGAATCAAGAGCGGGAAATACATTAAAAGCAAGGCAAAATCGGAGGGATGTCTGACCGATGGACGGTGAATTTCTTTCCGGCGATTTGTGGGATCGCATCCTGCAACCCCCGGTTGACAAATTTCCAGCCAACCTTTGGTGGACTGCAACCGCAAAATAAGCTATCGTATTCGCAGCGGTTGGCAGTTGAGACCACCGACAAATCCATGCGGAGGGAAGAAAAATGATCTTAGCAGACAAAATAACGAATTTAAGGAAAAAGAACGGCTGGTCGCAGGAGGAGCTTGCGGAGAAAATGCAGGTGTCCCGGCAGGCAGTTTCCAAGTGGGAGGGCGCGCAGACTGTACCGGATTTGGAGAAGATCTTGGCGCTCAGCAAACTCTTTGGCGTCACGACGGATTATCTTCTCAAGGACGAGATCGAGGACGAAGAATTTACGGACGAGCCAGACCGTGTGCCTGTCAAACGGATTTCTCTCGCCCTTGCGAACGAATTTCTGGAGTGGAGACGCCGGGCGGCCAAACGTATTGCCGTCGCCACCCTTCTGTGTATCGTCGCCGTGATCCCGCTGCTTCTTTTAGGTGCGGCAACGGAAGTACCGGGGTACTCTGTTTCCGAAAATTTGGCCGCGGGCGTGGGACTTGTCGTTCTGCTTGTCCTTGTCGCTGCCGCCGTTGCGATTTTCGTCTCATGCGGTTTTAAGAACACTCCTTTCGAGTTCATCGACAAGGAACCGTTTGAAACGGAGTACGGCGTGGACGGCATGGTAAAGGAAAAACAGAAAGCGTACCGGCCTGCTTATGTAAAAAGCAATATCATTGCCACTTGTCTGTGCGTTCTCTCGCCTATCCCGCTTTTTGTAGGGTTAGTCACGGAAAAAGAGTTTTTCATGGTGGTCATGCTGACCGTCACGCTGCTCTTGGCTGGGATCGGATCCGCCCTTTTTATCCTTGCCGGTGTGCGCTGGGCGAGTATGCAGAAGCTTTTGAAGGAGGGGGACTACGCCCTGCGGGATCAGAGAAAAATTCGTATAAAGGAAACCGTCTCCACGGCCTATTGGCTGACCGCCACCGCCGTGTATCTTGGATGGAGCTTTTTGACGAACGATTGGAAGATTACATGGGTTGTCTGGCCCATCGCGGGGATATTGTTCGCCGCCTCCATGTGCCTATGCAATCTGTTCATAGACCGGGATACCAAGCGGTAAAATCGGGATTTGCAGGAGGTAAGTATCTGTGAGAGATATCAATAGAGTGAATTTCGCGCAGGGAGATTAAAGATGAAAAAAATCATTCAAATCGATCACTTGAGCAAAAGCTTCAGTGATGTGAAAGCAGTACAGGATTTGAGTTTTAGCGTTCAGGAAGGCGAACTCTTCGCTTTCCTTGGGCTTAACGGCGCAGGCAAATCAACTACCATCAACATTATGTGCGGGCAGCTATCAAAGGATAGCGGCGACATTCTAATCGACAGTCACAGCCTCGATCATGATTTGAATGCCATCAAGCTGGAACTCGGCGTCGTTTTTCAAAATTCCGTCCTTGATTCGGCGCTTTCCGTTTATGATAACTTGGAGAGCCGTGCTGCGTTGTACGGTATTGTTGGAAAAGCATTTCGGGAAAGACTTTCTGTACTTTCTGAAATGCTTGAATTTGAGGACATATTAAAACGGACAGTAGGAAAGCTCTCAGGAGGACAGCGTAGAAGAATTGATATTGCCCGAGCGTTATTTCACAGACCTAAAATCCTTATTCTTGACGAACCCACAACGGGACTTGATCCGCAAACACGGAAAAACCTATGGGATGTAATCTCCGACCTTCGTAAAAACGAGAACATGACCGTATTCCTTACTACGCACTATATGGAAGAAGCTTCCGAAGCCGATTATGTTATCATTCTTGACAACGGAAAAATTTCTGCGGAAGGAACACCGCTTGAACTGAAAAACGCCTATACCGGGGACTATATCACGATCTACGGGGCAAGCGAAGCCGAGGTAAAGAGCCTTGAAACAGAATATGAGCCGATAAAAAACGCTTACCGCCTATTTGTTCCAAATACAAGAGCAGCAACAGAACTGATTATGAAAAATCCCGGTGTGTTCGATGATTATGAGATAACAAAGGGTAAAATGGACGATGTTTTTCTTACCGTTACCGGGAAAAAACTTATGGGAGGTGCTGAAAAATGAGTACAGCGACTGTTCTTATAAAGAGAAACATAAAACTGTTTTTCAAAGACAAGGGAATGTTCCTTACTTCTTTGATCACGCCGGCTATCCTGCTTGTCCTTTATGTGACTTTTCTCGGTAATGTGTATCGCAACAGTTTTACTCCAAATTTGCCGGCATCTCTTCCTCTTTCAGATTGTCTGATTGATGGGCTTTTAGGCGGACAACTGATTTCGTCTATTCTTGCTGTATCCTGCGTGACGGTTGCTTTTTGCGCCAACTTCTTGATCGTACAGGATAAGGCAAACGGTGCCATCAAGGATCTGAGAATTTCCCCTGTCAATTCCTCTCTGCTTTCCATGAGTTACTATACTGCCTCTTTGGTTTCTACGCTCACGATCTGCTTTGTGGCAACAGGCATATGCCTTGCGTATGTGGCATTGGTGGGATGGTATATGTCAGCAGTGGATGTTATTCTACTTTTTCTCGATGTTTTATTGCTCGCCTTGTTTGGAACAGCGCTTTCCTCGATCATCAACCTGTTTTTATCAACGCAAGGGCAGATCTCCGCAGTCGGTACAATCATCAGCGCAGGATACGGATTTATATGCGGGGCGTATATGCCGATTTCATCTTTTGGATCGGGCCTTCAAAAAGTCCTCTCGTTCCTTCCGGGGACATACGGGACAGCCCTTGTTCGTAACCATGCGATGCAAGGCGTTCTTTCTGAAATGAACAAGCAAGGCATTCCCATGGAGGTCATAGAGGAAATAAAGAATGCGTTGGATTGCAACCTGTATTTTTTTGATCATCAGGTGGGGATTTCGTCAATGTATCTGATCCTCGGTGTAACCGTTGCGATCCTGATCGGCGTTTACATACTGATCAACCTAATGAGAAAAGGAATCCGTGAATAGGAATAACACAGAATGATTGCAGTTTTGTCAAAAATGACATTGCGATTTATAGATAGTAAAAATCACTCTAAATTCGGGGGATACATTATGCTGCCATTGCAGCATTGAAAAAGATATAAGTACAACTTCACGATTATAAAAACAGGATTACCACGCCGGACGCCGAAGGGCTGCTGCGGTTGAAGAAATTTCGGTAAATTCCCGCTTTTCGTGGAGAAAATCGGAGCAAAAAATCAAGATTTCAGGTACTCAACCTGCGGTAGAGTCAGTAAATATCAACTGCCGGTTCGTGTTCTTTCGCACCCGTTTTGGATATACTGGAGCCGTGAAAGGAGGTGCCCGATATGGATCAAATCAAAACCGGAAAATTCATAGCGTCATGCAGAAAAGAACAGGGCATGACCCAGTCCGCCCTTGCGGAAAAGCTGGGCATCAGCGACCGGGCGGTATCAAAATGGGAGTGTGGAAAATCCATGCCCGATTCGGGAATCATGTTGGAGCTGTGCGATTTTCTGAAAATCAATGTCAACGAACTCCTGTCGGGCGAAAGGATCATGGCAGAATTCTATGACAAGCGGGCGGAGGAAAATCTTCTGGCAATGAAGCGGGAACTGGAGGAAAAGAACCGGCAGATGCTGAGGACGGAGTACTGGGTCGCGTTCCCTGCGGTCTTGGCCGGAATCGTTCTGGTATTTGTGGCCGCGTTTGTCGCGATGCCCGCGTGGCTTCGAATCGCTCTTCTCGCGTTTGCTCTTGTGATGATCTTCACAGTCGCTTTCATTGCGGTTGGCATTGAGCAGAAGGCCGGATACTATGAGTGCCAAAACTGCGGCCACCGGTATGTACCGACCTACTGGCAGACCAATTTAGCGCCCCACAGCTTGAGGACAAGATACATGAAATGCCCTGAGTGCGGAAAACGGAGCTGGCAGAAAAAGGTGTTGACGAAGGAAGATTAAAATTCTGTTTATCAAGTAAAACACCCATCCGCAGAGCGCCAGTCCGACGTATGAGACGCAGAGCCGATGATTTTGTAAGCTAATGCTTGCAAATCACCGGCTCTATTGATTGCATTATATCATCCTGTAATGCTTCAGCGCCGCCTGGATCGCCGCTTCCTTTTCCGGCGGGCATTGGGGCTTTCGGGAATCTTTCGTCTTGGGATTATTACAACTTTACGCCTTTATCAGCAGATCTGAGATTTCCTTTCTACCCTGCTCACCAAAGTCGAGCGGCGGAAAATCGAGATCATATTGAAGCAAACCTTCCTCGTTTCTTTCCTGTTCCAACAGCACCTGACCAGACCTGCCAAACAATGCAGTCGGAGCTGTCTGAAAGGTTGCAGAGGTATTCACAGTCAGTATAGCACAGACATTCTCAACTGCCCGAGTACGAATGTGGGAACGGATCAATTCATATCTCTGTAGGTTTTCCTGCTTTGAAATATCATAAAATAAAATGATATCCAAATCTGTATCCTCCCGGTACAATTCTCTGAAATATTCTGGGAATCTAACCTCAAAGCAGATTCGAACACCGATTTTTCTATCCGAAAGCCGGAAAATGCCTCCGTTGTGTCCAGAAGAAAAATTGTTTTTATCATAGCCCCAAAGTGCTCGTTTGGAATAAACGAAAGGCTTACAATTCGGCACAAAAACCACTGCGCTGTTGTATATTTTCTCCTGCTCTTTCAAAATCGTCCCCAGAACGATACAGAGTTTCTTTTCCGATGCAATGATTTGCAATTCTTCTAAACAAGCCATGACACGATGAAAATCCACCGCTGCGGAATTTGGAATATCATACGGAGGATATCCTGTCAATGCGCATTCCGGGAAAACCAGCAAATCAAGTTTTTGTGAAACCGCTTCAGAAATTGCCTTTAATATGATCTTTCGATTTTCGTCTATGTTTCCCGTAACCCTAAACTGATACGCGCCAATTCTCATACATGCCTCCCAATTTCATTTTTCCATGCTATCTAGCATTGTGTATCTTCGTGGACAGATGGCCTTATCATCCCGAAATGCTCCAGCGCCGCCCTGATCGCTGCCTCCTTCTCCGGCGGGCATTGTGGCTGCCGGGCATCCTCCGACTTCGGCTTATTATATTTTTCCCTTTCAATAATCCCACACTTGCGCTTAACCTGCGCGATATATAGGTGGCTGACCTTCATTCCGAATTTCTCCAGCACATACTCCTTGATTTCCTCATATCCGGCTTTCTTCTCCGCTGCCGTTAAATCCATCTCGTCCATTGTCAATTCAACTTCGATTCGACTTCGATATGCTGCTTGACATTGAGTATGGACAATAAGCATACCGTCTCAACTTGCTGTTCATTAGTTCTAACAAAAAGTGCGCCACTTTCTCCGTCATAGGTCACAGGGAAAGTAAA
>CANQBC010000020.1 GCA_947589225.1 uncultured Oscillospiraceae bacterium | reverse complement strand
GAGAGGAACCTTACCGCTCCTCGATGGGGACGTAAGTCTTTCTCGTGGCCGCCGACCGGTAGGCCGGGCGCATGATGCGGCCGGAGGTGATGAGCTCTTCCAGACGGTGGGCGCACCAGCCGGAGACGCGGGAGACAGCGAAGAGGGGCGTGTACAGATCCTCCGGGATCCCCAGCATCTTGTAGACGATGCCGGAGTAGAGATCCACGTTGGCGGGGATGGGCACGCTCTTCCCCTTGCGCGCCATGAGCTTGGGGATCCCGAGCCGCTCCACCCGCTCGGCGATCAGAAATTCGTCGCTGTATCCTTTGATTCCGACCATCTCGCCGATGAGCTCCCTGATGGTGACGGCGCGGGGGTCAGAGACGGTGTAGACCGCGTGGCCCAGGCCGTAGAGCTTCCCGGAGCGGTCGCCCGCCTCGCCGTCCAGGAGCTTGTCCAGATACGCGCCCACCTCGTCGTCGTCCTTCGGGTCGCGGACGTGCTCAAGGATGTCGCTCACCATGTGCATCACCGCCTCGTTGGCGCCGCCGTGGAGGGGGCCCTTGAGGGAGTTAATGGCCGCGGCGATGGCCCCGTAGGTGTCCGCGCCCGTGGAGGTCACGGCCCGGCAGACGAAGGTGGAGTTGTTGCCGCCGGAGTGCTCAGCGTGGAGCATCATCAGCGCGTCTAAGAGCTTCGCCTCCTTGTCGGTGTAGCTCTTGTCCCGCCGGGCCAGCCGCAGGAAGTTCTCCGCCAGGGTCAGCTCCGTCTTGGGGTTGTGGATGTAGAGGGAGGCGTTGTCGTAGTAGTGCCGCTTCATGGCGTAGGTCTGGGCCACGATGGTGGGCATCCGAGCGATGAGCTCGATGGACTGGCGCAGGACGTTGACCACGGAGGTGTCGTCGGGGTTGTCGTCGTAGGCGTACATGGAGAGCACCGCCCGGGAGATGGCGTTCATGATGTTGCGGCTGGGCCGCTTCATCAGCTCGTTCTCGAAAAAGCCCTCCGGGAGCGTCTTGGCGGCGGAGAGGATCTCCACAAACCGCGCCTCCTGGGCCCTGGTGGGCAGAGCGCCGCACAGCAGCAGATACGCCACCTCCTCGTACCCAAAGGTGTCCTCCCTTCGGTGGGCCGCCACGATCTCCTCCACGTCGTACCCGCGGTAGAAAAGCTTGCCCTCGTGGGGAACCCGCTGGCCGTCCTCGATGTAATAGCCCAGGACGGAGCCGATCTTGGACACGCCCGCCACCACGCCGGAGCCGTCGGCGTTGCGAAGGCCGCGCTTGACGCTGTCGTCGTAGGCCGAGCCAGGGATGCGGTACAGGCTCGTCAGATTATCGGTTATCATTCCCGCGTATTCGCGGGAGGACGTCGAATTTGAATTCAAGGAATTCCCTTCTTTCATTTTTCGAAGGTCATATCCGGTGTTTCCGCCAAGATACAGTATTAATTATAGTCCCGCACAAAAGAAAATGCAAGTTTTATGTATAAAAATTCATATTTGACCAAAAGGGGAGAGGGAAACCCGTTGTACTTTTATGCAAACAAACAAAGGCGGACTCTTGCAACCGGACTAAAAAACTGCTATACTTTTAGGTGACGGGATAGGTGACGGGGATCGAGCCCGTACACGGGTTTGATCCCCGTCACCTTAAGAAAATAAAACGAGAGGTGATACGATGCTCACCCTGCATGACAAGGGAACATTTTATATAAACGGCGCGCCGGCGTTTGACGCCCCGGGCCGTGACGCCGCCGCGGGCCGGAAAAAGACCATCGTCTACGGCATCTTGAGCGCCCATAACAAGAACAAGGGCGCGGACGGGGAAAATCTCCGGCTTCGGTTTGACAGTCTCATATCTCACGACATCACCTACGTGGGCATCATCCAGACGGCCAAGGGCTCGGGCCTTGAGCGCTTCCCGGTACCCTATGTGATGACCAACTGCCACAACAGCCTGTGCGCCGTGGGTGGCACCATCAACGCCGACGACCACGCTTTCGGCCTCTCAGCCGCTAAAAAATACGGCGGCATCTTTGTGCCCCCGTCCTTCGCCGTCATCCACCAGTACGCCCGTGAGGAGCTGGCCGGATGCGGGAAGATGATCCTGGGCTCGGACAGCCACACCCGCTACGGGGCCTTGGGTACCATGGGCGTGGGCGAGGGCGGCCCGGAGATCGTCAAGCAGCTTCTGGAGGCCACCTACGACGTTGCCTATCCCCGCACGGTGCTGGTATACCTCACCGGTTCGCCGAGAAGGGGGGTCGGCCCCCAGGACGTGGCCATCGCCCTTTGCGGCGCCGTCTACAAAAATAACTTCGCTTTGAACTCCGTCCTGGAATTTGCAGGTCCGGGCGTCGGGAACCTGCCCATGGATTTTCGCATCGGCATAGACGTGATGACCACGGAGACCGCGTGCCTGAGCTCCATCTGGCAGACGGACGGGCTGGTGGAGGAGTATTACAGGATCCACGGCCGCCCGGAGGACTATAAAAAGCTGGAGCCGGGGGAGGGCGCGTACTACGACGCCTGCGTGGAGATCGACCTGTCCAAGGTGGAACCCATGATCGCCCTGCCGTTCCACCCCAGCGAGGCGTACACCATCCGGGAGCTGAAGGCAAACCTCACCGACATCCTCCGTCAGACGGAGAAGTCGGCGGAGGGCAAGTTCAAGGGCAAGGTGAAGCTCGACCTTCTCAGCAAGGTCAAAGGCGGCAAGCTCTATGTCGATCAGGGCGTCATCGCGGGCTGCTCCGGCGGCATGTACGACAACATCGCCGAGGCCGCCGCCATTTTGGAGACCGGCGGCATCGGCGCGGGGAGCTTCGGCCTGACGGTCTACCCGCCCAGCCTCCCCGTGGCCATGGAGCTTATGAACAACGGGGTGACGCAAAGGCTCACATCTCAGGGGGCCGTTTTCAAGCCCTGCTTCTGCGGGCCCTGCTTCGGGGCGGGGGATGTGCCGGCCAACGGCGCGCTCTCCATCCGTCACTGCACCCGCAACTTCCCCAACCGGGAGGGCAGCAAGCCCGCGGACGGGCAGCTTTCCTGCGTGGCGCTGATGGACGCCCGATCCATCGCCGCCACGGCCCGGAACGGCGGCGTGCTGACCGGCGCCGACGAGATAGACTACGCGCCCCCCGAGAGTGTGGAGCGCCGGTACGACCGCGCCCCCTATGAAAAGCGCGTCTACAACGGCTTCGGGGAACCGCACCCGGAGGAGGAGCTCAAGCTTGGCCCCAACATCACCGAGTGGCCGGCCATCCCGGCGCTCCGGGAGAACATCGTTCTGGAGCTGGCGAGCGTCCTTCGGGACCCCGTGACCACCACCGACGAGCTCATCCCCTCCGGGGACACCTCCAGCTACCGCTCCAACCCCCTGAAGCTGGCCACCTTCGCCCTCTCCCGCCGGGATCCCGGCTATGTGGGCAGGGCCAACGACATCGCCCGGCGGGGCGGGGGAGAGCCGGACGCGGAGCTCAGGCAGGTCTATGAGGCTCTCGGTGTCGCTGATGTCAAAAATACCGCTTTTGCCTCCGCCATCTACGCCAACCGCCCCGGCGACGGCTCGGCGAGGGAACAGGCGGCCTCCTGCCAGCGGGTCCTGGGGGGCGCGGCCAATATCTGCCGCGAGTACGCCACCAAGCGCTACCGCTCCAACTGCATCAACTGGGGCATCCTGCCCTTTAACATTGACGAGGGGACGGACTTCCCCTACGAGGTGGGCGATTACGTCTACGTCCCCGGTATCCGCCGCGCTGTCGAGTCCGGCGCGCGGGAGGTCAAGGCGAAGGTCCTCTCCGACGGCAGGGTCACGGAGATCACCCTGTATCTCCCGGAGCTGACACAGAAGGAACGGGAAATCATACTTACTGGCTGTTTAATGAATTGGTATTCCGCCAACAGGAAGAAGGGCTGAACATATGTCAAAAATCAAAATGAACCCCATCGTAGAGATGGACGGGGACGAGATGACCCGGATCATCTGGCAGGAGATCAAGGACGAGCTTCTCTCCCCC
This sequence comes from uncultured Oscillospiraceae bacterium, assembly GCA_947589225.1. GTDB lineage: Bacteria > Bacillota > Clostridia > Oscillospirales > Oscillospiraceae > RUG626. Next base: position 37,092 of record CANQBC010000020.1, on the reverse strand, counting down.
TTTGTGGAGCTGAACACCGAGTACTACGACCTGGGCCTCCCCAATCGGGACGCCACCGGCGACCGGGTGACGGAGGAGGCCGCCCAGGCGGCCAAGCGCCTCCATGTGGCCGTCAAATGCGCCACCATCACCCCCAACGCCCAGCGGGTGGAGGAGTATAAGCTCCACGAGATGTGGAAGTCTCCCAACGCCACCATCCGCGCTGCCCTGGACGGCACCGTCTTTCGCGCCCCCATCATGACAGAGCGCATCAAGCCCGTGGTCTCCACCTGGGAAAAGCCCATCACCATCGCCCGCCACGCCTACGGCGACGTCTACAAGGCCACGGAGTACCGTGTCCCCGGCCCGGGGAAGGCGGAGCTCCTCTTCACCGGAATAAACGGCGAGACTTACCGCCAGACGGTCTACGACTACGAGTGCCCCGGCGTTTTGCAGTCCATGTTCAACAAGGACAGCTCCATCGAGGCTTTCGCCCGCAGCTGCTTTGAGTACGCCCTCTCCGAGAAGCAGGATCTGTGGTTCTCCACCAAGGACACCATCTCCAAGCAGTACGATCAGACCTTCAAGCTCCTCTTCCAGCGCATCTTCGACGCGGAGTACGCGGAGAGGTTCAAGGATGCCGGGATCGAGTATTTCTATACCCTCATCGACGACGCCGTGGCGCGTGTCATCAGGTCTAAGGGCGGATTCATCTGGGCCTGCAAGAACTACGACGGGGACGTCATGAGCGACATGGTCTCCACCGCCTTCGGGTCTCTGGCCATGATGACCTCCGTGCTGGTGAGTCCCGACGGGAACTTCGAGTACGAGGCCGCCCACGGCACCGTCACCCGCCACTACTACCGCTACCTGAAGGGCGAGCAGACCTCCACCAACCCCGTGGCCACCATCTTCGCCTGGTCCGGCGCTCTTCGCAAGCGCGGGGAGCTGGACGGGAACGCGGAGCTTGCCGCCTTCGCCGGCAAACTGGAAAAGGCCGTCCTCGACACCATCAACGCCGGCACCATGACGGGCGACCTTGCCCTTTTGTGCCCGGATCCCGACGTCAAAAAGGTCACGACTTCCGAATTTATTGGGGCCGTCAGGGCCGAGATAGAGAAATGAGCCTTTTGAAAACATAAAAACGCCCCCGGCTTCGGTGGACTCCCCGGAGTTGGGGGCGCTTTTTCATATTGCCATTGGACGGCAGCGGCGTACATGCCTCCGAGCCCTTCGATCACACGATAGTCAAAGTTTCTTCAAATTTGTCAAACCGTCTTGCCACTTTGGACTTTCCATGATAAAATTGTGGTGAGATACCATTTTAAAAATGCCCACATGGCCGGGCGGAGGCTCTTTTTCCGTCGCGCCGCGTTGCTTTTTCCGGACACACAAAGCATTTCCCCAAGAAAGCGCCCTGCCCGGCAAAATTCCCCTCGCACCCGGCCCATTTCCCGCTCTTAACGTAAGTCCCGATAACCTGAAGAGGAGTGATCCCATGTCTGAGTATTACAGAGACGCCCAAAAACTGGGCCAAAAGGAGTACAGATCCTGCATTGCGCACGGCATCAGCCCCCTCCTGCCGGTTCTGGACGACTTCGTGTCGGATGAGCGCGTAAATCTGGGCGTGAAGCTGGGCGTGGTCACCATACCCGTGGAATTCATCGTGGGCACCAAGACCCGCGGCCGCACCAACAGCTTTGCCAGGAACTTCATGCCCATCCTCCCGGAGAACACCGAGTTTGGCGGCAAGTGGAGCTCTCTTTGCGAAAGCCACCTTAGAGACGGCATCCGCGATCCGGTGAAGGTCTACGAGTATATGAACCGCTACTACGTCCAGGAGGGCAACAAGCGTGTCAGCGTTCTGAAATTTTTTGGCGCCGTCAACATTCAGGCGGACGTTATCCGCGTGCTCCCCGAGCGGGGTACCGGCATTGAGTCGGACATCTATTACGAATATGTGGATTTTTACCGCTGCACAAAAATCAATTACCTGGAGTTTTCCAAAAAGGGCAGCTACAAGGAGCTTTTGAAGCTTCTGGGCCGTGACCCTGAGGAATACTGGACGGAGGAGGAGCGGCGCAAATTTTCCACCGTCTACCACTATTTCCGCGAAGCCTTTGAGGACAAGGCCGGCAAAACCATGCCCCCCTCCGCCGTCGGGGACGCGTTGCTGGCCTACATGAAGGTCTACTCCTACGCCGACCTGTGCGAGCAGGGCCCTGCGGAGCTCAAAAAGTCTGTTTCCAAGCTCTGGGAGGAACTGATACTGCAGCAGGAGAAGGAGCCCATCGAGCTGAAGCCCGCGCCTATGGAGCCCAAGGGCGGTATTCTGTCCAAGGTCATTATAACCACAAACGCGGCAAAGGGCCTGAAGGTGGGCTTCGTCCACGACAAGGATCCGATCGCCTCCGGCTGGACCCACGGACACGAGGTCGGCCGCCAGTATGTGGATAAGGTATTCGGCGACAAGATAGAGACAGTCTCCTACTTCAACGCCATGATCTCCGATCCCATGGAGACCATTGACCAGGCGGTGAAGGAGCTTTGCGACGTCATATTCACCACCTCCCCGGTGCTGCTCCCGGCCTCCCTGAGAGCGGCGGTGGACAACCCCGACACCCTTATCATGAACTGCTCCATCAACAAGTCCCACCGGTATGTGCGCACCTACTACGCCAGGATGTACGAGGCGAAATTTCTTATTGGCGCCGTGGCGGGCGCGCTGTCCGCGTCCGGAAGGATAGGCTATATGTGCGATTACCCCATATTCGGCCAGATCGCCGGCATCAACGCCTTTGCCCTGGGCGCCATGATGGTCAACCCCCGCGCCAGGATCAGCCTCGAGTGGTCCAGCGTGGGAGGCCGCCACGCCGCCATGGAGCGGCTCAAAAAGAACGGCGTCAAGCTCATAAGCTCCATGGACAACGCCCGCCTCTACGAGCCCGGCCAGACCCTTGGCCTGTCCTACGTGGACGGCGAAAGCCAGACGCTTATCGCCGTCCCCATCTGGAATTGGGGCATCTACTACGAGGGCTTGCTGCGCCAGGTGCTGAACGGCACGCTCCAGGCCGAGTACGAAAGCTCCAGCAAGGCCATCAACTACTACTGGGGCATGTCCGCGGGCGTGGTGGACGTGAAGCTCACCGACGAGGTGCCGGAGAGCGTCAAACGCCTTGTGGGCTATCTCAGGGCCGGCATCTCCCGCTGGATCGTGGATCCCTTCATCGGGCCCATCCACATACAGGGCGGCGGCACCGTGGGCGAACCGGATCGATCCCTGGACATGGAGGACATAGCCTCCATGGACTACCTGGTTGAAAACGTGGAGGGCCGTATCCCGGTTTACGACGAGCTCTCCGAGACCGGAAAGGCCACCGTGGAGAACGTGGGCGTTGAGGTGGCCCGCAAGCCCGACGAGACGAGATCCGAGGACGGCCGGTGATATGAAGATCCTTACGATAGCAGACGACGAATCGCAATTATATTACGACTTCTACCGCCCCGGAAGGCTGGACGGGTTTGACCTTATCATCTCCTGCGGCGACCTGAGCCGCACCTACCTTGAATTCCTTGTGACAATGGCCCACTGCCCGCTGCTCTATGTCCGAGGGAACCACGACGACAGCCTGATCGACAACCCACCGGAGGGGTGCGAGTGTCTTGAGGACAGGATCGTCACCGTAAACGGCCTTCGGATCCTGGGCCTGGGCGGCTCCTTCCGCTATAAAAAGACCGGCAGGAGCATGTATACCGAAAAACAAATGGAGAGGCGGATCAGAAAGCTTCGCTGGAAGCTCCGCCGGGCCGGAGGGGTTGACATGATCGTGGCCCACGCGCCCATCCGGGGCGTCAACGACTTTGATTCCATCACCCACCGGGGGTTTGAATGTTTCAGGGGCCTGATTGAAAAGTACACCCCCAAATACTTTATCCACGGCCATGTCCACCTGAATTACGGCGTAAACCTCCCCCAGAAGTCGAATCTGGGCGCCACCACCGTCATCAACGCCTACGACCACTACATAATCGACACCGAGGAGCCATAAAAAACGGGCCGCCCATCCGGGGCGGCCCTATCCGTGGAAAAAGGTATTTTTTAAAAGCTTGAGCCGGACGCGCAGCGTCCGGCTCATTAGATAAGATAAAATATTGATTCGGATTATCTTCTGCCTCCGAAGGAGCCGCCGGATCTTCCGCCGCCGGAATGACCTCCGAAGGAGCCGCCGGATCTTCCACCGCCGGAACGGCCTCCGAAGGAGCCACCGGAATGGCCGCCGCCGGAACGCGGGGGACGCGGGGACGGTCTGGACGATGAGCGCGAGGGAGGCGGATCGCGGTGGTAACCGCCGCCTCCGCCGTGGGGCCTCGGAGGGGGAGGCGGTGGAGGATTGCGCGGGGGCCTGGGCGCCCTGTAATGCCTGTAAGGCCGGTTGGAAAACATATACCACGGCCGATATCTTGGGGCAGGCATACCCATGGAGGTGTAATATCCCCGATATCTGCGCCTGTCAGACAGGATGACAAGGACGATCAACAGCACAAAGACTAGAATAATGATAAAATTCCTAAATATGAAACCCAAAACAACGCCGATGACTCCAAGTCCCGACAGGAACGCGGAACCCGAGCCGGAGGATCCGCCGCCCTGGGACGGGCCGGGGGAGGGGACGGCGCCGCCGGAATTGACGGGGCCATAGTAGTCCTCATACCAGTCGGCAAGCTTCTCCACCAGCTTTAAGACGGCCTTGTCGTATTTCCCCTTGTCGAAGTCGTCCCAAAAGTACTTGTCAAGGTAGTCGTTCATGTCGTCCGCGGTAAAGGCGTCGTCGATCTCCGAACCCACGGTCAGGCCGCCGCGCCCCTCCTTGGGGGAGACGCACAGGAGCATCCCCCGGGGGGAAAGAGACCACTCGTTGTAAAGGCTCACCGCGTACTCGTCGGCATAAGCGTCCCCGAAGTAGTCAATGAAAACCACCACAATGTGGGCGTTATAATTCTCTTCCAGCGTCTCGTTGATGGACACCACCTCGTCCACGGTGCTCCGGCTGAGAGAGGCTGTCTCGTCCGTCACATAGAAGCTGTCGTCCTGCTCCAGTGCCAGCGCCGGAAAGGCGGTGACAGCCAGCAAAAGACAGGAAACAAAAAGGCATACTACTTTTTTCAAGCTTCACACCTCAGTTATTATTATTTGAATTGCTGCGGCGCGTCAACGCCGGACAGGGATCCGATGAGCCTGGTGGGGAAGGAGTTGTACACGTTTTTGGTGAAAGCCTCCGCCGCCTCGTTGTAGCCGGAGTGGTTGACGGCGCCCTGGGCGCCCTCAAACTGTGTGGCGTAATAGTCAAGGTCGGAGGCGTCCTGCTCGGAAAGCTCCAGATTCATCAGGATGCCTTTCAGGTTCGCGAAGGATCCGGCCAGAGCGTCGTTTGATATGTGAATGTCGGAAAGGCCGGGATCCGGGCTTTCCATGATGCGCATGACCGTCTCGCGGGCCGTCCGGAGGGCCTGCGTCGCCTCCGACGCGCCATCGTAGTTTTCTCCGACGGAGATAAGGCCCAGGCAGGCGTCCAGGGAGTCGTCAATGTAGTCCGCGACGGCGCCGCGCCCGTCCACACCGGTGTAGAACTGCGCCTCCACCTTATCCACCGCGCGGGAAAGGCTCCGCCACGCGCCGATGGGGGTGAATATCACCACCGCCGCCGCGAGTATCCCCGCCGCCAGACGCCGATTTTGCGCAAATCCGCCCTTCCTCGCGTCTCCGGCTCCCGCCGGGACGCTTTGCGCGGCGCTACTCATTTATTCATCTCCAGAAGCTTGGACTTGAGGTCGGATTCGATGCGGCCCAGCTCCTGCTCGGCCTGACGCCTCTTGGCAGCGCCCTCCACCTGGATAGTGCGGACCTCCTCCAGGGTCTCGATGAGGGACTGGTTGGTGGCCTTCAGCGTCTCGATGTCCACGATGCCGCGCTCGGACTCCTTAGCTATTTCAATGGAGCCCTGCTTGAGCATCTCGGCGTTCTTCTTAAGAAGCTCGTTTGTCATGTTGGTGACCTCGCGCTGGGCCTCCATGGCCTGCTGCGAGTGGGCCTGCCCCAGGGCCAGAACCATCTGGCTCTTCCAGAGGGGGATGGTGTTCACAAGGGATGTCTGTATCTTCTCCACCATCAGGGTGTCGTTATTCTGGATAAGGCGGATCTGGGGGGACATCTGAATGGAGATCATGCGGGTGAGCTCCAGGTCGTGAAGCTTCTTGTCAAAGCGGGTTATCATGTTCTGATAGTCGTTGACCGCCTGGGCGTCCTCGGGAAGCCCGGACTTCTGGGCCTTCTCCTTAAGCTTGGGAAGCTCCACCTCTTCACATTCCTTCAGCTTCTTCTTGCCGGCCAGGATGTACATGGTCAGCTCCTTGTAGTAGGCCAGATTCAGCTCGTACATTTTGTCAAGCATGGCCACGTCCTTCAGAAGCGTCACCTGATGCTGCTCCAGCATACCGGCGATCTTGTCCACGTTGACCTCGGCCTTGTCGTACTGGGCCTTGAGGGAGGCGATCTGCTTCTCCACCTTGCGCTTGATGCCGAAAAGGCCCCGCTTCTCCTCCTCGCCGTAGTTGAAGCCCTTCAACTCAACGACGAGATCCGAGAGCATGTCGCCCACCTGACCCATGTCTTTGGTGCGGACGCTGGCGAGCGTGCTGCCGGAGAAGTCGGCAATGTTCTTCTGACTGGCCGCGCCGTACTGCAAAACGGCGTTGGAGTCGGTGATATCGATCTTCTTGGAAAACTCCTCGACGGCCTTGAGCTCCTCGGCGGAAAGCTGGCTCTCCTCGTGTTCCGTGGCGGTGACGGCGGGGGCCTCCGGCACCGCCGCGGCCGCGGCGGCGGCCGCCGCCTGCTGGTCGGCGGGCGTCACGGGCGTGGAGTTGAATGTGAGGGTGGGGACATATTCAGTTTCTGCCATAGTAATTTCCCTTTCTTAAATCATGATTTTTATTCTTAGGGGCCGGCCTATCCCGGCCCGTTGACTCACACTTTGAAATCCTTTCCGCCAAGGCCCTCGCGCTTCAGCATGGACTCCAAAACGGTGATGTCCGTCTCAATATCCAGCGCCTCGTTGGCGAAAAGGGCGTCGTACTGCTTCTGATACGCCGTCACGGTGGTGTCCAGGATGTCCTCAATGCGCCTGAGGGTGCCGGTGACATGCTCGCCCGATCCCTCGCCGCTCATCCGGTCATAGGCGTTCAGAAGCTTCATGGTTGTGGGCAGATAGTACCCGGCAAAGCGCTTTATCTGCGGCACATCGCTGGGATCCACAAGGATATCCTGAAAGATTTTTTCCGTCAGCGCCGTTATCTCGTCAATGCGCGACCTGACGGAGGGCTCATGGATGGAGGCGCGCAGCCGCCGGAGCTCCTTCACCGCCCGCTGACCCTCCGCCACCAGCGCGTCCGTTTCGGCGTCCCCGGTGGACTCAGGCTCGGGCTCCGGCACGTCCACCTCCTCCCGCGTGCCGGGGAACAGCTTCCTCAGAAGGAGGTACGCCCCCACGGACACAGCCGCAAGAAGCGCGAAATGCCACAGCTTATAGAGCGGCAAAAGAAGGCACCAGAGGATATACACCGCCGCCGTGCCGTAAAAGGGAATCGCCGAGCGGTGCCATATGGTATTTTTCGTGACGGACACCTCCTTTACATTCAATTTATTTTAGTATGATAAACAGTAAATGTCAATAGCGCATGCTGTTTTTCGGCGTTTTAACATCATTTGCGGTACTCAAACTCGATCCCGCACACGCTGACCGTGTCGCCCTCATCGACTCCAAGCCCCTCGAGCCGTGCAAAGACGCCCCGCTCGCGAAGGGTCCTGTCGAAATACATGCGCGACTCGTAGTCGCCGAAGTTCACATTGGCCACAAGCCGTTCCACCCAGCCGCCGTCCACGTACCAGACGCCGTCCTCCCGGCTTATCTCCGGGTCGGGAAGCTCAGCTTCCGCCTCCGGCTCCACGTACTCCGGCTCAAACACGGCGATGGGCGGAAGCTCGGAAAGACGGTATGCGATGGCGCGCGTCAGCTCCTCCGTTCCCATGTGGGCCGCGGCGGATATCCTGAAAAACGGCAGCCCCGCCTCCCTGACGCGCTTTTCAAGCCGCGCGAGCCGCTCCTCCGACTCGCCGTCCAGAAGGTCGCACTTATTTGCCGCCACGAGCATGGGCCGGGAGGCCAGGAGGGGGGAGTATTCGGCAAGCTCCCGGTTTATGATATCGAAGTCCTCCACAGGGTCGCGGCCCTCGCGCCCGGAGGCGTCCACCACATGGACGATGAGGCGGCACCGGTCAACGTGCCGGAGGAAGTCGTGGCCCAGGCCCGCCCCCTCGCTGGCCCCCTCGATGAGGCCGGGGATGTCCGCCATCACAAAGCTTCGCCCCTCACCGGCGTACACAACGCCCAGGTTGGGGAAGAGCGTGGTGAAGTGGTAGTCGGCTATTTTCGGCCTGGCCCTGGAGACCACGGACAGCAGCGTCGACTTACCCACGTTGGGGAAGCCCACAAGCCCCACGTCGGCCAGAAGCTTCAGTTCCAGGACGATCTCCCGCTCCGCGCCGGGGAGCCCCGCCTTGGCAAAGCGCGGCGCCTGACGGGTGGGGGTGGCGAAGTGAAAATTGCCCCAGCCGCCGGAGCCTCCCCGCGCCGCCACGAATCTGTCGCAGGCGGACATGTCCGCCATGACGGCCCCCGTCTGCTTATCCCTGACCACGGTTCCCACGGGTACGCGGATGATCAGATCCTCGCCCCGCTTTCCGGCGCAGCGCTTACCGGAGCCGTCGGCGCCGTTGCCGGCGGCGTATTTGCGCTTGTAGCGGAAGTCCATGAGCGTGGACATATTGGCGTCGGGGATCAGAACCACGTCCCCGCCGTCCCCGCCGTCGCCCCCGTCGGGCCCGCCCGCGGCTATATACTTCTCCCGGTGAAAGGCCACGGCGCCGTTTCCGCCGCGGCCCGCCTTTACCTCGATCGTCGCCTTGTCTACAAACATCATTTAACACCCTTTTTTATATATTGCGGATATCATATCAGATTTGCCGCCTTTTTTCAAGTGCCGCTCCATAACCCCATTCATAAAATATTAATCGTTTAGGCCGCACGGGGCAAAGTATTGCGGTTGAAATCCACGGCGAAATATGGTATAATAACCACGAAGCGATTATTATATTTGATTTCAAGCCGTTTTTCTCCCCGGCTGACGCCGGGAACCGAAAAACACGGCGAATATACCATCCCCGCTTTGCGGGTATGGTATAATAACCGCAAAGCGGTTATTATATTTGATTTCAAGCCGTTTCGCTCCCGCCCGGTGGGCGGAACCGCGAAACATGGCAAATATACCATTCCCGCTTTGCGGGTATGGTATAATAACCGCGAAGCGATTATTATATTTGATTTCAAGCCGTTTTTCTCCCCGGCTGACGCCGGGAACCGAAAAACATGGCGAATATACCATCCCCGCTTTGCGGGTATGGTATAATAACCGCGAAGCGATTATTATATTTGATTTTCAGCCGTCCCACGTTTTCGTCCGGCGGACGGGGATGTGGGACGCGGACAGAACCGGAGGCCCCGGGTTGCGGCATAAAACCGGTTATTCTTTTTTCGGGAAGGGCAGGTGAGCGGATGGAGAAGAAAAAGCGCTCGGCGGCGTTCACGGTGGCCGTCATGATGGTCATAACCTTTGGCGGCAAGCTCCTGGGGCTTGTGCGCGACCGGCTCCTTACCGTCAATTACGGGAGCGGCATGGAGGCCAACGCTTTTCTCACCGCCTCCCGCATACCGAGGGTCTTTTTTGACACCGTTTTTTCCTCCGCCATCGCCGCCTGTCTCATCCCCGTGATGGGGGAGGTCATGGAAAAGCGGGGCAAAAAGGAGGCCCTCCGTTTCGCCGGCAATTTCATGACCGTGATGGCCCTTATCTGCGCCGTCGTCACGGTGCTGGGCGTCATTTTCGCCAAACCCCTGACATACTTCTTCGCCGACGGCTATGACGCCATGACCGCCGGGCTTTGCGCCGAGCTTACGCGCATCATGATGCCCACGGTGTTCTTCACCGGCATCGCCTTTTCCTTCGTGGGGATCCTCCAATCCTTCGACGAGTTCAACGTCCCCGCCGCCATAAGCCTGGTATCGAATATCGCCGTCATTCTTTATTATCTCCTTTTCAATGAGAAATTCGGCGTCTTTGGCCTCGCCGTGGCGTTCCTTATCGCCTGGGCGCTTCAGGCGGCCGTGCAGATCCCGGCTCTCATAAAAAAGGGCTTCCGCTATTACCCGTCCCTGTCCCTGACGAGCCCGGATATGAAAAAGGTGTGGAAGCTCCTGCTGCCCGTGATGGTCAGCACCTGGGTGCTGCCATTGAACCAGACCATCAACTCCAAATTCGGCTCGCGCCTCTTTGACGGGGCGGGGGTTTCGGCGGTGGAGTACGCCTTCAACCTGTACACCATCATCGTGGGCCTTTTCGTCTTTCAGGTGACGAACTATATTTTCCCGCGCCTTTCACGGGAAAGCGCCTCCGGCGACAAAAACGCCCTGCGGGATACCCTGCGCTCCACCATGCACACCACCCTCTTTGTGGTGATCCCTCTGACGGCTGGCCTTTTCACCATGGCCGGGCCGATCGTCTCCTTCATATACGGCGGCGGGAAGTTTGACGCCTTTTCGATTGAAATAACCTCCCGCGCCCTTCGCTGGATGAGCCTCGGCATGGTGGGCTATACCGTCCAGTACGTGGTCGCCAGGGCCTACTTTGCCGGACAGGCCGGAGCGGTGCCGCTGGCGGCGGGCGTGATCTCCATAGCCTCCAACGCGGCGCTGTGCGCGCTTCTGACTCCGCGTTTCGACGTGGCCGGGATCGCCGTGGCCTCGGCCGCCTCCTTCACGATAAACGGCGCCGTCATGGCGATACCCCTCAAAAAGCGCGGCGCCGGCTTCCTCGACCGGGCCTTTTTGCTGGACATGGCAAAGCTCATATTCGCCGCCGCCGTGATGGCCCTGAGCGCCTGGGGGACGCTGAAGATGCTGGAGGGGCGCGCCGGCAAGCTCCTGACCCTGGCATTCCCCGTGGCGGTGGGAGCCCTGGTCTACGCCCTGCTTACGGTCATTTTCAAAATAGACGAAACTAGATACATTCTGGACAAGCTCAGAAGAAAAACGGGAGGTGAACGGAATTGATCAGGAAAATGCTGGCCTCCAGCATCCTCTGGCGGGCGCTGACGGCCGTTTCCGGCTGGGTGGACAGGCAGTGGGAAAAAAGCTTCCTCCGCCGCGCCCTGCTGGGCCCGGAGAGGCTTCCGGTACGCGGCCTCGGCATCGCGGAGACAGCCGTGGGAAAGGTACGGGCGCTTTATGTCGGGCTTTTTAAGAAGCTCCGCCTTGACAGGCTGACGGAGGGCTCCGTATTCCTCCGCACGGATCTGTTCATGCTCCTCACCGTTTTCTGCGCCCCTATCCTGCCCACGATGGCCGTCCTGGCCCTGGCGCTGGCCACGGCCTTCTCGCTGATGCTCAGGATAGGCCGCGGGGAGATGAGGCTGCAGAGCTCGCCGCTCAACAAGTGGATCTACCTGTTCGTCGCCCTGACCCTGGCCTCCACCGCCATGTCCGTGACGTTCCGGGAGAGCCTGGCCGGCGGCGTGCTGACTTCCTTTTTCGCCCTTTTCTCCGTGGCGGTGGTTACCGTCTGCGCCAAAGACCGGGGAAAGCTTGAGCTTCTTCTCCGGGCGATAGTCGTCTCCGGTTTCATCGTCGCCGCGGTGGGGGTCATGCAGTACGCCCTGGGCGGCACCAGCAGATCGAGCTGGGTGGACAGCAATATCTATACCGATATAAGCCTCCGGGTGGTCAGCACCCTGGAGAATCCCAACGTCCTCAGTGAGTTCCTGCTCCTGGCGGCGCCCCTGGGGGTGGCGTCCGCCATAAACGCCAAGAGTCTCAACGGCCGCCTCTGGGCCGGCATAGCGACGGCGACGATGTGCGCCTGCCTCATTTTTACCTGGTCCCGGGGCGGCTGGCTGGGCTTCGCGCTGGGGATCGCCGTGTTCCTGGTGGCGCTGGACACCCGGTTCGCGGTGGTGGGAGTCCTGGGGCTTGCGGCGCTGGTGGTCGTGATGCCCGGCGCCATGCTCAACCGTCTGTCCAACATCGGCGACCGGGCCGACGCCTCCACAAACTACCGCTACTATATCTATATGTCGGCCTTCGACATGATAAAAAACTACTGGATGTCCGGAGTCGGAACCGGCGTTTCGGCCTACAAGGCGGCCTATTCCCGGTATGAGTATGCCGCCGTTATCGCACCCCACGCCCACAACCTGCTGCTGCAAATACTTTGCGAGAGCGGCTTTGTGACCTTGTTCGCTCTCCTTGCGGCCCTCTTCACCGCCTTCAGAAGCGCGGCGTCCGTGGCCGCGAGGACGAAGGATCGGGAGCTGAAGGTGTGGGCCGCCGCCATAATGGCCGGCGGGGTGGGGTACATGCTCCAGAGTATGACCGAGTACTCCTTCTACAACTACCGCGTGACCCTGGTCTTTTGGATGATCGTGGGTCTCGCGGTGTCAATGAGACTTCTGGAAGAGAGGGAAAAACCGGCTCTATGACAAAAGTTCTGAACATAATAAGCGACACGAATATCGGCGGCGCGGGAAGAGTCCTGCTCAATTACCTCCGGTGCCGGGACAGGAGCCGCTTCGACGTGTCCGTGGCGCTGCCCCGGGGCAGCGCCCTGATCCCCGCCATCCGGGGACAGGGGGTGGAGGTTTACGAGATGGACGTGGAGCCGGACAAATCCATGTCCCTGGGTTCCATTGCGGAGCTTAAGGAGGTCATACGCCGGATCAGCCCCGACATCGTCCACACCCACGGCTTTCTCGCCGCCCGGGTGGCGGCGCGGCGGTGCGGCTGCAAGGTGATTTTTACCCGCCACTCCGCCTTCCCGGTGAAGCCCTGGATGAAAAAGGGCCCCGGGAGATGGGCGAACAGGTTCATAAACGTGCGCTACGCCGACAGGATCATCGCCGTCTCCCCCGCCGCCGCGGAGAATCTCACCGACAGCGGCGTGCCGGAAAGCCTCATTGAGATCGTGATGAACGGCGTGGAGCCGGTGGAACGCAAAAGCCTCGACGAGACGGCGGCCATGAGGCTGAGCCTGGGCCTTTCGGAGGGCGATTTTGTCCTGGGGATCATGGCGCGGCTTGAGGACTACAAGGGCCATGAGGACATCCTGGAGGCGATGAAGCTTGTGACGGAAAAGCACCCGGAGACAAAGCTCCTCATCGCCGGTACCGGCCCCTGGGAGGAGAACATACGCCGGAAGATAGAGGAACTTGGGCTGGGGGAAAACATCGTCATGATGGGCTTCGTCTCCGACGTGTCCGGGGTGTTGAGCCTTTTGGACGTCCAGCTCAACGCCTCCTGGGGCACCGAGGCCACCAGCATGGCGCTGCTGGAGGGGTTCAGCATGGGCGTTCCGGCCGTGGCCTCCGACTACGGCGGCAACCCCTGGACGGTGGAGGACGGTACGGACGGCCTCCTGTTTAAAACGAGGGATGTACACGATCTGGCCGGAAAGCTCCTTCGCCTCATGGACGACAGGACGGAGCTTGAACGGCTGGGGCGGGGAGCGGCGCACATATACTCCCAGCGCTTCACCGCCCGGGTCATGGCGCAAAATATAGAGCGGATATACATATCCGTATTGGAGGGCAAAAATGGATAAAGATAAAAAGCGCGGCATAAGGAGATTTCTCAATATCTTCGATATTGCCATCGTCCTCATCGCGGCGGCTGTGCTGGCCTTTTTGTACGTCCGCGCCAGAGCGGAGAAGCGGGCCGAGACTGTGGAACCCATAGTTTCCGTCAGCGGCGAACACACGGTCTTATACACCATAGAGCTCACCCCTGTCCGGGAATTTCAGGTATCCCAGGTGAAACCGGGCCAGACGGTGACCGAGTACGAGAATAAGCTGGACTACGGTGTGGTGGTGTCCGTGGATGTGGGGCCCGCCAAAATCCAGTACAAGGACTACGACGACCGCGTCATACGCCAGGTGACAACGCCGGACACCTATACACTCCGGGTCACGGTGTCGGCCGACTGCGTCAGGACCGGGGACAGGATATACCTTGACGGCGACTCGCCCCTTTACGTGGGCGGCGCCATGGCGGTGACCTTCTCAAACGCCCTCTTCACCGGGCGCGTAGTCGATATAGAGAGGAGCGAGGGCTGATGAAAAAACTGATCGACGAAAAAGGCCGCCTTTTTGGCGTCATAAGCCCCCTGGACGTGGTGGTGATACTGATCGTCATCGCCGTGGCGCTGATGGCCTACGGCCGCTTCGGCAGAAACGGCGACGAGGAGCTTGGCAATCAGAACGTATTCACGGAAAAGACGGGCGAGCTTGTTTACAAGATCTACGTCCCCCAGCTGAGGGAGGACGTGAGCGAGGCCATACATGTGGGCGACCCCATCCGCAACGACGAATCCAATACCCCCTTCGGCGTCATAACGGACGTGGAGCGTTTCCCCTGCGTACAGACGGATGTCACCCCCGAGGGCGAGGTCGTGAGCATGGAGGTAGAGGGCTATACCGGGGTCATCGTCACGGGCCGCATGGACGGGAATGAGATCGACGGCCGCTTTTATCTCAGCTCCAACCACCAGATCTATCTGAGCCAGAACATATACTTCGGAACTCCCTACACCGTTTTCGGCGGCTCCTTTATGACCATAGAGCAGGCGGAGGACTGAAAGCCGCGGGCTGAGGAATAGCCGGAGCGGTGAGCGCCGGCTGAAAGGTACGGACGGAGGATTGCTATGAAGATACTGATGGTCACCATGTCCCTTGACATCGGCGGCGCCGAGACGCATATTGTGGAGCTGGCCGGTGAGCTTGCCAGGGCCGGCCACGAGGTCATCGTCGTCTCCAACGGAGGGGTGTTTGTACCCGAGCTTGAGGCAGCCGGCGTGCGCCATATGGAGGCGCCCCTTCACCGGCGCGACCCCATACTGATGGTAAAGGCGCTTTCGATCCTCAGAAGGATCATTCGCCAGGAGCGCCCCGATGTTGTTCACGCCCACGCCCGCATACCCGCGTTTTTGTGCGGTTTGCTCAAAAGACGGATGGATTTTCCCTTTGTCACCACGGCCCACTGGGTATTCAGTACCGGCTTTGTGCTGAAGCGGCTCACCGACTGGGGCGACCGCACCATCGCCGTGTCCGACGACATACGGGAATACCTTGTGGATAATTACGGACTTGACCGAAAAAATATCACCGTGACCATAAACGGCGTGGATACGGACAAATTTTCGCCTCAGGTATCCGGCGAGGGCGTCCGGGAGGAGTTCCGCATCCCCGCGGGCGTCCCCGTGGTGACCCACGTGAGCCGCCTGGATGAGAGCCGTTCCCTCGCCGCGGCGACCCTCATCAAGCTCGCGCCCGCGCTGGCTAAGCGGGTGCCCCAGGCGCGCGTCCTCATAGCCGGCGGCGGCGACAGCTTCACGGAGCTTTCCCACCGCGCCGAGGAGGCGAATCTGAAGATCGGCTACCGCTGTGTGATATTGGCCGGCCCGCGCACGGACATAAACGCCTTCTGCGCCGCCGGCGACGTGTTTGTGGGCGTCTCCCGCGCCGCCCTGGAGGCCATGGCGGCGGCAATGCCGGTGGTAGTGGCCGGCAACGAGGGATATATGGGGCTTTTTGACGAGGACAAGCTCCAGACCGGGATCGACACCAACTTCTGCTGCCGGGGGCTTCCTCAGATCGACCAGCGCACGCTCCTTGACGATGTGACTACGGCGCTGACCCTGGAGCCCGACGAGTACGAGCGCCTGTCCGGCTACGGCCGGCGGGTGGTGATGGAGCGGTACAGCGTCGGACGCATGGCGCTCGACGCCCTGGAGGTCTACGAAAAGGCCATGCCGCCCAGGCGCGTGGTGCTCAGCGGCTACTACGGCTTCGGCAACATGGGAGACGAGGCGATCCTTGAATCGCTGTGCCGTTCGATCCACGCCATAGACGGTTCCATTGAGGTGACTGTCCTGTCCAAAGACCCGGCGTTCACCGAGGCCACCCACGACTGCAAGGCCGTGCGCCGGTTTTCTCCGGCACACGTTTACAGGGCAATTAAAAAGTGCGAGCTGCTGATCTCCGGCGGCGGAAGCCTTTTGCAGGACAACACCTCCACCCGCTCGCTGATATACTATCTGGCGGTTATCCGGCTGGCCCACAGGCTGGGTAAAAAGACCATGCTTTTTGCCAACGGTATCGGCCCGGTGACCCGGCCCTCCAACAGGCGCAGGGTGCGGGACACCGTCGAGCTTGCCGACTGTGTGACCCTGCGTGACCCGGACTCCCTCAATGAGCTTCGCGCCATGGGCGTCGCGAGAGCCGATCTCGTGGAGTCGGGCGACGCCGTTTTCACCCTGCCCGCCCCAAGCCACAGGAGGGCTCAGCAGATCCTTGACGCCATCGGCCTTTCCGGCCCCTTCGTCACCGCCGCCGTGCGCCCCATAAAGGACGCGCCGGAGTACCTTGACCGGATCGCCGCCCTGTGCGACGGGATAACCGACCGCTACGGCCTTCAGGTGCTGTTTATCGCCATGCAGCCCAGCGTTGATGAGCCGGTGAGCTGGGAGATCCGGGATCGTATGAAAAACAGCGCCATGATCCTGACCGGAGACTACACGCCCATGGACATCATGGCCGTGATAGGGGAGGGGCGCATCGCCCTGAGTATGCGCCTTCACTCCCTCATCTTCGCGGCCTGCACCGCCACGCCCACCCTGGGCTTTGATTACGACCCGAAGGTCGCCAGCTACCTTGCCATGCTGGATATGCCGGAGATAACGTCCATCGCGGAGATGGACGTTACCGAGGCCCTCGACAAGGTGGATATGCTTTTGCGCGGCCGGGCGGAGCTTGCGCAGAAGCTCCGCCAGCGCCGGGAGGAGATAAGAGCCCGCGCTATGCTCACAAACCGGGAGCTTGAAAGGCTCCTCACAGGCGGCGCGGACAGGGTGGGATGACCCCGCCGGATACCGGGCGCTGAAAAGAATAAACATCGGAAAGGATCAGATACATGGAAATAAAAAAGGACATGACCGTACACGGATTCACCGTGCGTTATATTCAGCCGATCCCGGAGCTGAAAGCCACTCTTTACCGGATGGAATACGTCAAAAACGGGGCGGATCTTGTATGGCTGGAGCGGCCTGACGACAACAAGACCTTCTCCATCGCTTTTAAGACCATCCCCTCCGACCACACCGGCGTATTCCATATCCTTGAGCACTCGGTGCTGTGCGGAAGCCGCAAATACCCGGTGCGCGAGCCCTTTGTGGAGCTTATAAAAAGCTCGCTCCAGACCTTTCTTAACGCCATGACCTTCCCGGACAAGACCATGTACCCCCTGTCCTCCCGGAACGATCGGGATTTTCTGAACCTCATTGACGTATATATGGACGCGGTGTTCCACCCCCTGTCCGTGGAGCGGCCCCTGGGCTTTTTGCAGGAGGGCTGGCACTACGAGCTTGACTCGCCGGAGGGGGAGCTCACCCGCAACGGCGTGGTGCTCAGCGAGATGAAGGGCGCCTTTGCCGATCCGGACGAGGTCATGGCCTTCGAGCTGGGCCGGGCCCTCTTTCCGGACAACTGCTACGGCTTTGAGTCCGGCGGCCATCCGGAGCACATCCCGGAGCTGACATACGATAAATACCTGGATAATCACCGCCGTTTTTACAGCCCCTCCAATTCCTATATCTTCCTTGACGGCGACATGGACATCGACGCGGTGCTTGCAAAGCTCGACTCCTTCCTGCGCGAGTACGACCGCGTTGACGTAAACGCGGATATACCCATGCAAAAGCCCGTCCACCCGGAGGAGATCACGGCGTATTATGAGACCGGCCCGGAGGACGACGGCGCCGACAGGGCGCTTCTCGGCGAGGGCTGGGTATGCTCCAGGTTTGACGACCCCGAGCGCGTCTCCGGCTGCGCGGTGCTGTCAAGGCTCCTGTGCGGGACGAACGAGTCGCCTCTCAAAAAGGCCGTCCTGGACAGGGGGCTTGCCCAGGACGTGGAGCTTCACTCCTACGACGGTATCCAGCAGAATTTCCTCTTCCTTGTGTGCCGGAACACCTCCCCCGATAAGAAGGACGAGCTTGTGAGGACGGTATACGACGTACTGCGCGAGCAGGCGCGCGGCCTTGACCGCCGACAGCTTCACGCCATTCTCAACCAGGTGGAGTTTGCCAACCGGGAGAAGGACTTCGGACGCATGCCCCGCGGACTCATCTTCGCCATGTCCGCCCTCGAAAGCTGGCTCTACGGCGGCGACCCGGCCCAGAACCTCCGCACGGAGGAGCTCTTCGTCTCTCTGCGGAAGAAGGTGGACGAGGGCTGGTTTGAAAAGCTCCTCACGGAGGTGTTCCTGGAGAACCCCCACACCGCCCGCGTCACCCTCCTTCCCTCAAAGACACTGGGAGAGGAGAAGCTTGCGCGTGACAGGAAGGAGCTTGCCGCCGTCAAGGCCGGCTGGGATGAGAAGGAGACGAGGGCCGTCATCGATGAGTTTGCCGCCCTGCGTCAATTCCAGAACGCCGGCGACACGCCGGAGAATCTTGCGACCCTCCCGGTGCTGGCGCTCTCAGATATCCCCGAGCGTGGCGCGGAGCTTCCTTATGAGGAACTTGCGTTCCACGGCGTCGACCTTCTCCATCAGGATCTTGAGACCGGCGGCATCGTGTACCTCGATATGTTCTTTGACGCCGGAGACCTCCATAGAGACGAGCTTCTGGCCCTTCCCATGGCCGCGCAGCTCCTGGGAAAGCTGGCTACCGCCCGCCGTCCCGCGCTGGAGCTGTCCGCCCTCATCCGGGAGAAGCTCGGGCGCTTTGGCGTCTCCGCCCAATGCTTTGAGCGGAGAACCGACAGGAGGCCCATACCGGTGCTCCAGGTCTCCGCGGCCCTCCTGCCGGAGCGGAAGGCCGAGGCGGTGGAAATGCTTCGTGAGATACTGCTTGAGACGTCCTTTGAGGACGACGCTGCCATCTACAATCTTCTCCGTCAGGAGCGCATAGGCATGGAACAGGCGGCGCAGAACGCCGGAAACGCCTTTGCCCTTGGCAGGGCCGCCGCCGGCGTTTCCGCCGCCGGCGCGGTGGGCGACGCCCTTCGCGGAGTGGATCAGCTCAGATTCCTGCAAGGGACGGAGCGCGATTTCGAGAGCGCCAGGGACGCCCTTATCCCCGGCCTGAAAGCGCTTCTTTCAAAGCTCCTCGTCCGCTCGCGCGTCACTCTCTCCGTGGCGGGAGAGCTTGACGAGGGCTGGCTTTCCGGCGTGCTGGCCCTCTTCCCGGAGGGAACCAGGGGCCCCGACGCCGCCTACAAGCCCGCCCCGCACCGGGCGGAGGGCTTCTCCATCCCCGCGGGGATCGGTTTTGCCGCCCGTGTCGCGCGCCTTGACGAGGTGGGAGCCGAATTTGACGGCTCCATGGCGGTGGCGGATAAGCTCCTGTCCCTGGATTATCTGTGGAACAACGTCCGCGTCAAGGGCGGCGCCTACGGCGTCAACATGGGCGTGGGCTCTGACGGAACCGTCTCCATGACCTCCTACCGGGATCCCAACTGCGCCAACACGCTGGATGTGTTTACGGGATGCGGACAGGCGCTCCGTGACTTCGCCGCCTCCGGCGAGCCCCTGGACAGGTTCATAATCTCCACCATTGGAAGCCTTGAGCCCGTGACCACTCCGCGCATCGAGCAGGCGAGAGCGGCCAGGATGCACTTCACCGGCGTCACCCCGGAGGATATGCAGAAGCTCCGTTACCAGGTGCTCCACGCCGCTCCCGCCAAGCTCCTCGCTTTCGCCGATGTTCTGGACAAGCTCCTCCCCGCCTCACGCGTCTGCGTGGTCGGCGGCCGGCCGGTTCTCGACGCCTGCGGAGACAAATTGGCCTCCGTTCAGCCGGTACAGTGATGCCGTTTCCAATTACGAAGCTAATATATAATAAATTTTAGTATTTGTTAAGAGGGAAAATAAATTATTTTGAAAATTTTTTTGTGGCGTCCCACGGGACGGCTTTGAACCCCCCGCGGGAACGGAACACGAAAAGAACACGGCCCCCGGTTTTTCTGCGGAGGCCGTGCTTTTTTGGCTTTTTTCGTGGGGGCTACTGGAGGAACATCATGGGCCTGGGCTTCATTTTGATGCCGGAGACGATGCCCATGGCGGCGTAGAGGCTGACGATGGAGGAGCCGCCGTAGCTGAAGAAGGGGAGGGTGAGACCGATGACGGGGGCCACGCCGATGCACATGCCGACATTTTCAAGGGTCTGGAACGCCACCATCGCTGCGATGCCGATGCAGACCAGGGCGCCAAGCCTGCTCTGGGAGCGAAGGCCCACATGGACGCAGCGGATGATGATGAGGGTGAGAAGCAACAGCACCACGGCGCAGCCCAGGACTCCGAACTCCTCGCCGGCCACGGAGAAGATGAAGTCGGAGCTCTGGAAGGGGATCTTGTTGGCCTGGGTCTGCGCGCCCTTGTAAAGCCCCTGGCCGAACATCCCTCCGCCGGCGATGGCGGCCTTGGAGAGATTCGTCTGCCAGGTCACGCCCTGGCCCGTGGGATCTACCTCCGAGGGGATGAAAATGGCCAGGATACGATTGCGGTAGTTGTCATTGAGGAAATAGTACCAGATGTACGGCGCCGCCAGCACCAACCCTGCGGCGGCGGCCGCCATCCAGTAGAGCTTGATCCCGGCGGCAAAAATCATCACAAGAAAAATAAAGAGGTACACGAGGGCGGAGCCCGTGTCGGCGGAGGCCGCTACGATGAGTCCAAAGTGGGCCATCAGCAACAGAAGAAGCCCCATGATATTCATGGGATCGTCCAGCTTGCCGGCGTCCTTATATTTCGTCATCAGGTACGCCATCGTAATAATGAAAATTATTTTGACAAATTCGGCCGGTTGTATTCCGATGCCGGCAAAGCGTATCCACGCCCTGTTGCCGCCAATGTTGGTGCCCAGCCAGCGCAGGGAGAGGATGAGCAGCAGGCCAAACACCGTAAGGGGCCGCCACCGGGAGGCAATGATGTCAATGTCTACAACCGAGAATATGAAATACATGAAAAGCCCGATCGCAAGGGCGCCCAGCTGAACATACACCGAGCGCATGGAGCCGGAGTACCGCACCGCGCTGGAGATCAGCACCAGTCCGTAGACGGTGGAAGCAAGGCACAAAACCAGAAGAAACGTGTCGGAACGCTTCAAATATCGACTCAGAGCTTCAAAAAATCTTTTCACAGCCGTCACCACAAGAAAAAGTATATATAAAGCCAGTATAACACAACGCGGGCTAAAGGTAAAGTGCGCAAATGAAAAAAGAGACCGCTTGGAATAAAAAAGGCAGGTATCAACGTATATCGCGGATCGGCGGGAAAACGCGGCGCTCCGAGTGCCAATGCACAATTAATCCGTGTCGCGGGGCGGAAAATATGTTATTATTTTCGCTTGACATTCGACGGGAAAAAGGATATTCTGTAAAGGCTAAGGCACTTTATCTACACAAAACGATAGAGAATTAAATTTTCGGAAGGAAGATAAAAATGAAAAAGTTATCCAAGCTGCTGGCCGTCCTCCTGGCGCTCAGTATGATCCTTGCCCTTGCCGCCTGCGGCGGAACCACCGATCCCGGGGAGAACACCGGCGACGACGCCAACACCGGCGACGACGCCAATACCGGCGACGACGCCAACACCGGCGACGACGCGGAGACCTACTATGTCGGTATCTGCCAGCTGGCTCCCCACCCGGCCCTCGACCAGGCCACCCAGGGCTTCAAGGACGCCCTGGTTGAGGCTCTGGGCGACAAGGTGAGCTTTGACGAGCAGAACGCCGGCGGCGAGACCGCCAACTGCACCACCATTGTGGACGGCTTTATCTCCGAGAAGGTGGATCTGATCCTGGCCAACGCCACCCCGTCTCTGACGGCCGCGGCCTCCGCCACCGACACCATCCCCATTCTGGGCACCGCCATCACCAACTACGGCGTGGCGCTGAATCTGGACACCACCGAGGACAAGGTCCTGGGCGGCAATATCTCCGGCACCTCCGATTTGGCTCCCCTTGACCAGCAGGCGGCCATGCTCCAGGAGCTGTTCCCGGACGCGAAGAACGTGGGCCTGCTTTTCTGCTCCGCCGAGCCCAACTCCGTCTACCAGGTGGAGACCATTAAGGGCTATCTGGAGGGTATGGGGTATACCTGCACAGATTACGCCTTCACCGATGTCAACGATCTGCCCGCCGTGACGCAGAGCGCCTGCGACAGTTGCGACGTCCTGTACATCCCCACGGACAACACCGCCGCCGACAACACCGAGACCATCGCCAACATCGTCCTTCCCGCCAAGGTGCCCGTTGTGGCCGGCGAGGAGGGTATCTGCAAGGGTTGCGGCGTGGCGACCCTGTCCATCAGCTATTATGAGCTGGGCCAGATCACCGGGCGCATGGCCGCCGACATCCTCACCGGGAAGACCTCCGTGTCCGAGTCGGCCATCGGCTTCGACACCACCCTTGACAAGATGTACAACGCCGCCAACTGCGAGGCGCTGGGCCTCACCATGCCCGAGGGCTACAAGGCCATCGCGGAGTAATCGCGCACTCTGACCGAAAAGAGCGGGAAAGGGGACTCCATTCCCGCTTTTTTCGTTTTTTCGTTCAAAAGAGATTCGGGAGGACGGATTATGAACATCATCCAGTCGTTTATCAACTCGCTCCCCAACGCCTTTGGACAGGGGCTGATATGGGGTATCATGGCCATCGGTGTCTACATTACCTATAAGATCCTGGACATCGCCGACCTTACGGTGGACGGCTCGCTGACCACGGGAGGCGCGGTGTGCGCGGTTCTCATCACCCTGGGGTGGGATCCCTGGCTGGCGCTTCTGATGGCGGTCGTCGCCGGGATGCTGGCCGGCCTCGTCACAGGGCTTCTCCACACGGCGTGCGGAATACCGGCCATCCTGGCGGGCATACTGACACAGCTGGCCCTCTACTCGCTGAACCTGCGCATCATGGCCATCGGGGACACCGCGGCCACCAAGGCATCTCTGGCCCTCAGCCCGGACAGGAACTCCCTGATAGTCTCCTCCCGTTTTGTGCGCAGCCTGGGGCTGAGTAACCCGCTTATCCTGCTGGTGATCGCGGTGGCGGCGGTCATCGGTCTGCTTTACTGGTTCTTCGGCACGGAGCTGGGCTCCTCCCTGCGCGCCACCGGCTCCAACGGCAGCATGGCCCGCGCCCAGGGAATCAATACGGACAAGGCGAAGGTGCTGGGCCTTGTGGTATCCAACGGCCTGGTGGCCATGTCCGGCGCGCTTCTGGCCCAGTACTCCGGCAGCAACACCATCGACATGGGCCGCGGCGCCATCGTCATCGGCCTGGCCGCCGTCATTATCGGAGAGGTGCTTTTCAAGAGGATCTTCCGAAACTTCTCCCTGAAGCTGCTCTCATCCGTCATTGGCGCCATCATCTATTACACGGTGATAACCCTGGTGCTGAGGCTGGGCCTGGAGTCTACGGACTTAAAGCTCCTGACCGCCACCGTGGTGGCTGTGTTCCTGGCGATCCCTTACTGGAGGAAGAAATATTTCACCAGAAAGTCAAAGAAGGGAGGTAAGACCCATGCTTGACGTCGTGGGCGTCCGAAAGACCTTTAATCGCGGCACGGTCAACGAGAAAGCGGCCCTGCGGGGTGTGGATCTGCACCTTGACGACGGGGATTTCGTCACCGTCATCGGCGGCAACGGAGCGGGCAAATCCACGCTTCTGAACGCCGTGGCAGGCGTCTGGCCCGTGGACGAGGGTTCCATCTCCATTGGAGGCGTGGACGTGACAAACCTTGCCGAGCATAAGCGGGCGAAGTACATCGGCCGTGTATTCCAGGATCCCATGATGGGGACAGCCGCCTCCATGCAGATAGAGGAGAATCTGGCCCTGGCCGCCCGGCGCGGACAGCACCGCACCCTGAAACGCGGCATCACAGCGAAGGAACGGAGCGAATACCGTGAGCTTTTGAAGATACTGGATCTGGGGCTCGAGGATCGGCTTACCACCAAGGTGGGCCTGCTCTCCGGCGGACAGCGCCAGGCGCTGACGCTGTTGATGGCCACATTCCGGCGGCCTGACCTGCTCCTGTTGGACGAGCATACCGCCGCGCTGGATCCCAAGACCGCCGCCAAGGTGCTGGACGCCACCGAGCGGATCGTGCGGAAGGACAAGCTGACCACCCTTATGATAACCCACAACATGCGCGACGCCATTGTCCATGGAAACCGTCTCATTATGATGTTCGAGGGAAAAATAGTCCTTGACATCTCCGGGGAGGCCAAAAAGCGTCTGACAGTGGAGGATCTGCTTGCCAGATTCGGGCAGACCACCGGCTCTGACGAGGCGGATGACAAGCTGCTGCTAGGGTGAAAATCGTGAAAAAACCGGCCATTGCGGCGCTTTTGGCGGCCCTGCTCCTGCTTCTTGCCTCCTGCGGCTTTCTCACGGACGGACTGAGCGGCGCGGAGAGCGGCGGGAGCGCCGCCAGCGACTCCACCATCGGCGAGGTCAACGAGTATGCCGGCACACTGCCGGATAACACCGCCGCCCAGCCGGACGGCGGGGAGAACGATTTTCAGGGGGAAGAGTCCTCCAACAAAGAGGACTGGAAGCCGGAGTACAACGAGTACTACTACGACGTGGAGAACGTGGTGCTGTACCTGGAGGCCTACGACGAGCTGCCCCCCAACTACATAACCAAGGAGAACGCCAACGAGCTGGGTTGGACCGGCGGCAGCGTGGAGAACTACATGGACGGCGGCGCCATCGGCGGGGACAGGTTCGGCAACTACGAGGGCCTTCTGCCAAAAGCCGACGGGCGGGTGTACACCGAGTGCGACATCGACACCGACGGCTATTCCTCCCGCGGCTCGCGCAGACTCGTCTACTCCAACGACGGGCTTTACTTCTACACCGACGACCACTACGAGAGCTTCACGCCCGTCACCGTGGAAAACGGCAAGGTCTCCCTGGGGGAGTGACACGGCAGAGACAAAGATAAATTGTCAAAAAAGCAGCCCGCAAAGCGGGCTGCTTTTTCATGGTAAAAACGCAATAGGTCACGCAAACGCGCCGGAGCTTTTGCCGCCGGGAGCGCGCTGCGCGGTCACAGGTCTCCCTGATAATAGTTATTGACCGCATATAGTTTTTGGTTTTTATATACATCTGCATTATGATTTGGACGCGAAGCTCGTATGAATGCAATAATATTGTCAGTTCCTTTCTCCGGCTAACCGCCTTTCCTTCTTGTAGTGACATTACCATTATACCACAACAGAATGCCGGGTGGACACAGTTTCATGTTTACTCGGTCATTTTTTCAAATTAATTTTGCTAAGGCGTTCCTGTGCCACGGCACACCAACGATCCTCAAGCTCTATTCCTATCCATTTGATCTTGTGGCCTTGTCTGTTTAACTTTTCACAACAAACTCCTACCGTGCCGGAACCATGAAATGGATCTAAGATTACACCTTCATAGAATCCATCTGCATTTTTGGGACAAAAAGCTTTTATAATTTCAGTAATAAGTGATTCCGGTTTTTGTGTAGGATGTGGCGTTTTTTCATCTTGGAACAGTTTACCAGCAAGGGTTGGAAATGTCCATACGTCCCCGCGCATTGCCCCAAGAGGGTTTGGTTCCCATTTGACACGTTCGCCTTTGGAATTCTTATAATACACAGGATTCCTTAACCGTTCAGCGCTTTTGTACGGGACACGGACATCGTCTACGTTGTAGATCCACTTTTTGGGGGACTTGGAAAACCAAAGGAACGGTTCATATTGAGTAAGAGGAGCCGTAGTATTTCTACTAAAACCATTCTCATAGTACCATATATTCATTCGTCTATAATTCAGGCCCACCTCGTACATGATAGACTGAATAAAGCCAATATAGTGATGTATACCAAACCATATTATACTTCCATTTGGAACAAGAAGGTCACGACACAGTTCGATTCGTTTTTTTGAAACCTCCAGAAAAGCCTCTAAAGGAAGGCTATCACTATTGTTTCCGAAGTCCTTGTTAAGGTTATAGGGAGGATCGGTCAATACGAGATCGACCTTGACACCAGCATCCAGCATTTCTTGAAGAAGAATATCGGAATTCCCACAAATCAATCCGCTATAATCCCTCATCTCATTTCTTGTCCTTCCTGAATACAAGTACATATTGGTGGTGAATATTTTCAACATAAGCAAAGGGATACCCGTATGGCAAAAGCGTTTTATGATTCTGAAGAAGGACTTTGACACCTTGCAATGTAATTTTGTAGCCGTCTGCTGTTGCTCTATGATTTAGCGCTTGAATCAGATCACTATGAAAGCTGATAAATTCTGACTTATTTCTGAAATCAGAAACTACTATACACATATATTTTTTCGGCCGAAGGACCCTTCCGCATTCTAAAAATACGTCGTCAACCAGAACGCGGAGGAACTCATCATAGCTTTCTATATTCGCTAGGTCATTTTCGTCATTATCCGAATAATTGGTAGCCAGATTATTAGCTAATCGTTCTCTTTTTACTTTATAGTCAGCCTTCTTATTCAAAATTGACCAATAGGGAGGGCTAGTGACCATAAAGTCGAATGAACAATCATCAAACTTCTTCAGCTCTTTACGTGCATCCCCAAGAATAAAGATATGCTTCTGAGATGCTCCTTCTCGCACCTCAGATTCAAGGCGTTTAATCGCCAATTCATGCCATCTTTTCTGAAGTTCAATGCTGATGCAAATACGGCCCTCAAGTTCGCAGGCTTTTGCGGTTGACCCCACGCCGCCGAAAGGATCAAGCACCTTCATTCCTTTTTTAGTAAAAAAAGTGACAAGGTGAGAAACATCCTGAAAGGAAAAGGGAGCAGGGTGCTGGCGTTCGATTTGTGCGTGCGGATGCTTTGCACCAAGTCCTTTCTGAAAAAAGAAGCTCTTGGTTTCTGGAAGCCATTGCGATCCATTCAAATCGTTCAACGTATTACGTGGATCTACTGGCTTGTCATCAACAGCAGGGTATTCTGTATCTTCTTCCAAGCCTTCCTCGATTACAGAAGCAGCAAATGAAGGGCCATCGTCTATATCCTCTTCAATTTCACCAGATACAACATTGATTCTCATTTGATAGGGATTTTGAGGAGCAACTATACTACGGCTCTTTTTCTTATATTCATCCAATTGATCCACTGGGAACCTACGTTGTCCACCAGGAGTTTTTGACGGCTGAAGTATCCCATTGTCTACCATTCTGTATATGGTCGAAATACTTACTCCCAGCATTTGAGCCGCCTGTTTTGTTCCCACTATAGTCTCCGACATATTACAGTACCCCCTTCCTGTAAAGAAAAACTGTTATAAAGGATACCAGAACAGGAAACACTTGTCAAGACTATTCAACACTTTTCAATCACTTATTAGGTTCCATGATTCCAAGCTCCCCATTGCTCAATGGAATGCTGTCACAATCGGCTTGGATGCATATAATATGCCGCAGATCCATATTGTCAAAGTCGATGTAATATCGATCATTTTCTGGTTCAAATACGCAACCGTTCCACAGAAGAAACATCAGCGCGCCGACAGTAATGGTGCTGAGTTTGATTCCTTCTACGACCCGTATATCTTTTACGACTTGCCAATAGCCCTGCCGTTCGTTGGGTAGCTGCAAGCAAATGACGAGTGCTCTATTATTGTGCTTATGCACTCCGTATCGAGTGTTGAGAACAGCAATATCATCCAGGATACCCCTGGATGCATCTAACGTGTCCTTTCCAAATTCGATCTCTACAGCGCCGAAAGAACCCGCCGGAGACGAATAAACAGCGTCCATCCGCGTGTATACGTCGCCGATCCTTCGCATCGCACATCTGCAGCCCAGCGCGATCAGCAGGTTCCGGCCTACAGGGTTATGATAGGCGTTTCCGAGCCGCTGCAGCTTCTCATAAATGGTCTCAAATAACGGATCAGAAGCCTGGAGAGAGATGCCGCTTCGGGGGACTTGCAGCAGTTGTTCGATCTGGCAAGCGTGGAGATCTTGGCCCGCTTGATCCGGCCGCATATTTATGACACTATCTCCCGGTGTCATATTGACTTCCGGTTCCCCCTGGTCTGAAAAGTACAGGGCGCCTACAGGGCAGCGGCTTACGCAGATACCGCAGCGGATGCACCTCTGCTGGTCGATCACAGGGGCGGCGGATCGATCGTTCCAAGCGATGGCATCGACAGGGCAGGCCATGACTGACCTGTCACATGGAAAACCCTTTATGTGACTGCACTCTATGTCACTGTCAGATAAGTACATACATCTCGGTACTGTGCATCCGAGGCAGCTGATCTGATCACTCCCGCCATCTCTGAAATGTGCGGTGCCAGGGATACCTTGGTGTATCTCCAGGGAGACCGGGATGTCTTTCAGGATGGCGAGCCGGGAGTGGTCTCTGTTCTCTTTAAAAATCCGCATTTACCAGTCCTTCTAACGTATAAAGTTTTTCTTTTTCAAAACCCTTCCCGTCCACCAGGATGCTGACCGCGATGGTAAGCAATGACTTCAGGTCGATCACGCCAACTCTGTATCCATATGTTGTTCTGATGTCTGAAATCAGCCGGGCCACCTCAGCTCGCTCATTGGGCATATAATAACCTACGGCCAGCGTAGAGACTTCAGGCAAGGTCATATATGTTCTACGGGATAAGAGAATGATTTTATTCTCCAGGGCCTGTCGGATGGCCTTAATGGAAAGATGTTGTTCTTCTGTGGGGGATTTTATCTCGATGGGTATACTTCTCTCTGTGTCATCAATGATCGCGTCCCAACGGGCACCGTTATCCCCTGCTCTTGAGAAGCGGCAATCAAACCCCATGATCTTGAATAGTGTAGCAATCAGCGGATAAAAGGTATCTTTCGTCGCATCAATATAATGATCGAAAAGCGCGTCTACAATCTCGCGGCTGCTTTTTCCCCCTTCGACCATTTGATCGACCTGATGCAGGAAAGCCTGATCTTCTGGTAAAGCCAGAAGCTCTCTGGAGGCCGCTTCTGGGATATTCAAGCTCCATGTCTCAATGCCGTACAGTGCCTCCCGATCTTTGACCGCACTGCCAAAAGTCTCCGTATGAAGCCCGGACTCGAGCCCAATCCCCATGTCAATCCCTAGGGCTCTTTCGACCTGTGCGCGCCGAATTGTCTGGTAAGGCGAGAACAGCAGATCTTTGTCGCCGATGATCCCCCTACTCTGCGCCCTGTCCTCGGCAACCTGTGCCTGAACGTCGGAAATATCATAGCCCGCCCGCTGCAGCATGGAGTATATGCCCAGCCGGATCATAGACTGCTGCGTAGGTTCATCGAGACGCAGATATTGGTCAAGGCGCAGGTCATACATATCCGCTAGGCTCTCATATGTCTCAATGCCATGCTGTGTGATCTGCAAGCAATCCAAAGCGCTTCCATACAGAGAACGGTCAGAGACATCTTCTACCCAGCCGCAGCTTTTCATAAGCGCGATCGGAAGTCGGGTGCAGTTATCAACGGAGCCAGGTTTCATGCCAAGGCTTTCCGCCAATGCGTTAAAGGCCCTATCCAGCCTTCTATGGCTGCCTCTCAAGGACTTCAGGGATTGGATCATGTCCTGATATGCCTGTTCATCCTCATCGTTGACGCTCATCGGACCAAGGCATAATTCGTGCTTGTACATGACACCGCCCAAGTCAATAAATGTGCGTAAAGCGCACTTAAAAAACCGTACTCGCTCGTCGTATCGCATCCTGCTGGTCAACAGCGTTGGACTATTGATGCCCAGGACGCACTGTTCGTAAAGTTTAGAGCAATCCCCTGTTGATTGGGCTACATGTGTCCCTATATATGTAAATACCATGGGGTAGGAATTGCTTTCATGGTAAGGCGTCACCCACCCCAGCATGCGAAATATCTCGGCATACATCTTTGCGTTATTCCAGGCGGAGTTCCTGCTCTTCTGGTCTGTATTGCTCAAACGGAGCGCATCATCACCCGCATACCCATATGCGGTCATCATTTTTCCCTGCGCAATCACGACAGCCATATCGTCAAGCGTAAAGAACGCCTGATCATGTAAGGCATTATAAAGCAATTTTATGACTTGAATCTGGGTTGAGTACTGTGTCCCAGGGTTCCTAAACCGTATCACGAATGATTCCTCCCATATCGTTGTCACGCTGTAGATATAGATGATATACTTCCGTTAGCCATTCAGGGGTTTCTTTGTGTTCATTTATTTTCTCCGCAAGAAACTGAAGTGCCACGTCCGAAAACTTATGCACCTTGCTGTTTGAAAAAGTTGATACTTCCATGTGGTATTTTTTCGCGCCTTTCATATTGTGATACCAAATAAGTGCATGTAGGCGCTGTTTTCCGATTTGTAATTTTTCGGCCAAATCCTTTTGTAAGTATGGATTCTGAACATCTGGCTCTATATCGGGGATCGAAACTTCTTCTGCCAAGTCAATATTTCCCGTGACCTTTAGCACAGGGTGACCGTTGGTTTCATCAAAGCTCCCCTCTTTAATATATTTAGCTTTCCTCAACACTTTTACAATGAGGCACGTATCAACTGATATATCCACACCGAGGGGCGTGCTAAATCGGCCGCTACTATAATTCACAATGCCAAGGTTTGTAGTGCCGCGTTTCCTTATTGCTTCCATTAACCGCAGGATTTGTTCACGTTTTTTTCGAGCCCGAACATCAATAATTCTAGCCATTTCGGGATACTTTATTTTTTCGCTTCGAGCGCGATAACGATAATAGATGTCGCCACTACTGATTTTCTCTGAGCTTTCTGTCTTTAGGGCTATAACCGGCTTTTGCTCCTCCTCATGCGTGTCAATATAACCTATAGAAAAATCTTCAAACTCAACGATTCCCTGCTCCCATGCCAGTTCAGGCGCAAATAAGGCGTTTAATGATCCAGTAAATCTTCTCGCTCATGTTTGACCTCCGTTTCCATATGGCGACACAAAACTGCTTAAACTCTCACAAATATATATTATACCACGCGATACGGGCCGCACGCAATCGGTGGGCGCATACATTTTCGGTCGTTTAACGATACCCCCGCTGTTTAACGAAACCCCGGTAATTTAACGGATCGCGGTCGTTTAGCGGTAGCCATCGACCAGAGTCTGCGCTTTCACCCCGAAAGTCCCTCTCAAAACCGCGCTATGCAGGCATCACAACAAATAAAATACAACGCGCTAGGGCGGAAATTCTTGGCGCGCCGGCACAATATAACGGTAACGCAGTCGATACCATTGTATCAAACTGCGTTACCAGTTATGGTGCGGTTATTCATAAGGGACTTTATAAAATAACAAAAATCCGGCACCGGCACATATCCGAGGAGGACGCTCAGAAGGGCAGAAATGCTTATCTGAGCGTTTTCTTTTGTATATTCGTCTTTTGGCGTGACGGCTGGTACAATGTAGGTATCAAAAAAGGAGTTATAAAAATGAGTGCACAATTAACTTACCACCGCGAGGGCGACTACATGATCCCGAATCTGATTGCGCCGGAGGCTGGATCCATCGGCACTTGGGGCAGGAGGCGAAGGGAGTATCTGGAGAAGCATCGCAACGGTATATATACCGGGATGCTTCTTTCGGGCAAGCTCGATGCCTATCTTGCGGAGATCGACCGGCAGGCAGATGAAATGTTCAGGCGCCTAACCCGCCAGATGGCGGCGGACAGCCCCGCAAGTCCGATCCCGATCCCGGCCCCCAAGGCGGCAATCATGTACCAGATCCATTCCATTCCTGACACCTCGCTTTTTTGATAGTATATCACTGAATTTTGGAAAAGGAAAGACTGACGTTCATAAATATTGTGAGGTCAACATTTCATTTTGGGAATGACTTCATCTTGACTTATAAGTTCATGTCATGCCGCGAAGAGACTTGTCCACGTTGCATATGCCGTCATGACCGTTGAGAGCAGGTCGTCTCTCTCCCAATGTTTTTCAAAAAGATGAGACCCCGTTTTCGAGAAAACTGTTTGAAAACGGGGTTTTATTCAAAAAAGGGGGTCGCGTTCAGTATTCCGCCGTACTCAGACCTTAGTTTCCATGCCGTTGATCTCCACGGTTGCGCCTACGGGGATGAGGAGGTACTTCCGGCCGTCAATGACGCGGGACTCCAAACGGAAGCTCTCCTCCTGGCTGACGGAGACGGTGAGCTCGTCGGCCCTGACCACGAACTTCTTTTCATCGATGACGTTTTCAGGCTTGATAACCGCGCCCTCGCCCAGAGTCTCGCCGCAGCGGGTCTTGAAGCGCTCCACCGCCTCGCCGGAGACACCCATGTCTGTGAGCATATCCCCAACCTCTCCGGCGGTCATGGCCAGGGGTTCGGGATCTTTTTCCTCCTTGTGCTCCCGAATTTGGGCGGCCATCCGGTCGTTCAGCGCCTGGACTGTCTCAAAGCCGCACTCGTCGCCCAAAGCGTCGCTCAGCGCCGACTCAAAGGCTTCCCTCTGTTCGCCCGCCGACATGGGCAGGTCCACATGGAAGAGAGCGGCGATCACGTCGGAGTGGGTGTCGGAGGCGTTCCGGGTGTAGAAAAGGGCGTTGTAGATGTTGGCGGCCCTGTCGTCGAAGGCGGGGAAGAGGAAGCCAAGCTCGGTGGGGGCGATCACCTGACTTCCGGCGGAGCTGTGAAACTCATTGTCGCCGGGGAAGAATTGAAGCTCCGGCTTTACGTCCTTGGTGGGGCAGACGGCGCAGAGGATGTAATTATATACGTCCTCGGAGTCCGCCTCCGAGCCGTCCTTGTTCTTCCGGGGGATGTCGTAGGAGTCGTGGACCAGGAGGATCACGTAGTTGGAGTCCTCCATATCCAGCGCGGAGATGATTTTATCGTAGAGCCTGTCCCGCGCCTCCTTGTTCTGGAGCTTGGAATCGCGAAGCTCCATCAAAAGCCCGTGCTCCTCGCTATCGGCCACCTGCTGAGTGGAGAATACAATGTCGATGAGGTTCCGGCCCAGCCCTCCGGAAAGGCTCTTTTTCAAAAGCCCCAGGTATTTCTCCTGTTCGTTCTGAGCCATGGTGCTCAGAGGCTCGTCTATGTAGGCGATAATCTGTCGGTTGGCGTTCACGTAACAGCCGTAGATCCGCTGGATCGCCGCCCGATCCGGTCGAAAATGCCGCCTCAGCTCTGCCAATTCTTTGCGTGTCATGTTTTTCCCTCCTGAAAATGCGGTAAGGGTAATGATACCACAGAGGATGGGAAACCGCAAGAGGCGATTCTACGAAATTGGCCTGACAAAGTCTGCCAAAATACGCTCAATTTATCATAAGTTTGTTTTTTTCCTTTTCGGCCTGATGATTAAGAATACCGTGAGTTCACGCCGCGAGTATGCTTGCCCAGTTTGAGAATATCCATCCCATCAAAGAGGATTTGCCCCTCCGTCCGGGGGATGTTGTCTGTCAACAGGTTCATGATCCTTCCCTGTGTTGCGGGTATCAGTTGTAAATCAAATCGTTGTAAACGACCTCGGCGGCTCGGTTGCGGATATTGTTCATAGCCTGCACCCACTTCATACCGTCCTTGGCTTTGAGTTTTTCCGTCACGCCCTCCTTTTTGGCAAACTGTTTTACCAGCCGGGAAAGCATAGCCTCGGCTTCCTCGTCCAGATCGGCAAGGTAGGCGTTCAGCCTGCCGCTTGTCAGAAGCTCGGTATAAAGAGCTATCCTGTGTTCTCGGATATACCGCAGATGCCGCTGCCCCCAAAGGCCAATCGGCTTTTCTTCCGCTGCCGGAAGGCTCAGACAGGGGATATAATAGTCCCCCTGAAGCTCATACCACAGTCCGTTACTTTCGTCAAAAATGTACTTGTTCATTATGAAATCCTCCGCTATAATATTGTTCGCACATACGTCACAGGTTCCCAATTGTCACACTCTGTTATAGCTTGTTGTGGGATTTTCCTTCCCTTGCTTTTTCCCTTATGAGCTGTCAGAGCAAGGGTAACAGTGTGTGGAACCAGATAATGAGATACGGTGAGGAAACTGCGGCAAACCCTTTATTTGCAAGGCTTTCGGAGGTTTTTATTGTCGCCCTATAATGGGTGGTAACACTCTAAGATTTTGACGAGTTCAAATCGGGATTTACAGGAGTTGAATCGCATGGAATATAAGGACTTACAAAGAATAGCAAAAGAAACGATTTTATATATAAAAACGATTATTAAACCTAATATGAATTTACTTGATGTAAGACGGCTGTGCGAAGAATAGATGCTATCATTAGGTGCGGATTCGTTTTGGTATTGGGATGTTGGCGCATTTGTATTTTCAGGAGATGAAACATCCGTATCCATTTCAGGGAGGGAATACATCACTTCTGATAGAGTGATCAGCAATAATGATATTATTACAATTGACCTTAGTCCCCAAAACAATAATATTTGGGGAGATTATGCCCGCACTATTATTATCGAAAATGGTGAGGTAGTTGATCGTATAGATAAAATTCAAAACAATGAATGGCGTAATGGCTTACTTATGGAAGAACGATTACATCAAGAGTTAATTGATTTTGTAACACCTCGAACTACATTTGAAGAACTCTATCTGCATATGAATAGTCTGATAATTGACGATGGTTTTATTAACCTTGATTTTATGGGTAACCTCGGGCATTCAATTGTGAAAAGTAAAGATGAACGAGTCTATATCGAAAAGGGCAATCACTTATTGTTGTCCTCAATCGATTATTTTACATTTGAGCCGCACATTAGCGTCCCAAATTCCAAGTATGGGTATAAAAAAGAGAATATATATTATTTTTCAAACGGAAAGTTAGTTGAATTATAAGTTCAGACTGAATAAGGTGACCGGGAATATTGAATTATCACCCGTCAGTAAGTATGCTGGCGGGATTTTTTTACACTCCATTGGATAATATTCACCCCAGCCGCGGCTCAGAGACTCCGGGAACACAAAAGGGAATTGGGAGTCTGGAGAAGGCGATGGGTATGCAACCATAATATGGGGCGACAAGACCTATGTACCATACGGCGCATTAGATGACTATGGTGAGCGTGGAAAGCAAATCGGAATTGTAGATGGAGATAAAGACAACAGAGTTTATGAATTAAAAGGGTATTCGGTTGACGAATGGATTGTAAATTCGTTTTCTTACGATGCGGCTATGCTGTATAGGGAAATAGATGTCACCGATATCCCTGACGGATGGCAATCAGAATACGAATGGAACAAATGAATTCCCGTTTATCGGGGAGTGAATCGCAGCGAAAATGGGGAATTCAGCCGCCCAACCAGCAGTAGAGTCGGCAAAAATCAACCGCCGGTTCGTGTTCATTTTCACCCGCTTCGGATATACTGAAGCCATGAAAGGAGGTGCCCGATATGGATCAAATCAAAATCGGAAAATTCATAGCGTCATGCAGAAAGGAACAAGGCATGACCCAAGCCGTACTTGCCGAGAAGCTGGGTATCAGCGACAGGGCAATATCAAAATGGGAGACGGGAAAATCCATGCCCGATTCGGGAATTATGCTGAAGCTTTGCGATTTTCTGAAAATCAGTGTCAATAACTCCTGTCGGGCGAAAGAATCATGGCAGAATTCTATGACAAGCGGGCAGAGGAAAATCTTCTGGCAATGAAGCGGGAGATGGAGGAAAAGAACGGGCAGCTGCTGAGGGCGGAATACTGGATCGTTTTTCCGGCGGTTCTCGCCGGGTTTGCGCTGGTGTTTGTGGCTTGCTTTGTCTCAATGCCCATGTGGCTGCGGGTCGTGCTTCTCACGTTTGTCCTTGTGATGATTTTTGCGGTCGCTTTTATTGCGGTAGGCATTGAGCAGAAAGCGGGATACTATGCCTGTCAAAAATGCGGCCACAGATATGTGCCGACCTATTGGCAAACCAATCTTGCGCCGCACACTGGCAGAACAAGATACATGAAATGCCCGAAATGCGGCAAGCGAAGCTGGCAGAGAAAAGTACTGGCAAAGGAAGACTAAAATTCCCGTTTGTTGGCGAGTTGCCAGCCGAGTCCATAACCATAGCGTTCAAGTGTAAAAACTTGGGCGCTTTTTTCTTCCCCAAACGCTTCAAATTGGCGCATAGCTACAACTGAATACGAATACATAGCTCTTCACGGTTTTTGTTTCTCCGTGATAAACCCGCCCAGCTTGTTGGTAACGTAGTCCGACAGCCACGTCCCGCCATAGGCGTTGTGGGTTTGGAGCCGCCATTGTGCCAGCTTGCCGCCGTCCAGCTTTATGTCATCCGTGAAGGGAAAGAACAAGCAGGTGTGTCCTTCGTGCCTGAAGGAGAGGCAGCCGGAAAACCTCGTCCCATTCAGCAGGATGCCGTTTTCGGTAAGCTCGTTGTTGATCCCATCCACCCACTCGGTGAGATCCCCACCGCATCCCTGAAGTATGAGCCCCTCAGCCCCCTCCATCCGCAGATACTTTTCTCGGAGGGATCACGCCGCCTCAGAGCTTATGACTCCAGTCACCTCCGCGCCGTTTCCATATCCCCAATGGCCTTTTGCAAAGGACTTGGGCAGATCCTGCAAATCCATCTGTTCACCTCCAGCTGTGGTTAAGGGGATTATATCCAAGCTCCTGTTTTGAGTCAACGAAAAAAACTGTTGAAGCCGTCCAGACAGGGTAAAAAAAATATGCCGGGTCATGTGACCCGGCATTTGTGCAGCTTCTATCCAATTGTTGATGTCGCCAGTTCGAATCCCTCCAGTTTGGGGGAAACGAGGAAAAATAGGAAAATTTTGAGGTCGTTCCAGTTCGCTCTGGAACGACCTCAAAACCCTTGCGGCGCAGGCGTTTTGGCTACAAATAGTAGTTTTAACCTGCAATTCTGGAATAAGTGGTTAAAACTACTACTACAATGTATTTGGACGAGCACCTTGGCCACCAGTCAAGAAATCGTCCGTCTCATTGCCGAA
>CANQBC010000019.1 GCA_947589225.1 uncultured Oscillospiraceae bacterium | reverse complement strand
TCGTAGCCGATCTCGGCGCCCGCGGGCAGGACCGTCTCGTAGGAGGCCAGGTTGGCCTCCAGCGCCTGCTCGGCGATGACGGGGGCGGTGATGTAGTTGACAGCGCCCAGGGCCACGCCGGAGATAAGGCCGATACCGGCCAGGATCCAGGCGGGCCGGGGAATTTTGGGCTTGGGCTTCTTCTTGTTGTCGCCCAGCCCGAAGGGCTTGGGGATGGCCACCCGGTCGATGAGGGGAACCGCCAGGTTGCAGAGGATGACGGCATAGCTGACGCTGTCCGCCGCCGATCCGTAGAGGCGCAGGACAGCCGCCAGGATGCCCACGGCCACGCCGTAGAGCACCTGCCCCGGCACGGCCACGGGACTGGTCACCGGGTCGTTTGCCATAAAGAGGGCCGCCATCAGGATACCGCCGCCGCTGATCTCGGCCAGCAGGTACAGGGGGTGGAAGCCGCCGGGGCCGCCCAGACCCATGGAGAGGGCGAAGCTGGCAACGACGGAGACGGGGATGTGCCAGGTGATGGTGCCGTTCGCCAGCAGGAAGATGCCGCCAATGAGCAGGGCCGCCCCGCTGCACCCGATGACGCCGCCGCCGTAGCCCATGAACATCTCCAGCACGTCCACGGTGCCGCCGCTGTTGAGCACGGCCAGGGGCGTGGCGGTGGACACGCCGTCCACCACATATTCGGTCATGGGCCCGGCAAAGGAGATCAGCAGGAAGCACCTGGCCGCCAGGGCCGGGTTCATGATGTTCTGTCCCAGTCCGCCGAAGCAGCACTTGACGAACAGAATGGCAAAGAGGCTCCCCAGATAGGGGAGTAGTCGGTGTTGAGCCGAGCGAGGGTTCAAATCCCTCCTTCCGCGCCAAAAGGGCTTAAAAATCGCTGATTTAGCGGTTTTTAAGCCCTTTTTGTCTGCGTTTTCACCCAAAAAGTTAAACCCGAAACGGGAGTGAAACGTCCTGCGGCGTACTCGCAAATACCATCAAAATCAAACCTATAGTTAACATTACAGTTAGCAGTTTTACGTCTCGACGTTTGAGCCCTTGCCCATGGAATC
The DNA here is from genome assembly GCA_947589225.1 of uncultured Oscillospiraceae bacterium. Classification (GTDB taxonomy): domain Bacteria; phylum Bacillota; class Clostridia; order Oscillospirales; family Oscillospiraceae; genus RUG626. The sequence goes on along the minus strand of CANQBC010000019.1, from coordinate 41,946 downwards.
CACGGCGGCGTGGGCGGATTCGTTGGTGGGGTGGATGTACCGTTGGGTGGTGGTAAACTTGGCGTGCCTCATGACCTCCTGAATGACGCTGGGGGCGATATTGCCTAAAGCCAGAGCCGTGGCGGTGGTGTGCCGGCAGGAGTACGGGGCGCGATCCGGGATCCCCACGCGTTTCAGGGCGTCGTGATACTCGGCATAGAACGTGTCCCGGTTCATGCAGAGCACGTTCTTGATGCGGCTCTTGCTCTGGTCTACCAGATCCCGGAGAACCGGCTCAATCATCGTCGGGAAGACGATGGGCGTCTCCTTGCGCTTCTTGGTTTTGAGCCCGCATCCGTTGATTTCGTGGGTTTCCCAGTCTATCATGTCTTTCTTCAGGCCGAACAGCTCCCCCGGCATCATGCCGGAATAGATCATGAGGAGAATAAAGCCGATGAAGCTGTCCCCGGATCCGTAGGCGTCCCACAGCTTTTTCAGCTCCGCCTCCGTAAACGGTTCCATCTCTTTCTCCTCCAGCTTCGGCAGCCGGATATACTCCGCCAAGTTCGTCCTGGCGTGGCCTTCGGCCACCGCCCGTTTGTAGAGGTGAGACAAAACCGCCTTCATATCCCGAGCGGGATAGTAGGTGCTGGTTTTGCTGTTAATACAGCTCTGGAGGTCGGAGATCCCCAGCTCGTCGATGTTTTTTCCGGCCAGATCCTCCAGCCGGCTCCAGGCGATGGTGTACGCTGTTTGCTTTGATCTGGAGAGATCCAGAAAGTCGGAAGTCTTATAACCTGTCCAGTATGCCCGGAGGGTAGGAGCCTGGGGCTTCTCCTGGTGCGGGGAGGCAGCGTAGGCCAGAGCGGCTGTCTTCGTTTTAAATCCACCTTTGGTCTTCCGTTTCTGCTTGAGCTTGCCATCCTCGTCGATGTAGGTTTCCTCGGTCCAAATTGCTGTCCAGGTACTTCCCCTCTTGATGGCGGTGCCCTGCCCGCTTCCTCGGTTTTTGGAAGCGATTCGGATCGTCTGCTCTGCCCCGCAATACATGCAGAACCGGCTCTCGTCGGGGATAGTCTTATGGCATTTCCGACATTCCATTGTATCCACCCCTTCGCAGTGCCCGAATTGGGCACAGGTTATTTGAGATGCATCTTTTCGGTATAACTTTCTATTCCGTCAACGTGCTCTATCATATTCCGCTTAGGAAACTGTTTCATTGGATCAAGCAAGACCTCAATTCCACTTCTCCGCGCCATCTTTATCACCGGCAGGAAATCGCTATCCCCGGCAATGAGGATAATTTGGTCTACGATCCTGGCCTGTGCCATTGTGGCAACGTCCAGGCCGATTCTCATATCAACGCCTTTTTGCTTGACATCTATCCTAAAGTCATTCTCCCGCAAATCAGTAATTTCCTTATTTCTGGAGATCAATTCACCAAGCACAGAGTCTTTCAGGACAAAAGACGCAGTAGATTCAGCCAGCTCACCCATTCGAAGGGCGGTTTTCGGTTTTTCTGAGAAACAGCGATAGAGAGTATTTGACCAAGCGGTTCCGGGGGCCCGAGAAAAATCAATATCGTTCCCTGTCAACGGATGCCGGACAGCCCTAGTCATGGGAGGACAGTCGTAATAAAATATGCGGTACAAGTCCCGCGGGTCAGCAGGTTCCGTTATGTGCAATATGCAGTAGTCGTAAAGCTCATCCGCCCTGTCTGCGGCGGATAGGTTTCCCCAAAGATCCCTTGAGCGGACCCTGTAGTAGCCGCCATCCACAAGGATTGCGGTTCTTCTGGTTCTTTTATCTTCCATCTTTATGACCTCCAAAAAATAAACCCTTGAGGTTGGGACATCCCGAAAAATGGGAGCCCTTACCCAAGGGTTGAATAAAAAGCATAACCGGTAACTCCGGCTACACACTTATAATATGCCCTTGAATCCGATTTGTCAACAGTTAAATTTTTTTACCTCCAAAAAACAAGCGGCGCGGTGCCCGAATTGGGCACATTATTGGGCACATTTAAGTTATTTTGTATATTCAAATATGTACTCTTTACTTGACCATACGTTTGACTTGAACCTTATTTCTATGGTCTTCCAGTCAGAAGAAGCTTCATAGCCTACGACTCCCCTCATTTTCTTCCCAGGGGCGATGGCACCATCGAGCTGAGGTACATCCGAGGTCAAGAGGGCGGAGAGGCTGACACCTGTTGAATAGCCGTCTACATATGCCTCAAAAGAAAGGAGTGAGCTTATACCAAGCTCCGAATTTGAGTTGTTTTCTATCTCAAATTCACAGATGATAAAGACGTTGCCTTCTGATGGCGTGTTAAAACTGTTACCATTGTTTTCTTTGACGGCGCGCAGTGTGACAATAACATCATTGAGTTCAGCACTTTCGCCTACGCCAAAGATTGTAGGCTCGTTTTTGTTGGGTGTATTGTTTCCGTTTTCTTTGTTTTCATTCTGCGTGGTATCATTCTCTACTTTCTTGGGCTGATCATCACCGCCCCCAAATGCGGCGACGATGAGGGCAAGGCCAATAATGACAAGTAAAATGCCAAGAAATACATGCTTTTTTCTCTTGGCCCCGCAATTTGGACATACCTTTGCGGACTTTGCAATATCCTGTCCGCAAACTTTGCATTTTACCATTTTTGCCATATGTATATCTCCCTTTTTACTGTGTCCAAAATGGGCACGTTTTTATAGATTTTGTATTAATCTGTGATATAATGTCACCGGCGCTAATACTGGGTGGGACGTTCTGCCGGAAAGGGTAAAACATGGACATTGAAAACCTCATGAGGGCAATTTGTGCCCTCCGGCGGGAGGAGAAGCTTGTCCTTCTCGTGCTGCTAAGATACCTTGCACGGCATAATCGACAGTCTTAAGATCCTCCGGGCTTAATGCCTTCAGGTGAGCCACAATCTCAGCATCCAAAGCCTCCTCGCTGATTTCAGCGAGGGGGCTTTCCTCGTTTACAAGTCCGAGGAGCCAATCCACGGTTACACCGAAAAAGTCAGCCAATCGTATCAGCGTATCAAACGGCGGTTCACGGCTGCCAGACTCCCATCCACCCACGGTGGACTGTGCAACCCCAAAGTCATCTGCAAAAGCTTGCTGGGACTTGTAGCCTCGACTTTCGCGAATCTTCTTCAATCTACTTCCGAATACTGTACTGACTTTGGTAAGGGGAGGGTCATTTTCGTCTGCCACCCCGAGGAGATATTCAACAGATACTTCGAAATACTGAGCAAGTCGAATCGTGCTCTTGGCGGAAGGAACCTTTCGACCAGATTCCCAATCGCTTATTGTTGCTTGGCTAACGCCAAGGTCAAAGGCGAGCGCCTTTTGGGGTTTGCCTTGCGCTTCACGAAGTTGGCGAATCCGATTCATCATGATACCTCCATGCATTTATCGCTCAAAATTATTATATAACTACAAGTTATAAGAATCAATTAGAAAAAAATGCGTTAAAGCTATTGACAAAAATATCGCTCCGTGCTATTTTTTAGCTATAAGGCGTATATTAAGGCCGATGGCGATAACACGAAAGGAGGTGAGATGAGGATGATGACAAAAAAGCGTCTCCGGCAGGAACTCGTACAGAAGGATTTAGAAATCAGTCGGCTTACCAAAGACCTGGCAGTGCTACAATCCGCAAAAAGACGCGCTGATCCCCTGCCGCCCTGCAAGGACTTCGGGTGCTACGGCTGCATGTATGCCTCAATCCTGTACGACCACAGCAATGACTCATACACCCTGATGGGGTGCATGAGGGATTCATTTTGCAAGGACTTCTGTCCGAGACCGGACAAGAAAATCGAGTTGCTGGGGGGTGTCAGCGAAGCAGGGAGATGATGGCGGTCACAAGTGAGCCTACGGCTATGGCCAGGGTGATCCAGGCCCGCACCTCGTTGAAGAGGTGCTGCTGGTTTGACCTGTTGTACTCCCGAAGCGAGGCACGGCCCTTGTCGCTGACTCGATACCCGGGGACGCTTTCGCCACTGTAAAAGACATAGGTGCTTTCAAGGAGGCCGTCCTTGTACATTTTGTTCACTCGATCCATGCTGTACCCGGGAGCTTCGGCGTGCTGCATGGCGGCCATGGCAACGGGTTCCGGCTGTTTCTCCAGCCAGGTCATTAGGTCAGTTTGTTCTTTGCTGAGAAGCATAAAATCAACTCCTATGTAGTTTTTGGAGAGGGGGTGAGGGCATGGACGCGACAGAGAAAAACTTTGACATTGTCGAGCGGATTCTGGAGATTTTGGCGGAAAAAAAGTGTACGGTGCGGCAGTCCGAGGACATCCTGCGCTATGTTGGTTCGGAAATCCGCGAGCGCAGCACCGTACAGAGCGCGAAACGTGAAGACGGGCATCAGGGTTGGTCAATGTGAGCAGATTCCTTGCCTTCCAACGTTTCCAGCTTCTTCATGGCCTTGGCATATGCGGCGAAATATTCATCAACGAGATGCTTGCCCTCAGTCAATTGCGGCAGTCTCCCGGTCAATGTGTTGTTTACCCATATCAGCGCAAGGTCATGTGCGATTCTCTCATTACTCAGCATTTCTTTCACCCCCTTTCTCGGTTATTCCGGTGGCAGCCGGTGGGACCATTATAGGGGAAAGGGGGAGCTATGGCAAGAATGGAGGTGAAAAATGTGAAAAGACAGTGGTTGGCGGATATCAGAATCCGCCAAGGGAAGACGCAGCAGGAAGTCGCCGACAGCGCGGACATGTCTCAGGCCGGATATGCCGGCATAGAGACGGGGGTGAAGACCCCGACGGTTCCGACGGCCAAGAAGATCGCAACAGTCCTGGGTTTCGAGTGGACCAGATTCTTTGAAGAGCCTGAAACTGAGGACAGCGCATGAGAGGAGGCCCTGGTATGTTTGGACAAGGGTATTCTGTTAAGGCCAACAAGTCAAAGCTCTACGAGTTGGCAAAGCGACACTTTGAGATCCCGGTTGAATGCGGAACGACCACGTTCTTCGCGACGTCGTGTGGCTACAATCTGAGATTTCTCTTTGAGGGGTGTCTGTACCGGTTCGATTTTAGGCCGAAAGACGGGCGGGCCGCGCTTGTACGCACCATGCAGTATCTGAACGGCAAAGCCGAGCCGACATCGGATACGGCTTATATCGAACACGAGGAGCTGCTGGAGCTGGGAATGGCGAGAGCCATCAGATGACCCAAAACGAGACTATTTCCCATCAACCATTATACCCCATGGAGGGAGCTGACACCATGGACAAAAACCCGATAAATTCTATCCAAAGGGCGCGAATCGGTAAAGGTCTGACGCAGGAAGCACTGGCCGAGCGGGCCGGGTGCTCCGTTGACTCTGTCCGGGCCTGGGAGAGCGGGGCGCGGAACTGTCCCATCGATATGCTGGGGATCCTCAGCGAGATCCTGGCGGCGCCCTGGCTGACCGGGGTGTATCTCCGGGAGCAGTCAACGAGCCTGGACGCGCTGATCCCGGAATTCAAGATCGGGCGGCCCCTGCCGGAGGTGGCGGCCTCGTACATATCCTGCATCCTGGACTTTGTCGACAACAGGTTTGACCGGGCGCTCCTGCGGATGGTAGCCGACGGCCACATCGACGATGTGGAGGCGGAGGTTTTCGAGAAAATCATGGACATGGGGTCGCAGATCACGAAAGCATATTATGAAATGCGGTTTGCCGCGAGAAAGGAGTAAAACAATGACATTGGAAGATATCGAAGCGATGGAAGGCGAGATCATCACCCCGGATATCGCAGCCAAGATCCTGCAATGCAACCCGGCCTATATACGTGTGGCCGCCAGACAGTGCCCGGAGCGCTTGGGTTTTCCCGTCTCCGTTTGCGGGCACCGGGTCAGGATCCCCCGCCGCGCCTTCATCAACTTTATGCGTGGTACGACCGCATGAAGGGGCGCGTGGCGTAACCCATGAGAACAAAAATGCCCCTGCCGGTGCGGGTAACACCGGTAGGGGCACATAGGGGCACATGGCGTAAGCCATGAGAACGACAGTATTATACCACTGCATCTGCGTTTTTGCAAGGGGGTGAAGTGTGAAAAATCAAAGTGACAAGGTTCAAACGGGCCTTCGTATCCCTGTGAACAGGTATGAAGAGCTGCTTGCTCTGGCTGACACCGTGGGTGTGTCGATCAACAGCCTGCTGCTGATGTTGATAGACCTGGGACTCAGCGCCAGGAACAACACCGTGCTTACTCCTCGGGAACAGAAATCGGGCCGTTAACCGACTCAAACTCAGAAATATACTTCTGCAAGGCATACTCGACAAGGTTGTTTAACGATCTGCGCTCCTGATCTGCGAGGGCTTTGGCTTTTGCGTAAGTGGTCTCATCAAGGCGGAGACCGGTCTGAATTTTGCTTGTTGACATGTGCAATCACTCCTTTAGCACTATGTTAGCATTTTTTCTCTTGACTTTCTACAAACAAGGTGCTAACATAGTGCTAACAAGATTAAAACAGGAGGTTTTGCAAACATGGACAAAGCAGATTTCATTGACGTGGCCGAAACCGTACAGGGAGCATTGGCGGACGTAGTCCTCGCCGAAGCGCTGGTAGAGGACAGCCTTGAGACCGAACTTCGGCTCAACAAGGCAGACTATCCAAAGTATGCCATGGCGGTCCTGCGCATCCTGAACAAGGAGATGGGGCGCATCTACGGAGACCTGACGGCGGGAATAACCGCCGAATTTGAGAGAAGGAAAGGGAAAGTTCATGCGGACAAATGATCCTCTTGTCGTCTCGTTGGAGGTAACGCGCGATAATCGGCTGTCCATGTCTGCGCGGTATTTGTATGCCATCATTCTGACAGAGGCAGCCGCGACGGGGTATTGCACGAGGACGAATGGCGAACTCGGCACAGAGATGGACAGAACAGATCGGCACATCTCAAGACTCATCTCGGAACTGGTGAGAGCCGGTTACATAGAGAGAAAAATCATATACTCCCCGGAGAAGCCGGGAGAAATCATAGAGCGACAGCTTTTCCCGAGACCAGCGGCCACGGCGGAGGCTGCGAAGGTTCTGACGAAATGGAGGCGTGAACATGGCTGAGTTTACCATACTCGACCGGGACAGAAAATTTGTGCCGTTTTATTACGACGTCATGTTTGACGCGCGGCTGAAGCTTCAAACGAGGACTGTCCTGATGATGATGCTGAGCCGACGTGAGGGCTGGGATTACTCCGTCCGGGGAATGGCGGCCATTGCCGGAGTGTCAAAGGACACCATGGCCTCTATGATACGGGAGCTGGAGACTGCCGGCTACATAAGGCGCGATACGCAGACAAGAACGGACGGTAAGTTTGGAAAAGCGCATTACTTCGTCTCCAGCTCACCTCTGAAGGATGAGGATATCCCTTCTTCACCGTGTCCTAATTTTTCGGACACGGCGTCACCGTGTCCTAACTTTTCGTACACGGAAAATTCGGACACGGTTACAGATTTAAATAAAAATATTATATATAAACAAGATTATATACCCCCTATAGTCCCCCAAGGGGGGACGGCGTGTGTCGGCGAGAAAAAAGCGAGGACGCGAAGCCAGGAGCACAAGGACACGGCTGACTGGAAATCGCTTCGTTTTGAGGGCTTTTGGAAGTACTACCACTCTATCGCCCCGAAGGTCAATTCCAAACGTCAGGCGACCATCCGGGCGTGGGACAAGCTCAAGCCCTCCGACGAGCTGATCGACACCATGGGACAGGCCCTCAAACGCTTCGCGGCCTCAGACGAATGGCGGCGGGGGATCGGGATCCCCCACGCGTCCACCTGGCTCAATGGGCGCTGGTGGGAGGAAGCCGGCAACCTTCCCGCGGCGCCTGCCGATGCCGAAGACGGGGGATGGTCGGAGGACAAGGAGGTAATTTAGTGACAAGTAACCTTGATGAGCGGCTCATCAGGGACGGCATGGACACGCAGAACCTGACGGATATCCAGTATGCGATCATCGGCGGGATCCTGGCTTCCCCTGAGAAGGCCGGTTCCGCCATAGCAAAGCTGCCGCTGGAGATCTTCTCGGATGAGTCCGCTCATGAGCTTTTTGAAGCTATCTCACGGCTCCACTTTGCGGACAGGCCCATCGACCGGGTGACCGTCCGCCAGGAGGTCGGACAGGAATATGCTCCGGTCCTCGAATACTGCGCCGAGGTGGCCGCGGCGGATCTCGACTACTACGGAGATCTCCTTCTTGAGTTCGATATGCTCTGGCACGTCAAGATCCTGGCGCGGCAGATCATCGAGGCCCGGTCTATGGACGCCGTTCGCCCCATGGTGGACGCCCTCAACCGCCGGCTCGTCTCCCGGCAGAGCGTCAAGCCCGTCAACGCCATGGAGCTGATAAAACGGTATCTCCAGCGCAAGGCGGACAAGACCCCGCCGCCCGAGTACATAACGTTTGGTATAACCGCGCTTGACGACGCCCTGTCGGTGAGACCCGGAGACGTGGTGGTCATCGGCGGCTACGCCTCCGCGGGTAAGACGCTTCTCGCGCTCCAGTTCGCCGTCCATATGGCGAGGAAGTATGACGTGGGCTTTTTCAGCCTGGAGACCAACGAGGACAAGCTGGGGGAACGGATCATATCCCGGTATGCTGAAATAGACTTCCGGGCCATCAAAAGGGGTGCCGAAAGCCGGGAGGACATCGACCGGGCGGTTCGGCTCGGCATCGAGATCGGCGACTACAAGGGATCCCTGGAGTTTACCCACGCCACTGGTCTGTCGGTGCGCGACATTCAGTCCATCACCCTGGCCCGGAAGTATCAGGTCATCTTCGTGGACTACCTGCAGATCGTCAGCGCCCCCGTGCGGGACATGCGGGAGCGGGTGACCGAAATCTCCATGGCGCTCCACACGCTGGCGCAGACGCACAACGTCGCCGTGGTGGAGCTGGCCCAGCTGGCCAGGCCCGAAAAAACCAAGGGCAAAGCGGCGCCGCCGGATATGTGGAGCTTCAAAGAGTCCGGCCAGATCGAAAACGACGCGGATGTGGCCATGCTGCTCTACCCGTCGGATCTCAACGACAATCAATCCCCGCGTGAGTTGAAGGTCAGCAAGAATAAGGACGGCGCGAAGGTGCGGTTGACCCTCGATTTTGACGGCGCCCACCAGATGCTTGCGGCGGCGCCGCCCTCGGTGGGGGAACAGGTCAACGCCGCGTTTGCGGCCTCCGCCAAAGCGGTTCGAGACCGGAAGGCGTCTCAGGATCTGGAGCAGGTGAGCATGGCATCTATCACCGGCGCGGATCCAAACTGCCCATTCTGAGAAGGGAGGGAGAGCATGGTCAAAGTCGGAGACAAGGTCCGCTTTGTGCCCGGCGGCATAACGGACGATTCACACGAGCGCTGTCACAAGGCCGTAACCGGCACGGTGGAATGGGTCAACGAGGCCCACCGCACTTATGGCATCTTCGCCTATCTGGGTGACGGAGAGCGCCGGCGGCCATATCGGGAAAGCTTTAAATTTTGAAAAACAGGGGTGTAACCATGAGAACGATCACAGTTATGAATCTCAAGGGCGGGGTCGCCAAGACCACCACGACGGTGAACGTGGCGGCGATCCTGGCTCACGACCACAAGAAAAGGGTGCTTGTGGTCGATGCGGACAGTCAGTGCAATACGACTGAATTTCTTTCAGGCAGCGCGACCCAGGGCGGGACCCTGGCGAATCTGCTCCGGGACAAGGAAATCGGCATTTATCGGTACGTCGTGGGGACGAAAATCAACAACGTGGATCTCATCGCCGGCAGCGACGAGCTTATGGATCTGGATCTGACGAAGGTGGAGACGGAAGCCGTCAATGCCGGGCATCTTCGGACGCTGGTAAACGGTTTTTCCAAATTAGGCACGTATGACTACTGCCTCATCGACTGCCCGCCGGCGTTCAACGCGGCCAGCGCCGCGGCGCTTCTGGCGGCGGATGAAGTCCTGATCCCCATCAAGCTGGACGCCTTTTCCCTGCGGGGGATGACCAATCTGATGCGGCAAATCAACAATATGCGGGCCATAAACCCGGATCTCAAGCTCCTGGGCTGTCTGCCTACCATGTGGTACGCCTGCAAGCGTACCAAGGCGGCGGAGGAGACCTTGCGGGCATACGGCCTCCCGGTGCTTCCTCACGTCCGCCGTACCGATAAGGTTGACGATATGACCTTCGCCCAGCGGCCCCTCATTGAGTCGAGTCCCAGGAGCGCCGCGGCGGTGGATTACCGGGCCTTCGTCCGGTGGCTGGTAAAAGGGGGCGCTTTGAATGGCTGAGACGAAAAGCTTCAATTTGGCTGAGATTCTGAAGGACGTGCCCAAGCTGGACACCACGGGCGACGGCCAAAAGAGGATCGCGTACATAGACATCGCCCGTTTGGAGGACGACCCGAAGAATTTCTACACCCTGTCGGATCTGGACTCCCTCGTGGAGAACATCGAGCTGGTGGGGCTTCAGCAGCCACTCCTGGTACGGCCTGATCCTGACGCGACGGGATATTTCATTATCGTCTCCGGGCATCGCCGCCGCGCCGCCATACGCAAGCTGGTAGACGAGGGCCGGGAGGAGTTGCGGACGATCCCCTGCATCGTGGAATCCGGGCAGGCGTCCGAGGCCATGCAGGAGCTGCGGCTTATCTTTGCCAACTCCAGCTCCCGCAAGCTTACGGACGCGGAGATCGCCGACCAGGCTGACCGGGTGACCGCGCTTTTGTATCAGCTCAAGGAGGAGGGCGTCGAGTTCCCCGGTAGGATGCGTGACCATGTGGCCGAGGCGTGTCAGGTCAGCAAATCCAAACTGGCGCGGCTGAAGGTCATCAAGGAAAAGCTTGAGTCGCCGTTTATTCAGCGGTGGCAAGCCGGCGAACTGGACGAATCCCCAGCCTATGAGCTGGCCAGAATGCCCATGGAGCTTCAGCGGCGGATTGGAAAGTTTAAAAAGCTCCCCTACACCAACGCCCTGGCGCGTATCCGGGAACAGGCGGAGAAGGGTGTCACATGGACACCAGAGCTCCGGTGCCCGGACGGAAAGCCATGCACTCACGCCGACAGCTTTATGCTGGTGTCCGGCGAACGCCCCTATAAGGGCTGCGACGGATCTAAGTGTTGCCTTAAGTGCCCTGACGGAGCAAGTTGCGATTATTACTGCTGTGATCGTATGTGCGCCAAGGCCAAAGCTGCGCGGAAAGAGCGACAGCGCGAGGAGAAGGAAAAAGCCGCGACGGCAGCGAAGAAGCGCTTGACGGTGGCCCAGCGCAAGACCGTGCCCTTCGCGAAGCGTGTGGCACGCGCAGCTGACGCCGCCGGCCTGGAGGACGACGTAAAGATACCGTGGGGCTCCTGGGGTGATTTGACTGTCGGCGACGCCAGGGACTGGGCGGATGGACATTTTATACGCTGGCCTGCTTATGGGGCGGAATATCCAAGGTTTTCTCCTGACGACCTGTCTAAGCCTCTTGCGGCCGTGAAGGTCCTGAAGTGTTCCGCCGACTATCTGCTGGGGATGACCGACGATCTCCACCCCTCGGCGCCGGCGCCCACCAAATACATCACCGGACAGATCCCTGACCGCCCGACTGAGGCCATGGGGCTTTTCGACCTGGGTGATGGCCTGGATCTTTACCGGACGCCTATTCGTTGGGATGGGAAGCGGTGGACATTCCCCGGCGGTGTGACCATCGACAGCCCGTGCGTGGGCTGGTTCCCGATTCCTGATACGCCGAAGGCGTTGGCGCCGGCGGGGGATCAGGCGGAAAATCTGAGCGTAGAGGAGGCAGATGACGATGACGAGGCTTAAAAAGGGCGATATCTGCCCTATCTGCGGCGAACCGATTGAAACCAGCGATCCCTTTACCCTTGGGTACCTGAGTGCCTGGGCTGACCTTACGGCCAGTCCGGGCGGCTCTGCCGATGAGGGCGGTGATGCTCCCTTTCCGTTTGCGTATGCTGAGGAATGCGCGGCGCCGGCGGATTGTCCGTGGCGTTGAGGACGCCGTTTACTGCGGCGTGTTCCTGGGAGCCTTCGGGCTTTGCGCGGCCCTGGCGGAGGGGCTGGCCCGGCTCCTGGGGGCATAAAGAGGGCGGGCCGCCCTACTGCAAAGAGCGGCCCGCCAAGGGTCAAGAGAGAACTATTACAGGGCTATTGTAGCCCGGAAAGGATGAGTTGTCAATGGGAAAGTTAACGATTACGGCGGAAACGCTTCCGGGCGGGATAATAAAATATCATGCGGAGGCGCGCAATTTTACGGAAAGTGCGCATTTGAAGGTTATCTCCCACGTCGTCGGCAACACAAACCGCTCCACCAACCGTAAGCGGGGATACACCAACCGAGACGCACGACAATGTGCACCACCCGGCGCACTACACGCAGGGCGGGATCGAGTGCATCGACGCTCTGAAGGCCGCCACGGAGGGCCTGGAGGGCATACAGGCGGTGTGTGCGGCAAACGCAATCAAATATATCTGGAGGTTCAAGGGAAAGGGAGGGGCCGAGGATCTGGACAAGGCCATATGGTACATAAACCGGTTGAAGGAGGAAATTAAGAATGGATAAACAGGACAAGCCGCTGAGCGAATGGACGCTGGGGGAGGCAAAGACTTTTTGCGAGAAGCGAACGGAGAGCCAAGATTGGGAAGGACTTGGCGCGGAATGCGAAGGCTGCCCCTTGAACGTGGTATGCGCCATTACCGCGTCGGAATGGGACCTGAAAGAAGCCCCGCGCCTGACGGAGCAGGAAATCGCCATCATGCGGGCGGTGGGGGCGAAGTGGCTGAGCAGGGGCACGGGAGAAGCATATGTTGACCTTTGGGTGGACGAGCCGGTTCTTGCCACAACGGACAAAAAGTTTTACGCCCGCAACGGGACTATAGCCCGCGTTCATACTACCAAGATGCCCTCCGTGAAATCTGGTGATTGCATTGGATTGGAGGAAGCGGAGAAATGAGAAAAAAGATCTTAGTCCAGTCGTGCTGGACGTGCCGATATCGGGAACGAAAAGCATGTAAGGAGCCGTGCAACATTTGCGCTGGGACAACCAGCAAAAGCGGCTGGCGCAAACGGAGCTGGTGGCAGTCGCCGGTGATGGCATACATACTGGCCGCACTGATCGCCGTGGCCTTGCTGGCGGCAATGCTGATTGAGTGGTCGACGGCGAGGGCGGCGGGGCCGGAGGAGGAGCTGCTGGCAAGGCAGGAGGAGGTACACGCGGCGGCGGATCTGCTGAGGGAGCTGGGCGTTGCGGAGGATTCCGAGGGGATTAGGGCGCTCCAGGAGGAGTGGTGGCGGTGTCAGGCAAGGATTTATCCACGGTATACGGAGAATGAGGTCGTGATGCTGGCAAAGCTCATGTGGGGCGAGGCCGGGGGGATCGAGTCGGTCACGGAGGTGGCGTGCGTGGGCTGGGTAGTCTGCAACCGGGTGGATGACCAGCCGGAGCCGGTGACGGTGGCGTCGGTCATCACGTTGCCCAACCGGTTTTGTTACAGCGATTCCTTCCCGGTGCGGGATGATCTCTACGCGCTGGCGCGGGACGTACTGGAGCGGTGGACGATGGAGAGCCTGGGATATAAGCGGGCCGGGCGGGTACTGCCCGCAGATTACCGGTGGTATGCCGGGGACGGGAAGCACAATTATTTCAGGAACGCCTATAAGGGCGGGGACCGGTGGGGGTACGAGCCGCCGAGCCCGTATGAGAGCTGAGGTGGGGCGGAATGAGGCTTATAGACGCGGACGATTTTAGAAATTGGCTTCTAAAACAAAATAGGTTGAGCAAGGACTACACGATCATGATGCTGGACGAAACGCCCACCATTGACCCGGTGGAGCACGGGCACGTGGTCTGGCGGGAGCGGCAATTTACCGGGCCGAAATATCAGCGGGGGACATGCCTGAAGTGCGGACAGGAAGCCGCCTTCATCCTGCCGCCGATGGAATATGACGAAGTTCCCTACTGCTCGCAGTGCGGAGCCAGACTGAGCGACGACTTTCAGGACTACTGCCCCAAATGCGGGGCGAAGCTGGGCCATGGGCTGGAGCAGATCAAGTCATTGAAGCCGGAGGGCGAGGAGGTACACGATGGGTAGAAAACCGGGAGGGATATGCTTTGACGAGGAGAAGGCCCTGGAGCTTTATCACCAGGGGTTGACTGACCGGGAAATCGGGGACAAGCTTTTTGTATCCAGCGCGTCAATATGCGGATGGCGCCACCGTCGGAACCTTCCGGTAAACTTCTCGCCCATGTACCGGGGCAAGCGGCCGGAGGTGACGGTGGAGGTGCCGGAGGGCCTGAAAACCGTCAGAGAGCGGGAGAAGGACGAAACGGCTTTAATGGAGCAGGCGCAGGAGATCAGTCAGGACGCGGACGGGGACAGGGGAGGCTATAGCGCTCCTGAGCCGAGCCCTCGTTTCGATGGCGAACCGGCTGATCCGCGGCGGGAGGACAGGAAGAATTTACCCCCCCCCTACCGGCGGCGCGGGCTTGCCTATAAACATAAGCTTCTGCGTCGGCGACTTTTCTGCCAGTTTGAGCGCACCGAATTACGAACGCGCTCTGGCGGCGGCGGAATTGCTCCTGGCGGCAGTCAAAGCGGCGGGGGCTGTGCCCAAAACGGACACAAATAAATAAGAGAGGCGAGAGGCTTTAGGCCCACGGCCCGATTCTGAAAGGAGAGTTGGGCCGTGGCAAAATACAGGAAGATCATTGAAGCGGGCCCGCTGGTGGTGGAGACCATCTATCCGGCTCCGAATCCCAGGGACACGCCGGAAACGCGGGCGGGGAAAAGGAAGCTCAGCTCAGAGGCCCAGCAGCGGATGAACTTCAAATATGCCTGGCAAAAGCTGAGGCTCCTGCTGGCGGCCAACTTCGGACGGCGGGATCTGTGGATCACCCTGACCTGTGACGACGGTCATCTTCCGAAAAACAGAGATGAGGCGCAGCGCCTGATCAAGGGATTCTTCCGCCGGCTCCGGCGGGTGAGGGAACGGCGGGGATGCGGACTCCGTTATATCTATACCATCGAGCATAAGCACGGCGACGGCCGGTGGCATTTCCACGTGGTCATGAACGCCACGGGTAACGATTATAAGGATATCGTCTCCTTATGGGGCGCGGCTCAGAACGTTGAGATCCGAAACCTCCGCGTGGATAAAGAAAAGAACTTCCGCACGTTGGCCATGTACATGTGCAAGGAGCAGAGGGACTCAGTGGGCCAGCGCCTGTGGTCAGGCTCGAAGAACCTGGTCCGGCCAAAGCCGGAGTGTACGCGGGTGCCCGACGATGAGACCATCCATGTCCCGCGAGGGGCCACGACGCTGGAGGAATCAAACATCCGAAATCAATACGGTGTATTTCAATATGTAGAGTACCTTGTTCCCGGCTGGGAGCGCGGAGCGAAGGCGCCGCGGCCCAGGAAGCGCCGGAAAAATTAAAAGAGTTTTTTATATTTTTTCGGTCTTGGGGGGTATATTAACTTTAGGAAAAGATGGTGAAAACACTTGCAAACAACGGAAAAACGTGATATGATACCAACAGTGAGAGAAGGATTCCTGATATGTCCGTATGACGGCGCCAGGATCATGCGGGTGCTCCCCAAGACCACGGCGACTAACCTGGTGGTCTGGTGCCGGAAGTGCAAGCGGGAGTACGTCGTGAATATCGACAGAGGCGAGAGGCTTTAGGCCCACAGCCCACGATTGCGCAGGATGCGTGATTGTTGGCTGTGGGCCTTTTTGTTTGTCCGGGAGGTGAGCGCGTGGCGATGAAGCCGCCAAGGCCCTGCCGGCATCCGGGGTGTCCGGTGCTGACGCGGGACGGCTGGTGCGAGAAGCACAGGCCCAGGTACACGCGCGGGGCCAGCGACGCGTGGCACTGGATGTATTCGCTGCCGGTGTGGACCGAGCGCCTGCGGCCGGCGCAGCTGACGCGGGAGCCCTTCTGCCGCGAGTGCGCCAAGGCCGGGCGGCGGGTGCGGGCGACTGTCGTCGACCACATCGTGCCGCACCGTGGGAATTGGGCGCTGTTCGTGGATCCTGCCAACCACCAGAGCCTGTGCAAGCAGTGCCACGACCGCAAGACGATGCGGGAACAATGCGAAGAACGGCAAAAAGGGCGGCGGGGATATTGAGGCTTTTGGACGGTACGCTTGGGCGGGTGCGCGGTGCGGGTGTGCCCGCGGGTAATTCCTTGCGAACCACCCCCCGGGGGTAAAAAGTTTTCCCCGCCTTCGACGAAGACCCCGGCCCAACCTACGTGAAAGATTTTTGCCCCATGAGGAGCCGGGGAAAGAGGCGCGGACGGGGCGATGGGAAGGAGATGCGTTATGGATGGACGGAAGAGGACTCGAAAAAGGTGCGGAGGCTGGCGGTGCTGTTGTTGTCATTGCGGGTGATGGACGCGCGGCGGCCGGCGGCGGAGATGCTGATGATCTTGCGACTGGCGGGTATGAGAGCGCGGAAGGCGATGGCGGTGTTGAGGTGACGGGGAAGAGGCTGGAGATGAGGGACATCGACAGTATTATCCCCTATGCCAGAAATGCCAGGATGCATGACGGGGAGCAGATCGCGAAGCTGAGGGGATCCCTTCGACAGTTCGGATTTGTGAAGCCCCTGACCATTGACGAGGACGGGAACCTGCTGGCCGGGCACGGGATCCTGACGGCGGCCAGGGCGGAAGGCGTGACCGAGGTGCCCTGCGTAGTGGTCTCCGGGATCTCCGAGGTGGACCGGCAGGCCTATATCATCGCCGACAACGCCCTTGCGGATCTTTCCGCGTGGGATCCCAAGATGCGGGATCTGGAGGTCAAGCGGCTCGAGAGCCTCGGCGCCAACACAAAGCTCCTGGGGCTGAAGACCGGGAAGCTGGGCACGGTGGACGTTGGGGCCTATACCAGGGCAGCGCCGGGCGAGGGCGCATCGGCTGAAGGAGAGGACTGGTTTGAAAACCGGGAGCGGGACCGGGGCCGGCAGGAGGGCAACGACGAGTACAACGAATTTGTGGAAAAATTCGAGCTCAAAAAGACCACGGACGACTGCTACACGCCGGATGTGGTGTACGATGCGGTGGCGGAGTGGACGGCGGCGGAATACGGGCTGAACCGGTCGCGGTTCGTCCGGCCCTTCTATCCGGGCGGCGATTATCAGGGGCGGGAGTACGGGCATGAGGATGTGGTGGTCGACAATCCGCCCTTTTCGAAGCTTGCGGAGATCCTGCGCTTTTACGGCGGCAGGGGTATCCGGTATTTCCTCTTCGCGCCGGCGCTGATGCTCTTCTCCCGCGCGGCGCTGGAGACCGGGTGCTGTATTGCGGCCTATGCCGACATTGTCTACGAGAACGGCGCTTCGGTCTGCACGTCGTTCGTGACCAATCTGGAGCCCGAGAACGTGAAGGCCAGGACCGCACCGGCGCTGACCGAGGCGGTGGAGACGGCGGTTCGCGAGTACCTGCGGGACAAGCGGGCGAGCCTTCCAAAATACGAGTTCCCTGCTGAGGTCCTGACGGCGCCGGTCATGGGAAGATGGAGCCAGCTGGGGCTGGAGTTTAAACTGCGCAAGCTGGACTTTGTGCGGATCTCGGAGCTGGACGCCATGAAGGCCGATGGCAGGGCCAGCGGCATCTTCGGCGGCGCGCTCCTTCTTTCGGAGAAGGCGGCGGCGGAGAAGGCGGCGGCGGAGAAGGCGGCGGCGGAGAAGGCGGCGGCGGCGGAGAAGGCCGACGTGAGGCGCTGGGAGCTTTCCGCGCGGGAACGGGCAATCGTCCAAGCTTTGGGCGAGGACAACGAGTGAGGTGAGAGTATGCCGGGGACGAGATTGCCGATTGAGGTGCTGGATGCCAGAGGGCTGAAGCACATGGGTAAGAGGGAGCGGCAGGCGCGGGAGGATTCCCAGCCGAAGCCGTCCTCCACCGTTAAAAAGCTGACGGCACCCAAGTGGCTGCCGGAGGATCTTCGGGCGGATTTTAACAGGATAGCGAAGGCCCTGGTGGATCTGATGCCCCGGCTCATCATAAGGCCGGACGCGGACACCGTGGCCAACTACTGCGTGGTATACGCGGCGTGGAAGTCCGCCACGAACCTGGCCAACGACGCCCTCAACCGGGAGGACCTGGAGGACGCCCAGGCGTGGAGCCTGGTGCAAGACAGGTATTTTAAGCAGGCCAGGGCCTGCGCCAACGATCTGGGCCTGACGGTCACCAGCCGGTGCCGGCTGGTGGTGCCGGAGAAGGAGGACCGGGGCGAGGAGAATCCGTTCTTGAAGCTCCGGGCGCAGATCGGTGCCTGAGCTGACGGCGCTGGCGCCGGGGATTGCCGTGCCGGCGCCGGACGACGGGGCGGTCTTGCGGTACAGCGAGGCGGACGCGGAGGTGGTCAGGGGGTTTTTCTCCCTGCTGGTCTACGGCCAGAACGAGTGGGCCGGACGGCCTTTCCGGCTGGAGCCCTGGGAGGATGAGGCCATCCGGGGCTTTTACGGGGTGCAGGTCCGGGACGACGACGGCAGCTGGGTCAGGTACCGCCGGTTTTTATACGAGGAGCTGCCCAAGAAGAACGGCAAGAGCGAATTCGCGGCAGGGCTGGGCCTTTACCACCTGATCGCCGACGGGGAGAGCCTTCCCAACGTGGGGCTCTTCGCCACGGCCAAGGTGAACGCCGACATCATCTACCGGTGCGCCAAGTACATGGTGGAGCACACGGCCCTGGGCCAGCCTGCGGGGAACCCGCTGGTGTGGTGCCGGGACAGCGTCCGGGAGATTAGGACCCGGTACGGCGGGGTGCTGAAGGTGTACTCCTCCGACGTGGAGAACAAGCACGGGTTTTCCTTCTCGGCCATTATCGTAGACGAGCTTCACACCTGGGCGAAGGCGGAGCTGTGGGACGTGCTGACAGCGGGATCGGACGCGGCGAGGCGCCAGCAGGCGGTGATCGTGCTGACGACGGCCGGGGACGACCCGGACCGCAAGTCCATCGGCTGGGCCATCCACGAGAAGTGCCGACGGATACTGGCCTGGCGGGAGGGGCGGCCGGAGCGGGAGCTGGACGGGGACGACCCCCAGTGGCTTCCCATCATGTACGGCGTGTCGGTGCTGACCGGGGACGACCCGGACAGGCTGGCGGAGCTGGACATCTACGACGAGGCGCTGTGGAGACGGTGTAACCCCTCCTACGGCGTGACCATCAAGCCCAGGTCCTTCCGGGCGGAGGCCAGGACGGCAAAGCAGTCGGAGGCTGCGGAACGGACGTTCCGGTGGCTGAGGCTCAACCAGTGGATCGCCACCGGCGAGGTCGGCTGGGTGCCGGTGACCGTATACGACAAGACGCAGTTCAACAGGCCTGAGTGGGCGGGGCTTTCCGTCCTGGAGCGCCGGCGGGCCGTGCGGGAGTATCTGCGGGGCAAGAAATGCTACGGGGGGCTGGATCTCTCCACCACCACGGACCTGGCGGCCCTCACATTGTGCTTCCCGCCCCAGCCGGGCCTTCCTACGTGGGTGGCGCTCTTCTGGGCCTGGAGGCCCCAGGAGGGGGTCGTGGAGGCGGAGCAGAGGGACCATGTGCCCTACCGGGACTGGGCGAGAGCCGGGTTTTTGGAGCTGTGTGAGGGGGACATGATCGACTACACACAGATCGAGGAGGTCATCCGATCCTGTAAGGATATGTTCAACCTCAAGAGCTTGGGCGTGGATCCGTACCTCAGCCGGACGCTGACACAGCGGCTGACGGCGGCAGGGGCGCCGGTGGTGGAGATCCCTCAGACGCTCCTGTCCCTGAGTCCGGCCACGAAGGAGCTGGAGCGGCTGACGAGGGCCCACGAGATGCTCCACGAGCACAACACCGCCTGCCGGTACTGCTGGGGGAACGTGAGGCTCCTGACGGACTCCAACGAGAACATGCGGCCCACCAAGAAAAAGAGCATCGGGCGCATCGATATGGTGGTGTCGTGGATCATCTGCATGGCCGCGGCGATGGTGGATATGGCCAAGCCCCCGGAGCTGGGGGAGGCGATCGCCCAGGGGAATTGGAGTATGTGACAGAACCTTTTTGACCGTGCCCGACTTGGGCACACACGAATTTGTCCCACGCCGCCGTGTTGACAGTCCGGTGCCTACCGGGAAAGAGCGGCGGCCTGGGGCGCTATATGCCCCATGCCGGCGCGGGAGCCGGACGGGGGCGGGGCATCGTTTTATCCTTTTGTGAGCCGAGAGACTGTAAGTCCACGGGCCGGGGACCAGAGGAATCTGATTTCCGGCCCGATTTTTTGTTTGGAGGTGCCTTCATGGATGAGAGAAGGGCGAGGGACAAGCCCTCGCGGATCCTGGACGCCGTCAGGGCGTGGGCGGCGGATCTGCTCCTGATCGCCGGAGCCGTCATGGTGGCCGTCGGGGCGGGGCTGATCTACGTTCCGGCGGGGTGGATCGCCGGCGGGGCGCTGGCCATTGCCGGCGGCGTTCTGGCGGCCAAAGAGGAGCCTGGAGGTGACGACGGATGATTTTTGACAAGGGCCTGCGCAAAAAAGGAAAGATCGGGCCCGCCCCCAGGACGTTGACGCTGGAAAGCGCCGACGGCTGGGACTTGGACAACGTGTCCATGAGCACCGACAGGGCGCTGAAGGTCTCCACCGTCTACCGGTGCGTGGATCTGCTCAGTACCTCCATGGCGATGCTCCCGGTGTACCTGATGCGGGAGACGGACAAAAAGCGCCTCCCGGAGCATCATCTCTGTCCCCTCCTGTGGGGACGGGCCAACGAGGCCATGACCTCGGTGGATTATACGGCGCTTTTGAAGCGAAACGTCCTCCTGCGGGGGAACGCCTACGCCTATATCCAGCGGGATTCCGCCACGGGCTGGCCGGTGGAGCTTATCCCCCTGGAGCCGGATCTCACGACCATCCATTTCGACAGGGACGGGCAGTATTGGTACGTCTACGCCAATCCCCGGACCGGGGAGCTGACAAAGCTCTACCCGGAGGACGTACTGCACTACAAAGGGCCCAGCTCCGACGGGATCTCCGGCGTGTCGGTGTTGACCAGCGCGTCCATGACCATCAAGACCGCCCTGGCGGCGCAGCAGCACCAGACGGATCTCTACACCAACGGCGGACAGCCCTCCGGGGTGCTGACGGTGGACACCGATCTGAGCGGGACCACGGAGGAGCTGGATGCCGAGGGCAATGTCCAGAAGGTGAAGCTCAAGGACGTGGTTCGGCGGGAGTGGGAGAAGGCCCACGGGCCGGGCAAAGCGTTCCGGGTGGCGGTGCTGGATCACGGCCTGCAGTATCAGCCCATCGGACTTTCGAACACGGACGCGCAGTTTGTGGAGTCCGAGGACGTGCGGGTGGCGGATCTGTGCCGATTCTTCGGCACGCCTACGCACCTGGTCTTCGCCGGAAAGCAGTCCTACCAGAGCAACGAGCAGAATTCCCTGGAGTTCGTGCGCTACACCCTCCAGGGGGACGTGACCCGCTGGGAGCAGGAGGACACCCACAAGCTGCTCCTGCCCTCGGAGCGGGAGGCCGGCCTTCGCGTAAAGCGGGAGATGAAGGTCTTCCTCCGGGGCGACACGGCGGCCCAGGGGGCCTGGTACAAGGCCATGCGGGAGGCGGGCGTTTACAGCGTCAACGATATCCGCGCCCTGGAGGATCTGCCGGCGGTGGCCGGGGGCGATACCCGATATTCGTCCCTCAATTTCGTGCCGCTGGAGCTCTTCAGGATGCTGTCCCTCCAGAGAGCTGGCGTCGACCAGAGGCCGGCAAATCAGGGGGACGAACCGGATGGGACGACATGAACAAGCATCACAGGAGGTGAGAACATGAAGAAGGAAGATACGGGCCCGGTGCTGAAGGGGGCGGAGGTGAAGCGCGGCGGGGAGCTGACCCCGGACGCGATGGCGCTCATCAACCGCCAGACGCTGCGGGAGCTTACCGCCGATGAGGTCTTCACCTTCCGGGTGGCGGCCTGCGGGAACGAGGTGGACCGGGATCTGGAGCGGTTCACAGACAAGTCCCTGGATGACATGGCGGTGCTCTTTGTGGGAAAAACGGTGATCTCCGACCACAAGTGGGCCTCCGCCGGTCAGGTGGCCAGAGTCTACGCCGCCAGCGTGGAGCCAGAGGCCGGGGGCGCGAAGCGGCTGGTGCTCAGCTGCTACCTGCCCCGGACAGAGGCCACCAAGTCCGTCATCGAGGCCATCGAGGCGGGGATCCTGCGGGAGGTCAGCGTGGGCGTTTCGGTGAAGCGCTACGACTGCTCCATCTGCCACAAGAGCTACATCGGCTCCGGCTGTCCCCATGTCAGGGGACTTGTCTATGACGGACAGCGCTGCCACGTGGAGCTGGACGGCGTCAGCGACGCCTACGAGCTGAGCTTTGTGGCGGTTCCGGCACAGCCAAAGGCCGGGGTCATCAAGCGCTACGAGGCCAAGGAGGATGCCGACGCCGGCACCGATGAGCCGGAGAAGACCGGCGACGGTGAGGATCCCGGGGAGAAGAAATCCGCTCTCCAGCTGGCGAGAGCCAGGCTGGAGATGGAGAAAAACAGATTTTGAATTTCAGAAAGGGGAAAAACGTTATGACTCTCAAGGAAAGACTGTTGGAGCTGAAAAACAGCCGCGCCGCGTCCCTGAAGGCCGCCGAGGAGGCCCTGGAGAAGGACGACATGGATGAGCACGGCAAGAAGATGGCCGAGGTCAAGGGCTACAACGCCCAGATCGAGGCCACGGAGGACACGATGGCGGAGCTGGAGAAGGGCGCGGCCGATCCTGAGCAGAAGAGCAAGGATCCCCAGGTGGGCGACGGCAAGAAGCCCGCCTCCGGCTTCATGAAGGCCGTCAAGGCCCTGGCGGACGCCGCCCGCCGTGGGTTCAAGGTGGAGAAGGCTCAGGGCGACAACCTCTCTGAGGGCGAGGCCGCCGACGGCGGCTACACCGTCCCGGAGGACATCGTGACCAAGATCGAGGAGCGGCGCGACGCCAAGGAGAGCCTGCGGGATCTTGTCACCGTGGTGCGCGTCAAGACCAACAAGGGCGCCAGGACCTTCAAGAAGCGCAAGCAGCTGAAGGGCTTCGCCACCGTGGCGGAGGCCGCGAAGATCCCCAAGAGCGAGGGGCCGGAGTTCGAGCGTGTGGAGTACTCCATCGAGAAGCGCGGCGGCTTCCTGCCCGTGACCAACGAGCTTCTGGAGGACTCCGACGAGAACATCAGCCAGGTGGTGGTGGACTGGATGGGCGACGAGGCCCGCGTCACCGACAACAAGGAGATCGTTGAGGTCATCAAGGCCCACGCCTCCACCGAGCTCAAGAGCCTGGACGACATCATCACCGCCTGGATCAAGCTGGGCTCCGCCTTCCGCGCCACCAGCGCCATCATCACCAACGACGACGGCCTTGGGTGGCTGGCCACCCTGAAGGACAAGAACGACCGGTACCTTCTGAGCCCCAACCCTGCCGATCCCAAGCGGCTCCAGCTGGCCGCCGGGCCTCACGTCATCCCCATCAAGACCTACGATAACGACACCCTGCCCTCCGAGGGAACCAAGATCCCCTTTGTCATCGGAGACCTGAAGGAGGGCATTTTCCTCTTTGACCGCCGCAGGCTGACGCTGACCATGTCCAACGTGGCCGTGGCCGGCGACTTCAACGCCTTCGAGCAGGACATGAGCCTGTGGCGCGGCACCCTGCGCGACGACTGCGTGGAGCGCGACGCCGACGCCTACGTCTACGGCCAGCTGGACACCGCGCCGGGGGAATGACAGGGGCTGACCTGGTCAAAACTGCCGCGCAGGACCAGCCCCTCAGCATTTTCGACGTAAGCGGCAAGAGCACCGCGGCGGAACTCATCGAGGAGAGCTTCGCCGTGGCGTGGACAGGGACCCAGGGCAAGGCCCAGGGGACCGTCAAAAACGTGGAGTGGCCCGAGTTCTCCTCCGTGCAGGCGGAGCAGAGCGGCCACTACGTCCCCCTGATGCTGGATTCCCGGTATGAGGGGCAGGAGATCACCATGGTGGGGGCCAAGACCACTACCGCCCGGAGCCTCAATTGGGTCATCCGGCTGGACGATCTCATGAAGGACGGCAAGACGCTCACCGCCAAGGCGGAGGGAGAGGAGATCTTCGTGATCGACTTCTCCGACGCCGAGATGGCCGAATGAGCGCCGCGTCGTCGCGGAACCCCGCGATAGTTCCTCAGTCCGCAAGCGGACTGACTCACTCGCCGGGTTCGCTCCTCCTTTCCCCAAGCGGTCATGACCGCTTGGGGGCCCCACAAGGCTCTGTAAGGCCCTCTGAGGGCTTTTTCGAGCCGGACGGGCTGGAATACGTCCAGGGACCTGAAAGCCTCAGCGCGAAAAGCGTGGGGCCGGAGGGGTTGGATGAGGTCGATGCTCAGGCCGCGGGGGCGTGGGAAGACGTGGAGGAGCGGCTTCTGCGCGTCCGGTGCCCCTCCGGGGCGGGACTGAGGCTGGGGCCGGGGGATCGGTTCGAGACGCTGGAGATCCTGCCGGTCGGCACGCTCCTGACGGCGCCGCCGGCGCCGGCCTGGGCTCAGGTGCCGGGGTGGATCTGCGTGGAGACCGAGATGTTCCACGGGCAAACCGTCCGGGGCTGGGTCGAGGACAGCCTGGTGGAGGACGCGGATGGCGCTGTCTGAGGACACGCGGGCGCTCCTGGGGATCCTGGGACGGGCGTACCCCTGGGCAGGGTTTATCAGCCGCAGCCGGGGGGACGTGACGCGTACTCTGGGGGCGCTGAGGCTCCACGAGAAGGCCCCGGAGATCACGGAAAAGGGGTTCGCGCCGACGGGCCGGTGCGTTGAACTGCCGGCGGAGTTGGCGCCGGAGCTGCCGGAGGGCGCGGCGATGGACATCGAGGAACTTTGTAACGACGAAGGAGGGTGACCGGTTTGGCCCATGATCTGGAGGCCGTTAAGGCCTATATGCGCTTTGACGATCTTGGCCTGGATGCCGGGACAAAGGACGCCGAGGAGGCGGTCATCAAGGCGCTGATCGCCGGCGCGGTGGAATATCTGGGCAACGCCGGCATCCCGGAACCGGGCCCGGAGGAGGCGCCGGCGCTCTACGATCTGGCCGTGAAGGCGCTGGTGCTCCACTGGTATGACCACCGGGACGACGTGGGGGATGAGTCCGCCGTCCCCAACGGGATCCGGCCGGTGATCACGCAATTGAAGCTGGTGTGCGCGGCTAAAAGAAAGGCGGGTGCGTAATCATGATCGACGCGGGCAAAAGACGGTGCAGGATCGTCATCCAACGGTTTTCCGGCGAGGTGGACGTCTACGGGGATCCCCAGTACCGGGATGACGCGCAGTGGACGGACGTGTGCGCCCTGTGGGCGTCCGTCTCCCCGGTGAGCGGCAAGATCTTTTATGCCGCGCAGCAGGCGCAGGCGGAGGTCAGTCACAGCGTATGCGTCCGTTACAGGGCAGGGCTGACCACGTCCATGCGCGTTAAATACGGAGACCGCATCTTTCGGATCGTGTCCATCCTGGATCCGGAGGAGCGGCACGAGGAGCTGCGGCTCATGTGTTGGGAGCTGGTGGACTGATGGCCAAGACCGGGATGGAGTTCAAGCTTGACTTTACGGAGATGTGGAGGCTCCAGGCCTCTTTAAACCGTCTGGGTGATCTGCCCCAAAAGGTGGTTAACCGGGCGGCCGGCAAGGGGGCCACGGTGGCCGGCAGAGCCATTCGGGCGGCGGCGCCGGTGGGCAAGACCGGACAGCTGAGGCGGGGCTTTGTTCGCAAACCGGAGCGATCCAAGACCAAAGGCAAAAAGGTCTACGATTACTCTATGGATCCTGCTAAAAACGACATTTTTCAGAAACCCATCAAAAACCCCGGCGCGCTGGGCGGCAAAAAGTACGACCATGCCTACTATCCGTCTTCTGTGGAGTACGGATTCTTGGCCCGCGCAAAGGGCGGCGGGGTCTACCATGTGCCCGGCCAGCACTTTGTGCGCAAGGCGGCGGAGTCCTCCAGCGCTGCGGTGCAGCGGGTCATCATTGACACCATGATGACGGAGATTGAGAAGGAGTGGAGGAAAAAGTGACCGTATTTGAGCTTATTCCCGCCGTTCTGCGGCCGGCAAAAGTCTATCCCGGAGAGGCTCCCAAGACGGCCGGCAGCCCCTTCGTCGTCTATATGATGGCATCCAACCGGGAAAAGATGGCCCTGGACGGGCCTACGGGCCTGTGGACCGCCGTTTTCGACGTCAACTGCGTGGCCGACACCTACTCCGTTATGGTATCTCTGGCGGAGCGTGTTAGCTCCGCCCTGTCGGAGATACGGGGCAAAACCTTTGACGGCCTGCTCGTTGAGCAGGTCAATATACAGGCCTCCCCTGACCTCAAGGAGGTGGACGTGGGCCTCTGGCGCCGGCTGTATACGCTGACGCTTGATTATCAAGTAACCGATTAACCAAAGGAGGTACAAATTGTGAGTAAATCCAACTCGGTCGGCACTCAGCTGATCATCAACAAAAAGCCCGTGGGCGGGCTTACCTCTATCAACGGCATCGAGATCACCGCCGACACGATCGACGTGACCGATCTTGGCAACAAGGACGGATACCGGGAGAAGCTGCCCGGCTTCAAGGACGCCGGCGAGGTGGCCGCAGATGGCTTCCTGGACTCCGACAACGAGGGGCAGACCGAATGCTACACGCTGCTGGATTCCGGTGAGGTGGTGGACTGCGAGATCAAATTCCCCGAAAAAATCGGCAAGAGCTGGACGTTTAAGGCGGGCGTCGTCGGCTTTACCACCAGCGCGGAGCTGGAGGACGCGGTGAAGTTTTCTATCACCCTGGCCGTGTCCGGCAAGCCCACGCTGGGCGCGTCTGCCGGCGCTTAAAAAAGGAGGTCTAACCAATGGCTAAGACAAAACAGCCCATGCCTGAGACGAACGACGAGCATAACGATGTGGTCATCCTGATGCTGGACAAGCCCAGGGAGCTGCGGCTTGGGCACAGGGCGATGAAACGCTTCTCGGCGCTGACCCATAAAAAGATGACTCAAATGCAGGATGCGTTGGAGGACTATGAGACGCTGTCCACCCTTATCTACACGATGCTGTGGGCGGAGGACAAGACCCTGTCGCCCGGCATGGTGGACGATCTCATCGATGACGCCGGGTGCCGCCAGGACGATCCGTTGACGCTCGGGGACCTTATTGCCGCCGTATCTCGGGCAATTACCGCCGCCTTTGGCGGCGATGCGGATGGGCAGGCCAATGGGGAGAGCAGCGGGGAGACCGACGAGGAGTCCCCTCCTCCGGCGGCTGGGACTGGCGAGACAGTCTGAGCCTGGCCGCCACGCTGGGGATCTCCGTCCAGGAGTGGGAGCTGATGACTCCGGCGGAGCTTAATCTCTATGCGCAAGCAGAGAGACGCCGGAGAGAGGATGAGCAGCGTCTTACTGAGGCTAATATCTATTCGCTGGCGGCGCTGATCCGCTCTATGGTATGGGCCAAACGCCCGCCGTCGTTTGAGCGCGTGTTCCCGGAGCGGGAGGACGCCAAAAAGCCCATGACGGATGAGCAGATGTATGCCCAGGTTGTGGCCCTTAACCGCATGTTTGGTGGAGAGGAGGTGGACTGATTGGCAGTCGTCAAAAACTTAATGGTGCGTGCCGGAGCGGACTTTTCCAAGCTTACCAAGGCGATGCAGAAAGTCCGGAGCGATACCGCCGGGATGCAAAAAAGCGTCAACACCTCCTGCTCGCGCATGTCCTCCGCCGTGGACGGCGTGGGCAAGATGTTCAGGCGACTGGCGTCTGTCATCTCCATCGCGGCCATCACGGCGGCGGCCAAAGCGGCCAAGGACGCGTATGATGCGCAAATCGAGGGGGAGACCAAGCTCGCCACCGTTATGCGCCAGCGCATGGCCGCCAGCAGCGCCGATATCAAGTCCATTGTCGATCTGACAGCGGCCCAGCAGCGTCTGGGCGTGGTGGGCGACGAGGTGCAGCTTGCCGGCGCCCAGCAGCTGGCGACGTTCTTGAGTCAGGCTGACAGCCTCAAGACGCTGCTGCCCGCCATGAATGACCTGGTGGCCCAGCAGCACGGCCTCAACGCCACGCAGGAAAACGCTGTGAGCGTGGGCAATATGATGGGCAAGGTCATGCAGGGGCAGACCTCCGCGCTGCGCCGGGTGGGTATCTCCTTTACGGCCGCGGAGGAGGCCGCGCTCAAGTACGGCACCGAGGCCGAGCGAGCGGCCATGCTGGCGCAGATCATCACCAACAATGTCGGCCCCATGAACGCGGCGCTGGCCGCGACCCCCGCAGGGCGCCTAAAACAGGTGAGCAACGCACTGGGGGACATCAAGGAGCAATTCGGCCAGGCCGTGAGCCAGGTAACCACCGTATTTCTCCCGGCGCTTAACCTGGCGTGCAGCGTGCTGGCCTCCCTGGCCACGCTGGCCAACAAGGTGGCCCAATCCATTGCCAACGTGTTCGGCGGCAGCACCGCCGCCGCTAAGACGGTAAATTACACCGCCGCCGCGGCCAGCGGGATGGAGGATCTGACCGAGTCCACCGAGGCCGCCGGCAGCGCCGCCAAGGCCGCGCAGGCGCAGCTGCTGGGATTTGATAAAATCACCAAGCTGTCAGATAACGCCTCCGGATCCTCCGGGGACGCTTCCGCCGAGAGCGGCGGGGGCGTCGTCGGTGGCCTCGTCTCCGAGACGGCGGATGGCGCCGATGAGGCGGGCGCGAGCATCGGTTGGCTGGAGCGGGCCCTTGCCAGGCTTAAAGCCACGGTAGACAGTCTGGACTTTTCAAAGGCCTCTGCGGCCTTTGAGCGCCTTAAAACGTCTCTCCAGCCGCTTAAGCAGGAGCTGTTCGCCGGACTCCGGTGGGGCTATGACAAGGTTTTGGAGCCGCTGGCCCACTGGGTCGTTGAGGATGCGATCCCCGGGTTCTTGGACTCCCTGAGCCGAGGCGCATCCGCCTGCGCCGCCCCCTTGCAGCGTCTGGGCGAGGCTTTGGCGCCGCTGGCCTCCGGCGCGTTTGACGGCCTTAAATGGGCCTACGACAATATCTTCATCCCCTTCGCAAACTGGACAGGCGGCGAGCTTCTCCCCGCGTTTCTTGATGCGCTGGCGGGTGCGGCGGACGCCCTGTCCGCTGTGCTGGAGGCGTTGCGGCCCTTGGGACAGTGGCTTTGGGACGAATTTCTCCTCCCCGTCGGCCAGTGGACCGGCGGCGTGATCGTAGATGTCCTCAAAGCAGTTGGCGACGGGCTTAGGGTTGTGGGCGACTGGATCCGCAAACACAAGCCGCTTGTAGAGGATATTGCCATCGTCATCGGTTCCTTCGCCGCAGCTTTCGGCCTGGTCAACGCGGCCGTAGCCGCCTGGAATGTGATCGGCGCTGCGGCTGCAGCCGTGACCGGCGCTTTAGGCGCCGCGGTGACCTTCCTGACCTCGCCGATTGGGTTAGTCGTTATCGCCATTGGGACGCTGATCGCCGTCGTGGCGCTGCTGGTGAAGCACTGGGACTCCGTTAAGGAGACTGCCGCAAATGTGTGGGCCAAAATCAAGGAGACCTGGAGCAACGTGGCCGACTGGTTTGACACAACCGTCATCCAGCCGGTAAAAGCCGGATTCGTCGCGGTCACGACTTCCGTCAAAAAGGCATTTTCGGACGCCTGGAGCGGGATCCAGAGCGCATGGGCGTCTGTCTCCTCCTGGTTTGCCACTAAGGTTATCGACCCGGTTAAGAGCGGGTTCCGGAGCATGGTCAACGGCGTGATCGGCTTCTTTGAGGGCTTGGCCAACGGAGCGATCCGGGCGGCTAATGCCGTCATCAAGGGGCTTAATAAGATCTCGTTTGATATCCCGGACTGGGTGCCGGTCATCGGCGGCGGGAAATTTGGCTTTGATTTCAAAACACTCAGCACGGTCAGTCTGCCCCGGCTGGCAAAGGGCGGCATTGTGGATCGCCCGACACCCGCCATTATCGGCGAGGCCGGCGCGGAGGCCGTGGTGCCGCTGTCGGAAAACGCGGCTTGGCTGGACGCGCTTGCCCGGCGCATCACATCGCGTGACAAGCAGGGGGCCAGATCCCTGCCAATACACGTGTATATCGGCGGGCGTAAGGTCACGGAGCTTGTCATCCAGGACATCAACGACATTACCCAGACGACCGGGGTATGTCCGATCCATATTTAAGCTTGGGGATGTGCCCGATTTGGGCACATCCCTTAAAAGAAAGGGGGCGCGGGGGTGCCGCTGCTGACTATAACGGATCTCACCGTTGACGGGGTCGTCCTGCCGCAGCCGCTGATAGGCGGTGTCTCGATCAAGCCCGAAAAGGTGTGGTCAAAGAATACCGGACGGACGGCTGCCGTGACGATGGTCGGGACCATCCTGGATATCAAGACCACCGTGGATATCAAGTGGCCGGCCCTGCCGGTTGAAAAAGTGGAGCTTATTGAGCGGGTTATCTCCAACAAGGACAGGCCTTTTGTCCCCATGAGCTTCACGGATCAGACCGGCGCCAGGCGCACCATGACCGTCTATTTCGGGACGCCGACATATAACTGCTTTGACTGGGTAGACGGGGAGTGGAGGGTGACGGATTTGTCTGTCTCCGCCGTCCAGCAATAAGGAGGGTACGCCATGATCGAGACCTCCGCCGCGTTTGCGGCGCTGCTGGATACGGCCCCCCTCCGCCTCCACCTGGCCCTGGCGGACGGCACGGAGGTGTCCCAGATCGCCGTCAAATCGGCTGAGTGGTCCGGCGGCAGCAACGCCGGGGACGATATCACCCTGGGCAGCACCGTGGCCGTCCAGCTCAAAGCCGAGCTGGACAAAGATGAGCTGGGCGGGCTGGATCTGACCGACAAGGATGTGGCCGCGTCGCTGACCATCGACGGGGCCGACGACAAGATCCCGGTGGCCTCACTGCGTGTAGACGGTGTGACCGGTGATGACGATAAGCTTACCATCTCCGCCTGCGACGCTATGGTGTGGGCCTTCGGCGCTGATTACGCCCTGGACGATGAGGCTCTGGGCTTTGACTGGGACGCGGGCGTGGACGCGGAGACTCTGCTGCGGGCCATCTGCGAGGAGCGGGGCGTGGAGCTGGCGGCGGACAACCTGCCGGCGGTGCAGCTCCGCTACGCCAGCCCCTCCGGATATACATATCGGGAGATCATCGCCTTTTTGGCCTGCCTGTGGGGCCGGTTTGCGCGGATCGACGGGCTGGGGCGGTTAACGCTGCAATGGTATGCCAATATCAACGGTGCTGTGGAGACGGTCTTGGGCACCGAGGACGGGGCTGTGTTGGATTTCGGCGGATTCGCCCTGTCCCTGAAGTCCTCCGACGCCGCCGCACCCGCCCGGCGCGTAGGGCCGGAGCGTTACTATGACGGCGAGCTTACACTGGCCGCCTACGAGTATACCGTGGGGTATATCAAGTGTTATGCGGAGCCGCTGGAGGAGACCCTGCAGGCCGGGGACACGTCCAAGGCCCAGGGGATATCCATCAAATGCCCCTGGATGACCCAGGAGCGCTTGAACGCCGTATGGGCGGATGTGGGCGGATTTACCTACCGTCCGGTTACAGGCCTGCGTTTTTTGGGGGATCCGAGGCTGGAGCCGGGGGATATGATCCGCGTGGTCGCCAGAGACGGCCAGACCTATACGGTGCCCTGCATGACCGTCCGGCACGAGTACGACGGCGGTATTATTACCGAGGTCTCCGCCGCCGGCAAGAGCGAGAGCGCCAGCGCGGAGGACTACGAGGGGCCTGTAACCCGCCAGATCGAGCGCGCAAAACGGGATATCTCCGTTCAGCTCATCAAATACGAGAATCGGATCGAGGAGTCCGTGAAAAACGAGATATCCGATGCCACGGCTGAGTTTGATCTCTCCCTCGACGCCATCTCTCAGCGGATCACGGACGGCGAGGCCCGGACATCCGAGATCGAGACCAAGGTTGACGGCATACGGCTGGAGACGGCCACGGAGGCCGGGGCGGACGGGCAGGTCTACGCCCGGATCACCATCAAGATCGGGCCAAACGCCTACTCCGGGTACATCAAGATGGAGGGCAACGTCGATGTGTCCGGGCAGCTCAGCGCCGATGCGCTGTACGCGGCCCTGGGCGACATCGCCGACCTCACCGTTGACCGGCTGTCCACCTCCCGGCGGATCGTCAAGTACCTGGCCCGGGACGACTCCGACGACAACTACGTGCGCATCCACGAGCAGTACATCGAATTCGTCACCGGCTCCACCGACGGAAGCACGGAGCAGGCGGTGATCCCGTCCGGCCTGCCCATCTACTGGGAGGATAACCCGGATGGGGCCGACCTGGGGGCCGACGGCTACCCCTACCGGGACGGCGAGCGCATCTTCACCACCACGGCGGAAACGCCCTGGCCGGTCATGGTGTACAAGTACCAGGAGGCGGTCAAGCGGTCTATCGGGTTTGAGAACATCGACGGGGTTTATACCCCGGTGGACACCTTCGGCGCGGGCAATCCCCAGGGGCGGCACAAGTCCACGCTTGTAAAAGGGATGTACGGGCTTAAGCTTATGCACCTGTCGGACAAGGGGGACATCGGCTTTGAGGCGAGCGACGAGGGGTATCTTGACCTCTACGGCCTGCGCAAGACCACGGCGCTGGACTTCTCCGGGTGGGACTCCGGGACGTTTAAGGAGACGGTGGAGGGCATCGCGGAGCCGTACAGCTACAAGGTGGAGTTTGACGGCCAGGGGAGGCCCGTGAAGATCACGGACGACAACGGGCACGAAATGGCGGTGACGTGGTGACGACGTTTAAGCATCAAAAAAGGCCCGCAGGCGCAGGGCCCGCGGGCTGGATGTGCGATTGAAACTCACGCGCCCAGACGGTCGCGCAGGGCATCCTGAAGGACGCGGGACAAACTAAGACCCGATTCCGAGACCTTGTCGTCCATCCATTTGGGGATGCTGACGGTGCGCTTCACGGCGCGGCCGTCCTTGACCTCGGCGCGGATGAGGGTGGAAAACTCACCGGCTTCGAGTACAAGGGCACGGATGTCGCCGGGAGCGGGAATGCCCGTCCCGCTTTCCTTCAGGTATTCGACCCACTGGGCCAAAGCGGACTGGGCCATAGTTATGGCGCCGGATATGTCTTGCCCCTCGCTTATGCACCCGGGAAGATCGGGGAACGTGACCGTGATAGAGCCGTCCGCGTTTGGATGGAAGACGGCGGGGTAAACATAGGTGTTCATGATGATGCCTCCTTATAGTCTGAATGGCGGGGGCCTGGGGTCATTTGATGACCCCAGCCGCCTTGAGGATTGCTTTTGCAGTGTATTCGTTAATTTCCTTGTGGTCGGGGACCTGCACCGGCTGACCTCCGGGCTTTGCGAAGATTTTGTGGTCGCCCTTCCGCACCAGCCTGTATCCGGCGGCTTCAAGCCTTTTTACCAAGTCCCGCTGCTTCAAGCTTTCCACCTCCCTTATGTTCTTATTATAATACGTAAATTACATAATGTCAATGAGAGATTACGGAAAATACATAATTTTTTAAGGAGGTGGCGATGTGGAAATGGATGCAAATGTGTTTCTCAAGGGATGGATCGTGGGATCGCGCCTCCGGGGGCATGAGTCCTCCCACGTTAAGGCAGACGCCGGCGGCGGGAGCGGGGAGTATGACAAAGCGTCGTTTCTCGCGGGGCTGGCGGCGGGGATGGCCTCAAGGGGCGGCTTGCCCTGGATGCGCGCAATTGGCGAGCTTCCCGGCTGGGTTCCGGCAGGCGCCGTGATCCACAAGATATTGTCCGTCAATAACCCGCCCCGGGAGCACAGAGAATTCGGGCCGTATGACGAGATCGGCGTTGTTTTCGCCGTGGACGACGGCGCGGTGATCGAGAAGTCCGGCGTCTGCATATACACAGGGATTGCGGGCTTTTGGAATCCCGCAATATACAGAACATACGCGATCATCACAGGCTCTGAAACGATCCGCGTCGGTTCGTGTTACTACTACAACGGCAAACTGATTGGCGGCGATGTACTGACGCCCGTCAGCTTCACGACCGCTGGGGCTTTGAAATATTTTCAAACGATGTCGGCCTTTGAGGCATTTTCCACTCTCCCGTATTCTTGTATTTATGGCCCCACCGTGTTCAGCTCGGAAGCCGCGCTGGGCGAATACATGGGCGCGGATATCCCAAAATATTGAGAAAGGAACGTGACCGTGTATGGCTGACGTAACAATCAAACGCATTGACCAGCTGCCGGAGGCGGCGTCGCCCCAGGGGACGGATCTTCTGCCGCTGTGGCAGGGGACGCAGACGACGAAGGTGCCGCTCTCCAACATCCAGGCCGCGGGCCCGGCGGGGAAGGACGGGGTGTCCCCCACGGTGGAGGTGTCCAAATCGGGCACGCAGACCACCATAACCATCACCGACGCCCAGGGCAAGCACACCGCCACCATCAATGACGGCGCTCCCGGTAAAGACGGTACTCCCGGCACCCCCGGTAAGGACGGCGGCAAGGGCGACCCCGGCGAGGACGGCTTCTCGCCCACCGTCAGCATCAATAAGGTGGGCAAGACCACCACAATCACCATCACGGACAAGACCGGCCCCCATGTGGCGACTATCGAGGACGGCGCGGACGGTGAGGGCGGCGGAGGGAGCGCGTACACCCTCCCCGTGGCGTCGGCGGAGACCCTGGGCGGCGTCAAGGCCAAGGCCAAGACCGAGGCCGAGACGGTGGAGGTGGCCGTGGACAAGGACGGTAAGCTGTATGTCCCGGCGGCATCCTCCGGCGGCGGGGGCGGGGAGGGGTACACCCTGCCGATTGCCTCCGCAGATGCTATCGGCGGGGTCAAGGGCCCGGAGAAGACGGAGGCCGAGACGGAGCAAGTCCACATAGATAACCAGGGTCAAATGTGGGTGAAGCCCTCCGGAGGCGGGGGCGGAAGCTCCGATCCCTTGACGATGACGCTCAACGTGAAGATCGTGAACGGGACAAAGGCGACGGTCACAGTGACGGCACAGTCCATCCCCCGGGCGCTCCGGGTGGGGGATGTGATCGAGACGACGCTGGCGCTTACGGAAAATGAGTACGTCATAACTGATGATGACGATCCGCTGTTTGGCGGAAATCTGTTTTTTGATAGGGCGTTCGGCGAGGTGCGGGCCGTGTCGGAGCAGAAAGAAGGGAAAACGGACGTGGTGATCGTTTTTACTGCCTTTTCAACATCGGCCCTTACGGCATGTTCCGCCGACGTCACGTCGTTTTCGTTCAGCCAGGACGCACAGTCTTTCACGCTGGATCCCTTGGACTCCGTCTCATCCGGGTATCTCCTGACGCCGCAGATTGTAGACCTCATGGTCGAGGAGACACTGCCGCTCTCCGGGACGGAGGTGCGGATGTATTATGGTCGGGACGGCAACGGGAGAATCACCTGGAAGAAAACAGACGGTACGGAGATAATGAAGACGAGGCCGTCTGACAAAGCCCTGTCCGTCTTGGCTCTCCCGTTTGCCGACTCGCTCCATCTGATGTACGGCGATACCCTGGTCAGCATCAGCTCAGGGAGATTGTCCTACGTGAGCGGCACGGGAGGCGGCGGAGGCGGCGTGAACCTCTACATCGAGGACGTGGGCAACAATCCGGCGCTGGGGAATGTGGACTTTGGCAAATACAAGGCCGGGGACGTGGTGCTGGTGGTGGAGGATATGGTGGTGAGCAAGACATGATCCGCAATAACGATTACTCCCGGATGCTGGTGGGTGTGGGGAAGATGCTGACGGTGCGGTACAACCTGCCGGACGAGACGGGGGAGGGCTTTACGCAGAAGGAGGGCGTGGGCTTTTACGTCGCCGACGGGAAGGGCGGGCACAAGGAGCCCACGTACACACTGGGCGTGACGGAAAAGCCCTATGGGATCGTCATGGCCAAGTGCAGCTTCTCCCCCGGTATGGTACACCGGGTATACGGCACGGTCTACCCGGTGACGGAAAAGGTACATATCACCGGGCCGTGCGGCTATATCGAGTACGCCTACCGCCCCGGGGATCTCCTGAAGAACGAGTGGACGGACGCGCCGGTGACGGTGGACGGGCAGGGCAACTGGAGTGTGGACGTGGACTGGCTGGTGGGCGGGCCAAAGACCATCTATGCCTTTTGCCTGCGCGACCCCACGGCGACGGCGCTTGCCACGTGCAGTATCACTATTGACGGATACGACATCGAGCCGGACAAGGAGGTCATGGAGGAGCTGGACAGCGGGGTGAAAAAGTTGGCGCTCATCCCCGTGGAGGTGGAGAACACCACGGATGTTGAGCTTAACGGGTCGGAGATCGATGTCCGCGTCACGGGGACATGCCCCGCGGACGCGGGAACGGTGTATCTGTGGCGGTTCGGACAGCCGAAATTCAACACATTCTACGCACAGATACCGTACAGCTTTGCGGGCGGCTCCAGCGTCGAGATGACGGCAATCACCGCAGAAAGCTTATCCACATACGCAAAAAAGCTGATACCCGGACGGTGGTACAGGATACGCATCACCTATAACTCCGGCAAAAACTCCAGCAAGAACGTGTACCTCACGGCGTCGGGTACGGCGCAGGAGCTTGTCTTGGGAGGCGGCGAGACGGATGGGTTCACACTGACCCTCAAATCCGACAAGACGGCGACCCTGGCACTGTCTGACGGAAGTAAATTCAACGACTCCTTCGGGCTGGAGTGGTCTCAGAATAACCTGCGCTCCGCCAGCGTAGACGTCATGCGAATATCCGATATTGACAAGGACTGGAACGCCTATTGGCAGCAGGACAACACCGTCACCCGCGACCCGGACAACCTTTGCCCGCACTGCCACGGCGCCGGGTGCGCTGAGTGCTGTCACACGGGGCTTGAGCTGGACGGGGAATTTTACGCCCGGCTTATCTCGTATACCGGAGTCTGGAAGGACGAGAACGGCGAGCTGCACTACAACCACGAGGGCTACAACCTCTATTGCGCGGGGTACGGCGCTGTCCGGGACGGTAGATACGAGATCAATACCGGTATGGCCCGGCTGCAAATGGGCGACTGGCTGGCGGTAATGTTCATAAGCGAGCAATCCCGGGACGCCACGGCGCAGCTGGAGATCATCGACTCCTACCCGCCGTGTCTTTCCGGCGACACGCCCATCACGATGGCGGACGGGTCTACCCGGCCCCTGCGGGAGCTGCACTTCGGAAACCAGGTACTCTCCGGGAGCGGCGAGGCCACGGCGGTGATCTCCACCTCCCGGGGGCGGATCAACCCCTACCACACGCTGTACACCTTTGATGACGGCACGGTCATTGACGAGAGCGCGGATCACCGATTTTACAACGCCGATTTGGGCTACTGGGCGTGGCTCAAGGACTGGAGAATCGGCGACCGGGCGCGGCGGATGGACGGCTCCACAACGGCGTTGGTGGCCGTGGAACGCATCGACGAGCCGGCGGAGTGCTACGGCCTGTGGACGGAGAGCCGGGACTACTGGGCCGGTGGACTCCTCTCTGGGGAGACGATGGCCAATCAGCGCCTCCTGGCGGACGCCACGGCGGAACAGGCGGCGGAGATGCTGGCCAGCATCAAGCCGGAGATGCTGCGGGAGATGATGGGAGGTGAAGAAGGATGACAGGCAAGAATTGGCGGGGAGCCGGCACGCTTGGGACGGCATGGATGGCCGGCGTATCCTACGAAAACGACATCTGCCGCGCCGTGGCCTTGCGGGGCCGGGACGGGCAGATACATACCAAGGTCGAGAAAATCGGGAGCGTCACGGATGTGCTGGACAGCTCATACATGCAGGTTCTCAACATGGCTGTGGGGCTCGGGATGAACGGGGCGTTTGCGCGGGGACTTTTGCGGGACTTTTTCGCCGTGGTCATACCGCTGCTTTTGCCGATATGGGGACTGCCGTTTTGGGCGGAGTTCCCGGCAAGGCTGGGGGCGTATGTGGCGCTCCTGTTGTTTTTCAGGCTCATTTCCCCGGCGCGGGACCGGTACCACGGGGCGGAGCACAAGGTCTTAAACTGCGACCGGGAGGGACTGGATCTGACGGTGGAGAACGCCAAGGCTCAGTCGCCCATAACCGGGACATGCGGGACTGTGGCAGGCGCGTGGAAAATGCTGTTGGCGCTCCTGGCGGCGTCGGCGCTCACGATGCCCCGGCCATGGCTCAGCTGCACCCTGGCAATTGGGGTGTATGTGGCGCTGGATTACGGCGTCGACTGGTTCTGGGAGCGCTTTGTCCGCAAAAAAGACAGCCTCCTCGCCCGCACTCTCGTGCGGTGCGGTATGGCTGTCCAGCGGCTCTACCTAACGGAGCCTGGTGATGAGGAACTGGAGGTCGCGTTGGCGGCGTACAAGCTGTCCATCGGGCAGCAGGTCAAGATACGCATCGGCAAAACGACCGCCATTATACACCCCGGCGCGGCGAGAGGACGGGGGCGGAAGAAGTGAAAACGCTTTGTATTCTTACCGCTGAGTCGCTGCTTGCCGGGACGGCGCGGTCCGGCGTGGGGGAGGTCGCGGACAGCGTGGCCAACGTGATGACGGACCGGTACCGGGTGACGGTGGTGTGTCCGGACGGGGACAGCGTGTACATACGCATGGCGGACAACCTCACGGAGAGGGTGGACGGGGTGCGGCGGTGCAGGCTGTTCGGGGTGGATTATGTGCTCATCGAGCGGGCCCGGTGGCCGGAAAGGGCCGTGCGGGCCGTGGAGGAGCTGGGGGCGGATGTGCTGCACTCGTTCGCGTGGCCGGGGATACTGCCGGGGAACTGTGGGCGGAGGGTGATCACCGTGGAACGGACGCCGGTGGTACACGGGGACGGTTCTTTAGTCTCACCTTCGCTGCGCTCGGTGCAACAAAAAAACCGTCCCCTTTGTGCCACCTCCTCAGAAGACTGGGACGTTGTTTGCAGCGTGTCGGAGGCCCACGCGAGAGAGCTTGAAAACGGGCTGTTTGGCACTCAAGTTTATGGCGTCACCAACGGGCTCCTGACGCCGGTGTACGCGCCGGAGCGGGGGCTGATGATCGAGGCGGCCTACTCGGCGGGGGACCAGGCCGGGAAGGAGCTCTGCAAGAGGCGGCTCCTGCGGGACTACGGCATTGAGGGGGACCCGTGCGTGTTCCTCTTCATGGCGCGGTTTGTGCCGGAAAAGGGCGTTGACGCGGCGCTGGAGGCCGTCCACGCCATCCGGGACGCCGGGGGTGTCACTTTATTCGTCGGGCGTGGGGACCCGGCCCTGGAGGCCCGTGTGGGGGCGCTGACGCGCTCCGACGGGGCGATCTGGGCCGCGAAGTGGGCCAATCCAGTCCAGGGGGTGGGGCTGCTGGCCGGGGCGGATTATCTGCTCAACCCGGTAAGCTATGAGCCGTGCGGGTTGACCGCCATGAAGGCCGCCAGGTTCGGGGCGGTTCCCATTACCACTTTGGCCGGAGGGCTTGCGGACAACATGGACGAGGAGATGGCGGTTGTTATCCGGGACGGCCTCCCGGAGGCCATTGGGAGGGCGTTTGAGCTGTACCGGGATAAGGACGCGCTGGCGGCGAAGCGGGCCGCGGGGATGAGCCGGGATTTCTCCTGGCGCACCCGCCGGGCGGGGTATTTGGAGGTATACGAGGCATGAGACATCTTGCAATTATCTGCGACGGCAACAGGCGGTGGGCCAAGGCCAACGGACTCCCCCCGGAGGCGGGGCACGCCCAGGGGCTGGTGACCATCGAGCGGTGTTGCGGCTGGGCTATTGAGAGGAGGGTATATACCCTTACCCTCTATGTATTTTCCACCGAGAACTGGCGGCGGTCCGTCCGTGAGGTGGACAACCTTATGACCATGGCGCGGGACTACTGCCGTAACCGAAAAGACTGGTACGTCTCCCAAAGCATCCGGGTGTGCTTCCGGGGCAGAAGGGACCGCGTACCGGTGGATTTGATGGAGATCATGGAGGATGTGGAGGAGGCCACGGCGGAGGGAACCGCCCTGGCACTCAACATCTGCGTGGACTACGGCGGGCGGGATGAGATCGCCCGAGCCGTGGAGGCCGGGGCCAGGACAGCGGAGGAGCTGGATGCGGCGCTTATGTGGGCGCCGGAGCCGGATATGATCCTCCGGACCGGCGGACAGAAGCGGCTCAGCGGGTTCCTCCTTTGGCAGTGCGCGTACTCGGAGCTCATCTTTACGGACACCCTCTTCCCGGCGCTCGAGGCCGGGGAGCTGGACCGTGCAGCCGCCGAATTTGAGCGGCGGACGCGCAATTACGGGAGGTGAGGACATTGAAGGTGGTAAAGCTGTAGAGCTTAACGTCACAAATTGGGATACCATCCGAGACAAAAACCCGGAGGGAGTGTAAAAAGCGAAAGGAGATAAAAACATGGAAACGGTAAATAAAATAAAGCTGTGGATCGCGGCGCTGGCCGGGGTCCTCACGGGACTCTGGGGGTGGATGGGCTGGCTCGTGGTGGGCTGGATCGTCTGCATGGTGCTGGACTACGTGACCGGGTGCGTGGGCGCATGGCTCACGGGAGAGTGGAGCTCAGAGAAGGCGCGGGCCGGGGCGCGGCACAAGCTGGGCATGGTCTGGGTGGTGCTGGTGTCCGCCGGGACGGATCTGGTTTTGTGGGCGGTATTGACGTTTTTGCCTGTCATCAGCCTCCCCTTTGATTTCAGGGGGCTGGTTACGCCGGTGGTGCTGGTGTGGTACATCCTGACGGAGCTGGGGAGCGTGGCCGAGAACGCAGTCACCCTCGGAGCACCGATCCCCAAGTGGCTGCCGAAGCTGCTGGCCATCGGCAAGACCGCCGTAGATAAGACCGGCGAGGCCCTGACCGACGAAGCGGACGCGGAAGGAAGGGACAACGATGAATCTGATGAAATGCCTCCTCATTGAAAATGATTGTTACAAGGCCGGGGCGGGGATGAAGCCCCGGGGCGTGATGGTACATTCCACCGGGGTGAATAATCCCAACCTGCGGCGGTACGTCCAGCCGGTGGCGGGGCAGGAGAATTATTCCGGCCTGATCGCCGCGCTGGGGAAGAACAGCAACGGGAATCATTGGAACCGACACATCGACGATCCAAACAAGCGCAAGTGCGTCCACGCGTTCATCGGGAAGCTGGCGGACGGTTCTATCGCCACGGTGCAGACGCTCCCGTGGGAGATGCAGGCATGGCACTGCTATTACGGCCCGAATGGTAGCGGGAATGCCACGCATATCAGCTTTGAGATATGCGAGGATAACCTGGACGACCCGGTGTACTTCCGGTCGGTGTACAAAGAGGCCGTAGAGTTCACGGCTTACCTTTGCAAGCTCTATGGGCTCGACCCGCTGGCGGACGGAGTTGTCATCTGCCACAAGGAGGGTGCGCGTCGTGGGATAGCGTCTAACCACTCAGACGTAGAAAATTGGTTCCCGCGCATGGGGTACAGCATGGACGGGTTCAGGCAGGACGTAAAAGATCTTATGACCGAGGAAAAGGAGGAAGAAGACATGAAAACCTATGACACGGTGAGCCAGATCCGGGCGGAGGCAAGCTGGGCCGCGCCTACGATCGAGAAGCTTTGCATGGCCAACGCCTTGCGCGGCGGCTCGGAGGCCAAGGACGCGGAGGGGTATCCCGTAGATCTCCATCTGAGCGAGGACGCCCTGCGGATCCTGGTGATCAATGACAGGATGGGCCTGTACAGCAAGTAATCCAGTCCGCTCCTCCCGGCGTTTCGGCACAGGGTACGCCGGGGGTAGTGTTTCCTCAAAGCCCCGCCGAAAGGCGGGGCGGAGGAGGATGGAGCTATAGGCATATGCTGTACGATTCTCTGCCGTCCTCACGCAACCCCGGGAAAATTATTTTATAGTTAACAAAATAGTTATCAAAATGGCCGTTTTCTTACGGAATTAACCGCTTTCACGCCCCAGATAGGGGATATACAGGGGCACGGAGGGCGGGAGCACCAGCGCCAGCAGAAGCCCCGTGACAACGGCGGAGC
>CANQBC010000018.1 GCA_947589225.1 uncultured Oscillospiraceae bacterium | reverse complement strand
ACTGCATCGGCGCGTTTGAAGTACCTGACCGCCGGAAGATCCAATCGGCGGAGATTACCATGAAAACGCGAAAGGGTATAGCCGTCAGCTACACCCCCACACAAATCGCGGTATGAAATTTGACCATAAAAATGCGGAGTGTCCCTGATAGGATACTCAAATCCTATAAGGACACTCCGCATGGTCGGAGTGGCGGGATTCGAACCCGCGGCCTCTTGGTCCCGAACCAAGCGCGATACCAAGCTTCGCCACACCCCGATGTGCTTGTATATTATAGTTACTGCGAGAGCAAATGTCAAGAAAAAAATTTCCCTCTCCCAGCGCGGCTTCTGCTGGCGTTGCACGAGCTTTATGGAGGCGAATACATATTTTTGTGGCCGTAAATGTTTTTCTAATTTGGGTGGATTTTGCCGGAGACTTTATGGTATAATAACCGCAAAGCGGTTATTACATTTATTTTTTAGCCGTCCCGCTCCCGCCCGGTGGGCGGAACTGCGGGACATGGCCGAATATGCCATACCCGCTTCGCGGGTATGGCATAATAACCGCAAAGCGGATTATTATATTTAATTTTCAGCCGTTTTTCTCCCCGGCATGCGCCGGGAACCGAAAAACATGGCGAATATGCCATA
The DNA here is from genome assembly GCA_947589225.1 of uncultured Oscillospiraceae bacterium. Lineage (GTDB taxonomy): Bacteria > Bacillota > Clostridia > Oscillospirales > Oscillospiraceae > RUG626. Next base: position 43,700 of record CANQBC010000018.1, on the reverse strand, counting down.
CCCGCTTCGCGGGTATGGCATAATAACCGCAAAGCGGTTATTATATTTAATTTTCAGCCGTTTTTCTCCCCGGCATGCGCCGGGAACCGAAAAACATGGCGTTAAAAAACGAGATGGAGGTATAGTTATGGTTTCCAAGGTCGTGTACGGAAAGCCGGTCAAGACTGACGCGATCACGGCGGAGGTCCGTGAGGCAAAGAAAGCGGGGAAGTTTGTTGTAAGTGAGGACGAGAAGAGCATCAGCTTCCGCTATACCCTTGGAGCCGGGGATGTGGTCTACGGGCTTGGGGAGACCATGGGGAAGGTGAACAAGCGTGGCGGTCGGTATATTTCCTTCAACACCGACACCGCTGACCATACGGATTCAAATCCGTCGTTGTACGCGTCTCACAACTTTCTCGTCGTTGACGGCGCGGAGACCTTTGGCGCGTTTTTTGACACGCCGGCCAGGGTGATATTTGAGATCGACTTTCATGGCTCGGGAGAGATACGGGTCGTCTGCGAGACGAAGCACCTGAATCTCTATCAGATTGAGAACGAATCCGCTTATGGAGTTTGCCGGGAGCTGATTTCTGCGATCGGCCGGTGCTATCTGCCGCCGCTGTGGGCCTTCGGGTATGGGCAGAGCCGGTTCGGATACGTTACGGAGCGGGATTTCCGCGATGTGGCGGACGGCTATGCCCGGAACGGGATACCGTTGGACTACATCTGCATGGATATCGACTACATGGACAGATACCGGGATTTCTCCTTCAACGGGAAGAATTTTCCCAGCATCGGGGACTTTGTCGCCGAGATGAGGGGGCGGGGTGTGAGGCTTGTGCCCATTGTGGATGCCGGGATAAAGGTGGAGCCGGGGGATCCTGTATATGAGGAGGGGGTCAAGGGAGGATTTTTCTGTCGCAACAAGGAGGGCGGATTTTTTAAAGCCGGCGTCTGGCCCGGGCTGACGCACTTCCCGGATTTTATGGATCCCGGGGCAAGGGAGTGGTTTGGAAGGCAATATAAATTCTACACCGACGCGGGCTTTGAGGGCTTCTGGAACGACATGAACGAGCCGGCGATTTTTTACAGCGAGTATACAAAGGGGCCTAAAAACTCCTTTTATCAGCTGGCGCTGGATATTTTCCTGGGCAAGCGGCGCAGAAACAAAAAGGAGCGGGAGCTTATCCGGGACTATAAATCCTTTTTCCACAACATGGACGGGAAAATGGTGCGGCACTACGACGTACACAATCTGTTCGGAGGGATGATGACACGGGCGACCTCCGAGGGGCTTGAAAGGCTTCTTGACCACAGATTTATGCTGTTCTCCCGGTCAAGTTATATTGGTGCCAGCCGCTACGGCGGGGTATGGACAGGGGACAACAGCTCCTGCTGGGAGCATCTCATGCTCAATGTCAGGCACATGCCGTCCCTTAACATGTGCGGATTCCTGTACTCCGGAGCAGATACCGGCGGGTTCGGGGGCAACTGCAGCCGGGAGCTTTTACTGCGATGGCTGGCTTTCTCGGCGTTTACGCCGCTTATGAGAAATCACACAGGCAAGTTTACGCAGAATCAGGAGGCATACAGGTTTGGGGATCCTGACGCCTTTCGCAAGATCATTGGACTCAGGTACAGGCTCCTGCCCTATATATATTCCGAATATATGAAGGCGGCGCTGAGGTCGGACATGTACATAAAACCGGTGGAGTTCGTCTACCCGGAGGCAAAGGGGATAGAGGATCAGCTCCTTGTGGGAGAAAGCCTTATGATCGCGCCGGTTGTCACCGAGGGAGCCACTCGGCGCCGGGTATTTGTGCCGGAGGATATGACTCGGGTGAGATACAATGGGGAGTTCCGCTGTGAGCCGGTCTTAAAGGGGGCGTATGACGTGGATGTTGCGCTCGACGAGGTCGTTTTCTTCATAAGGCACGGAAAGCTCCTGCCGGTGGGAAGGGCCATTATGAATACGAGCGAGTACGACGTCAGCGATCTGACCCTCCTGGGCGACGGCGAGAGCTACGAGCTCTACACGGACGACGGGCTGACCAGGGACTGCACGTTGGAAAATATAAGGACGTTGAGAAAATGAGCCGGTTGGATATTATGTAAACTGTATATTACATCTGATGCCCTCGGGGAGTGAGTCGGGGGCGGCTCATCCGGTATTGACATCGGGGACACGATGGGGTATCATTGGGGCTAAACCATTTGCTTACGCGATCATTTGATCGCAGGAGTAAAATGGGGGGTGCATGGGGGATGTATGAGAGCTGTTATTTTTGACTTCGATTACACGCTGGGGGACACCACCGAGGGAATACTGGCGTGTATAAGCTATGGGCTTGAGGGACTTGGCTTCCCGGCCGCCGGACGGGAGGAGATGAGGAGGACTATCGGGCTTTCCCTTCCCGCGACGTTGGAGAGGCTGACGGGGTGTGACGATCCTGGGAAGGGAAGGGGATTTACAAAGCTCTTTATGGAGAAGGCCGACGAGGTGATGGTGGATTCGGCGGAACTCTTTCCCGAAACTGTGCCGCTTCTGAGGTCGCTGAAGGCAAGAGGCGTCAAGACGGCCATCGTGACCACGAAGGCAAGGTTCCGCATTGAGGGGATACTTGAGAAGTACGGTGTGGGAGAACTGGTGGATGTGATCGTCGGGTCGGACATGGTGAAAAACGAAAAGCCCCACCCGGAGGCGCTGGAGCTGGCGCTTGGACTTATGAATATTTCTGCCTGGGAGGCCGTATACATAGGAGATAACACGGTGGATGCCAGGTGTGCCGAGAGCGCCGGGGTTCCCTTTGCCGGCGTCCTGACCGGCACCACGGGCGCGCGGGAGATGGAGGAGTATCCGCATATATGTATTTGCTCCGACTTATCGGAGCTTCGAAGGACGATGTCGATCTAAGGAGGGCGCGTATGGAGCGCGGAAGGGCCATAGTACGGGTTTCCGTCCTGGGCGTAATTGTTAACCTTATACTTGCGGGCTTCAAGGCGATGGTGGGTTTTGTATCCGGGTCAGTGGCGATCATCACGGACGCGGTAAACAATCTGACGGATGTGCTTTCGGCGGTCATAACCATTGTGGGTACCAAGATCGCTAACAAGGGGCCGGACAGGAAGCACCCTTATGGGCACGGACAGGTGGAGTATGTGACGAGCATTACGATCGCCGTCGTCATACTTGCGGCCGGGTTTACCGCCATTACGGAGTCAGCTAAGAAGATAATTGCCCCCCGGGCGGCCGTATACACAACGACATCCCTTTTGATCATCGCCGTGTCCGTGGTGGTGAAGCTTCTTTTGGGTAAGTACGTCAAGTCCCAGGGAAAGAAGCTCAATTCCGAGGCGCTTATAGGCTCCGGGACGGACGCCATGATGGATTCGCTCATCTCCCTGTCGACGCTCCTGGCGGCGATCGTGTCCATGATATGGCACATAAACCCGGAGGGATGGCTGGGCGTCGTTATCGCGGTGATCATGCTCAAGTCCGGTGTGGAGCTTATGATGACGAGCCTTGGCGAGATTATCGGCGCGCGCGTGGACAGCGAGCTGTCAGGGAAGCTGAAGGCGTTCATCTGCCGTTATCCCGGAGTCCTGGGGGCGTATGACCTGACGCTCCACCGCTACGGGCCGGAAAAGATCATCGGCTCTGTCCATGTGGAGCTGCCCGACGACATGACGGCGAAGGATATACATATGCTTACACGACATATCTCCGAGGATGTGTTTTCAAGCTTTGGCATCGCGCTGACGATCGGGATTTACGCCTCAAACACATCTGTCGGCGAGTTTGCCGGTATGAAGGATGAGCTGCGGGGGCTCATAGTGAAATACCCGGAAGTTCTGCAGATGCACGGGTTTTACGTGGACACGGAGAGAGGCATTGTGACCTTCGACCTTATAATTGATTTTAAGTGCGAAAGAAAAGAGCGGATACGCGACGAGCTTATCGCGGAGATGAAGAAGCGGCACCCGGAGTATAGCTTCGCCGTGGTGCTGGACAGCGACATCAGCGACTGACCCGCAAACCGATCCAAATGCAAAGGAGTATGTAAAAATGGTACGTATTATCGCGGACTCAGGTTGTGACATGACACAGGAGCAGGCAAACGAGCTGAATGTGGAGCTTCTGCCCATAACGATAACGTTCGGCGGGGACGAGTTTATAGACGGGGTCAACATGACGCCCCGGGAGTTTTATTTGAAGCTTATCGAGTCCGACGAGCTGCCTCACACCAGCCAGATCACGCCCTATACCTACGCGGAAGCGTTCAGGAGCGCCGTGGAGGCCGGCGACGAGGTGGTGTGTGTGGCCATTGGATCCAAGTTCTCCGGATCCTTCCAGAACGCCCTCGCCGCGGCGGAGGAGTTTGGCGACAAGGTGGCCGTGGTGGACACGCGGAACGTCAGCATGGGCGAGCTTGTACTGGTGAAACTGGCGATGCGGTTCCGGGAGCAGGGGTTGAGCGCCGTGGAGATCGGGAAAAGGCTGAACGACGAGGCAGGAAATGTCCACGTTCTGGCGCTTCTCGATACGCTCGAGTACCTGAAAAAGGGCGGGCGTATATCCCCAACCGTGGCTTTTGCCGGGGAGCTTCTGGCCATAAAGCCGGTCGTGTCGGTCATCGACGGGGCGGTCTCGGTGGTCGGAAAGGCCAGGGGCTCCAAGAACGGCGGCAATCTCCTTCGCAAGCTTATTGAAAAGACGGGCGGAGTCAACTTCGACATGCCCTACGCCATAGGCTATACGGGACTCAGCGACGAAATGCTCAGAAAATATATGCAGGATAACGCCGACATCTACGCCGGGCACGAACTGCCCATCAGCGCTATTGGAGCCACCATCGGGACGCATGTGGGGCCCAACTGCATATGTATAGCGTTCTTTTGAGCATTTTCCGTCAGCTTCTACCGTGTGGTACCCGTAAACCAGATATGTGCCAAAGGGGTTAACTTTGGGTTGATTGATTTTCTTATGAAAGAGACATATAATATATTTATATGACAGATTTCCGGGACCGGAGGAGCGGCACATGAAACATAAGGGGACAAAGGCGTTGGAAACCGACCGGCTTCTGCTCAGACAGTGGAGAGAGGATGATGCGGAAGCGGCATTCACGAATTGGATGAACGACCCGGAGGTGACGAAATACCTCACATGGAAGCCCCACGGGGATATCAAGGTCACGCGGGAGCTTTTGAAGCTTTGGGAGGCTGAGTACGCGGATCCGTGGTGCTATCACTGGGCTATCGTCCTGAAGGGGAGCGGGGAACTGATTGGGGATATCAGTATTATGCGGGCCAGCGAGTATCAGGAGACCGGCGAGGTGGGATACTGCATGGGCAGGGCGTGGTGGGGAAAGGGCCTTATGACAGAGGCATTTCGGGAGATCCTGCGTTACTGCTTTGACGAGGTCGGTTTTTACCGGATAAGCGGCAGTCATGCCGCGGACAATATAGGCTCGGGACGGGTCATGGAAAAGTGTGGGTTAAAACCGGAGGGCGTGCGGAGAAGGTTTTTCCGCCTCCTCTTATCCGGCGAGCGGGTGGACATAGTCGACCGTGGCATCCTGAGAGAGGAATTTGGTAAATGATATAATGCCCCCTCCAACCATTGGAGCGGGGCATTATTGCGGTCAGTTGAAGGACGGGGCGTGGACATCCGGGTTTGAGAACGCGTTCGGGCCCGGGTCGGACATGGAGAAATACATTCTCGCGGCCCTGGTGGTGCCGAAGTCCCTGTCAGAACCGGAGCTTTGCACCTTATTGAAGGCGTCCCGGAACATCTGGTTGTGGGCCTCCTCGCGGTTTAGAAGAAAATCGATGGTTTCACGAACCTTCTTATCCGCGATCTGCCGGTAGAGATACTCGTAGACCACCTTGGCCCGCTGCTCGGAGGCGATGTTTGAAAGCAAGTCGGCGCACAGGTCGCCGGTGACCGTCACATAGTCGCCCGTCCAGGAATAACCGGAGGCGTTGATGAGACCGGGGTCGAGGCCAAGGAGAACATGGGATTGGATCTCTCCGGCGGGAACCTGCATGGCGTCAACATCATGCCCGTTCAAGAGATTGATCGTCGTGGCCACCATCTCCATGTGTCCCAGCTCCTCGGCGGCGATGTCAAGGAACAGATCTTTGATTTCCGGATCCCTGATCCGAAAGCTCTGGGACATGTACTGCATTGCGGCCTTGAGCTCACCGTTGGCGCCGCCCAGCTGTTCCTGCAGGAGCGCTGCGTATTGAGGATTCGGCCCCTCCACTTCGACAGGATGGAGGAGCATTTTTTCGTGTTTGAACATGGTTTTGCCCCTTTCAATTATTTGAGATATGTGTTATTATTCCTTTAAAAGGAAAAAAATATGTGCGGAGGCGTGAAATGAGAACATATTTGAGAACGGTCAATTATTACGAGACGGACAAGATGGGGGTGGTACACCATTCAAATTACATCCGATACTTTGAGGAGGCCCGCACATACTTTATGGAACAGGTGGGATACCCCTACGAGCGGCTTGAGAGAGAGGGTATCATGAGCCCGGTGATCGGCGTCTCCTGCGAGTACAAAAAGCCGGTCCATTACCCGGACACCGTTGCCATCGACGTGTATTTGATCAGCATGAGCAAATTTCGCTGTGCCTTCCGCTATGAGGTCAGGGACGCCAAAACGGGTGATAAACGCGCCACCGGCGCCAGCCAGCACTGCTTCCTTGACGAAAAAGGCGGGATCGTGAACATGGCGAAAAATAATCCCGCGTTTTTGGAGACGTTTGAAGGAGAATGTGAGGGCGAGGGGAAGAAATAGGCGGCGGGCTTCAAGAAAAAAACACCCTTCATCGACGGCACGCGCCGTTTGTGTGAAGGGTGCTTTTGCTTGTGTTACCGGCCCATGGTTCCGCCCGCGCCGGTGTTCCCATGGTAGGAAGGGGAGCCGACGGAACCGTTGGTGCCGTAAGTGCCGTTCGTCCCAGCGCTTCTCTGTGTGCCGGTGGAACCGTTCATACCGGTGGAGCCGTTGGCGCCGGTGGAGCCGTTGGCGCCGGTGGAGCCGTTGGCGCCGGTGGAGCCGTTGGCGCCGGTGGAACCGTTGGCGCCGGTGGAACCGTTGGCACCGGTGGAGCCGTTGGTACTGGTGGAACCGTTGGTACCGGTGGAACCGTTATTGGCGTTATTATTGTTGCTGCCATTGCCGGTGATGTCATTGGCGGCGTCACGGACACCGTTGCCCACATCGTCCATCATGTCGCCAATGCCGTCGCCGATGTCATCAAGGCCGTCACCGATGACGCCGTCTTTGGTGTTGTCGCTTCTGTCCGCGTCAGACGTGCCGCAGGAAGCCAGGGAGAGCGCGAATACAAGCGCCAGTGCGATATATACAGCTTTTTTCATAGTTCCTCCTGTTTTAGGTCTTAGACCGTAAATTCGTTTGCGAACCTATTATTTGCGCCGCCGCGCCGTTTGATACGCGCTTTAAGATGTTTCCAAAAACGGCAGGATTCTCATATTTCTTTTCCACGCTGTAAAAGCCACCATCTCTACGTAAAGAAGCCGGTCGTATCGCGGAAGGAAAAGCGTTTCAAAGATGATGTAAAAATCAAAACGACCTAAAGACGGTTACTAATTCCCGCGATTCAATTTTAAATTAACAGGATTGCAATTGGGGACATGAGGATCATACTAATGTGGCGCTTTAGTGTTAAAATGCACAAAACATGAAAGTCAATGTGCGTCTTAAATTCATATTCATATGAAAATGCCTTTGTATACTTGCCAAAATGCAGGATAGAGCATATAATGGTTGTAAAATCAATTGAAAGACAGGGGAAATATACCATGAAAAGCCTATCCGCCTCCGCCTCCGCCATAAAGCCCTCCGCCACGCTTGCCATCAACGCTCTCAGCCAGGAGCTGAAGGCCCAGGGCGTGGACGTGGTCAGCTTCGGAGCCGGTGAGACCGATTTCTTCACGCCCGACCACATCAAGGCCGCCGGAATCGCCGCCATTGAGGGCAACAAATCCTACTACACCTCATCCTCCGGCATCGCGCCGCTTAAAAAGGCCATCTGCGGCTATCTTGAGAAGAATTTCGGCGTACACTACGAAAACAAAAACATCTGTGTCACCTCCGGGGCCAAGCACGTTCTGTACATAGCCATGCGCGTGATGCTCAACCCCGGAGACGAGGTCATCCTCCCCGCGCCCTATTGGGTCACCTATGAGGAGGCCATCCGCATGTGCGGGGCTACGCCGGTCATCCTCAAGACCGACGAGTCCACCCGCTTCAAAATCAGCCCCGAGCGGCTTGCGGCGGCGGTGACCGAAAGGACGAAGTGCGTCATTCTCACGAACCCCTCCAACCCCACGGGGATGCTCTACTCCGAGGAGGAGATGAGGGCGCTTTCCAAGGTCATTGTGGAAAACGACCTCTACCTCATAGACGACGAGATATACGCGACCCTTGTTTATGAGGGAAAGTTTGTCTCCGCCGCCGCCATTGACCCGGAGCTTTATAAGCGCACCGTGGTGGTCAACGGCATCTCCAAGACCTTTGCCATGACCGGCTGGCGTATCGGCTTTGCCGCGGGGCCGTCCGAGATCATCAAGCTGATGGACACATACCTCAGCCACTCCACCGGCAACGCCTGCAACATTGCCCAGTATGCCTCGGTGGCCGCCTACGACGGGGATCAGACCTGCGTGGAGACGATGCGGGCGGAGTTCGCAAAGCGCCGGGAGTATTTCGTAAAGCGTGTGGAGGCCATGGACAAGGTCAGCTGCCTTCCCCCCGACGGGGCGTTCTACATCTTTATGAACGTGTCCAAGACCTTCGGCACTACCCTGTGCGGGGAGGAGATCCGCGACTCCTCGGACTTCGCCCAGGCGCTTTTGAAGCACGGCCTCGTGGCGACCGTACCCGGCGTGGCCTTCGGCTCCACCGACCACATCCGCTGGAGCTACGCTACGAGCCTTGAGAACATCAAAAAGGGTCTCGACAGGCTGGAGAAATTCCTGAATAACGAGCCCACTGCCTGAGCACGCGAAATATAATAAGTACAAAATTGATAAGAGGCTGCCGAAAAATGGACATTTTTCGGCAGCCTCAAAGCCCGGATCTGTTTCCGGGCTTTTTATATATGCAGATTTTGCGTGTTGTAGAGGTTGGCGTAGTCTCCGTTCAGCGCAAGCAGATCCCTGTGGGTTCCCTCCTCGGTGATGGCACCGTCGCGGATCACCAGAATGCGGTCGGCCTGGCGCACAGTGGAGAGGCGGTGAGCGATTATCAACGTGGTGCGGCCCCGCGCCAGCTCGTCAAAGGCGCGCTGGATCCTGGCCTCCGTCACGGAGTCGAGGGCGGAGGTGGCCTCGTCGAGGATCAGGATCGGTGGGTTTTTCAGAAAAATGCGGGCGATGGAAATCCTCTGCTTCTGACCGCCGGAGAGGAGCATGCCCCGCTCGCCCACAAAGGTGTCAAACCCGTCCGGCATCTCCATGATGTCATCGTAGATCTCGGCCCGTCTGGCGGCCTCGGCGACCTCATCGTCAGTGGCGTCGGGCCGGCCGTAGCGGATGTTGTTCATAATGGAATCGGCAAAGAGGAACACATCCTGCTGGACGATGCCGATGCTGCGGCGAAGGGATTTCTGCGTCACGTTCCGCACGTCAATACCATCAACCTGGATGGAGCCTCCGCTTACATCGTAAAACCGGGGGATGAGGGAGCAGAGCGTCGTCTTGCCGCCGCCCGAGGGGCCGACCACGGCGACCGTCTCGCCGGGTCTTATGTGCAGTGAGACGTGGCGCAGGATCTGCGCGTCGTCCCGTTCGTAGGAGAAGCTGACGTCGTTTACATCGATCTGCCCGCGGACATCCGCCAGCTCCACGGCGTCCGGCCTGTCGGAAAGCTCCGGCTCCACGCGCATCAGATCCACAAACCGGGAGAGACCAGCGGTACCGTTTACCAGCATCTCCGAGAGGTTGGCAAGCTTACGGATCGGGGTTATGAAGGTGGAGGTGTAAAGCGTAAACGTGATAAGATCCCTGTAATCCATCAGTCCCCGCATGATCAGCCATCCGCCGTAGGCGATGACCACCACGGGCATCAGGGAGGTAAAAAACTCCAGTGATGCCTGAAATACGCCCATCGCCTTGTACTGGGCCTTCTTGGAGCCGCGAAAGCGGTCGTTGGCCGCGTCAAAGCGGTCATGCTCGGCTTTTTCGTTGGCAAACGCCTTGGCGGTGCGCATACCGGAGAGGGAGGACTCAATATCGGCGTTTATGGAGGCGGTGACGCGCTTGACAGCTCTTGAGGTGTCGCGCATACGCTTTCGGTTCAGGGTGGCGACGGCGAGAAAAACGGGAATGAGAATGAGCATCACAAGAGCCAGCCGCCACTGGATGGTGAAGAGTATGGCGATGGCGCCGATAAGGGTGACGGAGGAGATAAACACGTCCTCAGGCCCGTGGTGGGCAAGCTCGGTGATGTCAAAAAGCTCGGCGGTGAGCTGACTCATCAGGTGTCCCGTGCGGTTTTTGTCAAAGAAGCTCACGGGCAGGGTCTGGAGATGGGTAAAGAGATCCTCGCGGATGTCGGCCTCAACAAGTACGCCGAAGCCGTGGCCCCAGTATGTGACAACATATTGCAAGAGCGAGCGGAGTATGTACGCGGAGATAACGACGGCGACGACAGCGAAAAAGGCGCTATACATGTTCCCGGGGATCAGCTCGTAAAGGCACAGGCGCGACACGTAGGGGAACATGAGATCCACCAGGGATATCGTCAGCGCACAGACCATATCCAGTGCGAAAAGCCTCATATGGGGCCTAAAATAGCTTATAAAAATATGAAAAAGTCCCCAGTTTTTAAAATCTTTATTCACGTTGCCGTCTCCTCAAAATATCAATTGTCCAAAAGTATAGCACTCGGGGAGGTTTTTGACAAGGGCGGTTTTTGCGACTTTACAAATTTGACGCGGGGTGCTACAATACTCCAAAACAACCGAAAAGGGTGTGGGTATACGGACGAACTGGAGTTTGAAAATATTTTCTCCTGCTCCTTCACCGGCAACCGCCCGGAAAAGCTGCCTTGGGGGACTAATGAGAGGGATGAACGGTGCGGAGAGCTCAAAGAGCGCATCGACAACGCCGTCAGAAGGGTCTACCGGGCCGGCGCGCGGCGCTTCATCTGCGGCATGGCAAAAGGGTGCGATATGTACTTTGCCGAGGCGGTCATAGCCCTCAGGGACGAGTATCACGGCATAACACTGGAGGCCGCCATACCCTGCCTTACCCAGTCCGGCGGCTGGAATGACCGTGACCGGGAGCGCTACGAATATATTCTCCACCAGTGCGACGATGTGACGCTGATTTCCCGGGATTACACACCCGGTTGTATGCAGCGGAGGAACAAGTATATGGTGGATTCCTCCCAGGTCCTCATAGCCGCGCGTACCGGCACCCCCGGCGGTACCGAGCAGACGATCCGCTATGCGCGCCGTGTCGGCGTGAGAGTCATTGAACTGATGATCGACGAATAGAAAGCTCCCCGCCCGCAGGCGGGGAGCTTTCATCTTGTTAAAAAAGACTATGGATACAGGTTTCGCGCGGCGATCACAGCAGATTTGCCACGCATCCGTACATCCCGGCGTCGTTGCCCAGCGCGGCCAGGACGATGGGCGTGTCCTTGCACGCGTTGAAGGCATGGACGCGGTATTTTTCAGCTGTTATGTCAATAAGTACCTGACCGGCTCTGGAAACGCCGCCGCCGATGACAAGAACATCGGGATCCACGGTGTTTGCCACAATGGCGAGCCCCTGGCCCAGATAATCGCAGAACTTGTCCGCGATCTCAAGCGCTACCTTGTCCCCGGCCTTCACCGCGTCCCAGACGGCCCGCGCGTCCACCTTGCGCGATGAACGGAGGGTGGAGGGGGCGTCCGTAGCGGACAGGGTTTCCACGGCGATGCGCGCGCAGCCGGTAGCGGAGGCGTACTGCTCAAGGCAGCCCCGGTTACCGCAGCCGCAGATGCGGGTCTCGGTGGGATCAACAGGTATGTGACCGATCTCGCCGCCGGCCCGGTGGGCGCCCTGAAGGCACTTGCCGTCAATTATGATGCCGCCGCCGACGCCGGTGCCAAGGGTGACAAGGACGAGGCTTTTATATCCCTTTCCGCCGCCCTGCCAGTACTCTCCCATGGCGGCGGTGTTGGCGTCGTTGTCGCCCACGGCACGAAGGCCCGTGACCGCCTCAAGCTCGGAGATAAGCGGGAGCTTCCTCCAGCCCAGATTCACCGCGTCGGCCGTGCCGTCCGGCCACACCTGACCGGGCACACCGATCCCGACGCCCAGATAGTCCTCGGCGGCAAAGCTGTGCTTTTTCATATCGGCAAGAATGGATCTGCCGATGTCCGAGGGGATGTTCCGTCCTCCGGCGGAGGTATCCGTGTCGATCTCCCACTTGTCAAGAAGCTGACCCTCCCCGGTGAAGAGCCCCATTTTGACGGTGGTTCCGCCCAAGTCAACGCCGTAGCCGTATTTCATGTCTAAATACCTCCAATTTCTATTATTGAACCAATGTCCGTAAGCTCCGCGCCGGGGAAAAACCGGACGCCAAGCCCGCGGGATAATATGAATTCACGTATTGAATCATAGTCGGGGTGCCGGGACAGATCGCCGTTAAAAACCATCTCGTTCCCGATCCTCCCGGAGGCGCCGCCGATAAAACCTGTGTCAAAACCGGGAAGCGCCACATGCCCCCCGCTGACTTTCAAAACAGAAAGCTCAGGGAGTTTGGAGAGCGCGATGTAAATACCCGGATCGGAAGTGATAACGCTCCTGCCGTCCACCACGGCGCAGGAGCATTTCGCGTATCCCTGCCGGATGTTTATCTCACGATAATTTCTCTCCCGGCAATATTTTAAAATATTTCCGTCTGTTATGTCAAGACGGTGAATGAGAAATCCATCAAATATCAGGGCGCACATGGCGGCGTTGTCCGGATAGGCGGGGGAGAGGGGAGGCGTTTCCCGTTCCAGCACCGGGCCGCGCGATCCCATTTTGCAAAATCTCAGATCCGCGTGGGACTCCACGCCACATCCGTAGCGGGGGTCGTCCCCCAGTACACGCAGGGTGTGTCCCCGGGAGAGAAGGTAGTCAAAAAGTGGCCCGCACGCCAGATGAGACAGGATTATTTCGCTCATGAGAAAGCTTGCGCGGCGGTTCGGGCGTCGTCCAGATAGTATGCCACCAGAAGATCCACGCACGCGCCGTAGGAGCGGATGCCAAGCTCCTGCCCCTGAGCCTTGAGATACCCGTCGTAGACCTTGGAGCTCACCTCCTCCACCTTCCCCTCAAATTGTTTCCAGTAGGCGTTGTTGTCGTTCCAGTCCGTGCGCATCTCCTCGCTCATGCCGTCAACGGCGCTATACCAAAGCTCGGGGTCGGCGGAATAGAGGGCGTTGGAGAGATTGATGGCGCCGCCAAGAAAGCCGGAATAAACGTATACCGGATCGCCGGAGGCGATGGACGCGGCGATGCCCACAAAGTTTGCCTCCTGTTCGGCGTAGACGCCCTTCTGATGGGCCAGCTCGTGGCAGATAGTCTCCGGGATCAGGCAGCCGGGGGCGTCAATATTGATATTCGATTCCGCGGAGAAAGGGAAGTACACCCCCGTAAAGCCCATCCAGGAGGATATGCGGGAGGTGAGGTACATCTTTTTGGGGATCCTGGATCCGGCCGGCAGAAATGGAAACTCGTCGCTGAGATTTTTATAAATACCGGCTGAGCTTTTTATGTACTCGTCCATGGGTTCCGCCCAGTGACCGTCTCCGTCCCGGCGCACACCGGACGCGTGGAGGCTCGCCTCCCGTATGAACCATCTGGCAACCATGTACAGGTCGTCTTTTTTCACCGGGCCAGCCGTAAGGCCGCTTCTGTCCTCAAAGGAGTCGGAGCGGTAGTCGATGGCAAAGCACCAGAGGAAGAACACGAACAGATACGCCGCCACAAGAAGGAAGATCACCGAACGCCTGAAAAAGACGTGAAGCTTCTTTTCGCCCCGGACGATAAGCACCGTCGTGCGGACGGTGTAGAGGACGGCGAACAGGACCACCGCTATGTACTCAAGCTCCATGACGGAAAAGGGCAGTATGCCGAAAACCGTGCCCAGCAGCGCCTTCACGGGCCTTGAGAAATGATCGGTAATAAAGTTGGCGACGGGTCTGATGGGGGAGAGTATGGGGAACAGCGCCGCCGTCAGTATCGCGGCGCCCAGGGCGATATAAACCCCTGAACGTCTCTTTACCGGCTTTTCCACGGTCTCCATAGCAACGCCTCCCTTCAGTTTCAAAAATGGCCGGATCCGCCCTGTATAATTATAGCACATTATTCGGCGCTTTGCACTGGAAATAAAAAGATTTAAAATATTTTTCGGCAACCACTTTATTTCCGATTCGGGCTATGCTATAATCCAGTTAAACGCGCGTTCGACAAAATATGACTTTATTTCCTGATTGGCCGGAAGCCGCCGGCTGTCCAGAAAGTTGGTATCATGCAGTTTAATTCTGTCCATTTCATATTTTATTTTCTCCCGGTCTTTTTGGCTGTTTATTATGTATTTCCTGAAAATTTCCGCACCACGATACTGGCGGCGGGGAGCTTTTTGTTTTACGGTTTCGCGGTCTCCTGGAATCCGCTGGAAGTGGGAGTTCTGCTTGTCGTATTTCTTGCCGCCTTCTTTGGCGGGATTGCGGTCGGGCGCCAAAAGTACCGCTGGCTTTTTTGGCCGCTCACAATTTTTCTGGTGCTGACGCTTTTCTTCTTTAAAATTTATACGGGAGGGATCCTCCTTCCTGTCGGGATGAGCTTTTACATATTTCAGCTCATATCCTACGAAGCGGACGTGTACAGAGGAGTTATTCCGGCGGAGAGGGACGTCATTGATTTTTACGCCCAGATGCTCATGTTCCCAAAAGTCCTCTCCGGGCCCATAGCCCAAAACCGCGACCTTCGGAGGTATGCCCGCCGGCCTCACAAAAAGCTTTGCACTTTCCACATGGGCCTTCAGGAGTTTATCCTTGGCCTGGGGCTCAAGGTGATCCTGGCGAACCGTATGGGAGGCGTCTGGTCGCAGGGGCATGTGTTTGGCTTTGAGACGGTTTCCACGCCGTTCGCGTGGCTGGCTATTATCACTTTCGCCATGCGGCTCTATTTTGACTTCTATGGCTACTCTCTAATGGCGGTGGGCCTGGGACACATGCTGGGCTGGAACCTTCCCATGAATTTTCTTGAGCCATACAGCGCAAAAACCGTCTCCGAATTTTACCGCCGGTGGCATGCCACGCTGGGAAGATGGTTCCGCGACTACGTATATATCCCCATGGGCGGAAGCCGGAAGGGGACGGCGCGCACCATCCTGAACCTCGCCGTCGTATGGGCGCTCACGGGCTTTTGGCACGGTGTCGGCGGGGGATATATGCTCTGGGCGGGCATATTGTTTGCGCTTATTGCCGTTGAACGGCTTTTTTTAAGGAAGTATCTTGAGAAGTCGAAGGTCGTCTGTCATATTTATCTCATTTTGGCGATAGTTTTAAGCTGGGTTCCGTTTGCCGCCGGAAGTGTGGGCGAGGCGGTCACCGTGTTTTCCCGTCTGTTTGCCGTGGGCGGCGTTGGCCGGACGGCGGACTTCCTCTACTGGGCGCCGAAATACGTTTGGCTCGTGCTGGGCGGCGTTTTCTTTGCCACGCCGATCCCTCGGAAGCTCTGGAAGAGGTATCAGAAAACCGTCGCGGCGGATGTTTTCCTGTTCGTTCTATTCTGGGTGTGTCTGTACTTTGTGGCAACGGCCGCCCAGGATCCCTTTATCTATTTTGACTTTTGAGGCGATGTAGTCATGAAAAAAAGGTACGCGGTTTTTGGAATCTCACTGCTTCTCAGCCTGGCCTGTGTTGTGGCGGTGGGGGCCTATCAGAAAAACGCAATTCTTGGCCCGCTGGATCTTGGAGATGGCCTTGATCCGGCACAAGTGCCGTTTGTTTTGGCCTCCGACGAGGATCTGAACGCTCAGATCGAGATAGCGAACCAGATCCGGGGAACAGAAGGCCCCGGAGATACCGCGAGCACGGATAATACGGACGCTTCCGACTTGACGGATCCCGTTGCCGACGGCAGCGGCGCTCAGACCGTTCCTGACGCCGAACCGGAGAATGAGGCGGACAACGGCGGCGTCACCGATGCCGGTGACCTTCAAACGCCGCCGGCGTCCGAAAGCAACTCCGCCAGCGCCAATCCCCTGGGATCAGGCGTCGGCGCTCAGGGCAGCGGCACGGGGACGGACTCAAGTGGACAGGGAACCACCTCGGATACTCCCGCACCCGACAGCCAGCAGATCACGCCGCCGCCCGCGGAAAGCGGCGGCGGGCAGACTGCGGTCGATCCCGTGGTCATACCCCCCGATGATCCCGACGCCAAAGTGACGGCGGGCACCTCCGGTGAGTTTACGCCTGTAAACACGGTGGACGACTCCTGGTTTGACGACGCGCTGTTCATAGGAGACTCCCGTACCGACGGGCTCAGGCTCTATTCCAGGATCAGCAAGGCCGATTACTTCTGCAACACCGGCCTTACGGTCTTTACCGTTCTCAAGAAGTCTCTTTCGGACAACAACTTCAGCGGCAAGACGCTGTCTCAGCTCCTTCAATCAAAGACATACGGAAAAGTCCTCATTTGCCTTGGCATCAACGAGTGCGGAAGCGATTTGGACACCATCATGACAGCTTACGGAAATCTGGTGAACAAGGTCAGGGAGCTTCAACCCGGCGCGAAGATAATCCTTCAGGCCGTCATGACCTGCGGCCGCAAGAAGGAGGCCCAGAACAGATGCTTTGGGCCGGAGAACCTCTATAAGCTGAACACCCGCATAAAGGGGCTGGCCGACGGGGTCAACGTTTTCTACATAAACTCTAACGAGGTCTTTGCCGACAGCGAAGGGTATTTACCCGACAGCTTCTCAGGCGACGGGTGCCATCTGTACGCAAAGTATTACCCGCTGTGGGTGAGCTGGATCAAATCAGCCGTCTACAATATTCCCGTCGGCGGTTCGTCCACGGCGACTGCGCCCGAGGAGACCGTGCCTCCTGAGGAGAATCTGATACCGGACGGGGAGACTGCCCCGGAGGGAGCCGATACGCCCGAGAATCCCGGGGATGTTGACGTGGGGGCGGCCGGCGGGAATACGACTCCCGATACCGAAAACCTTCCCGCGCCCGACGGTCAGAGCAGTCAGAGCGGCGAGGACGTCGAAAATACCTTGCCCGACGGGGCGCAGGACAGCGAAGGCGGCTCCGGAACCGCCCGACAGGATGAACCCGCGGAGGGACAGCCCCAGACGTGATGCTTTAACTCAGTTTGACGCCCTTTTGAAGCTTGGAAAAGACACCGTCACCCCGGGCGTATGCCAACGGCAGGCGGGCGGATAAAATATGATATCACTCCTGCGATCCTTTGATCGCAGGAGTGATATTCGTTTTTGCTTGTCGGTCGCCGCACAGCGGCGGGCAAAACGGCCTTAAGGACAGCTGTCAAATCGACATGATTTAATTGCCGGTTTATTAATCGACAAGGCACAAGCCGGCGGAACGAAACATTCACCGCTCCGATCCGCCGGCCGTTTCCCGTCCGTGGCGGCGGGCCCGGATCGCGTGCCATGCGGAAAGGACTCCGCCCGGATCGCCGGTTTCGCCGCCCGCGAGACAGCTCTTATGACGCCCCGGAAAGATTTTAAATAATTTCCGCTTTTTCTATTGACATTCTCGATATTCGAGAATATAATATGACCATGAAACTCGATTATCGAGAAAAGGGGGATGGGCTTATGCCGAGGGCGAAGTTTCAGACCATGACGGAGCAGATGTTCTACATGCTGTTATGCCTGAAAAACGAGTGCTGCGGGATGGACATACTGGATCGGGTGCCCGCCATGACAGGAGGTGCGGTCAACGTGGGCTCGGGAACGCTCTACACGCTCCTGGAGCAGTTCCTTCAGGTGGGCTGGATCCGCGAGACGCGGGTTGAGGGCCGACGGCGGAGCTACATTCTGACGCCGTTGGGATGTGAGGCGCTGGGGCGTGAGTATAGGCGCATCACGGCGCAGGCGGAGGATTACAGACGGATCTTCGGAGAGGGGGAGACAAAATGAAAAACAGGAAACGTATCATCGAGTTCTATTCCTTTTGCGACTACGACGGGTACGCGCGCCGCTTTGCCCGAATGGCGGAGAAGGGCTGGCTCATTGAAAGGTTTGAGCCGTTCTTCCTGGTCTATCGGCGCATAGAACCAAAAAAGCTGACGTTTTATATTTCCTATTTTCCCAAGGCGTCTGAATTTGAGCCGGGGCCTGGGAGCGAGCAGAGTGAATTTATCGAGTTCTGTGAGCACACCGGGTGGAAGCTTGCCGCGAGGTCGGCGCAGATGCAGGTGTTTTACAACGAGAGCGAGGATCCGGTGCCCATAGAGACTGACCCGGTCCTCCAGGTGGAAACAATTCACAAAGCAATGAAGCGGAGCTATCTCCCGCTGCATTTTATTCTGCTTGCCGTTTCTGTGTACAATCTGTTTAACCGGATACGCAGCCTTGTCTGGAAGCCGTTCTCCATGCTGTCAAGCAATTCGTGGCTGACGGGGACGATGATCTTTACCATGCTTCTCGCCGTGTGCCTCCTGGAATTGACCTCATATTTCCGCTGGCATCACCGGGCGAAAGCGGCCGCTGAGGAGAGGGGAGAGCTGATCGCGTCGGTGAGCCGTAAGGTCATGAAGGCCGAGCTTGCGTTGGGCGCCGCGGCGTTTTTGGCGTATGGCGTCTATGTCGCCCATATCTTTTTAGAGGGAGACTGGTACAAGCGGCTGATCATCGTGGCGTTGCTTATCGGCATGGCGTTGGGTATACTACTTGTCGCCCTTGTAAAACAGCGCATGAAGCGCGCCGGCTTGCCCAGGGGCGTCACCATTGCCGGGATCGTCGCCGCCGCGACAGTGTTTGCGATAGCGCTTGTCTCATCCGTTGTCGCCGTGGGCGTGCGGTATTACGACGCCGATAAGCCTTCGGTAAACCTCGACGACCCGCCGGATCCGCCTCTTGCGCTCAGCGACCTCATGGATACCGGCACAGGGTGGGTGGAGTCGCGGCAAAGCAGCGGAGGTACGTTTATCATGTCGAGATACGGCGTCAGTGAGTACCTGCGTACCGGCGGCGAGAGATGGGAGGATCCGTCCCTCCAGTACGAAATTTACCAGGTGAGGCTCCCGTTCCTCACTCCGCTCGTCCGCTATGCCGCCCAGCAGTACGTGGACGGAAACCACAAGGTGATGGGTATAA
Organism: uncultured Oscillospiraceae bacterium; assembly: GCA_947589225.1. Lineage (GTDB taxonomy): Bacteria > Bacillota > Clostridia > Oscillospirales > Oscillospiraceae > RUG626. The sequence continues at coordinate 24,343 of CANQBC010000018.1, read as the reverse complement.
CCACCAGTCTATACATCTCCATGAACCCGGAGCCGTGGCACGCGGACAAGGCGTTTCGCAGAGCTTATGATAGAGGGCTGCTGGACGACTGGATGTTTTTCTACGGGAACAGGATCGTATTCCTTCACATTGACGGTGAGCCCACCAGGGAACAGAAGGATCTGGTCGCCGCCGCGCTCGGCGGACATTCTTTCCCACCGGAATATTGACAATGGACGGGGCAATAACTATAATTGGATTCATGGAAACACGTTTTTTGGGAGGTGCTTGTAATGTTCTGGGATCCCACATATATTCTTGTGATCATCGGGGCCGTCATATGTATGGCGGCGTCATGGAATGTGAACCGCACATTTTCCAAATTCAGCAGATTCGCAAACGTCCGCGGCATGACGGGGCGGGAATGTGCCGCCGCTATCATGCGCGGCGCCGGGATCGACGATGTGCGGATCGAGCGTATACGCGGGAACCTGACGGATCACTACTCGCCGAAGGAGAAGGTACTGAGGCTTTCTGACAACGTGTATGGCTCCAACTCCATCGCCGCGCTGGGCGTCGCCGCCCATGAGTGCGGACACGCCATCCAGCACAAGGTGGGGTATCTGCCCTTGAGGCTCAGGGCGATTTCCGTGCCGGTTGCGAATTTCGGCTCGTTCCTCTCCTGGCCCGTTATCCTCATCGGGCTTGCGCTGGGGCAGACGGGGCTTGCGCAGGTGGGTGTTGTGCTGTTTGGCTTTGTGGTGGTTTTCCAGCTCATCACCCTGCCCGTGGAGTTTGACGCCTCAAGGAGGGCGCTGGCGATCCTTGAGGATGGGGGACTCCTCATGAACGAGGAGATGGACGGCGCGAGAAAGGTTTTGAAGGCGGCGGCGTTGACATATGTGGCGGCGCTGTTCAACACCCTCCTTCAGCTTCTGCGTCTGGCGGCTATTGTCAACAGAAACAGCCACAGGAACTGAGACTCCCGTGCCGGAGGGAGCTCTTTTCCGGCTTCCAAGCTGATCGGCCGGTACTTTACACGATTTTCCACATATGGCGGCCCGCACATGAGGCGCGGCGCTTCGAAAAAAACATAAAGGAGCAGGAACATGAGCTTTCTTGACATTTTTGACGTAAAAAAGCCGATTATCGGGATGCTCCATCTGGGCGGCGGGACGCGGGAGGAGATCCGTGAGCGGGCGGTGCTGGAGATCGGCCAGATGTACGGCGCCGGCGTGGATGCCGTGCTGGTGGAGAACTATTTCGGCTCTGCCGCCGACGTGGAGTGGGCGCTTGGGTATCTTCGGGAGAACTGCCCCGGCAGGGTCTACGGCGTGAACCTCCTGGGGGACTTCGCCGGGAGCTATGCCATGGCGAAACAATACGGCGCCGCGTTCATGCAGGCGGACTCCGTCTGCGGGCACCTGCCTCCCCACAGGGACGAGGCATACGCGAACATGATCGGGAGCGTCCGGGACGGCGCTGTCTACGTCCTGGGCGGTGTCCGGTTCAAGTATCAGCCCGTGTTGTCCGGCAGGAGCGTGGAGGAAGATCTGCGCCTGGGCATGGAGCGGTGCGACGCCATTGTCGTCACCGGCGAGGGCACGGGCATGAACACCGATATTGAGAAGATCAAAGCTTTCCGCGCGGTGACGGGTTCGTTTCCGCTCGTTGTGGGCGCCGGGATGACGGCCGAGACGGCCAGGGAGCAGCTTATGAACTCCGACGGCGCCATCGTGGGAAGCTGGTTCAAGGAGAAGGGACAGGCCCAAAACCCCGTGGATCCGGACAGAGTGTCGCGCTTTATGGACGTGGTTCGCTCGCTCAGGGCGGAGCTTTGAGCAAAGCATGAACAGGACGGATTTTGACCTCTGGAACGGCTTTATGCTAAGCGCCCTCTCCGACGGGTCTCATGACCGGGATCACGTGTACCGCGTCCTCTATAACGCGGTGGACATCGCCTCCTTTGAGAGCGGCGTGGACACGGACATACTTGTCTGCGCCTGCCTTCTCCACGACATTGGCCGTCCCGAGCAGTTTGCGGATCCCACCCTCTGCCACGCGGCCGTCGGGGCGGAGAAGGCGGAGCTGTTTTTGCGGGAGCGGGGGTATTTCCCGGAATTTGCCGATCGGGTGGCCTCCGCTATCCGAACCCACCGCTTCCGCAGGGCCGCCCCGCCGGAGAGCATCGAGGCGAAGATCCTCTTTGACGCGGACAAGCTGGACGCCTGCGGCGCCATGGGCATCGCCCGCACCTTCCTCTACAAGGGAGGCGTTGGCGACCCCATTTACACGCTGGGGGAGGACGGCATCCCGTCGGATGGCACGGATCAGAGCCGGGTCTCCTTTTTCCAGGAGTACAGATTCAAGCTGGAAGGGCTCTATGCGCATTTTTACACCCGGCGAGGCCGGGAGCTGGCGCTGGAGCGCAAGGCGGCGGCGGAGGCGTTCCGCCGCGCGCTTTTGGAGGAGCGCCGCCGGCCGTACATAAACGGCAGGGCGGCGCTTGAAAAGATCCTTGAGGAGGGAGAATCGCGTGGCTGAAAGGAAGCTCTCCGCCGGGGAGAGGATGAAGCTCCTGTGCGAAAAGTCCCTGCCCTTCATGACCGGAATGCTGGACGGGGTCGAAACACAGCCCGGGCGCCACTTTGCCACCCTGAGCATCCCGGAAAACGACCGGGTAAAGGGCCTTTTGGAGGTGGGCAGGGAGCGGGAGCGCTGGTACGTGCTGGCCGGGGTCATCCCCCAGGGGACGGACAGGCTCCTCTCCCAGTACTTAAAGCAGGGCACGAAGGAGGAGATCCGGGCCTACCTCAACGCCCCCGGTAGCCCGAAGGAGCTGGAAGCGGCGCTGCGGGAGCTCATCAAGCGGGCGGAGAAGTGACATGACGAATAAGGAGATTTTAGAAATCGCCCTCCGGCAGTCGGCTGTGGACTGCGCCTGTGATCCGGGGGACTTTTTGAAGGACGGGAACACGCTGGTCTTATCAAAAGCGAACCCCGCCGCGCGGTGGTATCTGGAACTTCCCCACGTGTGCAATTTTGTCTACTATGGCCGGGGCCTTGTGGCTGCGGCGGGGGAGGACTACAGGGAGGCGGCGGAGCGGTGCCTTGGGCTTTTGGGGGACGACCTGCCCTTCCCCCTCTTCGAGACGCCTAATTTACAGAAGATAGAGGAGATCTTCGCGCCCCTGGGCGGGACAGTGCGGTACATGGCGGAGTATTTTCTGCCGGATGTGGACGCGCTCCGGGAGCGGGAGTGCCCGGTGGAGCTGAGGATCATGGAGCCGCCGGCGTTCGACCCCTATTATCCCGCGCCGGAGTTCGGCCACGCCCTGTGCCGCAGGCCGGAGCTGGACGTGCTGGGGGTGGGGGCCTATGACGGCGGGAGACTGGTGGGCCTGGCCGCCTGCTCCGCCGACTGCGAGACCATGTGGCAGATCGGCATTGACGTGCTGCCCGAGTACCGACGCCGGGGAATCGCCACGGCACTGACCTCAAAGCTGGCTTTGGAGATACTCCGGCGCGGCAAGGTTCCCTTCTACTGCGCCGCCTGGTCCAACGTGGCCTCCGCCCGCAACGCCATTCGGAGCGGCTTCCACCCGGCGTGGGTGGAGCTGACGGTGAAGAAATAAGCTTTTGGGGGAGAGATAGATGAAACGCATTTTGCTCATCGGCACGGGCGGAACCATCGCCTCGGAGGAGACGGGGGAGGGGCTGGCGCCGGGGATCACCGCCTCCGGCCTTCTCAGCCGCCTGGGCGGCCTCTGCCCGGAGACGCGCGTCGACAGCCGGGAGCTTCTGGCCCTGGACAGCACCAACATCACCCCGGAGCACTGGCTGCTGATCGCGGGGTGCATCAAAGAAAATTATGAGGGCTACGACGGCTTTGTGGTCACCCACGGCACGGACACCCTGGCCTACACCGCGGCGGCTCTGAGCTACCTGGTGAAGGGAAGCCCCAAGCCCATCGTCCTCACCGGGGCGCAAAAGCCCATCGGGGTGGACTCCACCGATTCCAGGGAGAATCTGCGGGACGCGCTCCTCTGCGCCGCCTCGGATATGCCCGGCGTCTCCATCGTCTTTGACCACAAGGTGATTTTGGGCACGCGGGCCAAAAAGACGCGCTCCAAGAGTTTTTCCGCATTTGAGAGCATCAACTACCCGGAGCTGGGCGTCATCCGCGACGGGGCAGTGCTGCGCTTCATCCGCCAGGAGTGCGGGGCGGAGCCCGACTTCTCCGGCGCGCTCAACACGAATGTGGCGCTTTTGAAGCTGATCCCCGGTATCCGGCGGGACGTGCTGGACTTCCTCTTTGAGCGCAGCGACGCCGTGGTCATCGAGAGCTTCGGCGTGGGGGGACTGCCCGAGACCGGCGGCTTTTTCGAGTCCGTCCGCCAGTGGCAGGAGCGCGGCAGGATCGCCGTCCTCACCACCCAGGTGGAGAACGAGGGCTCGGACTTGGGGGTCTATCACGTGGGCAGCCGCCTGAAAAAGGAGCTGGGGGTTCTGGAGGCCTACGACATGACCACCGAGGCCGTGATCGCAAAGCTCATGTGGATCCTGGCAAAGACAAAAAACGCCCCGGAGGTGGAGAAGCTCTTCTACACCCCCGTGGCTATGGATATGTTTCCGAGGTGAGAGATGCGTAAACTTTTTGATCTCGATAAAAAGGACTATACGAGGATGGAGACGGTCTTTTCCCGCCCGTCCGCGCGGGCGGTTGTCCTCGAAAACGGCCGCGCCGCCATGGTTCACAGCCTCAAGTACGGCTACTACAAATTCCCCGGCGGCGGTATAGAGCCTGGGGAGGATCTTATCTCCGCCCTCGTCCGGGAGACCAGGGAGGAGACGGGGCTGGAGGTTGACATAAATACAGTCCGCGCCTACGGCATGGTTCATCGGATCCAAAGGGGGGATCATGAGGACGTATTTATTCAGGACAATTTCTACTTTTTCTGCTCCGTTCACCCTGGAGGGCACGCACAGAAGCTGGACAGGTACGAGGAGGAAGAGCGGTTCACGCTCGAATTCGTGCCGCCGGAGCTTGCCATATCGATAAATGAAAAAAACATCGCCGCGATCCCGGATCCCGTGTTAGCGGAGCGGGAAAACGGCGTTCTCAGGATGCTTATGAAGGAGGGGTACTTCCATGCCCGGAACTGAGACGGTGGAGCTGACGAATCTTTGCCTTGTTGAGCGCGGGGAGGAGATCCTGCTCCAGGAGCGGGTTGCCGCAGACTGGCGCGGCTGGGCTCTGCCGGGGGGCCATGTGGAGCCGGGGGAGTCCATCGTCGAATCCGCCGTCCGCGAGGTGCGGGAGGAGACGGGTCTGACCGTCCTTGACCCCCGCCTTGTGGGCGTCAAGCAGTTTCCGAAGGACGGCGGCCGGTACATCGTGTTTCTCTTCCGCGCAAGGTGCTTTCAGGGCCAGCTTCGGGACTCCGAGGAGGGCCGGATGAGGTGGTTTAAAAGGGCGGAGCTCTCCGCCCTCCCGACCGTTGACGACCTTGACAAGCTCCTGCGCCTCATGGACGACGACAGCCTGAGCGAGTTTCAGTACTTGGTCGACGGGTGCAAGTGGAGCGTGGTGATCCGTTAGGCGTTTTGGGCAAACAAAACGGGCGGATCTCAGATCCGCCCGCATGGGGGATAGATTATCTGATTATGTCAACCACTTCGCCGATATACATGGTGTGCGGGGCCTCGGTTTTGTAGTTGCCCATGGCCTCGGATGGTATGGCGTTGATGTCCAGATCCTGGCGGTAGAGCTTGCGGCACAAAAGCGTGGCGCGGGCCTCGGCAAAGGTCACGGCGTTTTCGAGGAATTTTGGCGTCAAGCCCGCTTTTGCCACTTTGTCCCCGTCACGGCCGGACGTGGAGCCTAAGAGCATCAGGGCCTGCCGGCACGCCTCCGGGTAAAAGCTGACGGTGAAGAAATCGCTCGTCTCCATAAACCCATGGGTGTACCGAACCGGCTTTACGTAGACGGTGACCACGGGCTTTCCCCACAGCGTCCCTGCGCCGCCCCAGCTGATAGTCATGGTGTTGTACTTCTCTCTCGTCCCGGCGGTGAGGAGCGCCCACTCGCGGTCAAAGAGACGGAAGATATCGGTTTTGAATTCCATGCTTTTCCCTCCCGAGGTAAAAAATGATACCCCTATTATACTCTATTACGGAGGTGTTTTCAATGAAAATCACATTTATCGGCGCGGCCCACGACGTCACCGGGAGCTGCACGCTTTTGGAGGCCGGCGGCCATCATATTCTGATCGACTACGGCATGAAGCAGGGCGTCACCGCCTTTGAACCCGTGCCGCTGCCCGTGGCGGAAAAGGACATCGAGTGCGTCCTTCTGACCCACGCCCACGTCGACCACTCCGGCAACCTACCCCTCCTCTACAAAAACGGCTTCCGGGGCTGCGTGTACACCACCGAGGCCACCCGGAATCTCTGCGAGATCATGCTGCGCGACTGTGCCAACATCCAGATGAGCGACGCGGAGTATAAGACCCGCAAGGCCCGCAGGGCGGGGGAGCCGGATGTGGAGCCGCTTTTCGACCTCAACGACGCGGAGGGCGTTTTGAAGCTCTTCCGCGGGTGCGAATACGGCCGCGCCATCCAAATAAACGAGGCCCTCACCGTCCGCTTCACCGACATCGGCCACCTTCTGGGTTCTGCCTGCATCGAGGCGTGGCTGCACGAGGGGGAGACGGTCAGGAAGATGGTCTTTTCCGGGGACGTGGGCAACACCGCGCAGCCCATCATCTGCGACCCGCAGAGGGTGACGGACGCCGACTACGTGATGCTGGAGTCCACCTACGGCGACCGCCTCCACGGGGCGCGGGGCGAGTACATAAGCACGCTGGCGGGATTTATTCAAAAGACCCTGGATCAGGGCGGCAACATGATCATCCCCTCCTTCGCCGTGGGGCGCACACAGGAGATCCTCTACTTTATCCGGGAGATCAAGAACGCCGGGCTTGTCCACGGCCACGACGGCTTCCCGGTTTACGTGGACAGCCCCCTTGCCAATGAGGCTACGGCGGTGTTCATGCAGTGCGACACCCAGTATCTGGACGAGGAGACACGCGCCGTGATGGCCGCCGGGGAGAACCCCCTGGTCTTTCCGGGCCTCCGGCTCACCACCTCCACGGACGAATCCCGCGCCCTGAATACCGACATGGAGCCGAAGATCATCATCTCCGCCTCAGGTATGTGCGATGCGGGGCGGGTGCGGCACCACCTCAAGTATAACCTGTGGCGGCCGGAGTGCATGGTGCTCTTTGTGGGGTATCAGGCGGCGGGGACGCTGGGGCGGATCATCTACGACGGCGCGCCCTCCGTCAAGCTCTTCGGGGACGAAGTGGCGGTCAACGCCGAGATCGAGTTTCTGCCCGGCGTATCGGGACACGCGGACAAGGAGGGACTTGTCCGCTGGATAACGGGCTTCGAGGCAAAGCCGAAGAAGGTCTTTGTCAACCACGGGGACGAGGGGGCGTGCGAGGAGCTGGCCCGGTGCCTCCGGGAGGAGCACGGGCTGGATGCCTGGGCGCCCTACTCCGGCACGGAGTACGACCTTGAAAAGGGCGAGTTCGTCCGCGTCACCGAGGGCGTCCGGGTTCGGAAGGAAAAGCCCGCCTCTCCCGCCCGCAGGCGCGCCGACGACGCGTACAGGCGGCTGATGGACGCGGTCAACCGCCTTGTTCTCACGGCGAAAGACTGCGAGGGAATGGCCACAAAGGAGCTGGCAAGGCTCACGGGTATGGTTATCTCTCTCACGGATAAAATGAAGAAATGAAATGCGGCCCGTTTCCTTGGGCCGCGTACCGTCCCGGCAACATGACATTTTGCTTTTTTTGTGAAAACTATTTACAAACCAAGAAAAAGATAGTAATATACTGATTGCACTTTTTTGCGCTACCACGGTGAAGCGCATATTAAATTTGCTCTCAGGATTCTTCCCTTCATACCTCACCTCATAGTGAACAGCCGCCCGGCCGTCGGACGGCTGTTCACTTTTTCAGGGGGACAGTGAGCTTTTCAAGTATGTCGGATACGTGGGGGTAGTAGAGAAAGACCTCTCTGATACCGGCGGCTTTCGCGATACGAAGCTTTTCACGAAGGGTTGCAAGGTCGTCCCAGAGCACAAGGTGCGGCCTTCCCGCCGTAATGTACGCCGCGTAATTTGCGCACAGCTGAGGTGAAAACCGGGCGTTTTTTAATAGATCCGCGGGAAGATCCCGCGGCGTGACGACGCTTCCCCGACCGGTGCGGCAGGGGAGCGGATAGTCGGTGTAGACCCGCTCGGCCTCAAGCGCCACGCGCTCAGGGCCGTAATGGGAGATAAGCTTCTCAAGGCGGTCTGAATATGTGCCGGAGGTGTTTTGCGCCGGTGTGAGGATAATGGAGTGGGTGGCGCAGCGGGCGTATCTTTCGGAAAGGTACAGGCGAAGCCCCTGCCTGTGGGCGGCTCCGTCCAGCAGGGCGCAGAAGGCGCACAGACGCGCGTTGGGACGGGGCAGATCCAGGACGATGCCACGGCAACCCATCCGGCGGCATTCGCGCGTAAGGGCGGACACAAGCGCTTCGTGTGGCCCCCAGCCCTGAAAGGATGAGGCGTCCACGTCCATCAGATCCACATGAGCGCCGCCGGATCCGGCCCTGTACAGCCGCAGATCCCGCCCAACACGGTATGACATTGCGGAGACCGGGCCGTAAAGAGCGGCCTCGGCGGCAAGCTCCGGCGGGGAGGCAAGATAAATTTTCAATTCATCCATATACAATTCCCCAAATCTGTGATATAATATCCATGTAGACGGATATTATATTTATTTCAAGCCGTTTTTCTCCCCGGCTTGCGCCGGGAACCGAAAAACATGGCGATTATACCATAAAGCCGTAGACTTTACGGCGTATACGCGGGACATGCCCGGATACAAAACTTTATGCGCGAGGATGGCGATTATGAGCTTTTCCTTCATACCCGAGAGAATATTCAGGGATGTCACAATGATAACCCCGGCGGTGTTGCGTCAACTTGAAGTCAAGCTTTTGATCCTCGACGTGGACAACACCATCGCGCCGTACAAAACGCTGACCTTGGAAAAACCGGTGCTTGAGTGGGCGGAGAGCCTTAAAAAAGCCGGCATACGACTTTACATTGTATCCAACAACAAAGGGGAACGGCCGGAGATATTCGCCTCTCTTCTCGGCGTCCCCTACATAAAGCGGGCGGGCAAGCCCAGCCCGCGGGGCGTGCGTCAGGCGCTGGCGCGGACATATACATCCCCCGAAAACGCCGCGCTGGCGGGGGACCAGATCTACACCGACACCATAGCCGCGAATCTCGCCGGCGTACATATGTTTTTGGTTGAGCCCATTAAATTTACAAATTTCTTTCTTGCCGTTCGATATTTCTTTGAGCTGCCCTTCCGGCATGAGAAAAGGAAATAAGAACTGAATTTCTTAATTAAAGGAGTGCATTCCCATGAACAACATCAAAAAGATATCCGCCGCCGTGGCGGCAAGCGGTGCCGATGCCATATTCGTCACCTCAGACCAGAACCGCTACTATGCCACCGGCTTTGCCTCCTCCGCCGGAGAGCTTCTTATATGCGGTGACGGCCACGCGGCGCTTTTTATAGACGCGAGGTATTTTGAAGAAGCCAGCAGGAGCATTACCGAGGTGGAGGTCGTCCGCTCCAACGACAAGCCCGTCTATGAGCTGATGAACGAGTATTTTAAGGAGCACAACGTCACACGGCTGGCTGTTGAGGAGGGCTCCCTGAGCTACGCCCAGTACGTCTCCCTTCAGAGCAAGCTGGAGCCTGAATTTGTCGCAGGACAGAATATCCTACGGGATCTTCGCGCCGTCAAGAGCGACGAGGAGATGGAAATACTGGTTGCCGCCCAGCGCATCGCCGAAAAGGCGTTCAACAATACCCTCAAGCTTATCACACCCGATATCACCGAGAAAGAGCTGGCCGCCGAGCTTACCTGCCAGATGTTGAAATTGGGCGCTCAGGACAAATCCTTCAATCCCATTGTGGTTTCCGGCAGCCTCTCCAGCGTCCCCCACGGCAAACCCAGGGATGTGAAGCTCCAGCGGGGATTTCTGACCATGGATTTCGGCGCCCTCTATAAGGGCTACTGCTCCGACACAACCCGCACTGTGGCCATTGGCGCGCCCACGGCGGAGATGGAGAAGGTATACAACACCGTCCTCGCCTCCCAGCTTGAGGCAATTCGGGCCGCGAGGGCCGGTATGACGGGCCGTGAGCTTGACGGTGTGGCCCGCAAGGTCATCACGGACGCCGGGTACGGGGAATATTTTTCCCACAGCCTCTCCCACGGCGTGGGCATTGACATCCACGAGTACCCCAACTGTTCGCCCAAGAGCGAAAACGTGCTGCAAGTCGGCGATGTAATCTCCATGGAGCCGGGCATATATCTGCCCGGAAGATTTGGCGTCCGTATTGAGGACGTGGTGCTTATTCGGGAAAACGGCTGCTTTGACCTCACCGATCTTCCAAAGGAGCTTCTTGTTTTCTGTGAATAATTACAAATAACAGATTTTTTAGATGTTTGGAAGTTTTTCTCTTGCAAAAAGAGAGAATATGATGTAGAATGAATCAGATTCATTTAAGTCGCTGATTTTTACGAATACTACTCTACGGGAGGATAAAAACATGGCAACAATAACCGCCAGCGATTTCAGAAACGGAAAAACCTTTGAGTACGAGGGAAAGCCCGTCGTGGTCGTTGAGTTCCAGCACGTCAAGCCCGGCAAGGGCGCCGCGTTTGTGCGCACCAAGATGAAGAACCTCATCACCGGCGCCGTCACCGAGACTTCCTTCAACCCCACCGCCAAGTTTGAGGAGGCGTTCGTGGAGCGCAAGGAGGCCGAGTACCTCTATCAGGACGGCGATCTCTATTACTTTATGGATCCCGAGACCTACGAGCAGGAGCCTGTTTCCGGCTCCAAGCTGGGGGATAATTTCCGCTTCGTGAAGGAAAATATGATCTGCGTCATCAGCTCCTATAAGGGCGACGTTTTTTCCGTGGATCCCCCCAACTTCGTTGAGCTTGAGGTCGTAGACACCGATCCCGGTTTTGCCGGCAACACAGCCACCAACACCCTCAAGCCCGCCACACTTGAGACCGGCGCCGAGATCAAGGTGCCCCTCTTCATCAATGTGGGCGACAAGATCCGCATCGATACCCGCACCGGCGAGTATCTTGAGCGCGCCAAGGGCTGACGTCGTCGCGGAACGCGCTTATCTCGCCGCTCGGCCAACGCTTACGCGCCGGCCTCGCGGTTCAGGCGCGGTGTGTTCGCTCCTCCTCTCCCCACGCGATCATGATCGCGCGGGGGCCCCGGAGAAGCGGTTATTTCGCGGAACATGAATTCCTACACAACGGTTGATTTCGAAAGGGAGGATCTATTATGACACCTGCTGAGAAAGTAGCTTATATCAAGGGCCTGATGGAGGGCATGGGTTTGGACACCGAGAAGGGCGAGGGAAAAGTTCTCGCCGCCATTACGGATGTCCTTGAGGATCTGGCTCTCGGACAGGAGGACATTCAGGGCGCCATCGAGGAGCTGAACGACGGTCTTGACGCGGTCTCCGACGACCTTGAGGACGTGGAGAGCGTCGTCTATGGTGACGAGGACGACGAGTGTTGCTGTGGCCATCATCATGACGATGAAGAAGAGAACTATGAGTATGAGGTGGAATGCCCAGCGTGCGGCGCCGAGCTGGTGCTTGAGGAGGGCGACCTTGAGCAGGGCGTCATCCAGTGCCCCGAGTGCGGCGAGACTCTCGAGCTTGACCTTACCGAGGTCGAGGAAGAGGACGATTCTGACGACGATGACGACTACGAGGAGTACGACGACGAGGATCTGGAGCCCGAGGAATAATTTCGGTAAAATAAAAAAAGGCCGCCCGTTGGACGGCCTTTTTCTATATGTTCTATATATGTTGGATTTGGTGTTTTATGATAGACCTGTCAGTTCAAAAAATCAGGATCGCCTTTGAAAAAGGCAACGACATCTTAAAAGGTGTCACCTTTGATATTAATACCGGCGAGCATGTGGGTATCCTCGGCCGCAACGGCGCGGGTAAGACGACCCTTTTCCGCATAATCTCCGGAGACCTGACCTCCGACGAGGGTGTTGTTGTCACCGCCCCCGGCAAGCGTGTGGGGGTACTGAGCCAGCTCCCCGTCTATCCGAACGGGTACACTGGCGAGGATGTGCTCCGTCAGGCCCAGCGGCGGATCGAGCGTATGGGGGAGGACATGGACAGACTGGCGGAGAAAATGGCCGCCGGCGATGACTCCGGGGACACGCTGAGGGCTTATGACAGATTGTCAGCGGAATTTCTGCGCCTTGGCGGGTATGAGCTGGAGCGCTTCCGGGACATCGTGGCAAACGGCCTGGGCATCCCCGAAAGGCAGCGGGAGCAGGAGTACGCGCAGCTTTCCGGCGGAGAAAAGACCCGCCTTAATCTTGCCCGACTCATTCTGGAGGACACAGATATTCTTTTGCTTGACGAGCCCACGAATCACCTGGATATGTCCGCGTCGGAGTGGTTGGAAGACTATATCGGAAGATTCAAGGGCACTGTTCTGACCATCTCCCACGACCGGTACTTCCTCGATAAAACCGTCAGCCGAATCATCGAGATCGTGGACGGTATGCCGGAATTTTACAGTGGAAATTACAGCTTTTACCTTGTGGAGAAGCAGCGCCGGTATGAGGAAAAACTCAGGCAGTATGAAAAGCAGGAGGCCAAGATCGCCCAGCTCCAGCGCGCGGCGGACGATTTGCACCTGTGGGCCTTCATGGGCGCCGACAAGCTCCACAAGCGGGCCTTCTCCATGGAGAAGAGGATCGAAAAGCTGCGCACCACCGACCGCCCGAAGCAGGAGGCCAGGATGAAGTCCCGCTTTGGTGAGACGGAGTTTCGCGGCGACGAGGTGCTGGTGGCAAGGGGCGTTACGAAAGCCTTTGGCAACAAGCGGATCCTGAAGGAGACGGAATTGCTTATCGAGCCTCACGAATCCATCGCCCTCATAGGGGACAACGGAACGGGAAAGTCCACACTGGTGAAAATGATCATGGGTGAGGAGGCCGCGGACACGGGATTTATCCGCCTTGGCCCCGCCGTCAGGGCGGCCTATCTGCCCCAGACCGTCACATTCGCGGATGAAAACCTGACGGTGCTCGAGACCATGATGGCCGAGGCCAAATGCACCCAGCAGGAGGCCCGGGATCGCCTCGCGGCGTTTCTCTTTCGGGGGGAGAGCGTGTTCACCTGCGTCTCCGACCTCTCGGGCGGGGAGCGCAGTCGTCTGAAGCTCTGTATGCTGATGAAGTCTGACATTAATTTGCTCATCCTGGACGAGCCCACCAATCACTTGGATGCTGCCAGCCGGGAGTGGATCGAGGAGGCGCTGTCCGACTACACCGAGGCGCTGCTGTTTGTCTCCCATGACCGCTGGTTCATAAGCCGCTTCGCCACTCGCATATGGGCCATGGCAAATGGAGAGCTTCGGGACTACCGTATGGGGTATGAGGAATACATGGCCTACCTTGAACGGCAGAGGCAGCTTGCCCAGACTACCGCGCCCAGGACGGAAAAGCCCAAAAAGGAGCAGAAAAAGTCCCCTGTCGAAAGGGACAAATCGGCGGCAAGGATAGAGCGTGAGATCGCGCAGATCGAAAAAAAGGTCGCGGAGAATGAATCAAATCAGGAGGCTGCGTCCACGGACTATCAGCGGCTCATGGAGCTGACCGAGGAGCATCGGGAGCTTTCGGAGAAGCTTGAAGAGCTATACGCGGCCTGGGAGGAGGCGTCTGAATGAAAAAATATGCGGGGTACCTTATTTCGGTGACCGTGTGCCTTGCGCTTGCGGTGTTTTTCCGCTTCGCGCTGATGGGCTACGGTTTTTTGGGGCTGTGCCTCGCCGCGCTGGCGGCGCTGATACTGTGCTTCATGGGATTGAAAATCCTCTCAAAAAAGCATGAAAAAGCAGCGTTGAGTCTGAAAAAAGTTTTGATTTATCTTATTATTATCGGACTACTGGCCGCGTCTGTCACCGAGGCCGTTGTCATCTCCGAGTGTGTTGCAGCCGGGGCGGGGGAAAGCGGGGAGCGTTACGCCATTGTGCTGGGAGCCGGCGTCAACGGCGCCGTCCCGTCCAGGGCCCTCCGCGCCCGCCTGGAGGCCGCGCTGGCCTTCGCCCGCGAAAACCCGGACGCCGCACTCATTCTCTCCGGCGGACAGGGACCGGGCGAGGACATCTCCGAGGCACAGTGTATGGTTAATTGGCTCACTCAACACGGTGTGACGCCGGAGCGCCTCATCCTGGAGGACAAGTCCACCAGTACCGAGGAAAATCTGTCTTTTTCCAGGGAAAAGCTCCGTGAGCTCGGCGCTGAAAATGAGCCCGTCGCCATTATCACCGCCGGCTACCACATAGCCCGCGCCAGGCTGATGGCCGGGGATCTTGGGTATCAGACCGTCACCGCCCGCGCCGCGTTTACGGGGTACCCCATTTTGGAGCTCAACTATTTTCTCCGGGAGATCCCGGCGATCTGGGTCTACCTTCTCACAAGATAGCCCCGCCTTTGGCGAGATCCGGCACAAAAAAAGCACCGCATTCCTGCGGTGCTTTCCACTTTTTTAAGTTATCCGTTAAACTCCCCGCCGGCTTCTATGGTGGCAAGAGCGTTTTTCACATAGCCGTCCACCTCGCTGCGGTCGATGTTCAGGGCCACGGCAAGCTCCCCGTAGAGCATATCCTCGGCACGCTTCATATAGCGCTCATCTATCTGGCCCAGTTTCTTGCCGCGCTCAGCGGCGTAGCGGCGCTTTTCCACCACGTCCTTGATGAGCTTCACAAGGCCGATGCACTCGTATTGCTGGATGGCCTTCTGATAGTGCTCGGTGAGAAAGCGCAGATTCATGCTCTCATAGAGCTCACCGGTTACCGCCGGAATCGAGCGGATGAGGTCGATGGCCTCCTCGCGGGAGATGACCGGGCGCATGAAAACAGGTGTGTCCACGGGCGCGAAAACCTTCCCCGTTCTGTAAAGCGGCGACAGGGTGTAGTAAAGCCTGTCCTTATTCGCACCGGACACATTGGGACAGCCTATGTCCTCGACGACACAGACTCCCTCCCCACCGTATATAATGTATGCCCCCGTGTCAAACATAACCGCACTCTCCCAAATTTCCGACCGATTGATGTCTTTCAACTCCTTATACATAGATTATAACATAAATTTTTCCCAAATGTAAGTGAAAATTTTCAAAAATCGTCACAAAATTATTGCGTTTTTTGCGAATCTGACTGTTCGGACTTGCTTTTTTTCCTCAAAATTACTATAATAACTCTAATACACTTTTTGGAGGAAGCAAAAATGAAGAAATTAGGATTTGGCCTTATGCGGCTTCCCACGTTAGATCCCACCGACCAGAAGAGCATCGACATGCCTCAGATGTGTCAAATGGTGGACACCTTCCTGGATCGGGGCTATACATATTTTGATACCGCATGGATGTACCACGACCATCAGAGCGAGATCGCCGTCCGCGAGGCGCTTGTAAAGCGCCACCCACGTGACGCCTTTACCCTGACGACAAAGCTTCCTGTCTCTATGTGTAAGGAGAAGGACGATCAGGAGCGGATATTTGAAGAGCAACGAAAAAAGTGCGGCGTGGAGTTCTTTGATTATTATCTTCTGCATAATCTCAATAGCGGCAACATCGATACCGCGGAGAAGTTTGACTCCTTTGGCTTCCAGCGGCGGTTGAAGGCGGAGGGAAAGATCCGCCACATGGGCTTCTCTTTCCACGACAAGGCGGATGTTTTGGATAAGATCCTCACCGACCATCCGGAGGAGGAGTTTGTACAGCTTCAAATCAACTATCTGGACTGGGAATCCGAGCGCGTCCAGTCGCGCCTGTGCTATGAGACGGCCGTCCGCCACGGCAAAAAGGTCATCATCATGGAGCCTGTCAAGGGCGGCGCCTTGGCCCAGCTGCCGGCGGAAGGGGAAAAGCTTCTCAAGGCCGCCGACCCAGACGCCTCCGTCGCCTCCTGGGCCGTCCGCTTTGCCGCGAGCCTGCCGGAGGTACATGTGGTGCTCTCCGGTATGAGCAGCATAGAGCAGCTTGAGGACAACACCGGCTTTATGTCCGATTTCAAGCCCCTGACAGACGATGAGCGGGCAATGCTCTTTAAATGCGCGGACATCATCAACAACTACACCGCCGTGCCCTGTACCGCCTGCCGCTACTGCACCGAGGGCTGCCCCATGGGCATCGAGATCCCCGACCTTTTCGCCCTCTATAACGCCCACATGAAAGCAAAAATGCTCAGGACATGGCACGACCCTTCCGGGGAACAGTATGGGGAATTCACCCAGACCCACGCCAAGGCTTCCGACTGCCTTCAGTGCCGCCAGTGTGAAGGGGCCTGCCCCCAGCATCTTGAGATCGTCAAGACCCTTCAGGACGTGGTCGCGGCCTTTGAGCGCTGAATTCCCATATTTTTTTCAGAGGTGATATTTAAATGAAGGTTTTTCTTGTAAATGGAAGCCCCCACGAGAAGGGGTGTACCTATACGGCTCTTTGCGAGGTCGCGAAAGGGCTCAACGCCGCCGGCGTCTCCACGGATGTTTTCTGGATCGGCAACAAGCCCGTCGCCGGGTGTATCGGCTGCGGCGGCTGCCACCGGAGCGGCCAGAACCGCTGCGTATTCGGCGGGGACACGGTCACCGCGTTCATCGACCTCATCGACGACTATGACGGGTTCGTGTTCGGCTCACCCGTCCACTACGCCGCCGCCGGCGGGGCTATGACGTGCTTCATGGATCGGGTGTTCTATTCCGCCGGATCGAAGCTCCGCTCAAAGCCCGGCGCCGCCGTAGTTTCGGCCCGGCGCGGAGGCACAACCGCCGCCCTCGATCAGCTCAACAAATACTTTTATATCACAGGTATGCCCATCCCCACCAGCCAGTACTGGCCCATGGTCCACGGCAACAGCCCTGAGGAGGTCGCCCAGGATCTGGAGGGCCTTCAGACCATGCGCCTTTTGGGGGAGAATATGGCCTGGCTCTTAAAGTGTATTGAGGCCGGGAAAAAGGCCGGCATTCAGCCCCCCGAAAGACAGCAGAAGATCAACACCAACTTCGTGAGATGAAATTTTCCCCTCCCGGCGGGAGGGGAAAATTTTTCAGATATTCTGTAAAATATACTTGATAAACTATCGCAAAAATGCTACAGTGAAGAAAACATAAAAAGGAGAATCTCAGCTTATGCAGTGGATATTCGCTTTGACGATCATAGTTCTTGTGGGAGGATTCTCGGCCATCGTCTACTGGGGTTCTTATGACCGCAAGAGTAAAGCAGGCAACGGGCAGTATGACGAGCGGCAGGTCGCGATCCGGGGGAAGGCGTTCCAGTGGGGCTTTTGCATGATGCTGGTGGTGGGCTTCGCCATCTTTCTGGCGGAGACCGCCCTGGATCGGCCGGTGATGGCCGCCGGGGAGGCGCCGATCCTGATGATCTGTTGCGGCGGCACGGTCATGGCGGTCTATTGTATCGTGAAGGACGCCTACGTCTCCATCAACGGAAGCAGGGGAGCGGTGCTGGCAAGCATGGGCATTGTCGGCGTGACGCAGGTCAGTCTTGCTTTTGATCGCCTGGACGAGGAGGGGGCCGTGGTGGATGGAAAGCTCGGTTACTGCTGGATCTATTTCGGCTTTGCCCTTTTGGCCCTCAGTGTCTTTGTGAGTATGCTTGTGAAGCTGCTCCTTGAGCGGAGGCGCGGCGAATGAAAAATCTCCGCCTCAAGGCCGCCCGCGCCGCCCTGGACCTGAGCCAGCAGGCCCTGGCGGACAGAGTGGGCGTCTCCCGGCAGACCATCAACGCCATCGAAAACGGCGACTACAACCCCACCGTCAACCTGTGCATCGCCATCTGCAAGACTCTGGGAAAGACGCTGGACGAGCTATTCTGGACATAAAAAGGACCGCCCTGAGGGCGGTCTTTCAGATCGTAGACAAAGCTTCGAAGAAATTCGCGTCCGCGGGCGCGAAAAAATGTAAAATGCAAGATCCGGCGGCATGTACGTCGGATCTTGCCCTTGTCTTTTATCGAGGCGCGCTCTGCGCGGGTGAAGAATTATGCCGTTATTCCCCGAAGGAGGACAGCGCCATCATCACGTGAAGGGCTATGGCGCCAATCTCATCCTCGGTAAGGTCGAACAGGTTCACCGTTTCCCCGGGGGCTTCCACCGTGGTGTTGGGGGTGTAGGTGACGCTGACGGGGAGGGAGGTGCTCACGTTGTTTTCATTCAGGAGGATGTTGGAGAGTGTGAAGCCCTCCTTATCGGCGGTGAGGTGGGCGCGCAGGCCCATATACTCCTGCTCCGGGCCCTCAAATCTCATCTGCAGAACGTCGTCTGCCCACTCGGTGATGAGCCTGACGGCGTCGCCGTCCTGACCGGTCAGGGTTAGGGTGTGGTCGTAGCCGTCCCCGTCGGAGGAGACGGAGCTTATGAATCTCACCGTCTGTCCGCCGAAGGCGATCTCCCCGGAGATCATATCGCCGGACAGTAGATCGGCGGTTGCCCGCAGCTCTTCGCCCTCCGAATCCGTGACGGAGACGGAGAGGCCAGCGAGGTATCCGCCCGCGTTGACAAACTCCACGCGGGCGCGCACGCCGGACTCGCGGATGGCGTCCACAGATTTGTCGAGCTCCGCCCTCATAGCATCGGGATCCAGCTCCTCTCCGTAGGCCGCGGCGATGTTCGACAGCGCCTCCATAACAGGGGCGGAGACAGCCGCCTCATAATAGAGCTCCATTATATCCGCCATGGCCTCGCTGTCCATGTCGGCGGTGATGGAGTATCCCTCAAGGCTTTTGCCGTCCAGCTCCACTGTGGTTTTTCTCCCGGTCAGATCCACGGCGTCGATATATTCCCGGAGACTGTCCTCATACTGACCTTTCAGGGTGTCTCTGTCCGGTATTTCGATTTTTTGAAGCTCCTCCAGCATGGAGTCCAGAATGTGAAGGGCTTCTACGGTCTCGCTGTCCATATAGCTTGCGAACGCGCTTCCGCTCACCTGGCCGTACAGGTCATAGGGGGTGAAGCCGTAGAAGATGTCGTCGCCGAAAAGCTGCTCGGAGGATACTCCGATGAAGTCCGGGTCTATGTAAGCCGACGCGGAAAAAGAGGTTTTCCCGGAAGCGAGGGAGGCGTCAAGACGAAGCTCCTTCGTTTCCAGATCGTATTCGAGCGAGCCTTCGAGTGCCTCGTCGGAGCCATCCTCCGGATCGATCCGGAGGTCGAACCTTCCCGAGGGCGCGGCGGCCTTCGCTATCGCGACAAGGGGGGAACCGGCGTAGCGCTCCGAGAGCAGGGCTTCTGTGTTCGCGGCGTTGTACGAGAGAAAACCAGCCGGGTCGTCGGTGGGGGATGGCATGTCATCCAGATCCGCAAGGCCCTCGGCGTCTCGGCCGCCGTCGGGGGCCGTATCCTTCTCGCAGGCGGCAAGGGAGAGCGCCAGCGCAAGGGCGAGAAGAACAACGAGGATCCTATGGCTTGAGCCTTTCATGTGATCACTCCTTTATTTGACTACTTTGATTATACTCCAATTTCTTACGATGTCAACAAAAACCGGAAGAAGGGCAGTCCCTCTCCCGGCTTGGAAAAGCCGCTTATTTCTGCCCGAGTCCCAGGATGAGCTTCATAGCCAGGGCGGAGAGCTCCGATTTCGTCAGCTTACCCACGTTTTTTTCCTCCGTGGGAGCGGTCACGGTGCCTCCCGGGGTGAGCGTGAAGGACAGGGGGTTGCGGTCGCCCCGTTCGCCGGAGTACCAGATGCCCTCATAGGATAGGGAGCCCTCCGAGGCGGTCACGGCGCCCTCCAGGCACAGGTCGGTGATGTCGGTGCTGTAGGTGATGAAATCAAAGGATCCGTCCGCGCCCCAGCGAAGGGTCGTGGTGACGGGGTAGACGGACATGGTGGAGGCGTCCATCGAGACGCCGTCGGAAAAGTCCAGCTTAAAGCTCAGGAGCTGCGGGATAAACAGATTGATAGTGCTGCCGTTGTCGCCGTAAAGCCCCAGCTCCACGCGGTTTATATCCGAAGGGCGGGCCATGTCAAGGCTTATGTGGTATAGCTTTTCCTCGGCCACGGAGAATACAATCCGGGAGGACTCAGTATCGCCGCGCATGGCATCCAGCTCGTCTCCCAATGTCAGGACATTCTCGTCCACGGAGGGGACGCCACAGCGCAGCGCGGCCTGCGGCAGCATGGTAGCGAAGTCCTCGATGAGATCCGCCGTCTCCTCGGATGACAGGTGGGCGGTAATCTTATAGCCATTCATCTCCCTGCCGCCGTACTCAAAAGGAGCCTCTTCCAGCTGAAGCTCCCGGTCTTTCAGAAGCCCCTCCAGGGTGCTGGCCGCGCCGTCCAGGAAGCCGGCCCGGTATATGGAAAGGCCGGAGGGGATGGTCTCAAGGTATTCGTCCATCTCCGCCACGGAATTCAGATCCAGGGAGAAGAGTTCCGCAAAGTCCGTGCCCTCAAGCTGTGAGGCCATGTCATGGGGTGCGAGGCCATAGAAGGTGTCGTTTCCGAAAAGCTGGGAGGATAGCCCCAGAAAATCCGGGCTATACCAGAGCTTCAGGGGGATCCCGTCGCCGTCCTCAGATCCGGAAAAGGTCATCGTGCCGTCCATCAGGGCGGAGTCGGCCTTTATGTCCACGGTCAAGGAGCCTGTAAAGGTGCTCGCCACGTTCCCCTCCACGTCGGGAAGGCCGATGGAGAGGTCGGCTGCCGCAGCGTCCCCGCCGAAGATGCCGGCGAGGGTGGAGAGGGGGGAAGCGTCAAGCCATGCGCCTATATCGTCCCGAGCCTTCTCAAGGGCGTCGGTGGCGAGCTGCCCGGGGTCGGGCCCCTCGTCCTCGGGCGGGAGGGTGGGCGTGCCGATGACGGCCTCTCCTCCGTCATCGGCGTCCGGCGGGGTCGTGCCGTTACAACCGGAGAGAAGGGAGAGGACAAGAAGGACGGACAGCGCGAGCGCCGGGAGCGCGCGGGAGAGCTCGGAGCTTTTCATTGAAATCACCTCATGATCATGGCGGTGTTCAGCACCAGGGTGGAGTTGACGAAGAGGACGTCCGACCCCGGCGTGAAGGTCACATAGTTGGGAAGGTAGGCTGTGGTCACGTACCGAAGGTCGATGACCGTTATCTTTGCGTACGCCCCGGTGAAAAGGGGCGCGAGGGACGAGCCGAAGGAGTCGCGGAAGATGTAGAGTTCCCGGTCGGTTTTGGCGTCGGGGCAATTTATTTCAATTATAGGCTGTGTGCCGCCGAGAAATACATCGTACCCGTCCATGCCCTCAAAAAGTTCGGTGGGGTAGACCGTGCCGTACTTGTACATGGGGCCGGAGACGACGGCGGAGTCGGTAGCCTCGCTCGTCAGATACACAAGCTCGTCGCCCTCCATGGGTACCGCCGCCTGCTGCATGTAGACGCCGTAGAAAGGGGAGAGGGTGTGTTCGGTGTACTCGCCGCGGGGCGTCAGGTATTCTCCCACGCCCATGGCGTCGCCGAGCTTCTGAACGGTGTCAAAGAGGTCGGGCTGCTTCCAGTGGGTGTCCGTGCGGTAGTACTTGTCGATGGAAAGGGTGTCTTTGATATCGATGTACCGCGCCCGGGTGACGTCCTCCTCCATGATTTCAAAGAGCGTGTCATAGTCGAGAACCGGGTAGCCCTCATCCCGTACAAACCAGCTCTTGTCGGGTACAACCGTGTAATAGACGTTGCACTCACTGAGCCAGGCGTCCGCAACGGCGTTGTAAAGCTGGGCCGCGTAGCGGATCTGCTCCTCGTTCGTGACCGTCTCGGCCTTGTAGACCACGCCGTCCTCCAGGAAAATGCCGTTGGTGTCAAGCTGCCGGAGGACGTCGAAGCGGAAGAGGGAATTGAGCTTTCTGAAACCCTCACGCATGGGGAACTGGTCGAGAAGGTAGCTCTCCAGCTTGTCGGAAAACTCCCGGTTGAAAAGGGACTTGACGGTGATCTCCGGGGCCTGGGCCAGCTCGCGCCGCTCGGTGTAGCTCTTCTCCCTGTCGGGGAGAACCGCCTGCCAGACGGCAAGGCCAAGGATGAGACAGACGAACACGGCCACGGTGAGAATATATTTCGCTTTTTTCATGTCCGTCCCTCCTTAAAACCGGAAATACAAAAACGGATTGAAGGACCCGTTTATGATGAGCGCGGTGCTGAGCACCAGTAGTACCCCTGTTGCCAAAGGCTCAAGTACAACCTTGGGCGCCTCCGTCAGCTTGTTGTAAAGCAGCTTGGGGATGGGTGTGGCGCCGATGATCGCGATAATGATAGCCACAGCGTAGCTTCTCAGGTAGTACACGGCTTCAGTGGACACGAGCGGGATGCCGCCCGCGCCGAAGAGTCCGCCGATGTCGGATACCACGCCCCTGAGGCCCGCGGCGTTGAACACCACAAAGCTCAGCACCACCACAAAGAGGACGTAGACGTGGTTCACAAAGCCGGGAAGCTTCTCCAGGAGCTTGCCCAGCCAGAGCTTTTCCACAATGAGCAGCACCCCAAAGAGCACGCCCCACAGAACGAAATTCCACTCCGCCCCGTGCCACAGGCCCGTGAGGATCCACACCACGGCGATATTGCGCAGCCACTTCCATTTGGTGGTGCGGTTGCCCCCCAGGGGGATGTACACATAGTCCCGGAACCAACCGCCCAGGGTCATGTGCCAGCGCCGCCAGAACTCGGTGATGGACTTGGAGATGTAGGGGTAGTTGAAGTTCTCCGGGAACTTAAACCCGAATATGGCCCCCAATCCGATGGCCATATCCGAGTAGCCGGAGAAGTCAAAGTAGATTTGCAGCGCGTAGGCCACGGCGTAGAGCCAGTAGAAGAGCACCGACTTATCCCCGGAGTCCCGGAAGATCTGGGTCAGCTCCCCCATGACGTTGGCGATAAGCACCTTCTTGCCCATGCCGAAGGCAAAGCGCCGGATGCCCAGGGCAGCTCCCTCCAGGGTGTGGCGCCGATCCTCCAGCTCCGCCGCCACGTCCACATAGCGCACGATGGGACCGGCGATGAGCTGCGGGAAGAGGCAAACAAAGGTCGCCATAGTGCCAAGATCCTTTTGCGCGTGGGCGCGCCCCCGGTAGACGTCGATGGTGTAGCTCATGGTCTGGAAGGTGAAGAAGCTGATGCCGATGGGCAGGGGAACCCCGGTCTTGGGGATGGCCGTGCCCAGGACGGCGTTCACCGTCCCGATGAGGAAGTCCGTATACTTGAAAAAGCCTAGCATGCCGAGGTTAATGACGATGGAGGATATGAGCGCGATCTTCGCTCCCTTCTCCCCCCGGTGTTTTTCAATGTATATGCTGTGCAGCCAGTCGGAGAGGGAGGAGAAAATGAGTAGCAGCACATAGACGGGCTCCCCAAAAAAGTAAAAGACGAGACTGCCCAGAAGAAGGACGTAGTTTTTCGCCTTTACCCCGGGCGCTATGAAGTAGAACAGGAGGATGACCGGCAAAAACGCGTATAGGAATGTGGCTCCCGAAAAAAGCATAGGCGTTTCTCCTTACTTACGGCGTTGGGAGGCTCCTACCGGGCCTCCCAACGGGGTTATTATGTTTTTACGCGTTGAAGGCGTCGATGAAGCTCTGGGCGTCCAGGCCCAATTCGGCCTTGGAGGTCATCACGAAGAGCACCAGCCCATCCTTCACGGCGGAGGCTACGGAGTCGGCGGTCATGCAGATCATCCAGTTGGGGTTGGCGTTCTTGTCCAGCTCCGCCTTCAGCTCGTCCGCAGTCTGGCCCTCGCCGGGCTGGATCAGCAAAACCACGTGGGCCTGGCCCATCATAGGCTGGTTGACGGCGATCTTCGCGCCCTCGGGGACGTCCATGTTGTTGAACCAGTTCTTAAAAAGCCCGTCGGTCTCAAAGCCGTCCTCGGAAAGGGCGGCAAAGGACGTTGTCTCCACCGGCATTTCGCCGGTCTTGCCGTCGCAGATGGCGGAGAGCTTGTCCACCAGCTCCTCGTCGGTGAGGTTGGAGGCGTTACCGACCTGCTCCCCGCCCTTGCCGCAGGCGGCCAGAGCCAGAATCAGCACAAGGGCCAGTGTAAACGCGATTGCCTTTTTCATTGTCACTTCTCCTTAAAAATTGATATTGATATTTATCATCACCCGTTGAACGCGGCGATAACTGCGTCCGCAATCTCGGGGGAGGACATGACGAGAAGGACGAGGTTGTCCTTCTCGGCGTACTGTACGCTCTCCGC
>CANQBC010000017.1 GCA_947589225.1 uncultured Oscillospiraceae bacterium | reverse complement strand
TATTATACCATACCCGCGAAGCGGGGATGGTATATTCGCCATGTTTCGCGGTTCCGCCCACCGGGCGGGAGCGAAACGGCATGAAATCAAATATAATAACCGCTTTACGGTTATTATACCACATTTATGCCATTGAGCGCAACGTGTTTTTTACACGATTTTCCCACGCCGCGCCTCAGACCGATCACTTATTATATGTTATAACATATAAAAACGGGACCACAGCACAAACCCCTGTTTTTGCCGTGGTCCCGTTTCTCGGCGCGTCCCCGCGTTGGACGGGGAGGCGGATGGTTTTCATTTATTTTTAAAACGGCATTATATTATACATTATAAATAATGCCGATTTAATAAAAAATCAAAAGGCCGTTTTGCTCGCCGCAACGCGGCAACCGCAAAACCCGGCCAAATTACACCGGCGATAATTTGATCGCCGGAGTAATAACCTATCTGTTTGCCGATGCTTTCCTCAAATTTTCCTTCAGCGACCGTAACGTCTCTGTAATGATCATCATTTCACTGTGATTGCAGTCAGCCAGCAGTATGCCCATATCCCGCTCATAGATGGCGGAGGCGGAGGTCAGGCTGTCACAAAGTATATCGTCCGTCGTCACGCCAAGAGCGTTTGCTATGTTGACAAGCGTATGTAGGCTCAGCTTTGTCGCGCCTCGTTCTATATGTGATATATTGGAGGGCTCCTGATCGGAAAGCTCTGCCAGACTCTGCTGGGTAAGCCCACGCTCTTTTCGAAAACGGCGGATCCTCATTCCGATCGTTGCATAGTCGAGATCCATATTTTTTTCACCTCTTTCTCTCAAAGGTATTGTATTCCCAATTTAAACGTGATAAAATGATTCAAAAATCCGATTAGGACATATACTAATTTTTTCGCGATACATCTATATTAAAAAAAGAGACGACGGTCAAAAAAACGAGCCGCCATTATGGCGGCCGGTTTTACATATAAATATAAATAATTTTTTTGAATGGAGGCAGAACATGAAAACAATCAGAAAACCATTGGCATTTTTGATGGCATTTCTCATGGTCGTATCGCTTCTGGGCAATCTGGGGGTGATCACCACGGCAAATGCGGCTCAGGCCGGCAAGGGCAAGGTAATTTTCTTCAGGAACAACCAGAACTGGGCGGATGTGTATATTCATCTGTTTAATACCGGAGACAATGGGGTGAATACCACTTGGCCCGGCGTTAAGATGATGCTGGTGGATAAGGAGAACCAGATCTATGGCTGCTATGTGCCGGCCGATATCAGCAGCGGGGCGCAAATGATTTTTGACGCCGGTCAAGACAAACCGCAGACGAATGATATCTCCGGTATCCAGTATGACGACTATGTCTACGAGCTGAGCGGCCAGAGCGGCGGCAAATGGAATGTGACAAAATCCAGTGTAGCGGCTCCCAATCCCATCAACGCGTCCGATTCCGGCAGCGGCGCGGACAGGTTCCCCAACCACCACGTTGACGCGGCGGAGCCTGGGAATTATACCCTCAATCTGTTTGACTACTGGACGGGATATAATCTCACCGACGACTCCGAGGCGCCCAGGGACAAGGGCCCCGGTATGGACGAGGCGCAATACCTCGAGGGGGATCCGTGGGTCGGAGACAAGTATGGCGGCGCCAGAAACAGCGAGGACAATGTCTCCAAGGGCGGCATCAACTATGGTCACCACCTGAAGTTCTATATTACCAATGCCGATCCCGGCGTGAGCTATAATTACGAAAACGCCGCCGGCTCATGGAACTATAACCGGGTCGGGGATCCTTACCATCAGACCGATATCGTAAAAAGCAAGCTGGGCGGCGACGGGTTCCCGGCGCTGAACGATTTGAGCGGCTCACACACCGCGTATGACGACACCGACGGCGATGACGCCAACGAGTCTCTGGCCTATCTCTTCGACCCCAGCACCGAACATGAGGGCAAAGCCTCCTACGAGGATGTCAAGGGGCTTTTCCGGCTTGACGACCAGGGCTACTATTACTACTCCAGCTCGGACAACTACGCCTGGTATGACGAGGCGAACAACAGGTTTGTCCTCTACGACACCCCGGGCGTGGTGTCCGGCGGCAACTCCCCCTCGGGACAGTTTTTCCCCTTCAACAACCCCGGGTTCCGGTATACCTATGACGGTGTTACATACCCCGCCGTGTTTACCGAGAGCAGCGGAGTGCTTAAGCGAGCCTCCGCGCCCGTGACGGGCGGCGACTCGCCGAACACAAATTTCCTGGGGCTCGACGCCGACTCCGCGGTCATGAACCACGCCATGGGCATGAGCCTTGAGATCCAGTTCCAGCAGCCCGGGGACGGCCTCCTCACCGACGATACCCCCATGACCTTCGAGTTCGCCGGCGACGACGATGTGTGGGTGTTCATTGACGGCGCGCTGGTGCTGGATCTGGGCGGCGTGCATGACGCCTGGTACGGCAGGATCGACTTTTCCAACGGCGAGGTCGTCACCTCCGAGGCCAGCCGGGCGGGCTATAATGACAAGTTCGGCCTCAACCACAGCGGCGAGATCACGATCCTCGTCCCCGAGGCCCTGTACGATGAAAGCCTGACCGTGCAGACGAGCGACTACAACAACTTTTCTTCCCCGTCTTATTATGAAGAGCTTACCCCGAAGTGGACCCGGCTCAGCGACGGTATGTATACCTGTATTCTTTCCGCTGAGGACGTTGGGGAATACAGTACGTATTTGAGACTCCATTCCGGCAGCTCCAACACGAACACGAGGGGATTTTACGTAGAGCCCGGACAGACTGTGACGATGGAGGGAACCACCCTCGGCCAGGCGGTTCCCAGGACGCGCCTCTACTTTGACTCTGTCGCCCGTCCGGACTGGGCGACCCCGTACTGCTATGTCTGGGCCGGATCCGGAAATTTAAACAACACCTGGCCGGGCCAGCCGATGACGCTGGATCCCGAAACCGGGTATTACTACTACGATGTTCCCGCCAATATTTTGAGAAGCAGTCTGACTAATCAATCTGGTTTATACGCTATTTTTGGGAACGGGACGAAGGACAACAGCTCGGTCGCTGCGGGGACCCAGACCGAGAATTGCACGGTGAATCCCGGCATGTCCCTCCTCTACGGCGGCGAGTGGCATGAGGATGGATCGCGCGGCTACACCTCGGATACTCTCAAATCCCGGTATGACACAGCCGGCGTGAACGAGGCATGGAACACCGGTGAGACGACCTTTGCCGACGGCACCGTCCACACGCTGAAGATGTTCTGGCTGGAGAGAGGAAACACGGATTCCAACCTTTTTATCAAGACGAACCTGATGGAGCCCCTGCCCGACGTCATCCACAAGGTGGATCAGGACGGCGAGGCGCTGGCGGGCGCCGAGTTTAAGCTGTACGAGGCGACAACGTCCGGGACTTATAACGGAGGGAACACCTGGCATACCTCCGACGAATTCGAGAAGGTGGACGGCACCGTCCTCGCCACCGTCACGTCCACCGCGGAAGGTTATGCCAATATTGTCGACTCCCTTGGCGAGGACGTGATCTTCGCCGACTACACCCAGGAGTATTTCATCCTGGAGGAGACCGTGACTCCCGACGGCTTCCGGGCCAATCCGCCCATCGTGCTGCAGCGCCACGAAAATGACAACGGCAGCGTCACGTTGACGGTGGTGAACAAGTATGAGACGGGCGCCTACGCCAGCTTCATCGCCAGGTGGGAGCAGCTGGGCCAGGGGGAGATCAGCTTCGCGATATTTGACAATCAGAGCGGGAGCTTCACCGAGGACAGCCAAAAAGCGAGTACCCCTGAGCTGCGTAACGGCCTCTCGGTCGTGGTGCCGGTGCTCAAGACGGAGAGCGACGGATGGCTGCCCATGTACGGTTCCAACACCTACGGCTGGCATACGGTAAACGTGGGTGATTACGACGATTTTGAGCACGCGGCGGCGATCGCGGCCTTCCTTCAGATCGCCAGCGACGACGACCGGGACTGGTATCTGAACTGGGTGGAGGAGAAAGGCCATCTGGAGGGCGTCATGCAAAGCCTTCCCGGCGACGCCACCAGGTATACGGTGAACGATCCTGACGGCGACCTCAGGCTCGTGTCCCTGTTCCTGTCGGAGGATGTGCTCAAGGAGCTGGGGCTGACCGGGACATACGCGGACGACGACGCGCGCTTCAATGCCTTGAAGCGGGTGCTCAGCGGCGTCGCGGACGAGGCGGCCGCCAAAGAGAAGCTTGACAACGTCACGCAGGCCATCAAGCTCCTGTCTACCGACAGCCACTTCCGGCGCCAATACGGGACCGTGCTTTTCATCCCCAACGAGCAGCGTGAGCTGCTGGTGCATAAGGTGGATCCTGACGGCAACAACGTCCGTGGGGCCGTATTTGCCATCTTTGACACCGCCGGGCACGCGGACAGCGCCACAAGCACCACCTCGACCGGTGTGCTGGCCTACGGCACCACGGACGCCAACGGTATGCTGGTGTTCCGGTCAAAGGCCGACAGCGGGAAAGCCGGTTACGCCACGATGAAGGAGAATTGGCCCTCCGCGCACTCCGACGGGACGGGCGATACCGACGACACCATCTATTGGCTGAAGGAGATCTCCGCCCCGTCGGGGTATAAGGCCAATGAAAGCCTGGTGAAGATCGAGGTGGGCGACCAGGCCATCTACGCCAACGCCACGGGGTACGCCTATGACTCTGACTCCGGCAGTCCGGAGGAGCTCACGGAGGAGGACGGCGTCCAGGTCCGTGCGGAGCTGGGCATGCTGTCTCAGACCCTGGTGAAATACGCAGTGGGCAACGACGTGGATCAGACCCTCCGGTACATCACCATCAATGAGCAGACGGCCGAGGAGCTGGACTGGAGCAATATCGCCAGCGCGTTTACAGGCACGGGCAAGAGTATAATGCTGCACTACGGGGAGAACGTCAAGAGCCGGATCGGCCAGTACGGAACGCATGACGAGAACGCGGACTATTTCTTCACGGCCGAGGACGACTATATCCGGGTCATGCCCCGGCAGACCCAAAACGTGACCCCTGACGAGCACCACACGGAGACCGGACATATTGAGGAGCTGGCCGATATCGACCTTGACGCGCTCTTCGGCCTGATAAACACGGTCGTTGTGACCGACGAGAAAACGGCGGCACCTCCCACGCCTCCCACGCCCCCCACACCTCCGGCGCTGAACACAAAGGATCACTTCGCGTATATCATCGGTTATCCCACGGTCGGCCCGGATGGGCTCCATCTGGTGCTGCCGCAGGGCAACATCAGCCGCGCGGAGGTCGCGACGATCTTCTTCCGCCTTTTGAACGACGAGGTCAGGAACCAGTACTGGAGCACCACCAATCCGTATTCGGACGTGGGGGAGAAAGCGTGGTTCAACAACGCTATTTCCACAATGACCAACATGGGCATATTGAACGGGTATCCCGACGGCACCTTTGGCCCCGACAACAGCATCACGAGGGCCGAGCTGGTGAAGATCTCGGTGAAATTCTTCGACTACGTGGATCAGAGCGGCTCCTTCAGCGACACCTCCGGCCACTGGGCGGAGAAATATATCGGCGCGGCTCAGGCGCTGGGCCTGGTGGAGGGCTACCCGGACGGTACATTCCATCCCGACAGCTATATCACCCGCGCCGAGGCCATGACGATCATCAACCGGGTGCTTGGCCGTAAGCCCCACGAGGAGGGACTGCTTGACGACATGATCAAGTGGAGCGACAACCTGGATGAGAGAGCCTGGTACTATGAGCAGATCCAGGAGGCCACGAATTCCCACGATTATGAAATGAGCCTGGAGATCCCGGAGGATGGCGGCGTCACGGTGTACGAGAAGTGGCGGACGCTGCTGCCGGTACGGGACTGGGCCGCGTTCGAGAAGATGTGGTCCGATGCCAACTCGGCCAAAAACCCCGGAGAAGTAATGGATTGAGGGGATCGGGCGGATAATTTAACAGGAGAGACGGCGGGGGCGATTGCCTGACCCGTCCGCCTCAAAAAAAACAGGCACACAGCCCGCTTACGCGCCGCTGTGTGCCTGCCTGCATAAAGAGCAAACTAAAGGAGAGATAAGCGATAAATTAAGTTGAAAAACGGACGGAGCCGTGGTACTATATCCACAACGACAAATACGCAAGGGCGGCTTTCCTCCTGGACCCGCGCCGTCCCCGGTATTTCATACTGATCTTTTTTGAAAGGAGAAAAAATGACAGACCAATTTGCGGTGACCATCATCCACCGGCCGGAGATGGTGCCGGAGTACGCCGAGAAGGTAACGGGGCACGGCAAGACCGAGGATCTGGGACGAAAAGCGCTGCTTACCGAGAGCCTTGACATCTTCAAGACCCAGCAGCGCTGCGCCCATGAAAACGGCCTCAAGACCACCATCCAGATGACCTACGCCTCCCTTTTCAATGACGAGGCCGTGTCTCTGGCAAAGGAGCATCATGAAAAGTACGGGGACGAGATCGCGCTGACCCTTCTGGGACTTCCCTGCAAGGAATTCCGGGAGAAGTACAAGACCAAGGACTTCTGCATCTGGATGTTCTCCATGGAGGACAAAAAGGCCATTGTCCGGGACGTGTTCGAAAAATTCCATGAGCGGTTCGGTTTCTACCCGGAGTCCACCGGCTCCTACTACATGGACGCGGAGCTGATCAATTTCATAAAGGCGGAATACCCCTCCGTCAAGTGCGCCGTCGCCACCTGCTGGGAGGAGGGGCCCAAGGCATACCACACCTGCAACAACTCCTGGTACACCTTTATGGACGGCGGCCCCTGGGCGCCCTGGATCCCCAGCAAGGTCAACACGCACGCCCCGGCGGCCAACGAGGAGGAGGACTCCGGGATCGTGGCTATCCCGCACCTGAGCCGCGACCTGCTGGCGTGTTACGACGGCAACGGCTCCAACTTCGGCACCCACCCCCAGAACGTGCTGCGGGGCATGATCTACGATACAGAGACCTGGGAGTACCCCTACCTGTATAATCTCATCGACCAGTACAGACATCTGGCCAGGTACAACAACGGCTACGCCTACAACATGATGTTCGTGGGCCCCGGCTGGATGAACAAGATGGGCCGCTGGGAGGCCCCCTATGAGCTGCTTTTGAAGTCCTACGAGGACGGCTGCGCCTATTACGGCAAGCTTAAACGCGAGGGCAAGCTCACGGACATGACCATGAGCGAGTTTGCCGACTACTACCGGGCAAAGAAAACCTATACCGAGCCTGAGTGCGCCCTGTGGCGGGACATTTTATACGGCTCGGAGAAACAGCTCTTCTGGTACTGCGACCCCTTCCTCCGCGCCTGTGTCAACATGGATCAGGGCGGCGCGATAGTCGATCTCAGGCCCTACGCGGCCAAGCTTGAGTGGCCGGTGGGCATCGGAACGCCCCATGTGCAGGACGCCAGCTATCCTTTCCTCATTCAGGAAAAGTACCGGGCCGGCTATTTCACCCACTACGCCGGGGAGGGGACCATACGCTCGGCCAAGGTCTGCTACAACGGCGAGGAGGTCGATCTGTGCCTCTGCCGCACAAAGGCGCATTTCTCTCAGAACGGCTCAGACCGGATCCTGACCCTTGACCCGGTGGAGATCGTCTTTGCGGACGACACGAAGGTGACGCTGCAGACCGTGTTGACCTTCCCGGAGGGGACGGGGGACATACGGATAGACCGGAACATCCTCTCCGTTTCGGATCCCGACGCCAGGATCACTATCCAGGAGTACATGGTGGGCTGTTACGGTACCACCGAGTACCCGGAGGATATGACGGGACTGACGCTCAGGGTGGACGCTGGGGAGGATTCAGCGGAGATTCCCTATGAATACAAGTGCCGCGAGGCGTCGGCCGATAACGCCGCCAGCGTCAGCTGCACCCTTCCGCCCATAAAAACTCTTGTCTCCCTGGAGGCCGAGGGCCGGGACAAGGCCGGCTTTGTCCGGGAGGGCTATGCGTTCAGTCCCATGTTTACCCTTGGCTATACCGGCACATTATGTGAAAAGGAGGTCTTTACCACATGGCTCAAGCTAAGAAGGGCAGACTGAATTACCGCTGTCCCGCCTGCTTCATGCGGGATCTGGACATCGACATGTTCTTTGACGAGGAAAAGAACGAGTATTACTGCCTCCGTTGCCAATTCCACGGCGATGAGAAGAGGATCCTGGAACTGAACGAACAGCTCCGGTGGAAGTACGGCAGAATGAGAGAGAGGATCACGGACTTTGAGGACTGAAAGCACAAAAGGGCCGTTGCCGCTGAGCTTCCCCATACGGGGGATGGATCTGTCCACCCTGCGGGAGGTGGAGAAGTGCGGAGGGAAATTTTACGACGGCGGCGGCGCGGAGGACGCCATGGCGATCTTAAAGCGCTATGGGATGAACCTTCTGCGCCTGCGCCTCTGGAACGACCCGCGCTCCGAGACCGGCGAGCCGTACGGGGCGGGAAACTGCGACATTGACACCGTCATGCACCTTGCCGGCCGGGCGGTGAAGCTGGGCATCCCCTGGATGCTGGATCTCCACTACTCCGACTTTTGGGCGGATCCCGGAAAACAGATACCGCCCAAGGCGTGGACGGGCTTTGACGCGGACGAGACGGAGCGGGCGGTATATGGATACACCCGCGATGTATTGGAGGCGCTTATTGCCGGGGGCATCGCGCCCTCTGTGACGGCGGTGGGAAACGAGGTGTCCAACGGGCTTCTCTGGCCGTTGGGCAGGAGACCGGACTATGACAACATCACCCGCTTCATCAGCGCCGGCATTCGCGCGGTGCGGGAGGTGTCGCCGGAGACGAGAGTGATGATCCACCTGGACAACGGCGGCGACAACAAGCTCTACCGGGAGTGGTTCGACAGCTACCTAGCCCGGGGAGGGGAGGACTTTGACTTCATCGGCCTGAGCTACTATCCCTTCTGGCACGGCCCCATGTCCGGCCTTGGAGCGAACATGGTGGACATTGCCGGCCGGTACGGCAAGCCGCTCATCGTGGTGGAGACGTCCATGGGCTTCTCCCTGACGGACTACAAGGACAAGGAAGGCCTGACCGACGGGCAGCGCCGGGGCATGGCGGCCAGGGAGGAGCTCGCCAGTTCCCTTCCATGGCCCATGACCCCCGAGGGCCAGCGCGATTATCTGCGGGAGATGATACAGACCATCGGGAGTGTGCCCGGCGGTCTGGGACAGGGCCTGGTGTGGTGGGAGCCGGCGTGGATACCCGTACCCGGCAGCCATTGGGCCAGTCCGGCGGCGCTGGAGTACATACACGAGCGCGGCCCCGGCGGGAACGAATGGGCCAACCAGGCGCTCTTTGACTATGACGGGAACGCTCTCCCGGCGCTGGGGGCGCTGTCGGAATACCGCTGAACCTCCGGGGCGGGGAGACCGGCGGCACGAATCCGTTCGGGATAGCCGCGCGGCGGGGAAGCGGGCGCGGCGTTGCGGGTGGTGGACAAAGGTCGCAAAATATACAATTTTTTTGAAAAACTTCGCGCAACACCGGATAA
This sequence comes from uncultured Oscillospiraceae bacterium, assembly GCA_947589225.1. GTDB lineage: Bacteria > Bacillota > Clostridia > Oscillospirales > Oscillospiraceae > RUG626. The sequence continues at coordinate 35,886 of CANQBC010000017.1, read as the reverse complement.
TTTGAAGATTGTTTTTTCTCCCTTCAGGGTGTAAAATGTGTACCCCTGAAGGGAGAGTTATTTTTATGCTTATTCTGATCGAATTGTCTGTGGCCATGTTCGGCGGCCTTCTGATGTCACGCCTTGCCAAGAAGATGAAGCTCCCGGCGGTCACGGCGTACCTTGTGGCGGGAGTGCTGCTGGGGCCGTTCTGTGTGGGCGCTCTCAAGATCCCTGGACTGGGGTTTTCCTCGCTGGACGACATCAAGTCGCTGGACATCATTTCACAGACGGCCCTGGGCTTTATCGCGTTTACCATCGGCAACGAGTTTCGCCTGGAACAGCTCAAGCATATGGGCCGTCAGGCCATCACCGTGGGTATACTTCAGGCGGTGATCACCTCCGTGGTCGTGGATGTCAGTCTTATCACCCTGCATTTCATCGCCCCCAGGCTCATCTCCATTTCCTCGGCAATAACCCTGGGCGCGATCGCCTCCGCCACCGCCCCCGCGGCAACCCTCATGGTCGTGAGACAGTACAAGGCCAACGGGCCGCTGACGAAACTGCTGCTCCTGGTGGTCGCCATTGACGACGCGGTGGGACTCATGCTTTTCTCCGCCTCCTTCGGCGTAGCCATGGCTCTGGAGAAGGGGATCATAAGCCTCAAGACCATCCTTTTGGAGCCGGTTATCGAGATCGTACTTTCCCTGCTTCTGGGCGGGGTGGCCGGGTGGCTTCTTCACCGCGTTGAGAAGTATTTTTTTTCCCGCTCCAAGCGTCTGACGCTTTCCATTGCCTGCGTGTTCCTCATGGTGGGCATCTCCATGGCGGAGTTCGAGCTGGGCGGGGTGAAGATCGGCTTCAGCCTCCTGCTGGTGTGCATGATGGCCGGCACGGTCTTTTGCAACATCTGCGACTTCTCCGAGGAGCTAATGGGCCGTGTGGACGACTGGACGGCGCCCATGTTCGTCCTGTTTTTTGTCCTCTCGGGCGCCGAGCTGGATCTGCGCATACTGGCAAATCCCCTGGTGCTGCTGGTCGGAGTGGTTTACATAGTATTCCGTTCCCTGGGCAAGTACTTTGGCGCCTTCACCAGCTGCGCCATGACCCGCTGCGACAGCCACATTACAAAGTATCTGGGCATCACGCTGCTCCCACAGGCCGGTGTGGCTCTGGGAATGGCGCTGACGGCCCAGCAGCTTTCCGGCGGCGCCATAGTGCGGAACGTGGTGCTCTTTTCAGTGCTGGTGTATGAGATGGTAGGCCCCGCGCTCACCAAGCGCGCCCTTACCGCCGCCGGTGAGATCAAGGCGGAGGGCCGCACCAATGCCCGCCGTCGAAACGCCCCCGTGGACATCTTCCATCTCGGGCATCACAAGACACAATAAAGGAAAGATCCCCCGGCGATCGCCGGGGGATCTTCTGCAGTTTGGGCGCCGCGGTTTTCCGCTTTCGCGTTTCAGCTGTCGACTTTTTTGATAGCGGCCTCGGGGGTGGTCATACCCATGATAACGGTGAGCAGACCGTCGCCGTAGCGGTTGAACATTGCAACGGGGATGCCCAGCATATCGTCAAGGGCGTTGTAGCCGGGGAGGGCATCCTGGCAGTCCATACAAACCTTGTAGCGGATCTCGCCGTCGCTGTGGTCAAGCTCAAAATTTCCAATGGCAAGGCCGTAGTTGGCGCGGGTCAGGAACTCGCAGACCTCGGCCATGTTGGAGGAATCGGCCTTAATGCTTACATTGCCATAGGAGGTGAGCCTTTGGCAAAGGGTATTATCGTCCTTGGTGGGATGGACGATAATGGTGATGCGGACGCTGCCCAGCTTTGTCCTGGACAGGTTGAACTGACAGGTGAATATGTTCCTCTCCGAATCAAAGTTGTAGTGATAGTTGTTGGAGGTGAACAGATTCTCGACCGCGTTTACCGCGTCGTACATTGTGATCGCCAATATAATGCACTCCTTTTCATTATCGTTTTCCACCGGGATCCGGGATCAATAAGGTTATTATATAACACGCCTATTATGACTTCAAGCGTATTTTGGAAAATTTTCGAATATTAAAAAAAGCGGGTAAGCCATGTTTTATGCAACGCGGCGCCATTGAATGACCGACCTGCCCCGTGTGTTGAAGCGCCCCGCCGTTTTCGGCGGGGCGCTTTCCGTCATTTTATAAGTTCCTCGATGCCCTTCGCGAATCTCTCAAGTCCATCGCGCAAAATCGCGTTGGTGGTGGCAAGGTTCAGCCGGATAAAGTACTTGCCGTCCGCGCCGAACTGAGCGCCGGGGGAGAGGCGCAGGCCGGTTTTCTCCCGGATAAAGGCGCACAGCACGTCCGTGTCATCCGTTATTTTCGAGCAGTCCAGCCACAAAAGATACGTGGCGTCGGAGGACGTGACGGCAATTTTCGGAAGGCGCTTTTTAAGAAAGCCGATAGCCGTGAGCTTGTTCCGGTAGATAGTTTCCCGCAGCTCGTCCAGCCACGGCCCGCCCTTTGTGAAAGCCGCCTCGGCGGCGCACACGGCGAAGGAGTTGGGCTCGGCCACCTCGTCGGTGTTCAAGGCCCGCCAGACCTTGTGGCGCAGTATGGGATCGGGCACGGATACCGCCGCCGTCTGGAGTCCGGCCAGGTTGAAGCATTTGGTGGGGGCCAGACACGTGACGGAGACCTCCCTGCACGTGTCGGAGACGGAGGCGAAGGGGACGTACAGCTTCCCGGGATCTGTGAGGTCACAGTGGATCTCGTCGGAGATCACCGTGACGCCGTGCTTTTTCGCCAGCTGCCCGATTTTCGCAAGCTCCCTGTGCGTCCAGATGCGTCCCACGGGGTTGTGGGGGTTGCAGAGGATCATGAGCGTCGCCTGGGGGTCGGACATGGCCGCCTCAAGGGCCTGAAAATCAATGGAGTAGCGGTTCCCGCTCCGGATAAGGGGCGCCTCCAGGGGGACGCGGCCGTTGTTGAGGATGGAGTTGAAGAAGATGTTGTACACCGGCGTCTGGAGGATCACCTTCTCCGCGGGCGTCGTCAGCTTGCGCACGCAGGAGGAGATGGCGGGCACCACCCCCGTGCAGAAGATGAGCCAGTCGCGCTCCATGGTGAACCCGTGGCGGTCCCGCCACCAGCCGATATATGCGTCATACCACCCGTCGGGGATGATGTTGTAGCCAAAGACCCCGTGGGCGGCCCGCTCCTCGATGGCCCTTCGGATCTCCGGCGCGGCGGGGAAGTCCATATCCGCCACCCACATGGGCAGCTCGTCCTCCCGCTCCCGCTCGTCCCATTTGAGGGATCCGGTTCCGATCCGGGAGGGAACAGCGTCAAAATCGTATTTCATGTCAGCACTCCAAATCAATGGTCATTCCGAGTCTATGATCTCCCAGCCCTCAAGGCGCAAACCACGATCCGGGTATTCAGACAGAAGCTGCGGAAGGCCAATTATTTCGGTGATCTGCGCGACCTTGTCGTCGGCGAAGACATAGTCGGGGTTTTCCCATATGGATCGAACCTTTTCCTGACTCTCCGGGGGGCATAGCTTAAGCAGGAATTCTGGGAAATCGGGGGAATAGAGCTCCTCGTCGTACTCCTCGTATCCCTCCGGGGCCCGGACGTAGTCCCCGTGACCGCCCGACTCGCCGCCGTGGAAGGAGGCAAAGGCCACGTCGCTGTCAAAGACCGAGAGGGCAAAGACCGGGGCGTGGAAGAACTCGGACAGCTCCGCGCAGTCTCGGGAGGAGGCGTTATAGCCGTCGCATATGCTTGCCGCGAACACGGGGAAGAAGGCCGCGTCCGGCTTGTACGCCGCGTAGGCAAGGTCGGAGGGCCGGGGGCTCGACATCGACGGCATCGAGGCGAATATCTCCCGCTGTTCCGGGGGCAGGCGATCCAGCCACTCGGCAGCCATGCCGCGAATATTCTCCATAAGATCCGACTGCATCTTTAAGATAAAGTCCGACTGCCTCTTTAAGACGGCGGAGAGCCAGGATCGAATAAACTCCGGCGTCTGGCCGGAATTTTTCACATAATACCAACTATAAGTCATTCCCATTTCAATACCTCAATTATGCCCGGAGGATTATCTTCGTCCTCGTGGGGTCTATTTTATCCTTTTCCAAAATGAGCTCCCCGATGGCGTCGGCCCTGATGATCCCGGAGGAGGGGTTGATGACGGAGTCGATGCGCCCGTCGATGTCCGCCTCCACGCTGGAATACTCAAAGGCCAGGGTGGTGTTCAGGAGCTTACAGTTTCGCATGGTCAGATTTTCGATGTAGCACAGCCCCTGGAGGCTCTCGATGGTGCAGTTTTCAAAGGTGAGGTTCTTCCCGTTCCAGCCCAGGTATTCCCCGGAGATGAAGGAGTCCCGCACCGTGACGTTCTCCCCGTTCCAGAAAGCGTCCTTGGAGAGAAGGCGGGAGTTTTCAACGGTGACGTTCCTGGCCCCGTCGAAGGAGTAGTTCCCCACGAGGCGCAAATTGCGCACCTCCATGTTTTCCGAGTTCATAGCGAAGTAGTCGCCCCTGGCGCTGACGTTTTCCAGCGTCACGCCGTCGCAGCTCCAAAGCGTCTCTGCGGCGTTGGGCATATCCACGTCCTTGAGGAGGAGCCTCCGGCACCGCCGGAAATTCTTGGGCGCTTCGATGACGGCCCGCTCCACGCTCATGTCCTCGGTGTACCACACCCCGGCCCTGGCCATCTCAAACCACTGGCAGTCCGTAACCTTCACGTCGCGGCAGTACCAAAGGGGATATTTCCACTTGAACATGCAGTTGGTAAGCTCGATGTCCCGGCTCTCCTTGAGGGGCGACTCCCCATCGTCAAAGATGGTGTCGAAGATCCGAAGTCCCCGGCTCATGAAAAGCGCCCTCTCGCCCGTAAGCCTCTTTGCCCGTATGTCTTCGCTCATATCGTCTCGTAATTCCTTTCGTGGGTCTTTTCTGACTAAATAAATATTATAGCATCGGTTTCGGGTGAAATCAATTGCAAAATGAGGGGAGAGAAGGCGGGAAAAATTATTCTCCCCGCCGGTGAGATTATTTAACGCTAAAATGGATTTTTAAGGTGAAAGGCCCTTTCAAAACACGGGAGGTGGGAAATTGACAGGAGAGGAATTCAGCGGGTTGGTGGAGAAGTACGCCGGCACGCTTTTTCGGATGGTTCTCAGTGTCACGCTCTCCCGTGAGGACGCGGAGGACGCCATGCAGGAGGCGCTTTTTGAAGCTGTGGCACACAGATAAGAAGTTTGAAAGCGACGATCTACGCTTCTGGCCCATTCGCGTGACCATTAATGAGGCAAAACGCGCCTGTCGCCGGCAAAGTCGCAGATCATGCCCCGGCTGACAAACCGCTCCGACAAAAACCGCCTTGCAAGGGCGAAATTATCCTCAAGGGAAAACTCGTTCTGCAAGGCAATGTCAAAGCTGTATGCAATACTAATATTTGACTAAACCATTTAATTCACGACGGTCATTTTCGCGTCATGCTTCGTCAAACGGTTTGGCAATACATACAGTATTCCCCGCGCCGTTTTCCTCGCCTGACGCGAAAAATCCTCGCCGCTCGGTTAAAGCGTTTAATCAAATATTAGTATAAGCCGGGCGTTCTTTTCCTCAATCTCCGCTTGGAGCTGTTCGACTGTCTTTGCCATTGTGTAACCTCCTTTTTGATTTTTGAATAAAAAAAGACCGCCGGCTTTTTCACCGGGGAGCCGGTGAGGGGCGGTCTGATTTTTGGTGTTCAGTTGTATTGCATTGGATAGCAAGTTGGTTTATGCCTTTATCTCAAGTAATTTGTCAATCGAGGATATAGGTATCATAAGAATCTATGCCTGATGTGCGGAAAAATGCTTTCAATTCCATTGCTGCCGGGTCACAGTTGTCACACTCGAATGAAATACTACTGTATTGAGCCAACATTCTGGAAAGTAATGTCTGAGCAAAGCAATAATAATCCAATTGACTAACCGTTCCTATATAGGCAATCTCATTTTCATCAATAAAGGCAAAATGTTTAATTGTACCGTTTTCTTGGCAGAGCAGAACCTTATTCGGTAGATCCTGACAAAATGAATCCATATCCGCTGTTAATGGGTTAATTGCATTATGGGTTTTGGCATAACTTTGATATAAAAGTTCACAACAAACTTTGTAAGAGGATTCGCCACGCTCACTCTCTGTTATCGGAACAGATTCTTTTACAGGTGCTGTAAGTTCTTTCGCGCTTACTTCCAGTTCATAGCATTGACGCTTTCTCTGAAAACCACCAGAAATGAGAAAATCGCATTTTTCACATTCTCGTGAGTAGAGCATGACCTGCAACGGACGCGACAGTTTTGATCGGAGTAATGCAAACATTTCTTCTGCATTTGACATATCGTATTGCGTGAGTTCCAACTTCAAATAGCTATTTTGAGTGTGAAATGAGTTGCAACTTACAGAAATAAATCCTATACTTTTGCCCGAGTCAAATATTTCGTAGCGGTTATTATTTTGAAGTTCGATTGTTATCATAAACATCTCTCCATAGGGCAGATTCAGACCTGTTGAAAAGGTAAAGACGCGAAGCGCATTTTTCTGTTCGGCAAGTACACTGGAAATAGCCGCTTTAGCGGCGCAATGGGGTGTATTCCCCTTGACAAAGCGAAGCGACGAACCCTCTGGAGTGGCTTCCTGCTGCCAGAGGCCTTCCGAGCGCACGATATAAGGCCCGGAGACTATGTATAGAAGCGCGCCCTTTCGTTCCTGAAGGGTTTTTCACCGTATCTTAAAATATTTCTTAATCCTGTCGGAACATATGACTTTTCCTTTAACGGCGATGCTTTCAACATTTTCAATCACAAGGTCATCAAGTTCGCTGTCGATACCCAAAAGTCCATAGCCCTTAATTTTTATCTTGATATGGTTTTCTTTTGCTTTCAGCAGTTCTTCTTTTTCAAGAGACATCACTCCAATAAACCATCTGAAATCCAGATCGTTTTGCTGCTTGCTCGTCTCTTCGACGACCGATTTCTTCTCATTAAGCGCTTGCCTTACAGCCTGATTGATAAAATCGCTTCGGTTGGAATAATACCCCTTATCGACCAGCAGGTCAATTTGAGATAGTGTTGCGATGTTCATGTTGACGGACACCTTTTCACTTGTTTCCATGAATATACCCTCCTGTTTATAATATGCTCTAGCTGGAGCATAAATAGAATATCATACGTTTTCGTTTTTGTCAAGAGATCATGTAAAAATCTGCATTACAATGAAAACGCTCCGGCGATTTATGTCTGTCCGGAGCGTTTCTGTCCGCTGTCCCGGCTTGTTTGCGTCAGATGTAGACAAGCTCAAACTTCACGATCTCGTCCGCCTGTGCCCGACAAGCGTTCATCAGTCCCGATTTGTACCATACGATCCTGGCCGCCTTATGACCGGCCGACCAGTTCCCGGCGCGCACACGCCGTCACCCCCGGAAACTCACGTCCACGTCGCCCGAGAGGGTCTTGACCCGCACAAGATCGGGGCCGCCGGAGGCGTTCCCCTCCACGTTCGTCCGGCCGGTGTAGGTGCGGGTGACGACGGTGTAGAGACTGCCGGGGCCGGGGAGTTCCAGATCCACGTCGCCGCTGGTGGTGTCCAGCTCAACGCAACGGCAGGGGTGGCGCAGCTTCAGATCCATGTCTCCGCTGACCGTGATGACGGAGAGTTTTTCGGAAATATCGACGTCCTCTACGTCCACGTCGCCGCTGGCGGTCTTGACATCGAAGGAGACACAGCTAATGGTACGGGCATCCACGTCGCCGCTGGCGATGTTCAGGCAGATCCCCCCGGCGCTGACCTCCCGCAGCTCCACGTCGCCGCTGGCGGCGCTAAGGACAATGTCCGCGGCGCTCACGCGCTCGACGCTCACGTCTCCGTTGGCGGTCGCCGCGCCGATCTTCTCCTCCGCGTCGATCTCTCGCAGCTGGACGCCGCCGTTGGCAAGCTTCACGGAGAGGGACGTAAGCTTGACGCGCTCCGCCGTCAGATCCCCGAAGGGGGTGTTCACCCCCACCTCCACGGGGGAGAAGGCCGGGAGCAGGAGACTCACGCACGCGCCCTTGCGCAGAAGCCCGTCGAGATCGGGTTTAGGGAGGGTGAATTTCATCCCGAAAATGTCAAAATCAAACCGGCCCTGTCCGCGGGCCCCTGGGCCGCGCCGGATGGTGACGACGCTCCCGTCCGTGACCTCGCAGCTCCATCTGCCGCTTTCCTCATATTCCAGGTGGACGAGCCCGTCGGGGGAGGGGGACAGGCGCACATCGGCAGAGATGTCAAAGATCTCGAACCTTCGGGCTACGGCCGGGTCAAAGTCCCACCGCACGGTCTCCGACTCCTCCCCACCGCCCGCGGCCTCCCGGCTGTCCCTGGTTCGGCCCGCGGCCTCCTGCGCCCAGACCTCCCGGATCTCCCGGATGATGCTGTCGATCGGCCCCAGCGCCGCCACGGCGTCCTCCTCGCTCATGCCGTCCTCCATCCGGTCCTCAATGGACTGGTCGTAGAAGGAGACGACCTTCCTTATCTCGTCAGGGTCGGTCTGAAAGCGTAGACCCTGACACAGTTTGTCAAGAAATTCGGCTTTGCTCATGGTTTTTGACCCCCTTTATAAATTCGTATGCCCGCGTCACGTCCTCCCACTCGGTGAGAAACGCGCCGATCCGGGAAAGACCTTCGCCGGTGATGGCATAGTACCTCCGGAGCCTCCCGTTGTGCTCACGGCTGACCGCCGTCAGCGCCCCGGACGCCTCCAGACGCTTCAATATGGGATAGAGCGTCGACTCGCTCATGGCGACATAGGGCGAAATGTCCTTGATGATCTGATAGCCGTAGGACTCGCCCTCCGTGAGCGCCTTGAGCACGCACACCTCCAATATCCCGCGCCTCAGTTGAGCGTCCATCACAACACCTCCTTACACATGATACTATATAACACATAGTATCATGTGTCAAGAGGTATTTTTACTTTTTATGCGCTCCCCCGCACGGGGGCGGCCAAGCCTTATTGGGCAAAATTTAAATTTTTTCCGTTGGGCTATTCCCAAAGAGGCCGGAATGTGTTATACTGACTTTTAATTCGCAAAACAGTTTGGAGGTACGCCCATGAATGAGATTTTGAAGCTCCTGGAAGAGGACAGCCGCTACACGCCCGCCCAGATCGCGGCCATGACCGGCAAGGACGAGCAGTACGTCCGGGACACCGTCAAAAGGTGCGAGGAGGAGCACATTATAAACGGGTATACGACCCTGGTGGACTGGGACCGCACCAGCGAGGAGGCCGTGACGGCCTTCATCGAGGTGAAGATCACCCCCCAGCGGGACGACGGGTACGACCGAATCGCCCGCAGGATCTACCAATACGACGAGGTGGAGAGCCTCTACCTTATGAGCGGAAGCTTCGACTTCTCCGTCATTGTGACGGGTAAGTCCCTCCGGGAGGTCAGCCGCTTTGTCTCCGAAAAGCTGGCGCCCATCGAGGGGGTCACCAGCACCGCCACGCATTTTATCATGAAGCGCTACAAGGACAAGCACAGGGCCTTCCTTGTGGAGCCGGAGCAGGAGGAGCGGACGCTGTTCATATGATGGACTATGAAAGGATAATGTCCCGGCGGGTCAAATCGCTTCAACCCTCCGGGATAAGAAAATTTTTTGATATTTTGGACACCATGCAGGGGGCAATCTCCCTGGGGATCGGCGAGCCGGACTTCGTGACCCCCTGGCACATCCGGGAGGCGGGCGTCTACTCCCTTGAGCAGGGCTACACCAAATACACCTCCAACGCGGGCCTCTCCCGGCTGCGCGCCGCCGCGTCCGAATACCTCAAACGCCGGTTTGACATCGACTACAAGCCCTCGGAGATCTTCATCACCGTGGGCGGCTCGGAGGCCATCGACCTTTGCGTGCGGGCGATGCTCAATCCGGGGGACGAGGTCGTTATCCCGGTACCCAGCTTCGTCTGCTACGGGCCGCTTGTCACAATGGCGGGCGGCGTACCCGTTTACGTGGAGACAAAGGCGGAGAACGAGTTTCGCCTGACAGCCGATGAGCTGCGCGGCGCCATCACCCCGCGCACAAAGCTCCTGGTTCTGCCATATCCCAACAACCCCACCGGGGCCATTATGGAGAGGGCGGATCTGGAGGCCGTCGCGGAGGTCCTGCGCGGTACGGACGTCATGATCCTCTCCGACGAGATCTACGCCGAGCTTACTTACGGACAAAAGCACGTCTCCCCCTGCAACATCCCGGAGCTTTCTGAGCGAACCCTGCTGGTCAACGGCTTCTCCAAGGCATTCGCCATGACCGGCTGGCGTCTGGGGTACGTGTGCGGGCCGGAGCGGATCATGAAGCAGATGCTGAAGATCCACCAGTACGGCATCATGTCCGCCCCCACCACCAGCCAATACGCCGCCATTGAGGCTCTCCGCAACGGGGACGGGGACATCGAAATGATGAGGGACAGCTACGACAAGCGCCGGAAGCTGATGCTGAAGGGCCTACGGAACCTGGGCCTCACCTGCTTTGAGCCCAGAGGGGCTTTCTATATGTTCCCGCAGATCGGCGGATTCGGCCTTACCTCCGAGGAGTTCTGCACCCGCTTTTTGCAGGAGGAGAAGGTGGCCATCATCCCCGGCACGGCCTTCGGCCCGGGGGGAGAGGGCTTCACCCGCATCTGCTACGCATCCTCCGTTGAGAATATCGAGACGGCCATATCAAGGCTGGGCGCGTTTCTGGAGAGGCTCAGGAGCTGATGGAGCGCGTCACACGGGAGCTTGCCTTTGCCAAGCTCAACCTGACACTGGATGTGAGGGAGAAAAGGCCGGATGGTTACCATAACATGGAGATGGTGATGCAGTCCGTGTCGTTGTATGATGTGGTTGACATAACCATATCGGACGAGAGGGAAAAGAAAATCGAGGTCGCCTCAAACCGGGACGATCTGCCAACGGATCTCCATAACCTGGCCGGAAAGGCCGCCAACGCGTTTCTTGAGTATACGGGCAGACGGGGGATCGGCGTATCAGTTTACATAACAAAGAGAATACCGGACAAGGCCGGCATGGCGGGGGGCTCCTCCGACGCGGCGGCGGTGATACGCGCTCTTGCAAGGCTCCTTGACACACGCATGACCGACGAGGAGATGTACCGCCTGTGCCTTTCCGTCGGTTCTGACGTGCCCTTCTGCCTGCGCGGCGGAACGGCGTTGGCCCGGGGCAGAGGGGAGATTCTCACCGACCTTCCTCCCATGCCGGAGTGCGACATTGTCCTGGTGAAGCCTGACTTCTCCGTCTCCACTCCGGCGCTTTTTGCCGCGCTGGATAACACGCCGGTCGCGGATAGACCCGACACCGCCGGGGCGGTGGAAGCCCTGCGCCGCGGGGATCTGAAAGCGCTTTGCGGCAATATGGTAAATGTATTTGAAAACGCTCTGCCGGAGAGCGGGAGACGGACGGTGGAAGATATCAGATCGGCCCTTCTGGACGCCGGCGCTCTCGGGGCCGCTATGACCGGCACGGGAAGTGTGGTCTTTGGGGTTTTCCCGGCCCATGAGGGCGCCCGCGATGCCGATTTTGACCGTTTTGGACGGATCATGATGGTATCCCCGACGAAAAAGCTTTAAAAGTGTATAATTACATAAAAATCGGGCAATGATATGCACACGCGGCATACACTGCCCGATTTGCATTTTCGAGGTTTTTAAAATGAAGCTTAAACGTTGGGAGATCGCCCTGATTTTTGCCTGTCTCTCCGTCTTTGTCTGCGGCTTTTCCGTTCGCCGGGAGGCCGGGGAGCTTTCCGAAAAGCTCGTCCGCCTGCATGTGGTGGCAAACTCCGACACCGATGCCGATCAGGAATTGAAGCTGCGGGTGCGCGACGCCGTCCTGGAGCTTTTGCGTGGGAGGCTTGAGGGCGTCTCCGACGCCGGTGAGGCCCGGGAGGTGATCGGGAACAGCCTTCCCGATATCGAGTCCGCCGCCCGGAAGGTCATTGAGAGCGAGGGCCGCGCCTACTCTGTCGCCGCCACCCTCTGCCGGGAGGGCTTTCCCACCACGGAATATGAGAATTTCGCCCTCCCGGCGGGGGAATACCTGTCATTGCGGGTGAAGATCGGCGCGGCGGCGGGGCACAACTGGTGGTGTGTCGTTTTTCCGCCCATCTGCGACGCGGGGGAGATAGACGCCGAGACAGCCGCCGCTATCGGCCTTACAGACGACGAGGCGCGCCTCATTACCGCTGATTCTCCGGGTTACGTGGTGAAATTCCGGGTCATGGAGTGGCTGAATTCTCTCCTGGATTTCTTTGACCGCTGAACTTAAATACGAACACTTTTGTAGAGTCAATCTGTCAAAAAACTTAATTCAATCTTTTTTCCAAGGACATGCGCCTTGGAAAAAAGCCCATATGTCATGCGAGTGTGCCGCTATGAGCGGCGCGCGCAGCGTGACAGCAGGAAGAAACCCCTGAATTTCGCAAAATTCAGGGGTTTCTTCCGCGCGGTTCCCTCTTGTCGAAAAAGGGCATTGCCCTTTTTCGACAATTTGGCGGTTTATCCGCCGGAGCATTTTTTACTCCTTGAAGATCGTGGCGAAGTAGTCCTGGCTGATGACGAGCTTGGAGTTTTGCAGCTTGCCGTTCACAAGGTTTTGCACGTTGGAGACGTAGTCCTCCGGCACGGTCACGCCCTTGTTGGGGATGAACTTCCGCTGGGACGCCTCGTAGGTGCCGGCGGCGGTGATCCAGCTGACGCCCTGGCCGCGGTTATTGGCGAAGATGACGAGGGGCATGGAGCTGGAGTAGGCCGCGGGGTCGTAGTCGGAGTCGAGGATGTCCCGCCCGGAGTAGAGGCGCGAATCGTAGGGGAGGCCGAAGAGGTTGGCGACGGTCGGCACGATGTCGCAGGAGTAGCAGGGCGCGTCCACCACGGTCTTTTCGATGTTGCCGGACCACATGAGAAGGGTGCTGTGGTAGCGGGAGGTGAGCTTCTCGGAGTCCTCCGGATGGCCGAAATAGCGGTTCATGTCGTTGTAGTAATCGTAGGAGCCCTCGTGGCTGTTGCCGGTGGCCAGGAAGTAGGGGTAGTGGTCGGCGGCCATGACGATGAGGGTGTCATCGGCGATGCCTGCGTCCTCCAGCTTGCTGACGAGCAGCTCCAGCGCCCGATCCAGATCCATGTTGCTGGCGATGTACGCCTGACAGGGCCGGCTCAGGTCTGGGAATTTCTCCTGGACAAGACGCTGGTATTCCTTAGAGCGCTCGTCGGAGTAGAAGCTCCACGGGCCGTGGCCGGTGATGGTCATATAGAAGGTGTGGAAGGGCGTGCCGTTCTCCACATACTCGTTGATATACTGGTCGCACGTGTACTGGATCATCTCGTAATCCGAGCGGGGCCACCGGTCGGTGGGCAGGTCGAGCCCACCGCCGTCCTCGGCCTTGTAGTCGTAGCCAAAGACGGGCAAATACTCGTCGCGGTTATAAAAGGTGTACTCCCCGTTGTGGTAGGCGAGGGTCTGGTAGCCCAGGTCGCGGAACATGTTCCCCAGGGTCACGGACATATCCTTCCCGATGGCCTTGCGGGAGGAGTCGGAGCGGCCGAACCAGTTGGGGATGATGCCCGTCAGCACCGAAAACTCCCCGCCGCACGTGGAGAGCGTCCAGTCGGGCTGGTAGAAGTTCGTGAACACGAAGCCCTCCTCCTGGGTCAGGCGGTAGAGGGTGGGCGTCAGATCCGGATCCACGGCGTAGGAGCAGAAGGACTCGGCGCACAGGAGAATGAGATTTTTTCCCTTGAAAAGCCCCGTGTACTCGTTCTGCTTTGAGGGGGTCAGGGCCCCGAAATACCGGTGCATATCCGCGACGGTGCCGGAGGAGGCGGCCGCAAGGCCGTCAAAGTCGATGTCGAGCGCGTTGTAGCCGTACTCCACGGGGACGGCGGGAACCGTCGTCTCCCCACCGGTCTCGCCGGAGGGCTCGGCGGTCTCCCCGTCCGTGTTGCCCACAGTCTCGCCTGTGGAGCCGCCCACGGCGGTGGGATCGCTCTCCCCGGAGGAGCCGCCCTGCTCTATAAACTCGCCGATGTCCGCCTCCGGCATTCCAAAGACGGCGTACTGAAGCTCCAGCCTCACGCTTGTGAGAAGGCCGAACTCGGGGATGGCGTTGTTGGTGGTAAAATCATAGGTGTAGACGGGGGCGCTCTGTCCCGCGCCGGAGAGCAGGGATCCGGCGAGCTGAAAAAGGACGAGGGCGGCCGCGACGGCGGTACGGGCCGTCCAGGGGCGTCTCCTGCCCGCGTCGGGGATGATCAGGTTTCGGAGAACAAGATAGAGGACAAAGGGGATCAGGGCAAGGAGCGCGAAGGGGATCGTATTCCGGACGGCGGTGAGGGCGCTGCCGGTGAAGTTGCCCACGGCCGCGCCGGCGGTATCGGCGGCCGCCAGGACGCCGTAGTAGAAGGAGAACATGCCCTTGATGCCGCGTTCAACGCACAGGATCACGATATAGACGAGGCTCAGCGCGCCCGCGAGGAGCTTTGAGACGCCTTTCAAAGGGATGAGGTCGCAGACGAGGTAGAGCAGCAGCCCCGCCGCGGCGGAGAAGAGGAAAATCTTCGCAAGAGCGGGGGAGAAAAAGCGGACGTCGCCGTCGAATGCCCGCAGAAGCAGCTCGTGATACAAAAGCGCGCAGGGAAACCAGGCGACGGAAAGCGCAAGCTCTCCGCCGCTCATGTAGCGGGGACGGTGTTTGCCGGAGTAACCAGTTTTTTTCATGAGAAGATCATACGCTCCTTTACGCCGAAAAGCCCGGCGCAGTCACGCCTCGGCGCGGGTCAGAAATCCATTCCGTATTTCTCAGGCCGCCACTGGTAGTCGAAAACGTCTTTGGCGTCAAAGAACTGCAGGTATTGATCCCGCGCGTGGCGCAGGGTCGTCCCATCCGGGTGGAGCCTGTCGCAGATGACGGCGGAAATATCCTTCTTTATATAGCTGAAGGATTCTGTGCCCACTGAGGCAAACACGCGGAAGCCAAGGCTCTGGATGTACTTGAAAACCTCACCGGTCTTGTGCCAGTCATCCCCGTCGGGCCGTCCGCCGTGGGGGTAGAAGAAGAGCTTTGTGGGGCCGACAATATCGCCCACGTCGCTCTGCCAGCGGGCCAGATCCGCGGCCACGCCGGTGACGCCGTAGCGGGAGCTGTCAAGCCGTATGTGGCCCCAGGTGTGGCAGCCGAAGTACCAGCCGGTCTTTTTGAGCTGCTCCACGATGGGCTTCACCGCCTCAATCTCGGACTGGCGGAACGCCTCCTGTTCGGGAGTCAGGCCGTGGGAGTCGGTGTTGGTGCGGTAGCCGAAGATGCCCTCGTAGCCGGTGAGGGAGAGGCACGCCTTGGCACCGTTCAGGGAGAAATCCGGGTGCTTCTTGACAAAAGTGTCAATGGCGGGGATGATGTCCAGCTCCTGGGTCATCACCTCGTTGCCCTGGGGGTCATGGCCCCAGGCCCAGATCTCGCCGTCGTCCCCAATAACGAGCTTTTCCATGAAGCCGTTGCCCATGTAGCTCTGGTAGTAGCAGGTGTCGTCAATGGAAATGACCAGGGGCTTTTTGCCCTGGGGGATGCGCAGGGTGTTTTTGACCATGCGGGCGACGCCGTTCGCGTCGGTCTGCTCGACCCACACGTCGTTCATGTCCACAAGGATGTAGCCCTTTTCGTAGAGGCTGTCCATGATCTTGTTAAACTCACTGACGGTGACCATCCAGTCGTCAAAGCCCTTCTCCTGCACGTCGCCGTCAAAGGCGAGCTCGGGGTAGGCGATCATCTGATGGAAGAACAGGTGCTCCACGATGCCGTTATAGTCCACAAGCTGATCCTCCGGCCAGACATAGGGTTCGTAGACATACCCGGATCCGCCGTCCTTCCCCCCGACGCTTCCACCGGTTCCGTCCTCGCCGTCCTGTCCATCGCCGTCTTCATCCCCTCCGCCGGGGGTTTCACCGCCGGGGGGAGGGGTGACCTCGCCCTGCTGCTGGCCGCCCTTGCCACCGCCGCCCTGGCTGACGTCTCCATTTGTCCCGCGCCCGTATTTTTTGCAGGAGGTCAATAAAAGGGACAGCGTCAGCAGTATAATAAGGGTAATCGTCAGAAATCTCAGATTTTTTCTGTTCAACATCCGCTCTTACCTCCAATAGTTTACAATAACGCTATTATATAACATCGTTCGACAAAAAGAAATAACTAACCAATTAAAAAAAGTTACAAATTTAGACTTATGTGTTATAATATCCGTTGCACGGACATTTTATTTGACTTTCAGCCGTTTTTCTCCCCCGGCTTCGCCGGGAACCGAAAAACATGGCGAATTTACCGATCGGGTATTCAGCCGGGGCGGCCTGATTCGTTTGGACAAAAAGGATTATACCCGCCCATTGCATCAAAGAAGCACAGTTTCCTTAAAAATCAGGAGATCGGAGAACAATATGCTCAGATTATATCTTGGACGGGCCGGCAGCGGCAAGACTTCATACATACTCAGGGAAATATCGGACAGGGCAAAGGCCGGGGGACGCGGCGGCATCCTCATCGTGCCGGAGCAGTATTCCCATGACTGCGAGCGCGCCCTTGCCGCCTACGGGGACAGTGTGTGCCTGGGGGCGGAGGTGCTGAGCTTCACGCGTCTGGCCCAGCGGGTCTTTGCCGAGACGGGCGGCCTTGCCCGCCCGGCGCTGGACGCCGGCGGAAGGACGCTGGCCATGAGCCTTGCGTACATGTCCGTCAGCTCCTCCCTGAAGGTATACGACGTGGGCGGCCGGAGGCCGGATTTCGTAAAAACGCTCCTGACGGCCTATGACGAGCTGAAAAGCGCCCGGGCCGGCGTCGACGCCATATCCGAAGCGGCCGACAAAGCCACGGGGACACTGGCCGGAAAGCTGTCTGACCTGGCCCTCATTTTTGAACGCTTTGAGGCGGAGAAGGAAAAAAGCGGCGCGGACGCCCGGGACAACCTTGAGCGCCTTGCCGACCAGATCGGGGAGAGCTCCGTCGGGGATGAGGGCGGC
Source organism: uncultured Oscillospiraceae bacterium (assembly GCA_947589225.1). Classification (GTDB taxonomy): domain Bacteria; phylum Bacillota; class Clostridia; order Oscillospirales; family Oscillospiraceae; genus RUG626. The sequence goes on along the minus strand of CANQBC010000017.1, from coordinate 18,848 downwards.
GTGTGGATCGACGGTTTCACCGACTTTACCCACCAGGAGCTTCGGGTCATCGACGAGCTTTTGCGGAAGGGCGCGGATTTGACGGTCTGCCTGGGAGTGGACGATCTTACCACCGATGAGCTGACCTTCCGTATGCCCGCCAGGACGGCGTATACGCTTCTGGAGATGGCGAAAAGCCGCCATGTACAGGGGGAGATACTCCATTTTCCCAAAGGGAAAGATCACGACCCCGCTCTCGCGTACATGGAGGGCGCGCTTTTCGATTACTCCGCCCCGCCATATGACGGCGAGTGCGGATCCATCCAGGTCTGGGCCGCGGGGAGTATGTCGGAGGAGTGCGCGGTCGCGGCGGCAAAGGTCCTCGAGCTTGTCAGGGCGGGGGCCAGATACCGGGACATCGCCGTGGTATCCCCGGCCTTCTCCTCTTACGCGCCTATATTAGAGGGCGTATTCGCCAAATACGGCGTGCCTGTGACGAGCACGGAGAAAAGCGACATACTTGAAAAGCCCGCGATGGCGATGCTTCTGGGGGCGTTGGACATCGTCATGAACGGCTGGGACTACCAGAGCGTTTTCAAATATCTGAAAACCGGCCTGACCGGCCTTACGTTTGAGGAGCGGGACGAATTGGAGAACTATGTCCTCAAGTGGAACATCCACGGGGAGAGCGCCTGGAAACGGGAATGGGACATGGCCCCGGGCGGGTACTCCGACGGGCTGTCGGATTCGGACCGGGAAACCGTCGGAAGGATGAATGTGTACCGCCTCACGGTCTCGGAGCCCATATTGAAACTCTCCGAGGCCCTTGACGCCAACGATCCTGCCCTGGGCAAAATCCGGGCGGTGTATAGCTTTCTGGAGGATACCGGTCTTTACATGAAGCTTGAGGAGAAAGCCGGAGAGTTGAAGGCCCTGGGCCGCGCCGAGCTGGCCCAGGAGTACAGGCAGCTCTGGGACAGGATGGTGCAGGCGCTTTCGCAGTTCGCGGCGATCATGGGGGAGACGGAGATCGACAGGGACGAGTTCATAAGGCTTCTGAAGCTGGTGCTGAGCCAATACCGGGTGGGCGTCATCCCCTCGTCCGTGGACAACGTCCGTGCCGGCGACATGACACGCCTTCGCGCCCGTGGGATCCGGCACCTCATCGTCCTGGGAGCCGTGGACGGCGCGCTGCCCGTGAGCGCCGGCGCCGGAGGGGTCTTTTCAGACCTTGAGAGGGAGGAGCTTCGCGCCCTCGGTATCGACACGCTGGACGACAGGGAGGACGCCCTCGCCCGGGAGCTTTCGGGCGTGTACGCGTCCCTTACCGTACCCACCCGCAGTCTCACCTTCACCTATCCCGTGACCGGCCGCCGCTCCTACGTCGTCTCCCGCGTGGAGAAGCTTTTTGGTGTCCGGGAGATTTCTCCCGGCGCGGAGGTCTGGACCGCGGCGGTGGAGCCCTGCTTCGAGTTTGCCGCTTCCGGCGGCGGGGAGGAGGAGAGACGCGCCGCGAGGTATTTTGAGAACCGGCCGGAATGGAGCCGTCAGCTGGATTCCCTGCGTCTGGCCGCCGAGGCAAGGCGCGGAAGCCTCACGGCGCTGACGGCAAAGAGGCTGTACGGGGAGAAGCTCCAGATGTCGGCATCCCAGATAGACAGATTTTACTCCTGCCGGTATGCCTATTTCCTCCAATACGGGCTCCGCGCCAAGCCTCGGGGAGAGGCCGCGCTGGACGCTCCGGAGGCGGGCACGTTCACACACTTCATACTGGAGCGGGTCGCCCGTGCCGCGAGCGAGGTGGACGGCGGCTTCAAGTCGCCGGAGGTCACGGAGGACTTTGTCCGGGGCGTAGTGGACAACGCCGTCAACGAGTACGTCGCCGAGCGCCTCGGGGGCCTTGAGAACAAGAGCGGAAGGTTCATATACCTCTTCCGGCGCCTCACGGAGACGGCCACGCAGGTGGCGCTCGGTATGCGGGAGGAGCTGTCCAGGTCTGACTTCAAGCCCCTGGACTTCGAGCTGCGCTTTGCCGACGACGGAGATCTGCCGCCGGTGAGGACCCCCGCGGGGGATCGTGTCGTGGGAGCGGTCGACCGTGTGGACGGCTGGGAGCACGACGGGAAGCTCTACCTTCGGGTGGTGGACTACAAGACCGGGAAAAAGACCATGGAGCTGAGAGATGTCCTCTACGGCGTGGGGCTCCAGATGCTCATATACCTTTTCGCCCTGGAGCGGGAGGGGAGCGGGCGTTACAGGGGCATGGAGATCCGGCCTGCCGGTGTCCTCTATTCCCCGGCCAGGGACGCCATCGTCAGCAATAAGACCGACATGGACGACGGGGAGCTGGAGATCGAGCGGGCGAAGCTTCTCAGATACTCCGGACTTGTGCTCCTGGATCCGGAGGTCATCGAGGCCATGGAGAGCGGTGAGAAGAAACGTCTGCCGGTCGCCGTCGAGTCCAAGACCGGGGAACTCGTGGGCGGCCTTGCCAGCGCGGAACAACTCGGAAAGCTCGGAAGGACCGTGGATAAGCTGATCGCGGACATGGCCGAGGAGATACGCCGGGGCTCCATAACCGCGAACCCGTTTATGCGTGATAAGCTTGAGACGGCGTGTACTTTCTGCAAATTTTACGACGCGTGCCGCTTCGCCGACGGCGCGGCGGGGGAGAGCTTCAGGCGCTTTTCCCGGCTGAAGGACGCGGAGGTCTGGAAGCTTCTGGACGAGCGGTATCCCGATAAGACGGAAAATGACGAAGGGGGGACGATGTGATGGCCTTTATACCCACGCCGGAACAAAGAGCGGCGATCGAAAACGGCGGCAGACGCCTTCTTGTCTCCGCAGCCGCCGGAAGCGGCAAGACGAAGGTGCTGGTGGAGCGGCTTTTGAGGTACGTTGACGCGGGAGAGGACGTGGACAGGTTCCTTATCATTACCTTCACCAACGCCGCCGCGGCGGAGCTCAGAGAGCGGATCATGGACGCCATATTCGACCGGGTGGCCGCCGACCCGGCCAACCGCCGCCTTCGCGCCCAGGCCGGACTTCTTGGAAGGGCCCATATTGAGACGATTCACGGCTTCTGCTCGGGTGTGATCCGGGAGAACGCCCACACCCTCCGCCTGCCGCCGGACTTCCGTGTGGCGGATGAGAAGGAGACAGGCATCCTGAAGGAATCGGCCCTGAACGACCTTCTGGACGAGCTTTATGCCCGGGACGACCCGGACTTCAACGCCCTGGCGGATATTATGGGCGCCGGCCGGGACGACTCCGGCCTTGTGAAGGTGATCCTCGACACCCACGTAAAGCTTTTGAGCCACCCATCGCCGGAGAAGTGGGTGGAGCGTCAGCTTGAGGCCCTGGAGCTTGACAGGATCAAAGACGCCTCCCGGACGGTTTGGGGGCGGGATCTGATGGACGGCACCCTGGCCTCCGTGAGCTGGTGGATCGCCGCCCTCCGCGATATCCTTTCGGAGTGCGGCGGGGACGGAAAATTCATGAAGGGCTACGGACGCTCCATCGCCGTGACCCTTTCCGGCCTTGAGGAGCTTGAAAAGGCGCTCAAAACCGGCTGGGACGAGACGAGAGCGGCCATTGCCGATATTCAATTTCCCCGCGCCTCGGCGGCGCCGGGCTTTGAACGGGAGATCAGACTGCGCAACGCATGCAAGGAGTTTGTGAAAAAACTGCCCGGCCTTTATTGGGACGACTCGGAAAAGGCCCTGGCGGACATGAGGACCATGGCCCCGGTGACGCGCTCGCTTCTTTCCACCGTGCTGAAATTTGACCGGCGGTTCTCCGAGCTCAAGCGCAAGAGGGGCGTCCTTGATTTCAACGACCAGGAGCACATGGCGCTGAAGCTCCTGACAGACCCGGAGTCCGGAGCGCCCACCGAGATCGCCAGGGAGCTGTCCACCCGCTTCACGGAGATCATGGTTGACGAATATCAGGATGTAAACGAGATCCAGGAAACCATCTTTAACGCCGTATCAAAGGACGGGAGAAACATCTTCACCGTGGGAGACGTGAAGCAGTCCATCTACCGTTTCCGCCTCGCCGACCCCACCATATTCCTGCGCCATTACAGGGAATTCAGGGACGTGTCGGAGGGGGCGGACGGGGAGCCGGGGAAGGTCGTCCTCTCCCGGAACTTCCGTTCAAAACCGGAGATCCTGGAGGCGGTGAACTTTGTCTTTGGCAATCTCATGAGCCGGCGGCTTGGGGATCTGGACTACGGCCCCGGCGAACGGCTTTACCCGCCGGACGGGGTTGGGTCGGACGGAAAAAAACGGGTGGAGCTTGACATTATCAGCGTCAAAGAGCCGGAGATACCCGATCCGGCCGCTAAAAAGGCCGGCAAGAAGGCTGCTTCCTCCGACGAGGAGGACGAGAGCCCCGATAAGGCCGCCCTTGAGGCGCTCTTTGCCGCGAGGCGTATAAAGGAGCTTGTGGGACACGAAACGGTCACCGGTGAAAACGGCGCGCAGCGTCCCGCCGGCTATGGGGATATCGCCGTCCTCATGCGCTCGCCCCGGCCCGTTCAGGACGTGTGGCAGCGGGTGTTCGCGGAGGAGGGCGTGCCCCTTGCCGCCTCCCAGCCCTCGGATTTCTTCTCCGAGCATGAGGTGTCCCTGGCTCTCTCTATGCTGTCGATAATCGACAACCCCCGTCAGGACATACCGCTTATTACCGTCCTGCGCTGCCCGGTATACGGCTTCACCGCCGACGAGCTTGCCAATATCCGGCTTTTCGACAGGACGGGCGACTTCTGGAGCGCCCTTGTAAAGGCCGCGGAGAAGATTGACAAGTGCGCGGGGTTTGTTGAGGAGCTGAACTCTTTCCGGGCTCTCGCCCCGGATATGACGGCTGACGAGCTTCTCTGGGCCGTGTACACAAAGACGCGCCTTTTCGCCGTTGTCAGCGCCATGCCCTCGGGACAGGAGCGGCGGGAGAACCTGATGCTTCTTTTGGAGCTGGCGCATGACTGCGAGAGCGCGGGGTATCGGGGCCTGTTCGGCTTTATGACCTGGGTGCGCCGTCTGCGTGAGCGGGGCGACGGGCCGGAGACCGCGCCGGGAAGTTCGGATAACTGTGTGACTTTGATGAGCACCCACAAGTCAAAGGGCCTTGAGTTCCCGGTGGTCATTCTCGCCGGACTTACCCGCCGGTTCAACAACGAGGACGCCAGGGCGCGGCTGGTCATCCACCCGGAGCTCGGCCCCGGGCCGAAGCTGACCGACCTCCGGCGGCGCATCGAGTACAACACCATCGCCCGCCGAGCGGTCAGCGAGCGCCTTCGCCGGGAGATGCTGTCCGAGGAGCTGCGCATCCTCTATGTGGCCATGACGCGGGCGAAGGAGCGGCTTATTATGCTCTGCTCCTACGCCGACGCCTACAAGGGCGTGAAGAAGGTGTGCAACCTGCCCCTTCCCGTGTCCGCAGAGCTGCTTTGCGCCATGCAGTCTCCGGCGGAGTGGCTCCTTTCGGCGGCGCTTAGACGTCCGGAATGTGACAGCGTGCGCTTTGACCTTCCAAACGACCCGTGCCCGATCGACGGCACGCCCTGGGAGGTGCGACTCATAGGCCCCGACTGGTTCCGGAGGCCGGAGAGGGAGGATACGCGCGAATGCCCGGAGGAGCGGGCCCCGGCGCCTGTGGATCCGGAGCTCGCCGCCAGGCTGGAGTACGTCTACCCCTTTGCCCGGGCGCTTAAAATGCCCTCGAAGGTCACGGCAACGGAGCTGAAGGGCACGCATACCACCGACGCCGCCGCCGACGAGGCGGCGGCACTGACGCCGCCCGGAGGGCCGACAGGGGCGGGGGAGCCTTCCCAACGGCCTGTAAGCCAGCCGGAGAAACCCGCCTTCATGGGTGGGAGCCGGGGGCTCACACCGGCCGAAAAGGGGATCGCCGCGCATATGGTGATGCAGTTTGCCGACTACGCAAAGTGCGTTACCCTTCAGGGGGTGAGGGATGAGATAGACAGGCTCTATAAAAAGAACATTCTCACCCGTGAACAGGCGGAGACGGTAAAGCCGGAGCTCATCGCGAGGCTGTTCAAATCAAGTCCGGGCCGTTTGATGCTCCATGCCGACAGGATCCACCGCGAGCTTAAATTCTCCATACTCGTGGATTCCGGGGAGATCCCCGGCTTCGACGCGGGGGAGAAGGTGCTGATGCAGGGCGTTGTGGACTGTTGTGTGGAGAAAAACGGCAGGCTGACGGTCATCGACTTCAAGACCGACCACGTCACCGACGCGTCCATCGGGGAGAGAAGCGCCTATTACGCCGGCCAGCTGGAGGTCTACGCCGTGGCCCTCCGGCGTATGTTCGGCCTTCCGGTGGAGAGAAAGATCCTCTGCTTTTTGACCGCCGGTAAATTTGTGGAGCTTTGATCCCGTGGAGTTTTACAGATTTTTTTCTCTAAAAAGCGGTTGACAACCAAAGCCCCTTGTGGTAGAATAGCCTTTGCGTGAAAAGCGAACGAAAAAAACGAAAGAGGTGAACGCGATGAAGGAGGGCATCCATCCCAAGTACGAGCAGACCACGATCCGGTGCGCCTGCGGCGAGGTCATTGAGACCGGCAGTACAAAGAGTGACATCAAGGTCGAAATTTGCTCCAAGTGTCACCCCTTTTATACCGGCAAGCAGAAGCTTGTTGATACCAGCGGTCGTGTGGATAAGTTCAATAAGAAGTTTGGCCTTAAGTGAGTCAAAAAAGCGCGCGGCAAATGCCCCTCTGACATAAGAAAACAAGCAAAAATCCAGTAAAATCAATGCTTTATGGGCAGAGGGCAAACAGGTTAGCAAGCCAAAATTGAATAACCGAGCGAAAAAGGGATGTTACCGAAAGGCTGCATCCCTTTTCGCTTATGCCGACGCCGCAGATTTTGAAAAAAGTCTGCGGCGTTTTTTTCATGCCCGTGTCACGGCATAAGAGCAAAACGAGCCTTGATTTACGCGGCTTGTGGGCGACGTTTTGAATCGGTAAGAGCAATACCGGACTGCCCCCGACCCAACAGACGCAAAGATAAACCGCCAGTCGCAGAATATCGAAGAATTACGCGGCCTTGCTCCGAATTTCAAACGGGGTGAGGCCGGTTTTCATGTTGACGCGTTCGTAGTTGAAAAACTGATACTAATACCCATGTTTTAATTGGGTATTAGTATGATACCAGGGACTGTTATAGAAATGTCAACATACCTGAAAATAGCGGACATCTCAAAGAAATTTTTCATCGCCGCGTTGTCATATGGAAATCCGGGGCTGGACATGGAGGGAGAGAAGTGGTATACTTGACTCAGGTCATAATACGTCGGGGAAATGTATTGCCCCCCTTTGGACACTGTGGAGTGCGAGCCCGTCAGCGTCGAGCCGGCATACGGGCTGGACGACGGGGAATCCCGGAAAGTCATGGCGTACGACTTGGGCGGCGAACCTTCGTGTGTCCATTATAGAGATCGGCGGAGGCGTCATTGAGGCGCTTGCCACCGGGGCGGCGACGACTTTGACGAGGTGGTGACGGACGAGCATTAACGGGCTCACGCGCCATCTGACGGAGCGCACCATCCTTCCGGTCACTATGGGAGGGTATTTTCCACCGCCGCGCCTTACCAGACCGGCGGGGGGATCGACGCCGCCATCCGCGATTCCCGGCGTTATGCCGCCCGGGACGGTGTCCGCCTGAGCCCTTTTGGAGCCAACGCCGAGGCTAACCGTACGCCGGCGGAGGTCCGGCAGATACTTGAAAAGACAAAAAAGAAGCTCCCCAGGGAGGATAGAAAGATGTTGAAAGTAGAGATCTCCAGTCTTGAAAAGCTCCCGGCGGGGGAGAAGCCAGCCGGGACGGGGGAGAGCGATGTTGTCCACATAAAGGACGCCGCGGCCCGTCTGCGCGATACGGCGGCTCGATGCGCGGCTTATGTGGAGTGAGATCATGAACAAGATAACTAAGAGACTTACGAAAAAAGACGTTCTTACCATCCCCAACGCAATGAGCCTTGTCCGGCTCCTCCTTATTCCGGCCATTGTCTATGTGTATGCTTTCAGGAAAGACTACGCCTTGGCGGCCGTTCTGGTTTTGGCGTCGGGTGCAACGGACATTCTGGACGGGTTTGTGGCCAGGCGCTTCAACATGGTGTCCGACCTTGGGAAGCTCCTTGACCCGGTGGCCGACAAGCTGACCCAGGGCGCCGTTATGCTCTGCCTGTGCTTTCGATATACGAAGCTCCGGCCGGTGCTTTTCGTGTTCGCGGCAAAGGAGATCGTCATGCTCACCTTGGGGTGTTTGACGCTCCACTACACGGACACTGTGAACAGCGCCCGCTGGTACGGCAAGGCGGCCACGGCCCTGCTTGAGGGGAGCATGCTGCTCCTGATATTGTTCCCGAATATACCGGCGGCGGCCGCGGATGTGCTCATCTGCCTTTGCTTTTTTGCCATCCTCGCTGCTTTCATCCTCTATGTGCGTTTTTACATGAAGGCGCTGCACGGCGTCGCACACAAGCTGCTGGAGAGCAAGTGGGCCTCAAGGATCGCGCTGGGCCTGTCCATCGCGCTCTGGGCAGCCATTATTCTCGTGTTCTTTTTTAACCGCGACTCCTTTACGGTGGACAATATCATAAACGGATCCCCGGAGAATATGGCCCTGTCCATCCTTATGATGCTGGCGCTGTTTGCCGTCAAGAGCATCAGCATCGTCCTTTACTCGGGTATCCTCTACATTACCAGCGGTATCCTGTTCCCCCTGCCCATCGCCATCCTTGTCAACCTTATTGGAACCGTCATCATGCTCACTATCCCGTTTTTCCTTGGGCGACTTATGGGAAAGCGGGCGCTCACACACATCCATGAGAAATACCCCAAGGCGGCGTTTATGAAAGACTTTGAGAGCAGCGGTGACTTCATGTTTTCGTTTCTTGTACACATCATCAACCTCTTGCCCATCGACCTGGTCAGCATTTACATGGGCGCGGCGGGTCTTAAATACGTACCCTACCTTCTTGGAGGCGCTTTGGGGCTCCTTATCACGGCGGTGCTTCTCCCCATCACCGGCAAGAGCATCACCCGGCCCACCTCGCCGGAGTTTATCATTTCCGTGGCTCTGGAGATCGCCGCCACCCTCATCTCCGTCGCTGTTTACAGGCATATACACCGAAAAAAAGCGCAGAAAACCACAAGTAAATCTGAGGTAACGCAATGAGCGATCCGATAAAGTGTATTCTATATTGCATCCTATATTATGTGTTTATCGGGGTGTCCGGGTTCATGCTGGGGCGGATAATGCCCAAAAGCGTGTTCCACGGCGACCGTTTTCCCTTCCGCCCGTTTCGATGGGAAAAGCAGGGGGCCGTTTATAACCGGCTCGGCATCCGCTGGTGGAAGGAAAAGGTGCCGGATATGAGCGTCATCCTCCCAAAGCTGATGCCCTCCAAAAAGATGCCGAAGGACGTCACCGCGGCGGGGCTTGAGCTGATGGTTCAGGAGACCTGCGTCGCCGAATGGATACACGGCCTTTTATGCGCCCTTGGCTTTGGATGCGTCTTTATATGGAAAGGCGTTTGGGGCTGGATCGTCTCTGTCCTTTACCTGCTTGGAAATCTTCCGGATATCATCATTCAACGATACAACAGACCGAAGCTTATGAGGATCCTTCAAAGAGTTCGGGAAAAAGAGAGTGCTTATGAAAAATGCGATCATCTTGAGCGGCAATACGGGACAAGGTCATAACTCCTGCGCCGAGGCCATCAGGGAAGTTTTTGAGGAAAAGGGCGTAAGGTGCGATATCTGTGATTCCCTTGCCTTTGTATCTCCGCTTTTTTCGAGACTTATGTCTTGGGGCCACAGCTTCATGTATCTACACATCCCCGGCCTTTTCCGGTGGGGTTACCACTTTAATGAGTGCCACCCGGCCCTCCTTCAAAAGGGTTCGCCCATGTACAGGATCCTGACAAGCGGCGCGGGACGCCTGCGCGAAGCTATTCTGAAGGGGGGATATGACACCGTCATATGCACCCACGTTTTTCCGGCCATTGCCCTGACACGGCTATTGGAGCGGGATCCCATGCCTGTCCGGACAGCCCTTGTCGCCACGGATTATACCTGCTGTCCCGGTACGGAGTCCTGCGGCCTTTACAGGTATTTCCTTCCGTGCGCCTCGCCGGGCGGCGTCTATCAAAGCAGCGCGGCATTTCGGGATCGCGCGGTCGTTACGGGCATACCCGTCCGAAGGGCGTTCTGGATCCGCCGCGAAAAGGAGGCGGCGAAGAATACGCTCCATATCGGCGCGAACAACAGGCACCTTCTTATGATGTGCGGCAGTATGGGCTGCGGGCCTATCACAGAGCTCCTGCGCCAGGTCACGGGCAATTTTCCCGCCGACCTGGAGGTGACCGCGATCTGCGGGACAAATGAAAAGCTCCGGGAAAGGCTGACAAGCCAATATGAGCAAAACGACCGGGTACATATCGTCGGCTACACGGATGATATCTCCCTCTATATGGATTCCGCCGACCTCTATCTGACAAAGCCCGGAGGGATCAGCGTGACGGAGGCGGCGGCGAAGGAGCTTCCAATGGCGTTTGTAGACGCCGTATCGGGTTGCGAGAAATACAACATGGACTTTTTTACCGGCCTGGGGGCGGCTGTTACCGACCCCTCCATTACCCGTCTGGCCCAAAAATGTATTCAGCTTTTGTCCTCTGACCGGGAGCTTGAGCAAATGCGGCGCGCGCTCCGGGAGTATAACCAGCCCAACGGAGCTGAGAGGATCTATGACGAGCTTAGTAAAGGAAATTGATCGATCATGAAAAAAATAAATATGGTAGATTACCGTAAGTTCCGGTTCAGCAAATTAAATACGCCGGAGTTTGAGCACCTGAAATATCTGATTTTTTGGCCGCTTTACGGGCTGGCGTTTATGACGTTGGAAAGATTTTGGATCCGGGGCAGCTATACGCCGATCCATTGCGCCTTGGACGATGTCATTCCTTTTTGCGAGTATTTCCTGATCCCGTACCTTTTCTGGTTCATCTTTCTGGTGGGGATGATCCTCTATACGCTCCTCTTTGAGCCGGAGACCTTCAAGGGGCTGATGAAATTCATTATCGTCTCCTATTCCCTGACCATGCTGATCTACGTACTCTTTCCCAACTGCCAGGAGCTCCGCCCTCTGACCTTTGAGAGGGACAACATCCTGACCCGCTTTATCGCAGGGTTTTATCAGTTTGACACCAACACGAACGTGTGCCCGTCTATTCACGTGATCGGCTCCGTGGCGGTCATGTTCGCCGCCTGGGACAGCGAGCGATTCAAAACGCCATGGTGGCGGGCCGCCTTTGGCGCGACCGCGTTCCTGATCTCCGTTTCCACGGTTTTCATTAAACAGCACTCCCTGCTTGACGTTCTTGCGGCGCTGCCGGTCTGCCTCGTTGCATACATATTCGCATATGGCAAAAAGAGACCGCGAGAGAAAGAAGCCCCGCGCAGGGAACAGGAACAAAGCAGCCCCTGACCGGCGGCCGCAGCGCCGGCGCGTGGGGCGGCTGTACGGATAGGTATGTCTCGGCTTTCCGCGCCATCCGGTACAGCTTTACGTCCGAAAGCGGGGACGGGGGCTTCTCCAACGCGCCTCCCGCCCGAAAGCGATCTTGTGCCGAAACGTTCTTTAGTATTTGATTATTGCAAAAAATACTCAAGCGAAAACGCAGGGCGCACCTCCGCAATCAGGCAGTAAACCGTCGAAGGCGAGTTCCTTAAAGGACGATTATAAACGCAGTGAATGTTATTTACCCCTCCTTAGCCAAAAAAGCCCAACTGAGAAGCGCTTCTCAGTTGGGCTTTTGGCATAAGTGGTTAAAAATCCTGTTTTTCAAAAGGCCTTGCGGCGCAGGCATTTTCGGCTGTTTTCCGGGTTATAGGGCGCTCGGGGCGTGTGGGGATGTACTTTGCTCAACAATTATTACCGTATAAGCTTGTATACGCAGGAGCCGGCGTAGGTCAGCGGATCCTCCTGGGCGAAGAATATGACGCCGTCCATGGGGGCGGTGAGCCGCTCGCGGACAGAGCCGTCGTAGGGATCCAGCACCTGCGCCAGCGTCTGCCCTCTCGCCACATTGGCGCCGGGGGACAGGAATGAGTCAATAATGCCGGAGGTACGGGATTGGACGCTCAGAAGATCCCCCTCGTCAATAACCTCGGAGATATACCCCTCGTGGATGTGCTTAGAGCCGGTGATGATGTTCTCCTTGCGGAGAAAATTCAGGACCGCGTTTACAGCCAGGGTCACATCCTTGCGATCGATGGTGTCGGTGGTTCCGGCGTAGACGGAGAAGGCGTCGGACTCCCAGACCTGCCAGTTGTAGTTGAGGGTCGTGGTGTCGTATGGGCGGGGCTGGCGCAGGAGGATATAGGGCAGGCCGAACTCTCTGGCCTTTTCCGCGTTTTCCCAGCCCGTCTTCATGATGCGAACGTGGGGTACAAACACGCCGGGGACATAGAAGCTGGCAAACTGGATGCCGTTTTTGTAGCCTTTGATCTCCTCAAAAAGTCCGGCGGCAATGCGCTGGGTGGTCTCTCCCAGATCGTAGCCGGGGAACATACGGTTTATATCCGTGTTGTCCGTGGGCCAGAAGCGTTTCCTTATATTCATGGAGGCGGAGTTGACGCAGGGGACTACCAGAATGGACTTGCCGGGGACGAGCTTCCCCTCGGCCTCGATTTCCTTCAACGCCTTCACAAGCTGTGAGCATGTGTAGAGCTGCTGGACCTCGTTACCCCTGAGCGCCCCCACCACGCAGGCGGATCTTTCACCGGAACCAAAAGTGAAGCCTGTCACCCTCAGAGGATCCCGGTAGAGGGATTTGAGCTGAAATATCGTCTTTTTCTCCATCTCTCACACCTCCAATATCCTGGCGATCAGCGAGCCCTCGTCCACCACCGGGTACTCCCGGAGGGTGAACACCATCCCCGCGCAGGGGGAATAGACGCGCTCCGACACCTTCCCAGTCAGCGGATCCACGATATCCCCTATCCAATCCCCGGGCATGACACGTCTCGTGTGCTCCACCTGGGGCATGAATATTCCGGAGGCCCCGGCGTTTATAAAGCTCACCTTTCCGTCGGCGGAGACGATGGGCGCTCTTGGCACGATGACCGGCCCCGTCCACGCGCCAAGCTTGTGCATAAGGCAGAATATCCCATCGGCGAGCTGTCGGGTGTACTCGGGCGTTATGCGCATCCCCACACCCATCTCCGCCACCAGACACGGAGTACCCAGGTCGTTCAGGGCGTAGGCCAGGGTGGACTCCAGAACCGTGGACGCGGCGTGAACCCAGATAAAGTCCACGTTCATGTGCATGGCCAGGGGCACCAGAGCGTCCGCCGTGACGGTGTTGATGCGGATCTGGGGAATCTCCCGGAGAAAAATGTTGCTGGCGTGGATATCCACGCACACATCACTGCCCCGGATGTCGTTTACGATCTTAGCGGCGATGTACTCGGTCATGACGCCGTCCTCCGCGCCGGGGAAAATACGGTTCATGTCCAGGTCGAAGCCGGGGATGCCCCGTGTGATGGAGTCGATCCCCAGGGGGTTCAGCGCCGGGTATAAGTCCACGGTGCCGCGTAAATATTCCGGGTGCTCCTCGATGCGGCGGTTTACCTCAAAGCACACCGCCTGCCCCTCCAGCTCGTCGCCGTGGGTTCCTGTGACCACGGATACGCGCGGCCCCTCGCCGGAGGAGATACGGTTTTTCAGGATGGACAGTTCCTCGTCAACGGGGAGGTCGATCTTTGTGACAGTCTTGATCATACTTTTTTCACACTCACTGTAATCGTTTGATCTTCAACGGCGGGGCCGGAGTAGACGCCCCGGTTCAGGAGGCAGTCCCGGCAGTCCCGGCCGTGGCAGAGCTTGATATAGTCCCCGTTCACGCGCACGCCCCAGGTGGGATCCAGACCGTACCAGCCGCCGTCGCTCCACACCTCCGCCCAGGCGTGGGTCTGCCCCTCTCCGGTGACCATCCCCGCCACATAGCGGGCCGGTATGCCGTCCATCCGGCAGAGGGTGAGCAGGGACTGGGCGAAGTCCTGACAGACGCCTGACCGCTGGCGGAGGGCGGCCTCCGAGGTGCTGGTGGTGTCCGTGACGCCGGGTACATACCGTAAAAGCCGACGCAGAGCGGCCATCAGAACCTCCGCCCGTGTCAGGGCGTCGCCGCCATCAGGGGGGGTCAGACTCTTATAAAGCTCAACAGCACAAGGCCCCGGCGCCGTTGCCGGGGTTTGTATTGAATAGAGTTTCGGTTCCGCGCCGCTCTCAGGATCTCCCGATCCCGTCAGCACCCGCCCGCGGATGCGGGCGGTGAAGGTTCTGTGTCCCTCCGCCGCCGTTCCGTAGAGGTAGCTGTTTCCAAAGGCGTCACGGCCCTGGGATATCCAGCTTTTCGGTAGGATCTCCGCCTCCAGGCTCAGGATCTTCTGCCTGTCCGTATTCGGCGGCAGGAGCATGAGTCTGAAGGCGTGGGCAAATATCTCCCGGTCAAATACCGAGCGCATCGTATACTCAAAGGCAAGCTCAGACATTCAATATCCCCATCAGGGCGCCAAGCGCGCCGTCGTAGTCGATCTCCGGGGCGGACATATACCCCTCAAGGGCGTCCATGGAAGCCTGATTTATGGGGAGCTGACTCTCCCGCGCCCTTGGTATCATCCGGTGGTAGATTCGCCGGACCTCGTGGGGGTCCATGTGAAATCTGAGATATAGGTCAAGCCGCTCCACCCGCTTTCCGAACTTCATGATACCCCGGATGCAGTAGCCGTCTATCTGGTCATCCACGCACCCCCAGAAGGCCAAAAGGTGATCCACCACCTTTTGAAGCAGGATCACGGGGGCGTCGGACGCGGCGGCCGCGTCCATGCTGTACACCGCCATCTGTATGTACCCCAGCGTCTCCGTGCCGATCTCATCACGCATGACGATGGCGTTGTCATAGGCGCGGGTGAGGTTGGATATGATGGAGTTGCAGTCCTGCCTGTCATAGCCGTAACGCTGGAGAAAATCCTCTCTGGAGGTGTAGATGTTGGGAATGTCCAGCATCACGCAGAGCGCCTTATAGAATTCCTCGTCCGCGTCCAGCATACTGTCGTACCCGTCGCAATAGAGCTTCAGTGTGGTGTACACCCGCTCCGAATACCGGCCCAGCCAGTAGAGATGGTCAGCTTTGTCTACCGTGATAGCACCCATGTGTCTTTGAAGCCTCCTCCCTGAGATGAATTGACGATGAAGGAATCGGGATTTCGTGAAAACCGCGTGAGCCCGCTTTTCCATACGGTCACGTCCTCCCCTGTGAGGACGAAGGCCCGCAGGTCGGCCTTCCGGGGAACCCGCTTCCCGTTTTCCATGATGTCGATATCAATGAAGTCAATGACATCCTGAGCGATGAACCGCCGGGGCTGGGCCTTGATGAGCGCGAGCATATCCGCTTTTTGCTCCTTTGTGAGCTTATTGCCAAAGACCACCCCGTAGCCGCCGGCTTCGGCCACGTCCTTAATGACGATCTCGTCGAACTTATCAAGGACGTATTTCATGTCCTCCGGGTAATAGGGCAGATAGGTGGGGGCATTGTGGGTGATGCACTCCTCGCCCAGATAATACTTCACCATTTTGGGCACAAAGTAGTAGATCCCCTTGTCGTCCGCCACTCCGTTGCCGGGGGCGTTGATGATGGCCACATTCCCTTTTTTGTAGACGTCAAAGATGTGCGGGACGCCGATCACCGACTCAGGTAGAAAGCTCATGGGATCCAGGTATTCGTCGGAGATCCGGCGATACACCGCGCCGACGCGGCGCTTCTCGCCACCCATGTCGGTGTAGTACAGCAGATCGTTCTCCACAAAGAGATCGCTGCCGGTGACCAGCACCGAATCCGTCAGCTCCGCCAGGTACGAGTGCTCAAAAAAAGCCGCGTTATAGCGCCCCGGCGTCAGGATCACATTGTCCCCGCCGGTGTTTACATGATCCATGGTGCGCCGGAGCAGCTGGGCATAGTCCCGGTTATCCACGATTTTCCGTTCCCGAAAGGTTTCGGGAGAAGCCTTCCGGCACAGGCCGCGGGCGATGAGGGGGTACGACGCCCCGGAGGGCACCCGCAGATTGTCCTCCAGGATGTACCAGGTTCCGTCCCTGGCCTGTACCAGGTCAATGCCGGAGATGTGGCTTGCCACGCCCTTTGGCGCCATCACGCCCTCGCATTGGGGCAGATACCCGGAGGAGGCGTAAACAAACTCCGGAGGAATGACCCCGTCCTTGACGATCCGCTTGTCCGTATAGATATCCCGGAGAAAGCAATTAAGCGCCGTCACCCTCTGCTTGAGGCCCTTTTCCAGATACTCGAACTCCTCCGCGTCAATGACGCGGGGGATCGCGTCAAATGGGAAGAGCTGTTCCCGAAACTCACCGTTCTTGTAAATGCCAAACTTTACACCGTATCTGGCCAGCTGCTCGTTGATGGCGTCGGCCTCCTTACAAATGTCGTGCATATGACCACCACCTGAAAAAAGAAAAAGGCAGGGGAAAAGCTCCCTTGCCTATATAAAGATTTTAGCACAGCGGTCTGCCGGTGTCAACGTCTGCCATTTGGCGCACCTTCCAATCTTTTGTTGGAAATTTCGCGGTGATTTAGGCGTTATTCTGACGTCAGAGTCAATTAAAGAGAATGTTCCAATAGTTAAACTTCAAATCGTTCTCCAAGTCTTACAAGGTGAAGCGGCGGATAGAGAACCCAACGGAAAACCGGGCGATCTTCCTCAATGTTCACAAGACTATCATAGACCGGGCTACCTGGGAAAAGGTGCAGTCCATGAAAGCGGGCACCCGGCGCAAGCGGCCAACCGTCACCCAGGAGCCCAGCGTGTTCTCCGGCAAGCTGAAATGCCCGGAGTGCGGCGGCAATCTGAACTTCCACTTTAGCCAGACCAACCCCGATATAAAGTTTTTCAGTTGCCAAAATCATAACTGCGGCCTGCGGAAGTGCTCAAAGACCCATTATATACGGCTGGACTTTCTGGAGCGGGTGGTGCTCTATGAGGTGAACCGGCTGGCCAGCTTCGCTAACGAGTACGAAGGGGACTTCATCAAGGCTATGATGGGCAGCTCGGCCAAGGTGGTGGAGAATGACCGGGCCCGGAAACAGCGGGAGCTGGACGGGCTGCTGGCCCGCGACAAGGAGCTTGACCGGCTCTTTGAACGGCTCTATGAGGACAACGTGTCCGGCAAGATCGACGATGCCCGTTTTGCGAAAATGTCCAAGCGGTATGAGCAGGAGCAAGGGGAGAACGCCAAGAGGATCAAGGCCCTGCGGCTGGAACTGAAAAAGGCCGAGGGCCGCCAAATGGACGTTGACCAATTCCTTGAAACCGTCCGGCGCTATACCAACGTGACGGCGATCACCCAGCGCATGGTAACGGAACTGATAGACCACATTGACGTGTACCATGCGGAGCAGGACGCTATGGGCAAGACCCAGCGGATCGTCATTCACTACAACTGCATCGGCGCGTTTGAAGTACCTGACCGCCGGAAGATCCAATCGGCGGAGATTACCATGAAAACGCGAAAGGGTGTAGCCGTCAGCTACACCCCCACACAAATCGCGGTATGAAATTTGACTATAAAAATGCGGAGTGTCCCTGATAGGATACTCAAATCCTATAAGGACACTCCGCATGGTCGGAGTGGCGGGATTCGAACCCGCGGCCTCGACATCCCAAACCGTAGCGGTTTACTTTTTTACTTGATAAATAGCCCTTTTTGACCCTTTCCGCTACGTTTCAGTTACTCTTCGGAGCTCTTGTCTCCACTGTTTCCGCGTGCTCCGAACGCCGTTATGGTCGGTAATGTGGTCAGCGCCCCTTCCGAAAGCGGAAGGGGCGCAATATTTACAGGGCCTTATCTAAAAGAGGGATTAGCGGACTCCATGTAGCGCAGGACGCTTTTCGCGGTGGCGAGGCTCACCTTGCCGCAGGCGTTATTCTTGAGCCAGGCGTTGACATTGGCGTTGTCAAGCCGCAGGTCCTTGCAGACCCGGTAGGTGGAGATTGATTTTTCCGCTTGCAGCCGGAGGACTTTCTCACAAATCAGTGCTTTCATCCTGTCGTCCCTGAGATGCGCGTCCCGGACGCTCTCGTAGCTGCGCCAGACCTTGAGGTATTCTGCGGGCAAATCAGCGCTCTGCTCTCTCAAAGCTGTGAGCAACCCGTCAACATCAAATTTCCGGGACAGCTCCGCATACTCATCAAAAAGCGCCGTCCCGCGGGCCTCCCGGAGCAGCACATCCCCTCTGCCCGTGACCGCCGCGTAGAGATACAGCGGCGCCCGAAGCCGCACATTCCCCACAGCCTCCCGCGCCAGCGCCCTTATCGAGCGTCGCTCCGCTTCCGTGAGAGACATCACGTATTCAGATAAAAAGCCCTTGAACGTCAGCTCCCGCAAGGGTGGAACCTCCTCTCTCAATAATCATACAATGCAGATTATATTATTTTGCCAGCTCCTCAAATGCCGCCCGGTGCTCGCGTAAGATCCGCGCGGCCACAAACTCAAACTTCTCATCCTCTGACATTTCAATCTGCGGCTCGGTGTCCAAGTCGATGACGAGCAACTTTGGATGGCCGTTCTGGAGAACGGTGACATGACCTTTCTCCTCGGCTATTTTTGCGATTTTGGAAAAATTACTTTTTGCCGTATCAAGGGTAACGGTGGCATCGGGGTAAATAGTCACAATATCACTTCCTATTTTAGCAGGGTGCGTGCGAAACCTGTATCAATACCTGACGCTCGGACTATCACTTTCCAAGCAAGCCCACTCTTTCC
>CANQBC010000016.1 GCA_947589225.1 uncultured Oscillospiraceae bacterium | reverse complement strand
ATCTGTTCCCATTGTTCATCGGTGATCTCATATCTTCGGACTGCCATCGTCTTTCCTCCCGCACTTTTTCTCTTATTCTACCATTCCTTCCCTTCTTGTGCAAGCTGTATATTTTTTGCCGTTTTCAGATACGCCCTAATATTTGACTAAACCATTTAATTCGCGACGGTCATTTTCGCCGCTCGGTTAAAGCGTTTAATCAAATATTAGTATCAGATCCCGTAAAGCCTCTTTCCGTTCTCCAGGGTGATCCGCGCCACATCCTCCGGATCCATGCCCCGTATCTCCGCGATCTTTTCCGCCACCAGATGGACGAAGAGGGACGAGTTGCGCTCGCCCCTGTGCGGCACCGGGGCCATGTAGGGGCTGTCCGTCTCGATGACCATGCGATCCGGGGGCATCTTTTGAACCACTTCCAGCACCCGGCGAGCGTTTTTGAAGGTCACGACGCCCGTGAAGCCCAGGTAAAGGCCCATATCCAGCAAGATCTTCGCCGTCTCCCAGCTCCCCGAAAAGCAATGCACCACGCCCCGCACGCCGGGGTGAGCCCTTAAAATGTCCAAGTTGTCCTGAACCGCCTCCCGCTCGTGGATGATGACGGGCAGGCAGAGCTCCTTTGCCAGCTCCAGCTGCTCCCCGAAGACCCGCCGCTGGACCTCCCGGGGGGAGAAGTCGTAGTGGTAGTCAAGCCCGATCTCCCCCACCGCCACGCACTTGGGATCGTGGGAAAGCTCCCGAATGTCCTCAAGATAGCCCTCCGATACCCCGGCGGCCTCGTGGGGATGGACGCCGGCGGCAAAATATACAAATTCAAATTCGTTGGATATCCGCAGAGCTTTCCTGGCCGAGGCTACGTCGGAGGCGGGATCCACGATAAGCGACACCCCGGCGTCCCTCATTTTTGAGAGCACTTCCCGCCAGTCGGCGTCAAATTTTTCATCGTCATAATGGGCGTGGGTGTCAAAGAGCATAGAATTTTCCCCCAAAACTTGCGGAAATTTGAAAAAACCACTTGCAATCACGACACAATTATGATACCATAAAAGTCCCGTGAATGAAAGAACAATATTTTCTTAAAAAGGATTGATCATTTTGGAAATCGCAATTACAGTCATACAGCTTATCGCATGCGCAGCTCTCGTTGTCATTGTCCTTTTGCAGAGCGGCAAAAGCGCCGGCCTCTCCGGCGCCATCGGCGGCGGCAGCGGCGACACATTTCTGGCCAAAAACAAGGCCAAGAGCCTTGACGCCCGTCTTGCCCGTCTTACAAAGTGGGTCGCCGCGGTGTTCATCGTCCTGACCCTGGTGCTGGATTTCATCGTAAAATAATAAAAAGCTCCGGAAGCCCGGGGCTGAAAGCGGTAAGTAACGATTTTGCCGCGAAAGGACGGCGTGACATTTTGTCACGCCGTCCTTTCGCGTCCAGGCGGCTGTTGTCTGCCGGAGGTTAATGTACAACGCGGCTCAGCACCCCCGCGTCCATGTGGTATACCTCGTCGCACAATGCGGCGATGTCCTCGTGGTTGTGGCTGGCGAGGACGATGGTGCGGCCCTCGTCCCTCTGGGCCTTGAGCATATTGCGCATCTCATGGACGCCGGCGTTGTCAAGGCCGTTCATGGGTTCGTCCAGCATCAGGATGTCCGGGCGCTCCATGATGGCCTGGGCGATGCCCAGCCGCTGGCGCATCCCCAGAGAATATTTCCCCACCCGCTTGCGGCTTGCGGGGTCAAGGCCCACAAGCTCGATGCACTCTCTTATGCGCTGAGAGTCCGCGACGCGCCGGATGGAGGCCAGGTATTTAAGGTTGGCGTAGGCGCTCTCCCCGGCAAGGAAGCCGGGATTTTCAATGAGAAAGCCGATGTTTTGGGCAAACTCCGTGTCCAGCCCCACGCGCTTGCCGGAGACCACCACCTCCCCGGCGTCGGGCCGCAGAAGGCCGATAATGCACTTCATGAGCACCGTCTTGCCGCTGCCGTTGCGGCCTATGAGGCCGTAAATTTTCCCGGCCTCACATTCAAAGCTCACGTCCCGAAGGACCTGCTGTTTCCCAAAGCTTTTGGAGATGTTTTTCACTTCGATCTCGCTCATTTTTCATGCCTCCTGGACAATAGGATAATAAGCGCCGTCAGACCTGCCAGGGACAGCGCGAAGAACCGGGCCGCGTAGGGAAAGTCGATCTGGAACAAAAGCTCATTAGCCCCCCGGAACTGGCTCAGCTGCGCCAGGGTCAGCGGGGAGATGCGGTAAAACCGCGCCCCCAGGTTGTTGTAGGCCGTCAGGTCCAGAAAGACGAAAAAGCCGCCCGCAAGGATGCCGCTGGTCCGGCCCACGTGCCGGTTGAAGAGGTACACCGTCAGCCCCAAAAAGGCAAAACAGCCCCACTCCAAAAGAAAGCTCACCCCCGTGGCCCACCCCGGCTCATACGCGCCGATGAGTATGTCGTAGACGGCGAAGGTCAGCCCCACCTCCTGCCCCCGGCCCGACCGGGCCAGCGTCCCCAGAACCTTCCCCCAGCCGGCGGAGAACTCCGTCTTTGTGAGGATGGGCAGAACGCTCATCAGCAGGATGAAGAGGGTATAGAGGCCGGACAGCACGATGATGTACAGCACGTGGCCCGCGCTCTCGGCCCGCCGGCCCGTTCTCACCGCCACGTACTCCCGAAGGTCGTCCCGCCAGGGCGCGTCGCTGAAGAGGGCCACACAGCCGGCGGCCAGCATCATCTGAATGATGTAGTCGTTGATGAGATGGGGAAAAAGCCAGGGCCGGACCTTGATCCCCGCCATGTCCGCGAAGGTTCCCACCGGCTCCACGCAGGACCAGAGGTAAATGCCCGTCAGCGCCAGAATGGAGATGTTCTTCCAGCTTGAAAAGGTCTGGCCCAGCCGCAGACGCAGGACGGCCAGAGCGGAGCGCGCAAATTGCCTCATCTTCGTCCCTCCCTGATTTTCCTGTAAAAAAGCCACAGGCAAAGGCCCCACAGCGCAAGCACCGTCCCGGTCATGACTGCGGCGGTGAGAACGGGATCCCCCAGCCAGGTGCGCATCTGGAGCAGAAAGTCCAGCCTCAGCATCGCCGGAAGAGGGGAATGGTCGCACAGGCGGTTTAAAAGGAAGGAGAACACCAGGGGCGACACGGTGACGGCGAAGAGGTTTGGCAGATACGCGGACACGCACGCCGCCGCCCCGCCCCAGAGGGAACCCCGCAGGAAGGCGAAATACACCGCCCAGGCCGCGTAGGGCAGCCCCCCGTGGCCGCTCATGGCGTCGTAGTAGGGGACGGCCTCACCCATCTCATAGAGAAAGCCGTTCAGGATCATGGGCATCCCCAGAGCCGTCAGGGTCCCCAGAAAGAGGGCCGTCCCCAGCGCCAGGACCGTCCCGCCCCAGAGGGCGGCGGAGAGCAGCTTCCCCAGGGCGTACCGGCCCGACCCGCACCGGGCCATGAGATACGGGGCCATCTTCTCCTCCGGGACATACTGCCCGGCGGCGGGCAGGGCCGCCAGCATGGCGGCGAATTTGTTCCCGAACACGCCGCCGAAGGAGACGGAGCACCACAGGTAATGGATGGCGCAGGTGTTGGCCCCGGCGTGAAAGAGGCCGTTGCCGTCCATAAAGCTCACGTTGTCGTAGACCCCCCGCTTCAGGACCTGGACGATCTCCTGAGAGGTGTCCAGAAAGATGGCCGCCGCCGTCAGGACTACCGCCAACGGAAGCTGCCAGTTCAGCCCCCGCCGGAGGGCGGGGAGGATCGCCTTACCCGCCATAGGCCGCGTCCTCTCCCGTGACGGCGTTGAACCGCTCCGCTCCGGCGCTGTTGAATTTCCCGTTGACGGTGTAGCCGTACTCCAGCACCCAGTAGGGCCGCAGGTCGAAGTCCACGTTGGTCTCCCGGAAGGGCACGTACTCCATGTAGATTTTGGTGATGGTCATGGGGTCGCTTATGATCTCCAGCTCGTGTTTGGCCCGGACTTTCTCCAAAATGGCGTCCAGGCCCATGACCTTCTCCCGGCGGACATCGGCATCCCGGCGGGAGAAACACCCCTCCAGGCAGAACCCCGTAAGCTTCCCGCCCATGATGTACGCCTCCAGCGACGCGTCGCTGACATACATGGAATCCCCGGCAAACTCCATCCGCCGGTCCGCGTCCCCGTAGAGGGGCAGGCCGTCCTGGGAGAAATCAAAACGGATGAAGTAGCCGTCGTCCTCCGCCGTAAGGCCGGAAAGCTCCACAAGCTTGCCGATCTGCACGGTCCACTGGTAATCCTCCCGCTCAAGGAGCCGGCCGGCGGCTTCCTCGATGGCGTTGTGGTCGAGGCCCACAAAGGCGGTGACCTTTGGCGTGCCGATCATGTCCAGCTTCTCCCAGATCTCCGTGACCATCGCCTCCGCCTCCGCTCTGGAAAGGCCCGGCAGCTCCACATCGTTAAAGAGGGCGGTGCTGCCCAGGTCCCACAGGACCTCCTGAATGGTGGCGGCCCTCTTTTCGTCCCCGCCCGCCGGGGGCGCGGAGTAGGTGAGGCTCCCGTTCATCCATCGGACGAAGCTGCCGTCCTCCGTCTCAATGGCGAAAAACCCGGCGTATTCGGGCCACTCATCGGGGTCCTCCAACTGCCTCACGGTTCGGGGACTTGTATCCTCCGCCAGAAAGAGGCCGTCCAAAAATTCCTGTGTCAGCGCCGGGGCTTTTGTGGCAAAGCAGTCGTACTCTGTAAGGTCGGGGTATATCACCTCCGCGTCCACGCTCACACCCTCGCAAAGCTCCTGCGTCACGCGGGCGGGCCGCTCCTCCGGCGGCTGCGCTTCCGCCGTCCCGCCGGGAGCCGCCGTATCCGGCACCCGCTCGTTCTCCGGCAGCTTATCGCTCTGAAGGCCCGAACAGGCCGTCAGGAAAACGGTTAGGGAAACGAATACCGCCAAAATGCTTTTGATGTTCACAATGCAAATCTCCTCTCTTTTTTCGTGGAGCGCAAAAGAGCGCCCCGGTTTGGCAGGATCATCATACCAAACCGGGGCGCTGTTTTTTTCCGTTTTCTCTTGAAAAAAGATGGAGATTTTATTGAAAATCCTTACGAAATTCTTACGGCGCGGGCAGGCGGACGGTAAAGACCACCTTGTTGTCCGCGCTTTGGGCGGTGATGGTCCCGCCGTGAAGCTCCACGATCTGGCGGGCGATGGCAAGGCCCAGCCCCGCCCCGCCGGTGGAGGTGGTGCGGGAGGCGTCTAAACGGTAAAATTGGTCAAAGATCCGTTCCAGCTTCTCCTTCGGAATCGTTTTCCCGGCGTTTTCAAAGGCAAGTACGATTTGACCGTCGCGCTCCTCCCCGGATATGGTCACCGTACTTCCGGCGGTGCTGTAAAAGCCGGCGTTTCTCAACAAATTATCAAACACCCGCGCCAGCTTGTCCGGGTCGCAGAAATACATGAGTTTTTGGGCGATATGGAGCCGGCACGTAAGCTCACGCTCGGCAAAGACAGGCTCAAACTCGCTGACCACCTGGGTAAGCATCCGTGAGAGATCCACTGTTTGCTTTTCCAACTCAATATGACTTAAGTTGAAGCGGGCGATCTCAAAAAACTCGTTGATCAGCTCCTCCAGCCGCTGGGCCTTGTTGAGGGCGACGCCGGTGTACTTCTCCCGAAGCGCCTCCGGCAGGTCCGCGCCCCCGTCCTGAAGGAGCGTCAGATACCCGATGACGCTGGTGAGAGGCGTTTTCAAATCGTGGGCCAGGTAGACGATCAGGTCGTTTTTCCGCTGCTCCTGATCCCGCGCCGCCTGGGCCTGACGGAGGGCGGCGGTTCTGGCCAGCTCCAGCTCCGTCTCGATGTTCTCCAGCGCCGGCGGCAGGTCGATGGGGATCTCCTCCGGCCTTGCCAGCTTTTTGGCCGCCTCCGCCACATCGTCCAAGAACCCTGAGAGCTTGAAGTAGAAAGCGGCGCTCACCGCGAACCACACCACCAGGAGCGCCAGACAGTAGGTCACGATCACGTTTTCGTGGCACCAGCTGATGATGGAGTATAGAAAGCCCTTCTCCCAGGTCCGAAGCCCGCACAGCCACCAGGCGACAGCCGCCAACGCTACCAATCCCAGGGCGGAGGCCATGAGGCTGAGGAAATACTGGAGCAAAAGCCGGGTGAGGCGTCTGCTCCCGGAGCTTTTCGCCGCCCTGTCCGGCTTTTCCCGGACCGCGCCCAGCTCCCGCCGCCAGCCTAAGAGCAGACAGGCGCCGAAGAGGAACAGCAGGATCACCGCCGCCGCGCCAAAGGGCAGGACGTACGTCACCATATTATGCCGTATCAGCGACCAGATGTTCTCGCCGTGCCAGGTGCGTCTGTCCGCTGTGCTCCACACCGCCAGGATCGAGACTCCCGCGGCCAGGATACACACAAAGAGCGCCGCGGCGGCGGCACGCCATTTTCCCTTTTTATTCAATGGTGTAGCCCACCCCCCAGACGGTCTTAATGAACTTGGGATTTTTTCGGGACTCGTGCATCTTCTCCCGCAGTCTTGCGATATGGCTGTTGACCGTATTGTTGTTGTCAAGAAAGGCCTCGCCCCAGACCTTCTCAAAAAGCTCCTCGCTGGAGACGGCCCGCCCCCGCTGTTGGCAGAGATACAAAAGGATGGAAAACTCCCGGGGCGTCAGGGCCAGCTCCTCCCCGAAGAGAATACATTTGTGGTTGGCCTCGGAGAGCTGAAGGCCCCGGAAATCAAACTCGGCGGCCCCGGCCGGAACCTCCCCGGCGTCGTAGCGCCGGACGCGCCGGAGCTGCGCCTTGACACGCGCAACAAGCTCCAACGGGTTGAAGGGCTTTGTGATGTAGTCGTCCGCGCCCAGGGTGAGGCCCCTTATTTTATCCATATCCTCCACCTTGGCCGTGAGCATGATGATGGGGAAATTGTGGTTTTCACGGATCGTATTGCAAAGAGTGAACCCGTCCATATCCGGGAGCATCACGTCCAATATGGCAAGCGCCGGCGGCTCCCGCCGGATAGAGGCCAGCGCCTCGGCGGCATTCTCGCATTTAATAACGGAATACCCCTCGCTTTTTAAGTAGACCTCCACAAGGTCAGCTATGGCGTGTTCGTCGTCTACGACCAATACCCGTTCGCCCATCGCCGCGTCTCCTTTCAGAAGGGATAGGTGAATTATAGTACAAAAGGGCGGGAGATTCAACATCCCGCAGGATCAATTTTATCCCGTCATGGGCCGCGGAGGAACGCTAAAGGGCGCGGTCAAAGGATCGCGCCTTGAACTGTATCCCTTTTTCACGGAGCGCGGATCTTTTCGCCCGCGGGCAAAAATTGCCTGGAATTTGTGGATTTTATGATCTATCTCCGCTCACGGCAATAAAATCGCCGCCCTTTCGGGCGGCAATTTTATTATAAAAGCTCAATAACTCCCATTTCGGCGCCGTCGCCGCGGCGGTTCTCGGTGCGGGTGACGCGGGTGTAGCCGCCCTCGCGGGTGGCGTACTTGGGGCCCAGCTCCTTAAAGACCTTGGTCACCACATCCTCGCGGGTGATGAACTCCAGGGCCTCGCGGCGGGCGGCCAGGGTGTTGGCCTTGCCAAGGGTTATCATCTTCTCGGCAAGAGGCTGGATCTCCTTGGCGCGGGTGAAGGTCGTCTCCATCCTGCCCTTATCGAGAAAATCCGTGACCAGCTGGCGCAGCATGGCCTTGCGCTGATCGGTGGTCTTGCCGAGCTTACGTGTTCCGGGCATATCTTTTCTCCTCCTTCTTCAGAGAATCGGTTTTCGCTCAGTTGTTGTCGTCGCTGGCAAGGGACAGGCCCATCATAGCCAGCTTGTGGATGACCTCCTCCAGAGACTTGTGGCCCAGGTTACGAACCTTTATCATCTCGGCCTCGGTCTTGGAGATAAGCTCCTCCACGGTGTTTATATTGGCACGCTTAAGGCAGTTAAAGCTGCGCACGGAGAGGTCAAGCTCCTCAATGGTCATCTCAAGAACCTTGTCGCGCTGCGTCTCGTTCTTTTCAACGATCAGCGATTTTGAACCAGCCGACTCGGAGAGGTCGGTAAACAGGGTGAAGTGATCGCAAAGGATCTTCGCGCCCATGCTCACCGCGTCCCGGGCGGAAATGGTCTTGTCGGTCCAGACCTCCAGCGTCAGCTTGTCAAAGTCGGTCATGTTGCCGACGCGGGTGTTCTCCACGGTGTAATTGACCTTTAGCACGGGAGTGTAGATGGAGTCCACCGGGATGACGCCAATGACCTGCTGGGTCTGATTGGCCTTGTTGCGCTCGGCGCTCACATACCCTCTGCCATGGGCCATCGTCAGCTCCATACGAAGCTGCGCGTCAGGCCCCAGGGTGGCGATGTGCTGTTCGGGGTTGAGGATCTCAACTTCCCCGTCGGCCTTGATGTCGCCGGCGGTGACCTCTCCCTCGCCGATGGCCTCGATGTAGACCGTCTTTTCGCCGTCACAGTGGAGCTTGGCGATAATGCTCTTGATGTTCAGGACGATCTCGGTGACATCCTCTTTGACGCCGGGGATGGTGCTGAACTCGTGCTGGACGCCGGAGATCTTAACGCTGGTCACGGCCGTTCCGGGCAGTGACGAGAGGAGTATCCTTCTGAGAGAGTTTCCCAACGTAATGCCGTAGCCGCGCTCCAGTGGCTCCACGACATACTTGCCGTAGGACTCGTCCTCCGGGGTCTCAATGCACTCAATACGCGGCTTTTCAATTTCTATCACTAATATATACCCTCCTTGTTTAGTTCGGCGCTTTAGGCGCTGTGTGCGGATTTCCATATGAGGGTCTTACCAGGCGTCCGCAGGAAATCGCCGGATCATTACCCCGTCTGTCAGGCGGCCGGCGAGGTAATTTTTGCCCATGTTTCGCGTCTGCCTCATGGCGGCCGGCAAAACGGCTGTCAATCTATTACTCGCGCGGCGATTTTTAGTCGCCGCGTCGATAAGCGGAGCCTGGCGTAACGCATTACTTGGAATAGAGCTCGACGATAAGCTGCTCCTCAACGGGCAGGTCGATATCTTCGCGGGTGGGCATGGTCACGACCTTTCCCTGAAGCTTGGAGAGATCCTTCTCGAGCCACTTCGGGGGGGTGATGATGACCGCGTCCTCGCCTGTGAGGCGCTTAAACATGGCGCTCTGACGGCTCTTCTCACGCACCTCGATAACGTCGCCGGGCTTCACAAGATAGGAGGGGATGTCCACTCTCTTGCCATTGACGTTGAAATGACCATGGTTGACCGCCTGACGGGCCTCGCGGCGGGTCATAGCGAAGCCAAGGCGGTAAATGACGTTGTCAAGACGGCGCTCAATGGTGGTCAGCAGCACCTCGCCGGTCTGACCGGGGGCCTTGGCGGCCTTTTCGTAATAGGTGCGGAACTGCTTCTCCAGAATTCCGTATACGAACTTGACCTTCTGCTTCTCATTGAGCTGCATGGCGTACTCGCCCTGCTTACGCCGCATCTGACCCTTGGGGTTGCGGATGGTGTCAGACTTTGTTTTCGCGGTATAACCCATGTAAGCAGGAGAAATGCCCAGCGCCTTGCAGCGCTTTACAATGGGCTGCATATTCTTTGCCATAGTAAATAATTCCTCCTTCTTCGATTACACGCGGCGGCGCTTCGGGGGGCGGCAGCCGTTGTGGGCAATGGGGGTCACGTCCTTGATCATGGTGACCTCAAGGCCCACGGTCTGAAGCGCGCGGATAGCGGCCTCACGTCCGGAGCCGGGGCCCTTCACAAAGACCTCGACGGTTTTCAGGCCGTGCTCCATAGCGGCGCGGGCGGCCGTCTCAGCGGCGGTCTGAGCCGCGAACGGGGTGCTCTTCTTGCTGCCACGGAAGCCCATTCCGCCGGCGGAGGCCCAGGAAAGGGCGTTGCCGAAGGAGTCGGTCACGGTGACCATGGTGTTATTGAAGCTGGAGCTGATATGCACCTGGCCCTTTTCTATGTTCTTGCGCTCACGGCGGCGGGTGCGTACGACCTTGCCTTTAGTGTTTCCTGCCATAGTGATATCCCTCCCTTACTTCTTCTTGTTGGCGATGGTGCGCTTCGGGCCCTTGCGGGTACGGGCGTTTGTCTTGCTTCTCTGGCCGCGAACCGGCAGTCCGCGTCTGTGGCGGGTGCCGCGATAGCATCCGATCTCGGTGAGGCGCTTGATGTCCAGAGCCACCTGGCGGCGAAGATCGCCCTCCACCACATAGTTGTGGTCGATGCACTCTCTAAGCGCGGCCTCCTGGGACTCGGTAAGATCCTTGACGCGGGTGTCGGGGTTGATGCCGGTCTGTTCCAAAATCTTTTTCGCGCTGGTCCTGCCGATGCCGTAAACGTAGGTGAGGCCGATCTCGATCCTCTTGTCTCTGGGCAGGTCAACGCCGGAAATTCTTGCCATACTTTATGACCATTCCTTTCTTCAATTAGCCCTGTCTCTGCTTATGTTTCGGATTCTCGCAGATGACCATGACTTTTCCCTTGCGCTTAATGACTTTACATTTCTCGCACATGGGTTTTACCGAAGGTCTGACTTTCATATTGTCCTTCCTTTCATATCGCGGGATTAAGGGCCTCTGGGCGAATATATCACCGGCGCCTCGCGTCCGCTTCCGCCGGTTCGGTCAGAGCTTCCCTTTTGTTATTTCGTGCGCCAGGTGATCCTGCCCCGCGTAAGGTCGTAGGGGCTCATCTGTACCGTGACCTTGTCGCCGGGGAGGATCCTGATAAAGTTCATACGGAGCTTACCGGAGATATGGGCAAGGATTATATGTCCGTTTCCGATATCAACGTTGAACATCGTGTTGGGCAGGGATTCAACGACCGTACCCTCCAGCTCGATAACGTCATCTTTAGCCATGCTTCATACCTCCTTTTTTTCCTGGCCGTTTTTTTCGGCCAACGCGCGTCGAAGCTCACTGTTTGTGACCCTTTCGCCCTGTCGGAGCTTTTCGTCCGTTCTGCCGCGTCCGCGCTCCACGAACTCCAGGTGCCGGAGCTTCTTCTTTTTAGGTCTGTCTGTCCGCCGATCCCGGCCGTTGACGATCCGGGCATACCGCCCGTCGGTGGAGATCACGTAGAAGAGCTCCCCCGCGTCCCGTCCGGCAAGAGATCTGACCACATCGGCCTTTTCGATCTCCATTCTCACACCTCCGGCTCCGGAACCGTCAGTATCTCGGGTTCCCCGTCGGTGATGAGTATGGTGTTCTCGTAGTGGGCCGCTCTGGAGCCGTCCCGGGTGATGACCGTCCATCCGTCCTTCAGGACCTTGACGGGCCAGCCGCCCGCGGCGACCATGGGTTCTACACAGATCGTCATGCCGCGCACCAGTCTGGCGCCGTGGCCTGGCTTACCGAAGTTGGGTACCTCCGGCTCCTCATGCATCTCGGTACCCACACCGTGCCCGACATAGTCACGGATGACAGAAAAACCATTTGCCTCCACAAACTCTTGGACGGCAGCGCTGATGTCGGAGACCCGGTAACCGGGCCGTGCGTACTTTATGCCCTCATAAAACGCCTGCCTAGTGATTGACAGGAGCTTTACGTCCTCATCGCACCTTGCCTTTCCCGCTATGAAGGTTGCGGCGCAATCCCCAATGTAGCCCTCAAAGCCTACGTCCAAGTCGATTTTGACCAGGTCGCCGTCCTTAATGACCTTTTTGCCCGGTATGCCATGGATGACCTCGTCGTTGACGGAAATACACGTGGCGGCCGGATACCCGCAGTAACCTATGCAGGTGGGGATCGCGTGCTGGGATCGAATAAATGCCTCTACCTGTTTGTCGATTTCCTGAGTCGTTGCGCCGGGGACGATCAATTTTCCCGCGAGGGCGCGGGCAGCCGCTGCGATCTGTCCGGCACGGCGCATTTTTTCAATTTCCCGGGGCGACTTTAACCGTATCATATTCAGTCGATCCCCAGGGCCTCGAACACTTTTTTGGAGGTCGCCTCAATGGTGGCCTCTCCTTTCACCGTCACGAGCTTGCCCCTGGCCTTGTAGTAGGCCAAAAGCGGCTCGGTCTGGGCGTGGTACACCTCAAGACGGCTGAGAACCGTCTCGGGCTGGTCGTCTTTCCGAACGGTGAGCTGCCCGCCGCAGGCGTCGCAGACGCCCTCCACCCGGGGGGGATTGCTCTCCACATGATAGGTGGCGGAGCAGACCGAGCAGGTGCGCCGGCCGGACATGCGTTTGATAATGACCTCGTCGGGGACATCGATGCAAAGGGCGAGGTCAACATCAATACCGTGCTCGGTGAGGGCGTCCGCCTGGGCGACCGTGCGGGGCACGCCGTCCAGGATGTAGCCCTTCCGGCAGTCGTCCCTGGCCACGCGCTCGGCCACGATGCCCATAATGACATCGTCGGGAACGAGCTGGCCGGCCTCGATAATGGCGCGGGCCTTGAGTCCCACAGGCGTACCCTCGCGTATGGCGGCGCGAAGGATGTTGCCCGTGGAGATGGTGGGAATTTCAAGCTTGCGGGAGATGATATCCGCCTGCGTGCCTTTTCCGGCTCCGGGGGCACCCAAAAGAATGAGCTTCATAGAGGACACTCCTTACTTATTCAAGAAATCCCTTGTAATTGCGCATGATAAGCTGAGCTTCCAGCGCCCTGACCGTTTCGAGAGCGACGCCGACCACAATGATAAGGGACGTGCCGCCGATGGAGATGCCGGTCTTGGAGGCGGTTTCGCTCAACGCTCCGACGATAAGCGGAACCAGCGCGATAATGGCAAGGTAAATGGCGCCGAACAGGGTCACCTTGTTGAGGACCTTGGAAATGAAAGCGCTGGTGGGCTTGCCGGGACGGAAGCCGGGGATATACCCGCCGTTCTTCATGAGGTTGTTAGAGACCTCGATGGGGTTGAACTGGATGGTGCTATAAAAGTAGCTGAAGAAGATGATCAGCAGGAAGTAGATGACCATGTATAACACGCTGGTCTGGTCAAAGAGCTTGAGGAACGTTCCCCAACCGCCCGCGGAGTCGCTCGTCTTCCCAAAGAACATACCGACGGTGGCGGGAAGCGACGCGATGGAGCTTGCGAAGATCACAGGCAGGACGCCGGACATGTTCACCTTCAGGGGAAGGTGGGTATTCTGCCCGCCGTAGACCTTGCGTCCCACAACGCGCTTGGCGTACACCACGGGAATGCGGCGCTCGGCGTTGGTGACAATGACGATGAGGACGATCATGGCAAGGCCGCCCAGGATCATCAGGGGATAAACGACGTAAGTTTTCCAGTCCGCGCTGGAGGAGAAGAGGGTGTTTATCATCCTGACAAAGGTGGTGGGGACTCTGGCGATGATCCCCGCGAAGAGGATCACGGAAATACCGTTGCCGATGCCAAACTCCGTGATCTGCTCACCCATCCACATAACGAGGCAGGAGCCGGCCACCAGGGTAGCCACAATGACAATGGCTGGCCACACGCCGGTGTTGGCAAGCAGGTTGTTGGTGGAGAGGATCACATAGTAGCCGTAGGCCTGCAAAAGGGCGATGCCCACGGTCGTATAGCGGGTGATGTTCTCCAGCTTCTTCTTTCCCTCTTCGCCGCCCTCCTTGGAGAGACGCTCCAGGGCGGGGATGGCGATGGTAAGAAGCTGGATAATAATGCTGGCGTTGATATAGGGCTGTATCGAGAGGGCGAAAACCGTACCTGTTGAGAAGGCGGAGCCGCTCATCACGTTGAAGAGCCCCAGGATGGTGTTATTGAGGGATGAGGTGAAATACTGTCCCAGAAGGGCTGTGTCGATATTCGGCACAGGGATGGCGTTTCCAAGCCTGAAAAGCAGGATGATGAACAGGGTGAAGAGCATCTTCTTTCGGATGTCCTCCACTTTCCAGGCGTTCCTTAATGTCTGCAGCACCTCAGATCACCTCAGCCTTTCCACCAGCAGCCTCGATTTTCGCCTTGGCCGTCTCGGAAAAAGCAGAAGCTTTGACTGTCAGTTTCTTGGTGAGATCGCCGTTTCCGATGACCTTGACGCCGTACTTGACGCCGGAGAGGATGCCGGCCTTTTCAAGGGCCTCCACATCCACGGTGGCGCCATCCTCAAAACGGTTGAGCATGGACACGTTGACCGCGTCCAGGGGCTTTGCGAAGATGTTGTTGAAGCCGCGCTTGGGGATACGGCGGGCAAGGGGCATCTGGCCGCCTTCAAAGCCCACGCGGACTCCGCCGCCGCTGCGGGCCTTCTGGCCCTTGTGACCGCGGCCGCCGGTCTTGCCGTTTCCGGAGCCGATGCCGCGACCCTTGCGCCATGCCTTGGCTGTGGAGCCGGCGGCGGGAGAAAGATCATTCAGTTTCATTGGCTCATTCCTCCTTATTTCTCTTCCGTGACCTGAAGGAGGTAGCCGATCTTGGCGATCTTTCCTCTGGTCTGTGGATTGTCGGGCTGGGTGGTGGTATCGCCGATCTTGCGCAGCCCCAGGGACTCCGCGGTGGCGATATGCTTGGCGATCCTGCCGTTGAGGCTCTTGACGAGCTTAATGTTTATATTAGCCATTTCAAGTCCTCCTTAGCCCAATATCTCTTCGGGAGCCTTGCCGCGGGTCGCGGCGACCTGCTCCACATCGCGCAGGGACTTCAGTCCCTTCATGGTGGCGGCCACCACGTTGGCGGGGTTGTTGCTGCGCAGGCACTTGGTACGGATGTCCGTGATACCCGCGGCCTCCACCACCGCACGGACAGCGCCGCCGGCGATAACGCCGGTACCGGCGGGGGCGGGCTTTAAAAGCACGCGGCCGGCGCCGAACTCACCGATGACCTCGTGGGGGATCGTACCGCCCTTGAGGGTGATGTGGGTGAAGTTTTTCTTGGCGTCCTCGATGCCCTTGCGGATAGCCTCGGAGACCTCGGCGGCCTTGCCGAGGCCGAAGCCCACCTTGCCCTTGCCGTCGCCCACGACGACAAGCGCGGAAAATTTCATGATACGTCCACCCTTGACGGTCTTGGAGACGCGGTTGAGGGAGACGACCTTTTCAATATACTCGCTCTTGACCTCTTCGCGGTCGCGGCGGTTTCCTCTCTGATTGCTGCTGTAAGGCATTTCGTTTCCTCCCTCCGTTAAAATTTGAGTCCGCCCTCGCGGGCGCCCTCGGCCAGCTCCTGAACGCGGCCGTGATAGATATAGCCGCCGCGGTCAAAGACCACGTCCTCTATACCCTTCGCCTTTGCCCGCTCGGCAATGAGCTTGCCCACCTTGCGGGCTCCCTCCTTGTTGGAGCCGGAGACTTCGAAATCCTTTTCAACGGAAGAAGCGGCGGCCAGCGTGACGCCGTTCACGTCGTCGATGAGCTGGGCGTATATGTGCCTCTCGCTGCGGAATACATTGAGTCTGGGGCGTTCCGGCGTGCCGGAGATCTTCGCTCTGACTCTCTTATGGCGCTTGATGCGCTGTGCGTTTGTATCGGGTCTTTTGATCATTTAGGCACACCTCCTTTTATTTACCAGTCTTGCCTTCTTTGCGGCGAATGACTTCGTCTGCGTACTTGATGCCCTTGCCCTTGTAGGGTTCAGGGGGCCTCTTGTTCCTGACGTCCGCGGCGAACTGGCCCACAAGCTGCTTGTCGACGCCGTGGATCACCACCTGGTTGGGGTTGGGGACATCGATGCCGATGCCCTCGATCTCAGGGACGATGACCTGATGGGAGTAGCCCAGGTTCATGACCAGGTTCTTCCCCTCCTTGGCCGCCCTGTAACCGACGCCGTTGATCTCCAGAGTCTTGGAGTACTCGTGGGTGACGCCATGAACCATGTTGGCCAGAAGCGTGCGGGTGAGGCCGTGGACGCTGCGCTCAAACTTCTCTTCGTTGGGGCGCTTGACGTGCAGAACAGCGCCGTCCTTCTCAATGGTCATCTCGGGACGCAGGGTCTTGGTGATGGTTCCCTTGGGGCCCTTGACGGTGACCACGTTGCCCTCGGCAACGGTGACCTCGACGCCCGCGGGGATGGCAATGGGAGCTCTACCGATTCTTGACATATTCCGTACCCTCCCTTACCAAATAAACGCAAGGACTTCGCCGCCGACATGCTCTTTTCGAGCCTGCTTGTCGGTCATGACGCCCTTGGACGTGGAAATAATGGCCGTACCCAGGCCCTTGAGAACATAGGGGATCTCGTCGGTGCCGGAGTAGACGCGAAGGCCGGGCTTGGATACGCGGCGCAGGCCCTGAATGACCTTCTCGTTGCCGTTATACTTAAGGGTTACCTTGATGACTCCCTGACCGCCGTCCTCGACGATCTGGAAGCTCTTGATGTATCCCTCGTCGAGCATGATCTGGGCGATGGCCTTTTTCATGTTTGAGCAGGGGATATCCACCGTGGGATGCTTTGCGGAGTTGGCGTTCCTGATCCTGGTCAGCATATCCGCAATGGGGTCTGTTACTTGCATGTTTTTTCCTCCTTGATCAGAGTTACCGTCCGCTCACGCGGTACGGTTCAGGCGGCGAGGTATCCACGGCAATGCGTGATTGCCGCGGACCTTTCGCCATCCTATTTAACTGTTGGTTTATTCGCGGTCATTCAGACCGCGGATTGGTGAAGATTTCCCGCAGGCGCGGGAATTTTTCGTCAGGCGCTTGCGGATTGGTGAAGATTTTTCTGCAAGACGTTCTCGCGGAAACCCTTCCCACAAGCGCGGAAATTTTTCGTCAGGCGCTTGTAGATTGGTGAAGATTTTTCTGCAAGACGTTCTCGCGGAAACCCTTCACGCAAGCGCGGAAATTTTTCGTCAGGCAAGGCGCGGTGCCCGAAGCTGTATCAAGATACTGCGAGGGCGCCGCAACGCAGCATGGCGGAAAAAGATTCACCAAGACGCCTTTTTAACGCCGGGGATTTCCCCTTTATAGGCCAGTTCTCTGAAGCAGATACGGCAGATGCCATAGTTGCGCAGATAGGCGTGAGGCCGGCCGCAGATCTTGCAGCGGTTGTAGCGGCGGGTGGAGAACTTGGGGTCGCGCTGCTGCTTGAGTATCATGGATTTCTTAGCCATTTTATTTCTCCTCCCTTAGTTTCTGTAGAAGGGGGCGCCGAGCATGGTGAGAAGCTCGCGGGCCTCCTCGTCGGTCTTGGCGGTGGTGCACATCACGATGTCCATACCGCGGATCTTGTCGATCTTGTCATAGTCGATCTCCGGGAATATGAGCTGCTCCTTGATGCCCAGGGCATAGTTGCCGCGGCCGTCAAAGGAGTTGGGGTTGATGCCGTGGAAGTCGCGCACGCGGGGCAGAGCCACGTTGAAAAGCCTGTCCAGGAACTCCCACATTCTGTCGCGGCGAAGGGTGACCTTGACGCCGATGCTCATTCCCTCGCGGATCTTGAAGTTGGCCACGGACTTGCGGGCCTTTGTCACCAC
Source organism: uncultured Oscillospiraceae bacterium (assembly GCA_947589225.1). GTDB lineage: Bacteria > Bacillota > Clostridia > Oscillospirales > Oscillospiraceae > RUG626. The sequence goes on along the minus strand of CANQBC010000016.1, from coordinate 29,600 downwards.
GGCGTGCTGGCCGGCAATGGCGGAGATCTCGCGGACCACGTTCTCGGTGACCTTGGCGTTGTCACGGGCATCGCCGCAGCCAACGTTGATGACGATCTTCTCAAGGCGGGGGATCTGCATAACGCTCTTGTAGCCGAACTTCTTCATGAGTGCGGGAGCGATCTCCTCAGTGTATCTTGTCTTAAGTCTGGGCATGATCTATCCTCCCTCTCATATGGCCGCGCCGCACTTTTTGCAGGCGCGAACCTTCTTGTCGCCGTCCATCTTGTGGCCGACGCGGGTGGGCTTGCCGCACTTGGGGCAGACCAGCATGACCTTGGAGACGTAGATGGGGGTCTCCTTCTTGATGATGCCGCTCTGCTCGTCCTGACGGCGGGCCTTCTGATGGCGCTTGGCGACGTTCACGCCCTCCACGATGACCTTGCGGCCCTCGGGATCGGCGGAGATCACCTTGCCCTGCTTGCCCTTATCCTTGCCGGACAGGACAACGACTGTGTCGTTGGTCTTTATCTTCATTCTACGGCCCTCCTCATATGACCTCGGGAGCCAGGGACAGGATCTTCATGTAGTCCTTGTCGCGCAGCTCGCGGGCGACGGGCCCAAAGATACGGGTCCCGACCGGGTTCTTGTCGTCGCGGATGAGCACCGCGGCGTTCTCATCGAAACGCACGTAGGTGCCGTCGGCGCGGCGGACGCCCTTGGCGGAGCGGACGATGACGGCCTTGACCACGTCGCCCTTCTTCACCTGGCCGCCGGGGGCGGCCTTGCGGACGGAGGCGACGATGACGTCGCCGATGTTGCCCCACTTGCGCTTGGCGCCGCCAAGCACGCGGATGCACTTGATCTCCTTGGCGCCGGTATTGTCGGCGACCTTCAGATAAGTTTCCTGCTGTATCATTTATGCCGCCTCCTTACTTCGCCTTTTCAACGATCTCCACAAGGCGCCATCTCTTCTCCTTGGAGAGGGGACGGGTCTCCATGACGCGGACGGTGTCGCCGACGCCGCACTCGTTTTTCTCGTCATGGGCCTTGAGCTTGTAGGTCCTCTTGACTATCTTCTTATAGAGGGGGTGGGGAACGCGGTCGGCGATGGCCACGACGATGGTCTTGTCCATCTTGTCGGAGACGACCTTGCCCACCAGAGTCTTTCTGGAAGACGTTCTAATTTCACTCATCTAAGCTTCCTCCTCACTGCTCGAGCGACTTTTCGCGGATTATCGTCTGGACTCGGGCAATATCCTTCTTGACAAGGGAAATCTTGACAGGATTGTCAAGCTGGTTGGTGGCGTGCTGCATACGGAGCGTGAACAGATCCTTTTTGAGATCCGCCAGCTTCGCGTTGAGCTCGGCCTCGCTCATCTTTCTGACTTCTTTTGCCTTCATCTCATTCACCCTCCTCGGTCTCACGGGCGACTATCTTTGTCTTGCAGGGCAGCTTGTGGGCGCCGAGGCGAAGGGCCTCCTGCGCGTCCTCGGTGCTGACGCCGGCGATCTCAAAGAGAACACGGCCGGGCTTGACCACGGCCACCCAGTATTCGGGGGCGCCTTTACCGGAACCCATGCGGGTCTCGGCGGGTTTGGCGGTCACGGGCTTGTCGGGGAAGATCTTGATCCAGACCTTGCCGCCGCGCTTGGTGTAACGGGTGATGGCCACACGGGCCGCCTCGATCTGGTTGGAGGTGATCCAGGCCGGTTCCGTGGCGACGAGGCCCCACTCACCGTAAGTGACGGTGTTGCCGCGGGTAGCGACGCCGGTCATACGGCCGCGCTGCTGCTTGCGGTATTTGACTCTCTTAGGTAACAGCATCAGTTGCTTCCTCCTTCTTTAGGAGTATTGGGCCGCGGCGCGCGGGGAGCGTAGCCGCCCTGCTGGCGGGGAGCGCCCTGCCGGTCACGGTTGTAGCCGCCCTGGCCCTGGGGACGGGGGCCCCTGCGGTCATCCCGGCGCTCACGGCGCTCACGGGGAGGACGGGAGGTATCCATAGTCCTGGGGGTGGTGCGGAGTGTGCTGGAGAGGATCTCTCCCTTGTAGATCCAGACCTTGACGCCGATACGGCCGTAGGTGGTGGCGGCCTCGGCAAAGCCGTACTCGATGTCGGCTCTCAGGGTCTGCAGGGGGATGGTGCCCTCGTGATAACTCTCGTTCCGGGCGATCTCGGCGCCGCCGATACGGCCGGAAAGCTTGATCTTGATGCCGCGCACGCCAAGGCGCATGGCCCTGGACATGGCGTTCTTCATGGCGCGGCGATAGCTGACGCGCTTCTCAAGCTGAGCGGCGATGGACTCGGCCACCAGCTGAGCGTCGGCGTCGGGGTTCTTGACCTCGATAATGGAGATGGCCACGGTCTTGCCCAGCATCTTTTCCATGTCGGCGCGGAGCTTCTCTATCTCCTGGCCGCCCTTGCCGATGACAAGGCCCGGACGGGAGCAGTGCAGGAAGATCTTGACCTTGGAGCTGTCGCGCTCGATCTCGATCTTGGGGATACCCGTGTCATAGAGGCGCTTTTTCAGCACCTTGCGAATGTTGTGATCCTCGACCAGCAAATCGCCGACCTTGTCCTCCCTGGCGTACCAGCGGGAATCCCAGTCCTTGATGACGCCGACCCGAAGGCCGTGAGGATTAACTTTCTGTCCCATACTTTACGCCTCCCTTTCCTTCAGCACGATGGTGATGTGGCTGGTGCGCTTGTTGATGCGGTAGCCGCGGCCCTTGGATACGGGCTGCATCCTCTTGAGGATGGGGCCGGGGTTGGCATAGACCTGCGCCACGTAGAGTTTGGAAGGATCCATGTTGAAGTTGTTCTCGGCGTTGGCGATCGCTGAGTTGAGAACTTTCACCATGAGCTCGCTGGCGTGCTTGGGGGTGTTCATAAGAATGGCGCGGGCCACATTGGCGTCCTTGCCCCTTATGATATCGCAGACGATCTTCACCTTACGGGGTGAGATCAGCGCGTACTTGACTTGTGCTCTTGCTTCCATGTCTGTCCTCCTTATTTCGCCGCGGCCGTCTTGCTGCCGGCGTGACCGCGGAAGGTGCGCGTCGGGGCGAACTCGCCCAGCTTGTGGCCCACCATGTCCTCGGTGATATATACGGGGATGTGGCGGCGGCCGTCATGGACGGCGATGGTGTGGCCGACGAAGGAGGGGAAGATTGTGGAGGCGCGGCTCCAGGTCTTGAGGACCTTCTTGTTGCCGGTCTTATTCATTTCATCGACTCTCTTTAAGAGCTCGGGCGCCGCGAAAGGCCCCTTCTTGATGCTTCTGCTCATTACTTAAGTCCCTCCTTACTTCGCGTTGCGGCGCTTGACTATGAACCTATCGGTGCGGTTCTTAGTCTTGCGGGTCTTATAGCCCAGGGCCGGCTTACCCCAGGGGGTAACGGGGCCGGGACGGCCGATGGGGCTCTTGCCCTCGCCGCCGCCGTGGGGGTGATCGACAGGGTTCATGACGGAGCCGCGAACGGTGGGACGGACGCCCATGTGGCGCACGCGGCCGGCCTTGCCCAGATGGATGTTGGCGTAGTCAATATTCCCGACCTGGCCAATGGAAGCCATGCAGTCGAGCCTGATATAGCGGTACTCGCCGGAGGGGAGACGAACCTGCGCCAGGCCGTTCTCCTTGGCCATCAGCTGAGCCGCGCTGCCGGCGGAACGCACCAGCTGGGCGCCGCGGCCGGGGTAGAGCTCGATGTTGTGGATGACGGTGCCCACGGGGATGCTGCTGATGGGCAGGGCGTTGCCGGGCTTGATGTCGGCCTCAGGGCCGCTCATGACGGTGTCGCCTGCCTTCAGGCCCACGGGGGCGAGAATGTAGCGGCGCTCGCCGCCTTCAAACTCCACAAGGGCGATATAGGCGGAGCGGTTGGGGTCGTACTCCAGCCTGAGGACGGTGCCGGGGACGCCGGCGTTCTGGCGCTTGAAGTCGATGACGCGGTACTTCCTGCGGTTCCCGCCGCCCTTGTGGCGGACGGTGATGTGGCCGTAGCTGTTGCGGCCCGCGTGCTTCTTGAGCACCTCGGTGAGGGCGCGCTCGGGGCGGGCCTTCTTGTCGACTCCGTCGAAGCCGGAGACGGACATGTGCCTCCGGGACGGGGTGGTGGGTTTATAATTCTTTATAGCCATTTTCTCTTATCCTCCCTTATACCATGCCCTCGAAGAACTCGATGGCCTTGGAGTCGGCGGTGAGCCTGACCACTGCCTTTTTCCAGGCGCGGGTCATCCCCTCGGGATAACGGCCGGTTCTCTTGGCCTTGCCGCGGACGTTCAGGGTGTTGACGCTGTCCACCTTCACACCGAAAATCTCCTCAACGGCCTTTTTCACATCGGCCTTGGTAGCGTCCCTGGCCACTTCGAAGGCGTACTTCTTCAGGTCAAGAGCCTCCATGGACTGCTCGGTGATAATGGGGCGGATAATGATATCATAAGAGGTTTTCATTACGCGTATACCTCCTCGATTTTCTCAAGAGCGGCCTTGTCCACGACGATCTTGTCGGCGTTTATAAGGTCGTAAGCGCTGAGAATATTGGCGATGGTGGTCTTGACGCCGGGGATGTTGCGGGCGGAGAGCACCACGTTGCGGTTGACCTCCGGGGTGACGACGACGGCCTTCTTATTGGCGCCGATCTTATCAAGGAAGGTCTTGAAAACGCCGGTCTTGATCTCGTCCATGTTAAGGCCGTCCACCACGATGACGCTCTGCTCGCCGGCCTTATCGGAGAGGGCGGAGCGGATCGCCAGGGCGCGGACCTTCTTGTTGACGGAGAAACCATAAGAGCGGGGCTTGGGGGCGAAGGCGACGCCGCCGTGAGTCCAGTGGGGGTTGCGGGTGGAGCCCTGACGGGCGCGGCCGGAGCCCTTCTGACGCCAGGGCTTGATGCCGCCGCCGGAGACCTCGGCCTTGGTGAGGGTGCTCTGGGTGCCCTGGCGGAGGTTGGCCAGATGGCTGCGCACTACGGTGTGCATGGCCGCGACGTTCGGCTCAATGCCGAATATGGCTTCGGAGAGCTCGATTTCGCCTACGACCTCTCCGGCCATGTTGTAAACATTTGCTTTAGGCATATTTCAGTCTCTCCTTTCTCAGCCACGTGCGGACCGCTTCTGCGGGTTGGAGCTGACGGTCTGGGCGGGGCCCTTGACCTTGCTGCGGTTGATGACCGTGTTCTTCAGGTACACGATGCCGCCCTTGGGGCCGGGCACCGCGCCGCGAACGGCGATCATATTGAGATCGGGATCGATGTGGACGATGTCCAGGTTCTGGACCGTGACGGTCTCAGCGCCCATGTGGCCGGCGCCGATCTTACCCTTATAGATGCGGGAGGGGGTGGAGGTGGAACCCATGGAGCCGGCGTGACGGTGAACGGGGCCGCCGCCGTGGCTGGTGGGAGTCCTCTGGGCGTTGAAGCGCTTGATGGCGCCCTGATAGCCCTTACCTTTGCTGGTGCCGGTGATATCGACCTGATCGCCCTTAGCGAACATATCGGCCTTTATCTCGTCGCCGACCTCGAATTTGGAGCAGTCGGCCAGCCTGAACTCCTTCAGGTGGCGCTTGAGCTCCGTGCCGGCCTTTTTCAGGTGGCCCGCTTCGGGCTTGGAGAGCTTGCGCTCCTCAACGTTCCCAAAGCCGAGCTGGATGGCGTCGTAGCCGTCTTTCTCGCTGGTCTTTACCTGGGTGACCACGCAGGGGCCCGCCTCGATGACCGTGACGGGGACGACCTTGCCGGCTTCATCGAAGATCTGGCTCATGCCGACCTTTTTGCCGATGATGACCTTTGTCATTTCCATTTTGATCTATTCCTTCCTTTAAAGGTTATTGGTCGACGGCCCGGCCTTGCAACCGTAGGCCCTCCCGCCGACTTGACCCCGTGCGCTTAACGCAAGTCGCGCACGATGGGTGTAAACTTGGACTGTCGAAAAAGGCCCTTGGCCTTTTTCCGACAAGGGGAACGTGCGGGAAATTTTTCTGAATTTTGCGAAATTCAGAAAAGCTTTCCCTGCTGTCGCCCTGCGCGCGCCGCACGCGGCACACTTGTGCGACAAAAGGTATTTTTTCCGACGCGCGTGTCGCCGGAAAAAATATTTATCTAAAGGTGTCGCTCAAAGCTTGATTTCAATTTCCACACCAGCGGGCAATTCCAGACTCATCAGGGACTCCACGGTTTTCTGGGTGGGGGCGATGATGTCGATGAGGCGCTTGTGGGTGCGGCGCTCGAACTGCTCGCGGGAATCCTTATATTTATGGACGGCCCGCAGGATGGTGACGACCTCCTTCTTGGTGGGCAGGGGGATAGGGCCGGAGACCTTGGCGTCGGTCCTCTTCGCGGTCTCGACGATCTTCTCGGCGGTCTGGTCGATGAGCTGATGGTCATAGGCCTTGAGCCTGATGCGGATGGTTTTCTTTGCTGCTGCCATGTTTCTTCCTCCAAAATCGTACATTTGATAGTACGGTGAAAAATTCTGTCCACATATCCGTGCGTATCACTCCTGCCCACAAAAAGCGCCGGACGAATCCGGCCGACTTCTTTGCTCAGACGATATACGCGATTGACCGTCAATAGCACAGTAATTCTTCGACCGCCCGATTGCGTCGTCGCTGAAACCGCTTTACCTCACCGCTCGGCGTCCGCCAAAGGCGTTTGCCTCACGGTTGGGGCGCGGGTTTCGCTCCTCCTTCCCGTCCGCGGCCCGCTGACGCCGGGCCCGCGTCCGGTTTGGAAAAGTTTCCAGCTACGACCGGACATACTCCCCGGAAGTTACCGCCGGTTGGCGCAATCTCCCGGATCATCGCAGTACGCGCGCGGGCATACCTCACCCGCAGGCGCTTTGATAGGATAGCAGACCTTTATTACTTTGTCAAGAGAAATTTTCTCTTTTTTTCAAAATTTTTTTCTTCTCGAAAAAAAGCAAAGGATCCGGGGCTTTCCGCCCCGGATCCCCGCGGGCTTTTCAGGCCCGCTCAGGCATACGGTACTTCACCTTGAAGTAATCGTAATAATCGTTGAATTCCTTGGTGTCGCCGCTGCGGACGTTGTGGAGGAACTCATGGACGCCGATGTCGGTGTTGTCGCCGCTCATCTCAAGCATATAGCCGGCGATGTTGGAGCAGTGGTCGGAGACGCGCTCAAGGTTCGTAAGGATGTCGGTGAGGACAAAGCCCATCTCAATGGTACACTCGCCCGTCTGCATACGCTTGACGTGATTGAGGCGTATGCGATCCTTGAGGTTGTCCACCACCTGCTCCAGCGGCTCCACCATCACGGCGGAGTTGAGGTCGTCGTCCCGGAAGGACGCCAGGGCAAGACTCACGATCTCGCTGACCGCGTCGATCATGGTGTTGAGCTCCCGCATGGCGTCCGAGGAGAAGGCCAGCTTCTTTTCGTATATCTCCTCGGCGGACTTCAGAATGTTCACCGCGTGATCGCTGATCCTCTCAAAGTCGCTTATCATGTGCAGCAGCTTTGTGGCCTGGGCGTTGTCGGCGGAGGACAGGTTCTGTCCGGAGAGCTTCACCAGGTAGGTACCGAGCCGGTCCTCGTAGTAGTCGACCCTGGCCTCGGATCTGTCGATCTCTTCCGCCAGATCCTCGTCATAGGAGCCCAGCTGCCTGAACGAGTTGAATATGGATCGGACGGAAAGCTCGGCCATGGCGACGGTGACGGAGCGGCACCGGGCCACGGCCACGGCGGGGGACTTGAGAAGCCGCTCGTCCAGCAGCGTCTCCTCTCCTCCCTGGGCGGAGTCCCGAATGAGAAGGCGCGAAAGAGGCTCCAGGAATCTCAGCACCGGGGCCAGCACGGCGATGGACACCAGCTTGTAAACGGTATTCACAAACGCTACGCCCACCGGAGTGGCGGCGGCATCGGCGAAGCTCCATCTGAACAAATAATATATAAGGTAATAGAGCGGCAGGATCACAATGGTGGAGAGCACATTAAAGCTCAGGTGTATGATCGCCGTGCGCTTGGCGTTTTTGGAGGCGCCGATGCAGGAGAGGATGGCGGAAATACAGGTGCCGATGTTCTGGCCCATGATCACGGGGATGGCCGTGCCGTAGCTTATTTTGCCGGTGGTGGCCAGAGCCTGCAAAATACCGATGGAGGCGGAGGAGGACTGGATCACGGCGGTGATCACCGTGCCCGCCAGCACGCCCACCAGCGGGTTTGACAGGACGGAGATGATCTCCCCGAACTGGGGCATGTCCCGCAGGCCCTCCACGGCCCCGCTCATGGCCTCCATGCCGTACATGAGGATGGCGAACCCCAGGAAGATCATGCCCGTATCCCGCTTGGCGGGCTTTTTCTGGAAGATGTAGAGGATGGCCCCGATGAACGCCATCACCGGGGTGATGGTGGACATCTTGAAGATCTCCAGCAGGACGCTGCCCCCCTGGACGCCGGCAAGGGATAAAAGCCACGGGGTAATGGAGGCGCCCAGGTTCGCGCCCACGATGATGCCCACGGACTGGCCCAGGGTCATGAGACCGGAGTTGACGAAGCCCACCACCATGACGGTGGTGGCGGAGGAGGACTGCAGCACCGCCGTCACCGCCACGCCCAGAAGGAAGCCCTTCACAGGGTTGGAGGTGATATTCGTAAGCAGCGACTTGAGCCTGCCTCCGGCGCGCTTTTCAAGGCTTGAGCTCATGAGGTTCATGCCGAACAGGAACAGCGCCAGCCCCCCGAAGAGGGAGATCACGTCGAATATGTCGAAGCCCATGCCTTATTCCTCCGTCTTTTCTGTATCCTCCGGGGAGGGTGTGGCGTTCTCGCCCGCGGCGGGGAAGGTGATGGTGACCACGGTGCCGCGCCCGGGGCGGCTCTTCAGATCCACGTTTGCCCCGTGGACGGCCGCGCCGTGCTTGACGATGCTCAGGCCCAGGCCCGTGCCGCCGATCTTCTTGGAGTGGCTCTTGTCCACCCTGTAAAACCGCTCGAACACCCGGTCGATGTGCTCGCGGGGGATGCCGATACCGGTGTCAGAGACGGTTATGACGGGCCTGCCTGCCAGGGTGGCGGTGCTGATCAGCACCCGGCCATTCTCCACATTGTATTTCATGGCGTTGTCGGCGAGGTTGTAGACCATCTCGTCAATGACCGACGGGATGCCGTGAACCGTGGCGGAGGAGCCCGTGACCGCGAATTCGATGCCCCGGAGCGCTCCCACGGGCTTGAGCCGCGCGACCACGCTTTTCGCCACGGCGGCGAGGTCGATCTCCGCCCGCTCAAGCTCATAGACGCCGTCGTCCAGCTGGGTGAGCTTTATAATGTCGTTGATAAGGGCGATGAGCCGGCCGGACTCGTCGTGGATGTTCCTGGCAAAGTCCGCCACGTCCTCCGGCTTTACCATACCGTTCATCATAAGCTCCGATATGCCGTAGATGGAGGTCAGCGGCGTGCGCAGCTCGTGGGACACATTGGACGAAAAGTCGTGGCGCATGGCCTCCCTGTGGGCCTTTTCCGTAATGTCCAGGGTGATGATAACGGCGCCGGTCACGCGTCCGGCGTCCTCCACGGGGTTTGCCAGGATCTGATAGACGTGGCCGTCAAGCTCGGCGGTGCGTTCGGTGTGCCTGCCGTCCAGAGCCTGCTGCGCCGCGTCCCGGAAAAGGCCGGAGGACTCCACGCCCCCGTCTCCCATAAGCTTCCGCGCGCTGGGGTTGTAGCTTACCAGCTTCATGTCCGTATCCACCAGGGCAAACCCCTCGGCCATGGAATCCGTGATGGCGCGGAATTCTTCCTGGGAGCGCTTCAGGTCGGCCATCTGCAGGTCGATAAGCTGGCTCTGGCGGGTGAGCCTGTCCATGATGGGCGCTATCTCCTTATAGCCCCGCCCGGTCTTGCGCTCCGGGTCAAAGTCCCGCAGGGGCTTGACAATGCGCCGGGCGGCCAGCCCCGCGAAGGCGGCGGCGAACACGGCAAAGGCGCAGGTAAGGGTAACGAAAAGCCACGTTTCCATTCCGAAATACGCGCCGAGAGCCAGCGCCAGGCCCAGGGCCGCCACGATAAGCACGGCCCAGGATATCCTTTTGATCATACCTTGTCCTCCATCTTGTAGCCTATACCCCGGACGGTTTTAATAAGCTCCCCGCAGTCGCCCAGCTTCGCGCGCAGGGTGCGAATGTGTACGTCCAAAGTGCGGCTCTCCCCGTCAAAGTCCGTGCCCCACACGGCGGAGAGGATCCTGTCCCGGGTGAACACGGTCCCGGGTTTCGACATCAGAAGGGCGAGAAGCTCGAACTCCTTGTGGGTCAGCGCCACGCCTTCTCCCTTCGCCGTCACCGTGTGGGTGGAGAGGGAAAGGCAAAGTCCGCCGAGGTTCAGTTCTCCGCCGCCGCCTTCGTCGGTCTCGGTGCGGCGGATAAGGGCGCGCACCCTCGATATGAGCTCCATGATCCCAAAGGGTTTGGCTATGTAGTCGTCAGCCCCCTGGTCGAGGCCCATCACCTTGTCATACTCGGTGCCGCGGGCCGTCAGCATAATGACGGGAAGCCGGGCGGTGTCGCGCCGGGCGCGAAGCTTTCGCAGTATCTCAAGCCCATCCTCCTCGGGAAGCATAATGTCCAGCAGGAGAAGGGACGGCACGCATTTGTCAAGCTCCCGCCAAAAATCCGACGGCCGCTCGAACCCCCGGGTCTCAAGTCCCGAGCTTACAAGGGCGTACTCCACAAAGTTGCGGATACTCCCGTCGTCCTCCAGGAGATATATCATGCGCTTCCCTCCCCTCAAAACCACTTTACCACATTTATAATATACACCTGTCAAGGTTAAAAGAAAAATCATATTTGTGTTAAATATGTGTAAAGTTTTGCTCCGCAGCGCCTAAAGGCCCGCCCCAGGGCGGGCCTCAGACTGTAGACAAAGCCTCGCAGAGTTTCGCGCCTGCAGGCGCGAAAAAAATTTTATGCAAATTTCGGCGGCATGTACGTCGAAATTTGCCCCTTTTAGGTTCCCGGAGTGTACGAAGTGCATGGAGGGGACCGGCAAATTTTTTCCGTTGGCAAAGGCATAGCCTTTGTCAACGGGTTGAGGCCCGCCGCAGGGCGGGCCTTTAGAGCCTGGAAAGCAGTTTTCCGGGGCGCGTGTCCCCGGAAAAAGCATATTATTATCGCGCTCGCTCGTTCCGGCGCGGCACAGGTGAGGTTCACACGCTCAGCTTACCCATCACATAAGCGCCCGCGAAGCCTCCCGCGGCGAGAGCGATATTAACGAGGGTCTCCCAGTCCCACGAAAAGCCGGGGAATATGAGCGCGGCGGAGACAATGAGGAAGCCCAGAACGGCGTAGTAGGCCCAGCCGTGGAAGCGGTCAAAGAACCAGCGGGCAGCCCTGACCGTCAGGATAAAGCAGCCCGCCGCCCCGGCGGCGAGAAACAGCACGGTAAGCACGTCAAGGCCGGCAAACGCGTCCATCATGGCCTTATACCAGCCGAGATACATTAGAATAAACGACGTGGAGATCCCGGGGATCACGGTACCCACGGAGACGATGGCGCCGGAGATCAGGGCCATGAGGGGCGTCAGGGACTCCACATTCGACATCTGCACGTTCTCGCTTTTAAGAAATATCATCAGCGAGGCCAGGGCCGCGCCAAAAAGGGTGGCCAGCAGGTATCGTTTTTTGAAGCCCCGTTCATTGGCTTCCCTGATGAAGGAGGGCACGCCCCCGGTGACCAGGCCGAGGAATATCCACATGACCTCGGTATACCAGCGTTCCATAAGTCCGCTCAGTACCACCGCGCCCAGAAAAAAGCCCAGCCCCGCTCCCAGGCCGATGGGCATAAGAAAGCGGAGATTCTTTTTTGGCGCTTTGAAAAAGCCGGCGATGGCGTCTATCATGGGCTTGTACAGCCCCAGGCTCACCGCCATCACGCCCCCGGACACGCCGGGCAAAACGCCGCCGATACCAATGACCGCCCCCACCAGCATATGGAGCAGGAATACGCTCCGGGGCGTCAGCTTCTTTTCCTTTTCGTTTGACTCGTCCATACCAAATTCTCTCTTTAAGAAAATTACAAAAGCAGTATACCACAAACTTCCGCCAATTCAAGCGCTCAAGGTATTAAACTTTTATAAATATTCTATCTTGCCAAAACGGGACATATACTCTTCACAGAAATACGGCCTATGGAGGAGATATAGCATGACAAGAGCAAATGACATCGTCAGACTGTGCGGGGAGGTCGGCGCCCGGCCCGAGCGCTCCCACGAGGGCCGCGACGGGACATATTACAGGTTTCCCCTGACCGTCCGGCGCCTCTCCGGCGCGGAGGACGTTATCAATATAGTGGCGCATGAGTCCATGTTGGAGCGGCTTGAGGTGGAGGATATGCCGCGTCTGCGGGTGGTCGGCGAGGTTCGCTCCTGGAACAATCACTCCGGCGTTGGCCCGCGGCTTGTCATCACGGTGCTGGCGAGGGAGCTGGAATTTACGGAGGACGACTTTGAAAACTCCGTGGAGCTCACCGGCGTTCTCTGCAAGGAGCCCACCCTCCGGCGCACGCCCATGGGGCGGGAGATAAGCGACCTGATGCTGGGCGTAGGGCGCGGCTATGGCCGCAGCGACTACATCCCCTGCATCGCCTGGGGCGCGGTTGCCCGAAAGGCCGCGGGATGGAGCTCCGGCACGACCGTCACCGTAAAGGGCCGCATCCAGAGCCGCGCCTACATAAAAATGGTGGGGGACGAGGCCGTCCAGAAAACCGCCTATGAGATCTCCGCCGTCAGCGCGGAGGAAAATTTATAAATCTGACGATCATATGCACATTTTTTCCTTGACGTTTGGTCGATATGCTACTAGAATGGGAGTATCAACTATTTTCAGAAAGGGAGACCAACGCCCATGAGGAAAACAAAGATAGTCTGCACCATCGGCCCCGCCTGCGCCAATGAGGAGACGCTTACAAAGATGTGCCTTGCCGGCATGAACGTGGCACGTCTCAACTTCTCCCACGGGACCCACGAAAGCCATCAGGTCACCATCGACCTGATCAAGAAGGTTCGTGATAAGCTTAATCTCCCCATCGCCATACTTCTTGACACCAAGGGCCCGGAGTACCGCATCCGCACTTTTGAAAGCGGAAAGATCACCCTCAACGAGGGCGACGCCTTCACCTTCACCACCGAGGACATCGTGGGCGATCAGGAGCGCGTCTCCATAAGCTACGAGAGTCTGCCCCAGGAGCTCGCCCCCGGCGACACTATCCTTCTCAATAACGGCCTCATGACCTTCAAGGTCACCGGCACCACCGAAACGGAGGTTCAGACGGTGGTCGTTGAGGGCGGCGTCCTCTCTGACCGCAAGTCCATGGCCTTCCCCGGAAAGGTCCTCAGGCAGGTATACCTCTCCGAGCAGGACAAGGCCGACATCCTCTTTGGCGTTGCCAACGACGTGGACTTCATCGCCTGTTCCTTCGTCTCCGAAGCCCAGAACATCCGGGACATCAAGAACCTCCTCCACGAACACAACGTGAAGGGCATCGACCTCATCGCCAAGATCGAGAACCGCGCCGGCGTTGACAACATCGAGGAGATCTGCGACGAGTGCGACGGCATTATGGTTGCCCGCGGCGACCTGGGCGTGGAGATCCCCTTCGAGGAGCTGCCCGGCATCCAGAAGCACCTGATCACCAAGTGCCGCCTCCTGGGCAAAATGGTCATCACCGCTACGGAGATGCTGGAATCCATGATCGAGAAGCCCCGGCCCACCCGCGCCGAGATCTCCGACGTGGCCAACGCCGTCTACGACGGCACCTCCGCCATCATGCTCTCCGGCGAGACGGCTTCCGGCAAGCACCCGGTACTGGTGGTCCAGACCATGGCCCGCATCGCGGAGGAGGCGGAGCGGGGCATCGACTTCGGCGAGCATTTCCGCACCTTCGACTTCAACATACATAATACCGTGGACGCTATTTCCCACGCCACCTGCGGCATGGCTATCGACGTGGGCGCCAAGGTCATCGCCGTCTGCTCCCTGTCGGGCAAAACCGTCCGTATGGTCTCCCGCTTCCGCTGCCCGGTGGACATTCTGGGCGTCACCACGGACGTAAAGTCCTGGCGCAAGCTGGGCCTTTCCTGGGGGGTCTGTCCGGCTCTCTCCGAGCAATACAACTCCACCGACGTCCTCTTCTACATGGCGACACGTCTAGCGAAGGAAAACTTCGACTTAAAGTCCGGAGACCGCATCGTCATAACCGGCGGCGCCTCCACCGGCAAGAGCGGCGGCACAAACCTCATCAAGATCGAGAACATCTGATATTTTCCCCTTTTTTTAGCAGTTAAAAGCCGGCGGCGTCCGAAAGGACGCCGCTTCGGGCTGCCTGAATACCTTACGCGTTCTCTATGGCCGTCAGCACATCGTCCAGCATATTCGTCTCCACGCCCTCGATGTCGCCGGCGTCGGCCGCCTGGGGAATGGCCGGCTCGATGGGCAGGCGGGCGGTGACGGAGATGTTGTGACTTTTTGCCAACTCCTCCAAATGGCTCTCTCCGTATATGAAGTGCTTTTTTCCGCAGTCGGGACACTGGAAGTAGGACATATTCTCCACGATGCCCAGCACCGGGATCTCCATAAGCTCCGCCATCTTCAGGGCCTTCTCCACGATGACGCCCACAAGCTCCTGGGGGGAGGTGACGATGACGATGCCATCCACGGGAAGGGACTGAAAGACCGTCAGGGGCACGTCGCCGGTTCCGGGGGGCATGTCTACGAACATGTAGTCCACGTCGTCCCACCAGACCTCCTTCCAGAACTGCTGCACCACGCCGCCGATGATGGGGCCGCGCCACACCACGGGGTCGGAGGGGTTGTCCAGCAGAAGGTTCATACTCATGATCTTGATGCCCGTACGCGTCACGGCGGGGACGATCCCCTCCTCCACGCCCATGGCGCGCTCATTTACGCCAAATATTTTGGGGATCGACGGGCCCGTGATGTCCGCGTCCATGATCGCGACAGACGGCCCCTTCCGCCTCTCGGCGGCGGCAAGCAGTCCCGTCACCATGGACTTGCCCACGCCTCCCTTGCCGGAGACAACGGCAATCACTTTTTTTACCTTCGACGAGGGATTGCCCGCCTTGGGATCCTCCGCCTTCTTCTCACGGCTGGCGCAGTTGGCCGCGCAGGTGGAGCAGTCATGGGTACATTCTTCGCTCAAAATAAAGACCTCCCTTGGTTACATATAACTTTTTATACTATACCGCTTTTTGGCGGGTTAGTCAATCCGACGCAGGGAAAAAGTTGTCCGCTTTTCCGGAACGCTTTGGCACATTATGGCAAAGTCTCTTTATTTGACGTTCCTTGGGGAACACGGGCTCAATGATTTGAATTTCGGCATATTATGTCGACCAATTTTACGCTGAATTACCGAAAACTTGTTGCAAATCTCCATTAGGGATGATATAATACTCTTGTTCACTGCGCTTTGACATATTATCAGGCCGGATAAAGCGGGGAACGCACACGATTTAGGAAGGTGAGCCTTTGACAAAATATGTTATCAAAGGTGGAAGGCCGCTCCACGGCTCTATTGAGATAAGCGGCGCGAAGAACGCCGCCGTGGCCATTATTCCCGCCGCCATGCTGGTGGAGGGGACTTGCAGGATCGAGAACATCCCCCAGATCTCAGACGTGACGATGTTGCTGAACATTTTAAAGCGTATGGGCGCCAGGGTCAGGACGGTCGACCGACACACCATGGATATCGACTGCTCGGGTGTTCGCACGTACAAGGCGGACTTTGACATTATGACGAAGATCCGCGCCAGCTACTACCTGATCGGCGCGCTTTTGGGGCGCTTCGGCAGGGCACAGGTAGCCATGCCCGGCGGGTGCAATTTCGGCTCCGTGAGGCCCATTGACCAGCACATCAAGGGCTTTATCGCCATGGGCGCGGAGGTGGAGTTTCAGAACGGCCTGGTGGCCGCCAAGGCGCGGGACGGAAGGCTCCACGGCGCCGATATTTACCTCGACGTGGCAAGCGTCGGAGCGACCATAAACGTGATGCTGGCCGCCTGCTTTGCCAGGGGCGTCACGCGCATTGAGAACGTGGCGCGTGAGCCTCACATCGTGGACGTGGCCAACTTCCTCAACGCCATGGGCGCCGACATCCGGGGTGCCGGAACCAACGTGATCAAGATCCGCGGCGTGGACAAGCTCACCGGCGGTAACTACGCGCTCATTCCCGATCAGATAGAGGCGGGCACCTACATGGCCGCCGTAGCCGGTACGGGCGGAAGCCTCCTTATAAAGAACGTCATTCCCAAGCACATGGACTGCATCACCGGCAAGCTGGAGGAGATGGGCGTGCAGATAGAGGAGGGGGAGGATCAGATGCTGGTCACCCGCACAGGCCCCCTGCACCGGATAAACGTAAAGACCCTCCCCTACCCCGGCTTCCCTACTGATATGCAGCCCCAGATCGCCACGGTGCTCTGCCTGGCGCACGGCACCAGCGTCATCACGGAGGGTATCTGGGACACCAGGTACAAGTATGTCAACGAGCTTCTCAAGATGGGCGCGGACATCACCGTTGACGGCCGCAAGGCCATCATCGAGGGCGTGGATCACCTGAACGGGGCCTCGGTCAAGGCGTGGGATCTGCGCGCCGGCGCGGCCATGGTCATCGCGGGGCTTTGCGCCCGGGGCGTCACGGAGATCGACGGGGTCAACTACATCGAGCGCGGCTACGAGGATCTGGTGGAAAAGTTCAGAGCCGTTGGCGCGGACATCGAGAGTGTAGACGTCCCCGATCCTGAGGAGACGGAGATAATCAAGATAGGCTGATGGTCAGGGGGCATGGTATGCCCCCCGACTTGTATTGATTTGGGTCAAAATGCTGGACATTACGTTGATATGCGTTGGCAAGCTTAAGGAGAAGTACTATCAGGAGGCCTGCCGGGAATATATAAAGCGTCTCGGGGCGTACTGCAGGCTCACTGTTCTGGAGCTTCCCGAGGAGCGCCGGGGCGGCGATCCCTCCGAAGCCGAAACGGATGCCTGCCTTGCCCGTGAGGCGGAGGCCATAAAAAAGGCTCTGCCCCGAGGCGCGGCGGTAATAGCGCTTTGTATTGAGGGGCATGAGCAGTCCTCAGGGCAGTTTGCAAAGACGCTTTCCGATCTGTCCCAGACACATTCAAAGCTTGCCCTTGTCATCGGCGGGTCGGACGGAATGGCGCGGAGCGTCAAGGACGCGGCCGCGATCCGGCTTTCCATGTCCCCCATGACCTTTCCCCACCATCTGGCGCGGGTGATGGTTTTGGAGCAGCTTTACCGGGCCTTTTCCATTATGAACGGGGGAAAATACCACAAATGAGCGATTGGAGTTTCAAATTCACCTCCGGCGTCACGGGCAACTGGCCGGTAACCGGCTCGGGTGAGCCGGAGGAGCCGATGTTTCTTGAGCGGCTTTTTGGCAGCGAGGCGGAGCTTGCCCTCCACCGCAACATGCTCTGGGCCTACGGCGTACCCAGTGTTGCCCGTTACCCCATGGACGGGATGCTCGGCAAGGTAGTCCTGGGACAGTCCGGCTTCGGTATGGATATTTTTGTCCCGGCGAGTATGCTTGAGGACGCGAAAAATATTATAAGTCCATCTGAAAACGACATAATCAACGAGGAGGAGAAATCAAATGAGTTACCGTGAGGATTACGAAAAATGGCTTAATTCTCCAGCCCTTTCGGAGGCTGAAAAGGCGGAGCTTCAGGCCATAGCCGGGGACGAGAAGGAGATAGAGTCCCGATTCATTGCCCAGCTTGAGTTTGGAACCGCGGGCCTTCGCGGCACCATGGCCGTGGGCCTTGCGCGCATGAACGTCCACGTCATCCGCCACACCACCCAGGCCTTTGCCGAGGTGATCCTCGCGGAAGGGCCGGAGGCGCAAAAGCGCGGCGTGGCCGTCTGCTACGACTGCCGCAACAACTCCGAGACGTTTGCCCGCGAGGCCGCCCGCGTCATGGCCGCCAACGGCATTTTTGTCCGTCTCTTTGACGACATGCGCCCCACTCCCGAGCTGAGCTTTGCCATCCGGAAATACGGCTGCATCGCGGGCATCAACATCACCGCCTCCCACAACCCCAGGGAGTACAACGGCTACAAGGTCTACTGGGAGGACGGTGCCCAGCTGCCTCCCAGCCACGCCGACCAGGTGGCGGCGAGAATGGCGAAGCTGGACGTGTTCGACTGTGTTAAGACCATGGACTATGACGCGGCTCTGGCCGAGGGCAGGATCGTCCTCATGGGTCACGAGACGGACGAGAAGTTCCTGGAGAACGTCATGGCCCAGCAGAACGACCCGGCGCTCATCGCCGGGGTGGCCGATACCTTCAAGATGGTCTACACCCCCTTCCACGGCACCGGCATGAAGCTCATCCCCGAGGCGCTTCACCGCATGGGCCTCAGAAAGGTCTACTGCGAGCCCCAGCAGATGATCAAGGACGGGGACTTCCCCACCGTCAAGTCCCCCAACCCCGAAAACCCGGAGGGCTTCTATCTGTGCGTCGAGCTGGCGGACAAGGTGGGCGCGGACTTCATCCTGGGCTCCGACCCGGACGCAGACCGGGTGGGGATCATGGTTCGCGGCCACGACGGAAAGTTCATCCCCTTCACCGGTAACCAGACGGGCGTACTGCTCCTTGACTACATAATCGGCGCCAAGCGCCGCGCGGGCACCATGCCTGAAAAGCCTGTCGCCCTCAAATCCATTGTCTCCTCCGAGATGGCACGGGCCGTGGCGGAGAAGAACGGCCTTCAGTTCTACGACACCTTTACCGGCTTTAAATTCCTGGCCGAGAAGAAAAACGCCCTGGAGGAGTCCGGCGAAGGCAAGGTCATCTTCTCCTTTGAGGAGTCCTACGGCTATATGTTCGGCGACTACGTCCGGGACAAGGACGCCGTCACCGCGTCCCTGATGATCTGCGAGATGGCGGCGTGGTACGCCTCCCAGGGGATCGCCCTGGTGGACGCCCTGGACGCCCTCTACGAGAAGTACGGCGCGTATCTTGAAAAGACTCTGAACCTGGTGATGCCCGGCCTCGACGGTCAGAAGAAGATGAAGGCCCTGATGGACGGGCTGCGCGCCGCGCCTCCCGCCGAGATCGCCGGTCAGAAGGTGAAGCTCATCCGGGATTACTCCGACGGCTCCGAGCGTGACGCCGCCACCGGCGCGGTCACGAAGATGGAGCTTTCCGGCTCCAACGTCCTCTCCTTCGTCCTCACGGACGGCACCGTGCTCATCGTCCGTCCCTCCGGCACCGAGCCCAAGGTCAAGGTCTACGTCCTCTGCCACGGTGAGAACATGCCCGAATGCCGCGAAAAGACCGCCCTCTGCGCCGAGTGGGCTGAGGGCCTGGGAAAATAAAGCGCAAAAAATAAAAGGGGTGTGAAAAAAGTCCCCTCCCCTTTTTCCAAACGCGCAAAACGCCGCTGCTCCCGCGCTCATTTGAGCGCGGGAGCAGTATTTTTATTCCGTGGGAGCTGCCGTCCCGCCCGCTCCGGGTTCGTCTCCCCCGCCGGGTTCGTCTCCCCCGCCGGGGTCCGTCTCCCCGCCGGGGTCGGTCTCCCCGCCGGGGTTGGTCTCCCCGCCGGGGTCGGTCTCCCCGCCGGGGTCGGTCTCCCCGCCGGGGTCGGTCTCCCCGCCGGGGTCGGTCTCCCCGCCGGGGTTGGTCTCCCCGCCGGGGTTTGTCTCCCCTCCGGGGCCTGTCTCTCCGCCGGGATCGGTCTCCCCTCCGGGGCCTGTCTCTCCGCCGGGGTTTGTCTCAGGCGGCTTTTCCGGGTAGTAGATGAATTTGGCCACATTGTCCTCAGGCTCGACGGTGACCGTGACGGTGATGGTGGCGGGGCTGTCGAGGACATATCCCTCTATCGCGGGCGCGCTGACTGTGGCGTTTGATCCCACCACGGCGCTCTTGCGATCCTCAAACAGCACGTGCTCCACGCCCTCCTCGTCAGGTGTCACGGCGCGGATGATATAATCCGCCGTCTCGACACCCATGACCGGGGTCTGATAGGTGTTCCGCGGTACGGAGAACTGTTTTACGGGCAGGTTCTCGTGTACCCGGGACATGACCGCTTTCCACATGGTGGACGCGGGGTTGCCATTGGGTGCCTTTATCCTCAGCGGAACCTCGTAACCGGTCCACACCGCCGCCACGTAATAGGGGGTGAAGCCCACAAACCAGCGGTCCTGATAGTTGTCGGACGACCCGGTCTTGCCGGCGGTGGGCATCTTGCCCAGGTTGGCTCCCTTTCCGGTGCCGTACACCGCGGCGTCGTGGAGCATATCCGTCATCCAGTAGGCGGTGACGGGGCTGATGACGCCCTCGCTCTCCGGCTTGTTCTCATAGATGAGATTCCAGTCGGAATCGTAGATCTCGGTGAAGGTGCGGGTCTCGATGAACTGTCCCTCGTTGGGGAAGATGCCGAACGCCTGGGCCATCTCGCGGACCGTGATCCCGTATGTCAGCTGCCCCAGGCACAGCGGCGCGTAGTCCTTATCCGCGGGGTCAAGGTTCATTCGAAGCTTCTCCGTCAGGAACTGATAGGACATGGCGGGTGTCAGGTCGTCCAGCACCTGGGCGGAGACTCTGTTGTAGGAATTGATAATGGCATCCCGGATGGAGACGATGCCGTGGGTCTGGAAGTCATCGTTGTTGGGCATCCATCCGGGCTTGCCCTCGAGCTCCGTGGCGCCGTCGTCGTAGCGGGTATTCGGCGTAATAAGGCCGTAGTCCATGGCCGGGGCGTACACCGCCACAGGCTTAAAGGAGGAACCGGGCGGCCGGCGCGCCGTGGTGGCCATGTTGAAAAGAAGGTTTGCCTCCTTCTCTCCCACGCTTCCCGCCAGCGCGAGGATGTTGCCGGTGTAGGGGTCGGTGATGACGATGGCGGACTGGAACTGCCGGCTTGTGACGGTGACCCCCTGCCTGTTCACGCCGCTGACGCCCAGACTGTTTATAAAATCGGTGCTGCCGTATATCTCGTCAACGCTGGCCTGGATCTCCGGATCCATGGTGGAGTAAATCTTAAAGCCGCCGTTGGCCAGCAGGGTCTTGGCAGCCGTGACCGTGATGCCTCTCTGCTCGGCCAGATATTCCGCCGCGTCCTGGCGCACCGTCTCGTCAAACCAGGAGTAGACGGCGTCGGAGGCCCCCCCGGTGTCGCCGTGGACGAAATGGAGCTCCTCGGCCTTGGCAGCTTCATAGGTCTCCCTGTCGATGTACTCCTGCTCGTACATCTTGTAGAGGATGGTCTCCTGCCGCCGCTTGTTGGCCTCCGGGTGGTAGTAGGGGTTGTACATGGAGGGGTTGTTGGTGATTCCGATGATGGAGCAGATCTCGGCCAGAGACAGATCCTTGACCTCCTTGTCAAAGTAGTATCTGGCCGCGTCGCCAATGCCCTTGGACTCGCCGTGGCCAAAGTTTACCACGTTCAGATACCACTCGATGATCTGCCACTTGTCGTACTTCTTCTCTATGTCCAGCGCCGCGAATATTTCCGTCAGCTTCCTTCGCACCGTTCCGTCATTGTCGCCGGTGACGTTCTTTCTGAGCTGCTGGGTGATGGTGGAGCCTCCAAAGGTGCTGTCGCCCAGGAACATATGGAGGAAGGCGTTGGCCGTCCTGAGCCAGTCCACGCCGTGATGCTTATAAAAGCGCTGATCCTCAATGGCCACAAGGGCGTGCTCCATATCCTTGGGTATCTCGTCATAGGGAACCCAGTACATGAACCCCTTGTCACTGAGGATGGAGGCCGACTCCACCCATCGGTCGGAGGATTTGTCGTAATAATATATGATGCTGGTCTCGTTGAGCTGGTATTCCTCCAGCGTGGCGCCCAGATCCGCGCTGACCAGGTTCGTCTTAATGTAGATGACGAAAATGCAGGCAAAGATGGCGCCGGTGGTGACCAGCACCAGAAGAAGGATCCCAACGGCTCTGATCGCTGCGGCCAGCACGCTCGCCACCGTCCGGGCAACCGCCCCGGCGGTCTTTTTTATTGCGCGTTTCGTTTTGTAGGTCAAGCTAACACCTCGCGTTTCAGGGAAAAGGGCGCACAGCGCCGGATACATTTACTGATTATGTTATTGTATCACAGTTGCGCGCGAATTTGTAGCCTTTATTTTAACAATTATTTAATTTATCTTACGGTTGTAACCGTTTAAGGTGTATACGCGGCCGGCGGGACGGGGATAATACCTCCAAAAGCGCGAAAAGGGGCGATATTCATGAGAAAACGTTTCTGGATCCTCGCCGCCGCCGTGGCGCTGGCCGCGGCGGGCGGTATCACGTCGGCCGCTGTCGCGGCGTCCGGATTTGAAGGCGAGGCCCGAAGGGCGCGGGTCGAGGCGGATCTTACCGCCGGCGGTTACGTCCTCGCCGACCACGAGGGTCATGTAGGGCTGTTTGACGGCGACCGGCTCATCCTGGACGCCGGGATCCCGGTATCCGGCCTCCGGCAGATCGATCGGGAGCTTATAGTCCAAGGCATCCGCGCGGACACCTACGAGGACGCCTTAAGGCTTTTGGAAGATCTTGGCGCGTAAACGGAGCGCGGCGTGTAATTGATGCACGCCGCGCCATTCACATTATTTCCCCTTGATTTCTCACGGGCAGTGCGCTATAATGGAGCTAACAAAGGGGAAAGATAAAGGAGCCACACCAATGAGCGACGGTTACAGCGGCAATATCATCTCCATTACCGATGAGGACGGCAACAGCTATGAGCTGGAGCATCTGGACACCATCGAGATGGACGGCGTCTACTACCTGGCCTTTCTGCCGGTGAATGACGGCAAGGGCGACGAGGATCTGGGAATGGTCATTATGAAAACCGAGACCGGCGAGGATGGGGAGGACTACCTGGTCGTCCCCACAGACGAGGAGATTGACAGGGCCTACGACATTTTTATGGAGGAGCTTTTCGACGACGACGAGGACGCGGAGGAGTGACAGCCCCTCGGGCCTATACTTTTATATAAGCGCGCTGTGAAGCAAGGGGCGGGTCTGTTTAAACCCACATCTCTTATAAGGGATGCCACCCTCTGGCCTCGGTTGGCAGGCCTCCCGGTTGCCGTTTGCGACCGGAAGTTGGAAGCCATAATGTCGTCAGGGAGCAACCCACCTGCATGTGCTGTGCAGGTTATAAATGGGCCCGCCCCTTGCTTCACAGATCACTGTCGGGCAAAGGCCGTTTGGTCTTTGCCCGACAGTGATTTATACGAATATTTGAATTGGAAGGGAACCGTCAGGGTTTCCCTTCCAATAGGGATAGTCCAGCTCCACAAGAAAAGACCGCCTTGCGGCGGTCTTTTCTTGTGAAATAAGTGGTTAAGAATCCCATTTTCTTACTGTTCGTTAAAAAAATGAAGCTAAAAATGCCTTCAGTTTTAGCTCAAAGGATTCAATATGTGCGGGGCTGACAAAAGGTGATGATCCCCTGCTCGGCAGTCGCATTTCCAACGAACCTCCATGAAGGCAGGGTGGGCCGCGTCGCCTGTCAAATGTTCATCCTCAATCCTCCTCACTGACAGGAGTTCTCCCGCAAGCTTACCATCCGGGTCCACAGTCAGATATAAGCCCAGGTCATCCATTGATCTCACCTCTGTCTACAAGCGATCTTTTGCCAGAGGGCTATAATTTTTGAGGACGATGAAATCGTCCTTTTCTAAATGCAAAAAAGGCGGTTTCGGGGTTGCCGAAATTTTTTAAACCTTTTTTGAAAACAGTTCCGCTTAGACTCCCCTGTTTTCTCCTATTAGCGAAGGGAAGCAATCTCTATAATCTCAAAACATATTACATAAGGAAGGGAGGGCAATCTATTTATAGGTGCCGACTGAAACTTTATAATTTTAGTATTGACACTTGAAGCCCGGTGTGATATATTTGTATCATCAAGTGATAAATATATCACATCAAAGAAGGAGAATGTATTATGAAACAAGAAAATCCTAAAAGAATCAAATCCCTGCGTTGGTATCATGTCGGAATTATAATACTGTCTGCTTTTGGCGTATTGGCAGTTCTTTTCATGGATAACTGGAGCGAGCTGACCACATGGCTTCCGATAGCGGTGGCAATCTGTTTAAACGTTAAATTTGAAAAAGCAGATGAGCTTGTAAAACAAAACCTTTCGAGAGCAAATACGATCACAATGTGGATTTTATTTGCCGTACTTTGCGTATTTGCCATGCACGCAAGATTTCACGCAATTTCAGTGGCGCACATATTAGTTGTGATGTTTTCTGCCTTTGCGATCCGAAGCATTCTGTTTATATTTTTTGACTTTTCTTTTATAGGAAAGGAAGAGTCGGATGGCTGAGCTTCACACGAAAATCAAAGAATATAGAGTTAAATTTAATATGAGCCAGCATGAACTGGCAGAGCTTACGGATGTGCGTCGCGAAACAATCGTTCGGTTGGAAAGGGGGCAATATAACCCGTCACTGAAGCTTGCTATGGATATTGCCAAAATATTTGGGACAACAGTAGAAGAAATGTTTTCGTTTGAGAAATAAATAAGACATTCACCGGCATGAGCGCACGCTACGTCCGTGGCCTCCACATGATGCTCCACAACTGCCTTGGACGGGTGATGAAGGAGAGGCTGATCCTGCGGAATCCCACGGAGGACTGCACAGCCCCCAAATTGGAAAAGAAGGAGATGCACATCCTGCACCCGGAGGACATAAGCGCCTACCTCAAAGAGGCGGAGCGGCGGGGCGTACTGGCGATGTTCTTCCTCGAATTGACCACAGGATTGCGCAAAAGCGAACTCGTCGCCCTCCTCCGGTCTGACCTCGATGAACAATCAATGACCCTGACCGTCTGCAAACAAGCCGTCAGGGTCAAAGGCGGAGGAGTGAAGGTCACGAGGCCGAAAACAGAGACCTCCATTCGCAGAATCTCGCTGTCGCAGGAGACGATAGACATTGACATCGTCCTTTTCAAGTGCGCCGAGCACGGGATAAAATGAAATATTTTCAAAACGCAAGGCCGTGGGTCACATAATCCCACGGCTTTGCGGTATCGGACAATTACTTACAAAGATCTACAAGATAATCTATAGAACGATAAAATGTCTCTTTTCCTCAGTATATTGCAGAGATTCTTTTTCCATAGCTTTATAATCGATCTTATGAATCGTTGTAAGCGGGAATGTGGATCTAATCACATAGAGATAAGGTACATTAAAATCGGGAAGTTTGTTTTTTATTTGTCTGTCGGCTTCTTGAATGGCTTTTCCCACATCGCATCCCTGCTTCAAGATGATATGCGCTATGGGAACATGGCGTTCAATCGGATTTGGCATTTGGACAACAACGCAGTGTTCAATATTAGAGACAGAAGAAATAATCGTTTCAACAGAGGAGGGAAATATCTTGTTGCCGCTTCGGACAATCATACGCTTAAGTCTGCCGTCGATAAAGATGTTGCCGTTGCTGTTGACCCGTCCAATATCGCCGGTGTGGACCCATACTGTTCCGTCTGCGTGATGCTTGATCACTTCATTTGTGGCAGCAGCGTTATGAAAGTATTCCAGCATCATGGTAGGAGTTTGAATACATATTTCACCTTGCTGATCATACGGTAGTTCTTCATCGGTGTCCGGGTCAAATGCAGAGACGATGTTATTTACATAGGGGATGCCAACACTGCCCGCCTGATACGAAGCGTCGGTGGAGTAACACGCGGCGGCTGATACTTCTGTCATTCCATATCCCTGAGCAATCTTGTGCGGACATCCATGCGCAGCAAAGAAATCGTTGATTCTTTCCTCAAGCTCTATGTTTAGAACATCACCGCCCGATATGGGGGATTTAATAAATGACAAGTCGGATTTTTGCGCCAATTTACTGGTTATGAAGTAATCCCACAATATGGGCCCCGCCAGCACATGGTTTGGACGATATTTCATCATCAGCCTTGGGAAATCCTGAGGCTCAAATGCTGGGATAAGGACATTCCTAAATCCCAAAAACAACGGGTCGTGGATTGCATTTACCAAACAATAGGCGATGAAAGGTGGAAGAATAGTTAAGAAGCTATCCTTCTCTTTCACATCATAACCTGAAATCTCTTGCGTCAGGGCCATCGCATTAAAATTCTCGTTTGTCAATACGACGCCTTTGGGAACGCCTGTCGTCCCGCCTGTATGTACAATTGTTATTGGTGAATTCGGCAGATAGGGCGCGTCAATACATCCGTTGAAGGTTTTGCCTTTAGAAAGGAAACTTTTCCATGTCATGAAACTGTTCGCTTTTTCCCGCTTGTTCTTCGACTTGATTTTTGAAATTGCTCTTATATAAAGCGGGAGAGACTCTATTGGAGAAATAATAATCACAGATTTAATCGCCGTTCGTTTTATGACTTCTTCAGCAACAGGTACGCACATATCGATTGTAAAAAGGACTTTTGAGTTGGTCGATTTGATCTGGTTTGCAAATTCGTCCGTTTTAAGACGAGGGTCTATGGCGTTTGATATGGCCCCGATTCTGTTCAAAGCGTAAAAAACGTAGACCATTTCTGGAATCGTTGGGAGTGCCAATGTCACTATATCTCCACGTTTAACGCCGAGAGCGGACAAGGACTTAGCCGCAGCCTCAATATTAAAAAACAGTGTATTATATTTGATTTTAACCCCAAAATACTCTAAAGCAATATCTTCAAGGCTTTCTTTGCGTTTTTCATAGACAAACTCGAAAGCAGTCTTTGCCGGGGCAGAAGCATGAGCGGCTTCTGCCGGATAGTATTTCAGCCACGGTTTGTCGATGGACGGGTAACCTGTAATCACTTTTTCCTCCAGCATAGAAAAACCCTCCGTTTTTTGACATTCTAAATAACAGTTGAGATTTTAAATCGTAGTTTTTAGAACAATTATATACTATAAATCTACAATGTCAATATAAATTGAAATTTTAAATACATAAAAAATCCTCCATATGCATTACAATTATGCTATGGGGTGATATCATGTTGGAAGAACAATTTGCTCGGCGGTTGACTCAGCTTCGTCTTGAAAAAAATGTTTCGGCGAGAGATATGAGTTTATCTCTTGGGCAGAGCGAAGCTTATGTAAACCGAATAGAGAATGGAAAAATGTTACCCTCAATGGCGTTATTCTTTTGTATTTGCGATTATTTTGAAATCACCCCGGCTGAATTCTTTGATTTTGAGGATAAACCATCGACGGACGTAATCGCGGCGCTGAAGAAACTCAACGCATTGGATCCTCAAAAGAGAGAGCACATTCTTGCTGTCATAAATGATTTGTAAGAACCGTTTTTCTCCCCGGCTGACGCCGGGAGCCGAAAAACATGGCTAATGTACCATCCCCGCGTTGCGGGTATGGTATAATACCGCTGAAGCGGATATTATATTTGATTTTAAGCCGTTTTTCTCCCCGGCTGACGCCGGGAGCCGAAAAACATGGCTAATGTACCATCCCCGCGTTGCGGGTATGGTACAAGAGGGCGCCAAAAACAATCGGAGGAAAGGCGTGGGTGAATTCCACTCTCCTGGGCAAAAAATAGAGATAGCGTGAGGTGTTCAAATGAGCGGGCGTTTGTTTGAGATCCGATCCGCGGACGATGTGATCAGGCTCGTGGAGGACGTGGGCTTTCTGCCTTTTTTCGCAAATCACATCCCCGGATTCTCCGTGGAGGAGTGCTGCCCCAGGGAGCTGTGGTTTGAGGAAGGCGTGGACGGCCCATGGGAATGGAAGGGGCCCATTGCCAGAAGCGGCAGATGCGTGTACGGGAAGTTTTACGGAGGCAAAGCGGGCTTTGTGAGCCGGGCATGGTTCCCGGACTTTGCAAACTTTCGAAGGGACGGGTACGACTTCGACGCGCGGTATGACGACGGCCTCGCCTCCCGAAAGGATAAGGACATTTTTGACACCGTTTCGGAGCACGGCGCTCTTTTGTCAAAGGATCTGAAGGACATCTGCAATTACCGCAGGGGCGGGAACAAGGGCTTCGACACGGTCATCACCCGGCTTCAGATGCAGGCCTACATCACCATTGCGGATTTCGTCTATATGCGGGACAAGCACGGAAAAACCTACGGCTGGGGCGTTGCAAAGTATTCCACGCCGGAAGTGCAGCTTGGGGTTGACTTTACAACCTCGGCGTATTGCAGGGAACCGGAGGAGTCAAGGGGGCGTATCCTGGCCCACCTGAAAACCGTTCTGCCGGAGGCGGGCACGGAACAACTGTCCAAATTGATCAAGTGAGGGAAATCAATATGACAGAAGAAGAAAAATTGGACGCGGGCCTCTATTACGACTTTTGGGACGCCGGAGTCAATGGGAGAAAGCTGAACGCGATCAAATTCTGCCGGGAGCTGCGGAAAATGCAGGACGCGGACGCGACGGAGGACGAGCAGGCCGTACTAATTCAGAAATACTTCGGCTCTGTGGGGCGGGATGTGTGCCTGTGCCCCGGTTTTATGTGCGACAACGGGAAAAATATTTATGTCGGCGACCAATTTCTCGCCAACTACAATGTGACGATTCTTGATATCATGCCGGTGCGTATCGGCGACTATGTGATGATCGGCCCGAACACGCTGATCACCACCGTCAACCACCCCATCACCCCCCAGGGCCGCCGTGACCACTTAGGGATAGGCAAGCCCGTCACCATTGGAAACGATGTGTGGATCGGCGGCAACGTCACGATTCTGCCCGGCGTGAGCATAGGCAATAACGTGGTGATCGCCGCCGGAGCTGTGGTAACAAAAGATGTCCCCGATAATTGCGTTGTGGGCGGCGTCCCTGCAAAAAAGATAAAAGATATCGAAAACGACGTAGTACTTATCTAAATCAAAGGAATCCCTTGCCTCCGATGTGGAAGCGAGGAGTTCCTCAACTCCGCCAAAAACCTTCATAGGTATAAAACCCGCCCAAGGCCGTGAGGCTCCGGGCGGGTTTTATATATCACTCTATTTCCTGTTCAACCTCTCCCTCAACTCACTGAATATCTCCGCCGTAAGTATTTCGCTGATGGTGTCCCCCTGCAACTGCCTGAGCGCCTTGTCCCTCTCCGCCGCGGCGTCGTCCGCCCAGGTCTTAAACTCCTCCTGGGTCATGGTATCCTTCATGAGGCGGGCGTAGTATTTCTTGTACGCGCGCTTGTAGATTTTCCAGGCTTCCTCGTCCTGGATCTTTTTCTCGAACACCGCCCGCGCGCCCATCTCCCGGCAGGTGCGCTCCGTCTCGCCGGGGGGCGACGCGCTCGCAGTAGATCGTCCTATCGCCCTTCTCATGGAAGTACCATCTCCCGCACAGCCGGCACTGGCGCGGCAAGTTTCCGTGAAGGATACCCTTCCCCAGCTCCACAAGGAGGAAATCATGCAGAGAGGTAAAGGTGTACCGCGCGCTAATATCCATGTGTGAACGCCCTCCTCAATAATAGACCATTCGTAATATATATAAACTATTGGCAGGTTTTCGATTCTGTGTCAGAATAGCTCCATCGCAAATGGACTATACGACAAAAGGCGAAAATAGTCGACAACCGGACGTACATTTTTTTCAGAAAGCCTGCAAATAAAAAGTCAACCCCCAAAAATGAAAAACTTTTAACAAAGAGCAACGGCAAAAATGGGCAACACAAA
>CANQBC010000015.1 GCA_947589225.1 uncultured Oscillospiraceae bacterium | reverse complement strand
AGAGCGTTCGGTTCGCATCCGAGAGGTCGAGGGTTCGAATCCCTTTGGGTCCACCATCAGGCAAATGTCAGGAGTGTTTCTGCTCCTGGCATTTTGTTTTCCTCTGTCTCCTTTTCGAGATAGAGCTGTTGGAACTCCTCAAAGGAGACGTTGAACTCTATGCTTATCTCATAGTCACGGCGGACATAGATGGCTTTCACAAACTGCGCTATGAGCATTTTCTTGGCCTCAAAGGTGCAGTTGTCATAGAGGTCGGCCCAGGTTATGAGCTTTTCGTACTCCTTTTTGATTTGGTCAGCGCCATTCGCCAGGGTCACAAGTCCCGCCTCGGCCTCGTCGATTTGGTGTTCGAGGAGGTGTATCTGCTCCTCCGTCTCGGTCAGCAGACTGTTCAGCAGGTCCACATTGAGCTTGCTCAGACCTTGTATCACCTTTACTGTCTCAGCGCGGAGGGCTTGGTATTCCTTTTGCTTTTCCTCGTACTGGCTTTTTTCTGAAGTCAACCGAGTTGGGCAAACGATACTGATGGTGACCCACTCCATAAACGCCGCCTCTACCGCAGGACGTGTCCTTTTTATAAATCGTCAAGGAGTTTTCGGAAAAAGGCGTGTCCGGCTTCAAGGTCTCAGCCAAGGACCGGGATGCCATTCAGGAGATCCAACGTGCGGCGCTGGCCCATGCCTTCGACGTACTGCTTGTGTTCATGTTTGACCGTCTGGGCCGCCGGGACGATGAGACGCCTTTTGTGGTGGAGTGGTTCGTCAAGAACGGCATCGAGGTCTGGAGCGCCATGGAGGGCCAGCAGAGATTTGATACCCACGTTGACAAGCTCCTGAACTACATACGCTACTGGCAAGCCTCCGGCGAGAGCATCAAGACCTCCATGCGAGTCAAGACCCGCATGGAACAGCTGACACAGGAGGGACACTACACCGGCGGCATCGTCCCCTACGGCTACCGGCTGGAGAAAAAGGGGCGGCTCAACAAGAAGAACCAGGCCGTGGGCGACCTGGCCGTGGAGCCGGACGAGGCGGAGGTCGTAAGGCTCATTTTTGAGAAGTACGTCACCGAGGGCTACGGAGCGCAGAGAATATGCAAATTTCTCACGGAGCAGGGCGTCAAAAACAAAAAAGGCCGGAACATTCCGACCACGTCCATCAACCGTATCATCAAGAATCCTCTCTACACCGGCGTTATCCACAACGGCGACTGCACCTCCGAGCTGATCCCGGAGCTTCAAATCATCGACGAGGCCACATTCCAGCGGGCGCAGGAGCTTATGGGGTATTAGCTCTGAGTTATCGGGTGCTGTGGCACAGGTCCAAGTTAATTGTGCTGAGTGGGAAAATGAGGGAAGCAGAACAGACCGAAATCGAGATCAGCTTCAAGGTATCTACACGGTATCGCCAAAGGGCATTATTATAGTTGGAAGAACCTCTCAACTAAGTAATCGTGATAAGGCCAACTCTTTTGAGAGATTTCGCCGTGAACTACGAAACCCAGAAATAATAACTTTCGATGAGCTTTTAGAAAGAGCAAAATTTATTCTCGGTGATGGTAACTACACTGTCCCAGACCAAGATACGGAAGAAACGGAAGAAGATGATTTACCATTCTAATTTAACCAAGATGTGGGATGCGAACATCCCGCCTGAAATTCGACGATAAACTTACTTTTTCCGTTGTGGGGTGTGAACAGAATGGACGCCAAGCGAATTACACGCCCAAGGAGGTGTAGATAGCACCCGGAAAAATGGTTGACGTGAGATTCGCCATGTGGTACAATAACATTATCCCATTTATTGCTTATTTTTTCTTTATCTTTCGTCTTTTTTCTATCCGTTTTTGGTGGAATAGAACCGCCCCAAACGGTAGAGCGTTCGGTTCGCATCCGAGAGGTCGAGGGTTCGAGTCCCTTTGGGTCCACCACGTCGTCGCTTAAAGTCGCGATGGCTCGAAAGAAGGCAGTCGCTTAAGGCGTCTGCCTTCTTTCTCACTCGCTGACTTTGCTCCTCCTCTCCCCACGCGATTCAGGATCGCGCGGGGGCCCCAATTTCATACGAATGTCAGGAGTGTTTCTGCTCCTGGCATTTTGTTTTCCTCTGTCTCCTTTTCAAGATAGAGCTGTTGAAACTCCTCAAAGGAGACGTTGAACTCTATGCTTATCTCATAGTCACGGCGGACATAAATGGCTTTGCTTTCCGTTAATTCTCGGGGCGATTATGGGGCATTTGCTCCTCTGTAACCGCCTCTGAAAGCAAGGGCTATGTATTCGTATTCAGTTGTAGCCATACGCTAAAATGGAGCGTTTGGGGAAGAAAAAAGCGCCCAAGTTTTTACGCTTGGACGCTTTTGTGTATTCGGTTTACAATTCCCTGATAAATGTGAATTTGGGTATTACCTAATCATAAATATCTATACCTGTTTATTGACAAGCTCCAAGTACTAAATCAAAAAGTTCACCTGGCATTTTTACGAAGATCCAACCAAGGCCATGGCAGCCTACATATCCGCCTTCAATCAATCTCAACTCAATAACAGTTCCGTCTTTCATGTTCAGATACAAGTGACCTTGTGTTTCAGCGTTGTAAAAGCCCTTATTGTTCTCATAGTCGATTCGTTCAAACGGACTTTCGCAAAGCTCGGTCAGAAATTGTTCAAATTGTTCCTCGGTAACGCTGACTAAATCCTGATAGCTAGATACGCGCTTATTCCAATATACGCCCTTATTCCAATCGGAATGTGTGCGATAGGTCACACTTTCCACATTGCCTGTGACATGGAGACGTTTCTCAAAAAGATCCGCTCCCGTATTCAATCCGATCCCGTCGTAATTATCCAGGAACTGCAGCACTTGCTCGTCACCGAAATCCACATAGATGCAAAGGCGAAAATCCTCGCTGTATCCGTTGACCTTATATACAGAACCAGAATAGGTAGAAGCAAATTCTGTTGCATATTCCTCCTGCGATGACCATTCATCCAATGTACCTTTTGCTTCTCCGACATATTCGCCAACTAATTTTTCGGCAATCGCAGAATCAATACCATTGACATAAACCGATTGCGTATAAACTTTTCCCTTATATACAAGGCAGCCAATCATGTCCATTGCCACGTCCGAAGTATTTTCCGGCAGCTTGACAGAGTCAGTATAAACCGCGTATTCGTCCTTTGCCGACGAAGAAGGACTCTGAGCAGCGGATGCACCGCCTACAGAACCGGAATTCTGACCCGGCTCATCTCCTTTGGCAGGGAAAGAAGGACTCTGGGTATCGGATGTGCCGCCAACGGAGCCGCCAATCTGACCCGACGTATCTCCTTGAATGGGAACATCAGGCTGCTCTAATAAACCGGATCGCCAAATGCCAACACCAAGCATCACAGCAAGACACAGGCAGCACACAGGAGTTGCTGTGCGGATGACTGCCTTTCTCTTTTTCCTCTGCCCGGCAATATACCGATCCCTACGTTCCAACAGGCTGTTAAACATTTCATTACTATTCTTCATAAACAAACCCCTCTTCTTCAAGTTTTGATTTCAAAGACTGCTTTGCCCTATATAGGAGATTTCTTACTTGACGTTCGTTTTTCTTTAAGACAATTGCCGCTTCTTTGTTGGAAAATCCTTCAAAGAACACAAGCCAAAGGACTGTTCTGTAATCGTTGGGAAGTTTAGACAACGCTTTATGAACTGCGATTTTTCTTTCTTCCTTTATGTAGGATTGTTCAAGACTCTGTTCCTCGCTTAAATAGTTCTCCATATCTTCAATAGGAGTGTTAAGCTGCTTGGAATTATGCCTTACAAAATCAATCGCCACATTTCGCCCGATTGCATACAGCCAAGACTTAAATGTACTTTTTCCGAAATATCGTGGTTTCTTGATGATTAACCGAAAAAAAGTATCTTCCGTCAATTCCTCGGCAATGAAAACATTGTTGACATAACCGTTCAAATAAAGGATAAGACCATCCTTATAGTTTTCAACGATTTCAGCTAATCCTTTGTCATCACCATCAAGGAAACGGCGGTAGCTACTTGCACCGTTATCCATGACTTTCTCCTTTCTGAAAGGGTGGCATTAACCCCTTCCACTTATTAGTCGCATGAAACTCAAAAAGGTCTCAACGGGGTGTTTGTTCGCTCGGCAATTTCGTTCGCGGTGAGCTGATAAAAGTAATGCAGAATCACGGCCTCCCGCTGTGCGGTGGGCAATTTCGCCAACGCACTCCGGACTGTAAAAGAAACCGCCGCCGTTTCCTCAAAGGGGGGAATCGATACCTGTTGATCTGGATGGTTCTCAGCTGCCAACATGGTCCTTTTTTGCATCCGAAAGAAGTCCATACACTTGTTGTGCGCGATGGTAAAGAGCCAATTGTCGAACTTTTTCCATGGATGATAGTTCGGAATATTCTGCATCATGGCGATAAAGACATCCTGGGTCAGATCATAGGCGTCCTGTTCTTGTTCCATTAATTTGAAGATATATCCATAAATGCGCGGATACCAGCGCCGAACTAAAATATCCAGCGCACTTTTGTCCCCGGCTTTCACTCCGCGTACCAAATCATAATCGGTGTACTCCACTGGCTCACCACCCTGTCTCTGATAGTATAACGCAGCAGGAGGCGAAAAAGGATGATAAAAATTGAAGATTTTAATAAGAAAAGCGGATCCGGCTTGTCGGATTAGTCCATAGTATTCCGGGTGATTACGAATATTTATTCCAGAATCGCGGGTTAAAATCCTATAAGCCCTGCTCAAAAGCTCATGGTCTTTTTCCCATCATACCTCCCCACGACGATATTGAGGGTATCTCCCACCTTCGAGTATGAATAAATACTGTAAATTCCAAAGGTCAACGCTGAAAGAAGGATAAATTTCAGAAGTCCGAAATTTGCTTTGAGCTGCGTCGGGTTTTTCGGGGCTTGCACATCGGCGCCGTTTACGTTATCCATATATTTCTCAATTCTGATATTCTACGAAATCCCTTATGAATAACCGGCGCCAGGAAAGGCAGCCCTTTGGGGCTGCCTTTCCTGGCGCCGGTGCGGTTTCAATCTGAGAGGAGCCCCGACGGATCCCCTCCTCAGATACGTTCACTTCTAAAAACCCGGTATAGCAAAAGCGGGATTTTAACTGCCTTTCCCGGCGCTCATGGCCCTGGGCTTGCCGGGGACGCCGAGCCGAAGTCCGAGCGGATGGATATGAACGCGGGGGGTCATCCCACCACCGCCGCCTCCCACGGCCCTAGAAAGCCCTTAAACGTCTCTCCCGCCGTCAGCTCGGCCTTTCCGGCAAACTTCGGAAGCTCGACCCTTCCGCTCTTACAGTGCAGCAGAACGGTCAGCGTTTCCCCGCCGAGTTTGCGGGTGACCACCGCCGTACCCGTTTCATCGTCGGTTTCAAAGCCGGTGACCTTCCCCTCCGTCAGGCACGGATGGGTGTGGCGCAAACCGGCGAGCCGCTTGTACCAGTCAAACATATCCCCGTCCTGTCTGTCTTTGTCCCAAACCATCCCCCTTCGGCAGTCGCCGCCGGGGCCGCCGTCCATGGCGTACTCGTCGCCGTAGTAGATCATGGGCATCCCCGGCAGCAGCATTTGCAGCGCCGCCGCCATTTTCAGCTTGCCCCGATTTCCTCCCGCCTCGCGGATGAACCGCACGGTGTCGTGGGAGCCTATGAGATTCCAAAGCACCGGGTATGTCCGCGTGTGAAGGTTCCCCCGCAGGAACCCCAGAGCGTCAAAAAACTCCGTTACGGTGATGCTCTCCCGCGCCGTCAGATCCATGACGGCGTTGTAAAAGGGGTAGTTCATAACGCTGTCCCACTGATCCCCCTCCAGGAAATCTCCGCCGAAATGCCACTCCTCACCCACGATCAGCGCGTCGGGCTTTTCCGCCTTCACAGCGTCCCGGAAATTCCGCCAGAACCGGTGTCCGACCTCGTCGGCCACGTCCAGCCGCCAGCCGTCGATGTCCGTCTCCCGGAGCCAGTACAGGGCAACGTCGATGAAATACCTCTCCACAGCCGGGTTCCTCAGATTGAGCTTCGGCATTCCTCCAAAGTAACTGAAGGTCTTGTAATTGGGCTTTTGCCCCCAGGCGGCTCTCAGCGGGAAGCCCTCGATGAAGTACCAGTCGAGATAGCCCGAGCTCTCCCCATTTTCCATGATGTCCCTGAAAGCGAAGAACTCCCGTGAGGAGTGGTTGAAAACCGCGTCCAACACCACGCGGAGGCCCATCCCGTGGGCCTTGTCCACGAGCTCTCTCAGATCCTCTTTTGTTCCAAGCGCCGGATCCACCTCATAGTAATCTATGGTGTCATACTTATGTACCGTTGCGGCCCGGAAAACCGGGGTCATGTATATCACATCCGCTCCCAGCTCCCTGATGTGATCCAGCCTGTCTATCACCCCGCGCAGCGTACCGCCCAGATCCTTTCGAGAGTCCACCGGCGCGGCGTACCAGCCGCGCTTCAACGGCCCCGTCGGCGCAAAGCTCGCCGGAAACACCTGATACACCACCTTGTTTTTCGCCCACCCGGGAACGGTTAGCCTCTCCTCCTCCCGCAGGTTCTGCGGGCAGTCGAACATCCGCTCAATGTCGCTGAAGGGCGTCCGGCGGAATTCGTAATTCCCGTAATATACCTTCTCACCCGCCATGTCCTCGAGCTCGAACCAGTACCGCAGACACACCACATGGAACTCCGCCACCGCCTCAAACCAGTCGCTGACCCGATCCCGGCAGGCAAGCTCCATCCGTATGGCCCGGCGTGTGTCTTTGAACTTCAAAGGCAGATACTTGTCCTGGCAGTGGAGGGTGACCCGCGCCATATCCCCCCGTTTGACACGTATCCGAAAGAGGAATCTGTCCCTGTCCAGCGCGAAGCAATATCTCTTGTCCGCGTAATGGCAGATCGCGGAAAGCTCCATTTTATCCCCTCCGTATTTCGTATTTAAGAACGCCCCGGCAGAAGATCCCGCCGGGGCAATTCTCTTTTTGCTGTCACGCCTCCGCCTTCATCGCCAGATACGCGTTGATGAACCCGTCCAGATCCCCGTCCATGACCGCGTTGATATTCGCGTTTTCAAAGCCCGTGCGGTGATCCTTCGCAAGAGTATAGGGCATGAATACGTAGGAGCGGATTTGGCTGCCCCACTCGATCTTCATCTGCACGCCCTTGATGTCCTCGATTTTCTCCAGGTGCTCGCGCTCCTTGATCTCGGCCAAGCGCGCCTTCAGCATGGTCATGCAGCTGTCCCTGT
Organism: uncultured Oscillospiraceae bacterium; assembly: GCA_947589225.1. Lineage (GTDB taxonomy): Bacteria > Bacillota > Clostridia > Oscillospirales > Oscillospiraceae > RUG626. The sequence continues at coordinate 45,813 of CANQBC010000015.1, read as the reverse complement.
TCTGAAACTGGCTGCGCTCCACCTGGCAGGAGACCACGATCCCCGTGGGCTTGTGGATGAGGCGCACGGCGGAGGATGTCTTGTTGACCTTCTGCCCTCCAGCGCCGGAGGAGCGGAACACCTGCATCTCGATGTCCTCCTCGCGGATCTCGATGTCGCTGTCGTCGGTGATCTCCGGCATGACCTCCACGGCGGCGAAGGAGGTGTGGCGGCGGCCCGAGGCGTCAAAGGGGGAGACGCGCACCAGCCGGTGGATGCCGCTCTCGCTCTTGAGATATCCATATGCGTTGTCGCCGTCTATTTTGATGGTGGCGGACTTGATGCCCGCCTCCTCGCCGTCCAGGTAGTCGAGGATCGTGTATTTGTATCCGTGGCGCTCCGCCCACCGGGTGTACATGCGGTAGAGCATCTCCGTCCAGTCCTGGGCCTCCGTCCCGCCGGCTCCGGCGTGAAAGCTCAAAATGGCGTTGGAGGCGTCATACTCGCCGGAGAGCATGGTGGAAAGGCGCGTCGTCTCCAAGTCGGCGGCGAAGGAGGTATACTCCCCCTCAAGCTCCGGCAGAAGCGAGATGTCGTCCTCCTCGATGGCCATGTCGCAAAGGGCCCCCAGATCGTCATAGCGGCCCTCCAGCTTTGTGAAACTCTCCCTCTTGTTTTTCAGCTGTTTGAGCCTTTGAAGCACCTTTTGGGAGTTCTTCTGGTCGTTCCAGAACCCGTCCGCCTCGGACTCGGCCTGGAGCCTGCCGATCTCGTCGGAGACCTCGTCCAGCTTCATGGCTCTGCGGATGGTCTCCAGCTGGGGCTTCAGCGCCCCGATCTTCGTCTTGTAATCCTCGTATTCAACGATCATGTTCACTCAATCCTTCTTAAGTATGTAAGGGCCGCGCCTCTATCGTTCCGAATGGCCCCCGTCCTCGCCGCCGAAGATCAAATCGTCAATATCCGGCTTCGGCGCGGGTCTTTCGTTTTTATCCTTCATAAATCTCCCTCCCACAAAACGATATACATATCATCTTATGCGGGACGGGAAAAACTATTCATTTAAAATTCACATAAGTCAACCTCTCGTCAGCGTAATGGATACGACCTCGGGGTTATTAAAGATCCTGGGCAGGCCGTGGGTTCCGCCGATACCCCTGGAGACCAGCATCTGCGTGCCGCCCTGGGTGTACACCCCCGCCGTCCAGGTGGGGAAAAAGCCCTGCCCCGGCGCGATCAGTCCGTCGGTGAAGGGCAGCCTCACAAGTCCCCCGTGGGCGTGTCCGCAGAGCACCGCGTCCACGCCCAGCTCGCTCCACATGGCAAGCTCCGTGTCCCGGTGGGCCAGCATGAGCACGTATTTTCCCGGCTGCCCGGCCCGGATCTCCTCCATAAGCTCCTCCGGCGTCTTCTGATCCGCCGGCCCGTTGGGGTCGTCCACGCCGGCAATGACGATGGTCTCGTCCCCCCGTCCCCAGGTCACATATTCGTTTCTCAGCACGGTGACGCCCAGGCTCTCCAGCAGCTCAAAAAGCTCCCTGGGCCATCCGCTTGCCCACTCGTGGTTGCCGGAGACATAAAGAACCGGCGCGATGGCCGTGAGCCTCGGGATAAACTCCCTCACCCACGCCTCCTGTTGCTCCCGGGCGCTGTCCACCAGATCGCCGGTAACGCAGATGAGGTCGGGCTTTGCCTCCCGGACGGCGGCAAAAAGCTCCGCGTTGTCCTTCCCAAAGACGGCGGCGTGGACGTCGCTGAGCTGGACGATCCTGAAACCCTCGAAGCTCTCCGGCAGGCGGGCGTTGCCCAGCGCGTATTCGTCGGTGACAATGCGCGTGTTGCCGTCATAGACAATGACGCCGAAAATCAGGATAAGGACGAGAAGGACAAGAAAGAATCTCCGTTTTTTTCGGGGTTTTCGCTCCATAAGGGCCTGTACTATGCCTCCTTGTCCCGTACATACGGGTGCTTGACGTTGGGATCCGCCGTCTGGCGGAAGTCCACCTCGAACCGGTCGAGGGATTTTATAAGGGCGGAAAGGGACTTAAAGCCGTAATTGCGGCAGTCGAAGTCCGGCTTCTTCTTCATAATGAGGTTCCCCAGCTCCCCCATGTACACCGCGTCCTCCCCGTCGGACAGATCCGCCACGGACTGGGCGATGAGCCTCACCAGGGATTTGGGGATGCGGTTGTCGTTCTGGGCCGCCGGCTTTGCCCGCTTGTCGCGGGCGGGCTTCGTCTCCTCCTGCTGGGCGGCGTCGTCCGGCTGCTTGATGTTCTCGATATAGATGAATTTGTCGCAGGCCACCCGGAAGGGCTCCGGCGTCTTTTTCTCCCCGATGCCAAAGACCGTCATGCCCGCCTCCCGGAGGCGGATGGCCAGGCGCGTAAAGTCTGAATCGGAGGACACCAGCACAAACCCGTCCACCTGCTCAGAGTAGAGGATGTCCATGGCGTCGATGATCATAGCCGAGTCGGTGGAGTTTTTGCCGGTGGTGTAGCTGTACTGCTGGATGGGCGTCACAGCGTTCTCCAAAAGGGCGTTCTTCCACCCCGCGATGTGGGGCCCCGTCCAGTCCCCGTAGATGCGCTTGACGGTGGGGGTGCCGTAGATGGCCACCTCCTGGATGATACCGGCCAGCGTCCCCCTGGGCACGTTGTCCGCGTCGATGAGCACCGCCAGGCGCTTGTTGTCCGCGATATTCGGAACGATCGGCAAGCTGTTCCCTCCTTTGTAGATCAGGATCATGATAAGCCGCGATATGACTCCGGCGATCAAATGATTGTGGGAGTCATATCGCCTATATTTGTCGGCCGCCGCACAGCGGCGAACAAAACGGCGTTTTAATCTTTTATTAAATCGGCAAAATTTAATTGCCGTTTTAATAATTATAGCACGTTCCCCTTTTGGTTTCAACCCCCTTGACAAATCCCGCCGGGGCTGTTATACTCTCCCTATCAAATTCGGAGGTGAAAGGATGAATTTCTATCTCGCTTAACAAAAAAGGCGCGTTCAAGGGGCGAGGTGCGCCCTCAGCGCCGTAAGCGGGAAGGAAAATCTGTCCGTTCACTCTCATGGGGCCAATAACGCCTTTTATGAGCTGTGGGATCCTTTCCCGCGGCTCATTTTCATTTTTTGATTGGAGGCGTTATTATGCTTATCGACGTAACAGATTTTTCATTTGCCTATGAGGGCAGTCACGACAACATCTTTGAACGTGTCTCCTTCCGCCTGGACTCGGCGTGGCGGCTGGGCTTCACCGGGCGCAACGGGCGGGGCAAGACCACGTTCCTCCGATGCCTCATGGGGGAGCTTCCCTATTCCGGCTCCATTTCCGCGCCCGGCCTCGTCTTTGCCTATTTCCCCGTCCGGGTGGAGGACCCCTCCCTCCCCACGCTTGACGCGCTTGCGGCCTCCCTTCCGGGGATCGAGGAGTGGCGGCTGACGCGGGAGCTTGCCAAGCTGGGCATCGACGGGGAGATGCTCTCCCGGCCCTTTCGCACCCTCTCCGGCGGGGAGCAGACCAGGGCCGCCCTGGCGGCGCTTTTCGCCCGCGAGGACGTCTTTCCCCTCATCGACGAACCCACCAACCACCTGGACATGGCCGCCCGCGCGCTGGTGGGCGATTACCTCGCCCGCAAGTCCGGCTTCATCCTGGTGAGCCACGACCGGGCGCTTCTGGACGCCTGCACCGACCACACGCTGAGCATCAACCGCGCGAATATCGAAGTGACACGCGGTTCCTTTTCCACCTGGTGGGAGAACAAAAAGCGCCAGGACGCCTACGAGCTTTCCGAGAACGAGAAGCTACGAGGCGAGATCGCGCGGCTCAACGACGCGGCCCGGGAACACGCCCAGTGGTCTGACAGGGCCGAACGGGCCAAATACGTCTCCCATACCGACAAAGCCGAGTCAAAAAAGGGCTGGGCGCCGGCGCAGGCCGCCAAAGCCGCCAAGCAGCAGCGCAGAGCCGTCGCCATCGCCCAGCGCCGGGAGCGGGCGGTGGAGGAGAAGTCCAAGCTCCTTCACAACCTGGAGCGTGACGAGGACATCAAGCTTGTCCCCCTCGCCCACCGGGCGGGGAAGCTGGTCACCCTCCGGGATGTCTCCGTCTCCTACGGGGGCAGGCCCGTCTGCGCCCATATCTCCTTCGACCTCTCCCCCGGCGACCGCGCCGCCCTCTCCGGGCCAAACGGCTGCGGCAAAACGAGCCTCCTCCGGCTGATTTTAGGGGAGGACGTCCCCCACACGGGGGAAATACGAAAGGTCTCGGACCTCGTCGTCTCCTACGTCGGCCAGGACGCTTCCGCCCTGCGCGGCTCGCTGGAGGACTACGCCGCCGGGTTCGACCTGGATCGCGCCGTCTTTCAGTCCATCCTTCGCAAGCTGGGCTTTGAGCGGATCCAGTTTGAAAAGCCCCTGGAGGACTGGTCCCAGGGGCAGAAAAAGAAGGCGCTCCTGGCCCGCAGCCTCTCGGAGCGGGCGCACCTCTACATCTGGGACGAGCCTCTCAACTACGTGGACGTCATCTCCCGCATCCAGATTGAGGAGCTTCTGGCCCGCTATCGCCCCACCATGCTCTTTGTGGAGCACGACCGGGCGTTCACGGAGCGCATCGCCACAAAGGTAATAAGGATGGAGAAGGGTTGATCGTCGTGAAAAATGCGGGAAAGCGAATGAAGGGCTGAAATAGCGGATTACCCCGCTTCCGGGCGCACCCTTTGGCGCCACTCTCTGAGGGGAGCTGTCAAAAAAGGGGTCCCCGCGCAATCGTAGATTGCGTGGGGAGAGGAGGAGCGATGATAGCGCCTGAGCCTTTGCGCTTGCGCACAGGCGGAGGTTAAGCGGCATCCGCGACGACGAGGGCCGGAGGGGAGCATACCGTCAACGTCCCAGCACCGCCTCGGCGGTCAGCATCCCGTCGCTTTGCGACGGGTGATTGAATTGGAAGGGGAACCCTGACGGTTCCCCTTCCCATCCCCTCCCTCCGACCATACGTTTCTACTTTATTGAACGCCCAGCACCGCCTCGGCGGTCATTATCCCGTCCACCGCCGCAGAGGTGATGCCGCCGGCGTAGCCCGCGCCCTCGCCGCAGGGCCAGAGGCCCCGGAGGAGGGGGGACTGGCGGCTTGCGTCCCGGAGGATGCGCACCGGGGACGAGCTTCGCGTCTCCGGCCCCGTCATCACCGCTCCCATGTCCTGAAAGAGAGGCAGCTTCCTTCCAAGCTCCGGCAGGGCCAGCTCCAGCGCCGAGGTGATCCGCCCCGGCAGAATCCGGTGCATATCCATGAACCTCACCCCCGGCCTGTACGTGGGCTCCACGCCCGGCGACGCGGGCGTTCCAAGGAAGTCCCCCACCGTCTGGGCCGGGGCGGCGTAGTCCCCGCCCGCGGCCTCAAAGGCGCGCTTTTCCAGCTCCCGCTGCCACGCCACGCCCCCCAGCGCGCCGGGATAGGGGAAATCGGACGCATCCAGCCCCACAAGCAGGGCGGAGTTGGCGTTCTCCCCGCTTCTCCCGGAGTAGCTCATGCCGTTGGTGCAAACGCCCCCGGCTTCCGAGGCGGCGGCCACCACGTAGCCGCCGGGGCACATGCAGAAGGTGTAGGCCGAGCCGCGCGGGGTGTGGACCGCCAGCCGGTAGTCCGCCGCGCCCAGGGCGCGCAGCCCCGCAAAGCCGCCGTACTGGCAGCGGTCCAGCTCGCTTTGCCTGTGCTCTATCCGAACGCCCATGGCGAAGGGCTTCGGCTCCATGGGCACGCCCAGGGCGTCAAGCCAGGCGAAGGTGTCCCGCGCACTGTGTCCGGCGGCCAGGATCAGCGCGTCGCACTTTATCTCCTCCGCGCCGTTGACCACGGCCCCCGCGACGCGCCCGCCGTCCGTTACGATCCCCGTCACCGCCGACTCAAAGCGAACCTGGCCGCCCAGGGCGAGGATCCGCTCCCGCAGATTCTTCACCACGATCTTCAGCCTGTCGGTGCCCACATGGGGCCGGGCCTCATAGGCCACGTCCTCCCTGGCGCCAAATTCCACGAAGCGATCCAGCACCCACTGGATCCGGGGATTTTTGATGCCGGTGTTGAGCTTCCCGTCGGAGAAGGCCCCGGCGCCGCCCTCGCCGAACTGGACGTTGGAGGCCGGGTCCAGAACGCCCGTCTGCCAGAAGCGCTCCACGTCCCGCCCCCTGGTCTCCACGTCCCGCCCCCGCTCCAGGATTAGGGGCCGCGCTCCGGCCATCGCCAGCACCAGCCCCGCGAACATCCCCGCCGGGCCGAAGCCCGCGACCACCGGGCGCTTTTCCAGTCGCTCCCCGCCTGTGGGCGGGGCGTAGATTTCATCCGCCGCTTTTGACACCCGGTCGCCGCGGCAGCGCCTCAGCGCCGCCTCCTCGCTCCCGGCCAGAGCCGCGTCCACGGTGTAAATGACGCGCACGTCGCTCTTTTTTCTGGCGTCCACCGAGCGGCGGCGTATTTTCAGCTCCGTCAGCTCCCCCGCCGGGACGCCGAGCTTACGGGCCGCCGCCCTTTTCAAGACCTCCGCGCCGTCCTCGCGGGCGGGCAGGGCAATATCGCGCACCCGGATCATCTCAACGCCCCCAGCTTCCCGGCCAGCCTCCCGGAGCTCCACGCCCACTGGAGGTTGTAGCCGCCGCAGTCCCCGTCCACGTCCAGCACCTCGCCGCAGGCGAAAAGCCCCGGCACAAGGCGGCTTTCCATGGTCTCCGGGTCAAATTCCTCCGTCCTCACGCCCCCGGCGGTGACCTGAGCGCCCTCCATGCCCATGCTCCCGGTGACGCGCAGCGTCACCCCCTTGACCGCCCGCGCCGCCCGCAGAAGGTCCTCCTCCGTAAGGGCGGAGACGGGCGCGGCCAGGGGCCAGCCCAGCCCGGTGACCAGGGTGCGGCCCACCTTGTTGTGGAGGATGCCGGTGAAGAGGTTTTCGTTGGTAAGCCCCATGTCCCGGCGCTGTCCGAGCATGGAGACAAGCTCGGAAAGCCCCACCTGACGCAGAAGGTCAAGCCTTATGACGCACCCCGGAGACCGGGCCGCGTCGCGGGAGACCTCAAAGATCGCGGGGCCCGACAGGCCGTAGTCCGTAAACTGCACCTCTCCGGCGCTGGCCGCCACGGTCCTGCCGCCGCGCTCCACCTCCACCCCCGCGTCGGCGCGGACGCCCTTCAGCGGGCGGGTGAAGGCGTTCTCCGTTTTGAGCTGGACAAGAGACGGGGTAAGCCTTGTGCGCGTGTGTCCCAGTCCCTCCAAAAGGCGGTAGCCCGCCTCCGAGCCGCCGACCCGGGGCGATGCCGCGCCGCCGGCGGCCACGATGACCCTGTCCGCCCGGAAAAGCCCCGCGTCCGTCTCCGCCGCGAAGCCCCCCTGCTCCCGCCGGATCCGGCGAACCTCCACGCCGCACTGGAGCTTCACGCCCCGCCCGGCGGCGGTCAGACGCAGCACGTCCACCACGCTCCCCGCCTGGTCGGAGTGGGGGTAGACCCGCCCCGACGGCTCCGCCACCGTCACAAGGCCCAGGCCGCGGAAAAATTCCCGCGTCTCCTCCGGGCCGAACCGCTCCAGGGCATAGCGCGAAAACCCCGGCTCCCCGCCGTGGTAATGCTCCTGGCCCACGGAAAGATTGGTGAGGTTGCACCGCCCGTTCCCGGTGACGGCCAGCTTGCGCCCCACGCGCCCGGCCCGCTCCAGGACGGTCACATTACCGTATTTTGCCGCCTCTATGGCGGCGGCGAGGCCGGACGCGCCCCCGCCCACGATCAGTATATCCATGGTCTCCCCCCTTACCTTTACCTTTGCCTTGAATTATAAGCCATCTTTCCCCGATTGGCAAGAGCGGGGCGGACAAACGGCGCTCTTCTCTGGACAAACGGAATCGTCCGGGGTATAATATCCGCGTATGTATACCGCATTCGCGGATATTATACCTTATTTTCAGCCGTTTTTCTCCCCGGCTTGCGCCGGGAACCGAAAAACACGGCGAATATACCATCCCCGCAATGCGAGGACGGTATAATGACCTTGCTCTCATTTCCCTTTGACGGACGGTGATCGTATGTCTGAAAGCGTGTTCATGAAAGTCGTCGCGCGCCTTCGGTGCGACTTTACGGACAAATTCGGCATTCCGCGCCAGGCGGGCCTGGCCGAACACGTGACCTCGCGGGTGGTGTTTGAGCCGGAGTTTCGGAATCCCGACGCCCTTCGCGGCATCGAGGGGTTTTCACACCTGTGGCTCATATGGGGCTTTGACCGGGTGCGCAAGACCGGCTGGTCCCCCACGGTACGCCCGCCCCGGCTGGGCGGCAACGAGCGCGTGGGCGTCTTTGCCACCCGTTCGCCATACCGCCCCAACCCGGTGGGCCTCTCCTGTGTAAAGCTCGTCCGGGTGGAGCGGGACGCCCCCGACGGCCCCGCGCTGGTGGTGGCGGGCGCCGACATGACGGATATGACGCCGGTCTTTGACATAAAGCCCTATCTGCCCTACGCCGACTCCCATCCCGACGCCGTGGGCGGCTATACGGACGCCCTCCCGGAAAGGCGCCTGACCGTGGACTTCCCCGCCTCTCTCGCCGCCCGTCTCCCGGAGGAGAAGTACCTGGCGCTCCTGGACATCCTGTCCCACGACCCCCGCCCCTCCTATCAGCACGATCCCGGGCGGGAGTACGGGCTCAGCTACGGGGGCTTCGACGTGCGCTTTCGTGTCTCGAACGGGACACTGCGCGTCTTTGACATTTTAGTCCTGTAAATTCTCATGGGCGTTTTTGACCGAAAAATGTCGAAACTTTCTCTCTTTTTTGTCACCACTTTCCTCCCCGTTTGTGCTAAGATAGAAGTACCAAAATTACCGGAGGAAAAACCTATGATCTCACATGGCAAGGATATCAAGATTTTTTCAGGCAATTCCAACAGGACGCTGGCCGACGCCATCTGCCGCAACATGGGCACGCGTCTCGGCGACATGACCGTCTCCCACTTCTCCGACGGCGAGGTGTCGCTGTCCCTCTACGAGACGGTCCGCGGTTCCGACGTGTTCCTTGTGCAGTCCACCTGCGCGCCCGTAAACGACAACCTGATGGAGCTTCTGGTGATGATCGACGCCTGCCGCCGCGCCTCCGCCGGACGCATCACCGCCGTGATGCCCTACTTCGGCTATGCCCGTCAGGACCGCAAGGCCAAGAGCCACGACCCCATCTCCGCAAAGCTTGTTGCCAATCTCATCACCTCCGCCGGTGCCGACCGGGTGCTGACGATGGATCTTCACGCCCCCCAGATCCAGGGATTTTTTGACATTCCCGTGGACAATCTGGCCGGGGCGCCTATTTTTGCCGAGTATTACGCCAAAAAATTCGGCGAGAACAACCCCGGCGTGATGGTGGTCTCCCCCGACGTGGGCTCCGTGGCCCGCGCCCGCAATTTTGCCCATCGGCTGGGCCTGAATCTTGCCATTGTGGACAAGCGCCGGGAGAGGGCCAACCAGTCCGAGGTCATGAACATCATCGGCCAGGTGGAGGGCATGGACGTAATCCTCTTCGACGACATGGTGGACACCGCCGGAAGCCTGTGCGGCGCCGCCAAGGCCCTTGTGGAGATCGGCGGGGCGAAGAACGTATACGCCTGCGCCTCCCACGCCGTCCTCTCCGGCCCCGCCATCGAGCGCATCAACGCAAGCTGCATCAAGGAGCTGGTGCTTTTGGACTCCATTCCCGAGATCGAGTCCAAGAAGTCCGACAGGATCAGCTTCCTCTCCGTCGCCCCCATGTTTGCCGAGGCCATTGACCGGGTCTACGAAGAGGTCTCCATGTCCACCCTCTATAAGTAAGATGCTTTTTCAGAAGAAACCGAATCTGGACTGGATCGTCGCCTTTCTGGGCAATCCCGGTTCAAAGTATGAGATGACCCGGCATAACGCCGGGTTTCTCGTCTCCGACGCGTTTGCGGATGCCCACGGCGTGAAGCTTGACCGCTCAAAGCATCATGCCCTGACGGCCGTATGCGACGTAGGAGGGCAGAAGGCGCTCCTGATGAAGCCCCAGACCTTCATGAACCTGTCCGGCGACGCCGTCTCCGACGCCATGCGGTTTTACAAGATCCCGCTTGACCATGTCGCGGTGGTGTCCGACGACATTCACCTGGATCTGGGCAGGCTTCGCCTGCGTCCCTCCGGCTCCGCCGGGGGCCACAACGGGCTCCGGGACATCATCGCCAAGTGCGGCGGGGAGAGCTTTCCCCGGGTGCGCGTGGGCGTGGGCGCCGTGCCTCCCGGTTGGGATCAGGCGGACTGGGTGCTCAGCGTGTTCCGCAATCAGGACGCGGAGGACATACTCCGGGCCGCCTCCCGCGCCGCCCAGGCGCTGGAGTGCCTGATGGCCCGCGGCGTCGACGAGGCTATGAACAGATTCAACGGCTAGTTAAGGATGGCGCGGCGATATTCGAAGTGTCTATAAAGTGTTTTTACTTGACCCTTTAAAGAATAACCCTCTCCCACCGGGAGGGGGTTATTCTTTCAGCGTTTTCAGCATTTTCAGAAGCTTTTCCCGGTCATTTTCCGTCTCTCCCAAAGTCGCCGCGCGGGCAAGGCGCAGGAGGGCGCGGGAGATCTCACTGCCCTCAAGCCCCAGTGACGCGGCGTCGCGGCCCGACACCCTGAGGTCGCGGGGGCGGACGTACCGCTTCGCGGCGATCTCCCGCTCCGCCAGAGGGTACGCGCCCAGGGCAGCGCAGGCGGCGGCGACGGCCTCCGGCTTATTTTCGCACAGGGCGAGACGTATCCTCCTTTCGTCCGGCGCGGGGGCGAGATCCCCGTACACCTTTTCCGCCCGCTCAGCGCAGGCGGCGCAGGCGGCGGTAGTTTGGAGGGATCGCATAAGCTCCCCGGCGCCGGCGCTGTATCCGGCCTTGGAGGTCATGACCGCCAGCGCCGGGAGGCGAAGCTCCGCGGGAACGTCTCTCAGGCGGTCAAGGGGGAGGGCGGCGGCCCTCCCGGTGAAAAAGCGCTCCAGAAGCCCATATTCTATCATGTCCCACACCCGCGAAGGGTCGGGGGACGCCAGCGTCTTTTGAAGCTCGCTCAGCACCCGCTGGGCGGAGAGCCTTTCGCAAAGCGGGGCCAGTCTCCTGAGGGCCGCGAGGGTCTCGGGCGCCAGCGCAAAGTCGAGCTGCGCCGAGAAGCGCACGGCCCTGAGCATCCGCAGCGCGTCCTCGGAAAAGCGCCGCTCCGGATCGCCCACGCAGCGGATGACGCGGTTTTTCAGATCCTCCCGCCCCCCGAAGAGGTCGGTTATCGCCCCCGTCTCGTCCATCGCCATGGCGTTCACGGTGAAGTCCCGGCGGGAGAGATCCTCCCCCAAGTCGGAGACGAACTCCACGCTCTCCGGCTTTCGGGCGTCCCTGTACTCCCCGTCCCGCCGGAAGGTGGTGACCTCCACGGCGGCGCCGTCCATGACGACGGTGACGGTACCGTACCTGACGCCGGTGGGGACGGCATTTTCAAAGAGAGCCGTCACATCGTCCGTACCGGCGGAGGTTGTCACGTCCCAGTCGTGGGGCTTACGGCCAAGCAGTGTATCCCGCACGCAGCCGCCTACGGCGAAGGCGGAAAAACCGGCGGACTTCAACCGCATTATGATTTTTCGGACATATTCCGGCACCGGCGCCGCCCCCTTTTTTCTTAAAACATGAAATTTCTGTTGTATTTGTATCGCCTTTGTATTATAATTAGTCGAAACCTTAAAATCAATATGTATCGGAGCGAATATGGACAGAATTGCTGAGCTTGAAAAGCTGATACTTGAAAAACGCCGGTGCCACCTGATCGGGATCGGCGGCGTCTCCATGTCTCCGCTGGCGAAGGTGCTGTTTGACCGGGGCGTGCCGGTCTCGGGCTCCGACATCAACGACAGCGACGCGGTCAGGGAGCTTCGGGATCAGGGCATCACCATCCACATCGGCCACAGGAGCGAGAACGTGCTGGGCGCGGCTTTTGTCATCCGCACCGCCGCCGCCCACGAGGACAATCCGGAGGTGGAGTACGCCCGGGACAACGGCATACCCGTCTTTGAACGCGCCGAGGCGTGGGGGTGCCTGATGCGGCACTACAAAAACGCCCTTTGTATCTCCGGCACCCACGGAAAGACCACCACCACGTCCATGTGTACCCACATCCTCATGGCGGCGCGGATGGATCCCACCGTCATGATCGGCGGGACCCTGGCCCTGCTGCACTCCGGCTACCGGGTGGGCAAGGGAGACACCATCGTTTTGGAATCCTGCGAATATTATAACTCCTTTTTGAGCTTCTTCCCCACTATCGCCGTCATTCTGGACGTGGAGGCCGATCATCTGGACTTCTTCAAGGATCTGGAGGACGTGAAAAGATCCTTCCGGGCCTTCGCCAACCTGGTGCCCGTGCCGGACGGCGTGGTCATCGCCAACATCGACGACGAAAACACCATGGACGCTATCGACGGCATCCGCCGGCGGGTGGTCACCTTCGGCTTTTCTCCCGCGGCGGACATCCGGGCCAAAAACCTCACCGTGGAGAACGGCGTCAGCAAGTTCGACGTGATCTATAAAATGAAGCCCTACTGCCACATAGAGCTGGCGATCCCCGGCCGCCACAACGTGAAAAACGCCCTTGCCGCCGCGGCGGCGGCCATTGAGCTGGGCATCCCCGGCGAGGCGGTGGCCCGGGGGCTCGCGGCCTTCCGGGGCGCGGCCAGGCGCTTTGAGTTCAAGGGTTCTGTCAACGGCGCGCGGGTCTACGACGACTACGCCCACCACCCCGGGGAGCTCCACGCCCTTCTGGACGCCGTGCGCTCCATATCCGACGGGCGTGTGGTGCTGGCCTTCCAGCCCCACACCTACTCCCGCACCAAGGCGCTCTTCGACGACTTCGCCAGGGAGCTTTCCCGCGCGGACAAGGTGTACCTTGCGGAGATCTACGCCGCCCGGGAGAGCAACACCATCGGCATCTCCTCCAAAGATCTGGCCGCCGCCATTCCCGGCGCGGTTTTCTGCCCCACCTTCCCGGAGCTTACGGAAAACCTGAGGCGGGAGGCAAAGCCCGGGGACGTGATCCTCACCGTGGGAGCGGGGAACATCTACACCATCTGCGACGGACTTTGCGAGTGAGGCCGAACGCGGACAGTCAACAAAAAATGAGAAAAGCGGAGAGCCGGTCTTACGGCCCTCCGCTTACTTGTCCGTAGGCGAATTGCGTTTGAAGGAGCGCTCAGTTGACGAAAAGGCGGGCGCGCTTTTGGAAATAGATGTGGTTGAGCGCGACCATGATCCCCGAACCGACGACCGCCCCGATCGCGCTGGCAAAGAGACTGGAGCTGGGATAGTAGAAAAGCGCAAAAAGAACGGCGTAAGCCAGGGGCGCGGCTCCCTGAATACCGTATGTTATGTACAGGCACATGGGGCCGTCCGTCCTGAACTGAGCCAGCCTGTACCGGGTGTAAATGGCAAAGGCCCCGGCGGCGACGCAGACAAGGCCATAGAGGATATTGAGAAGCGCCGGGGAGCTGAAGTAGTTGACGGATCCGAGAATGTTCAGTATGCCGCCGGCCCACAGGGCAAAGTAGATCAGAAATTTGTACCAGCTCATGGGCATGTTGGCCGCATAGGGGCGCTGGTTCTGACCGTACTGGTAGCCAGGCTGCGGCGTCTGCCAGCCCGGCTGCTGGTAGGAGCTTTGCCGCCAGCCCGGCTGCTGGTTGTTGTTCTGAGGATAACCGGACTGCTGCCAGCCCGGCTGCTGGTAATTGCTTTGTGAATAACCGGGCTGCTGCCAGCCCGGCTGGCCGCTGTTCGTCCGGGCGGAGGCGTTGAGATTACTGCCGCACACCGGACAGAAATTAGTCCCCTCCGGAAGGGTCGCGCCGCATCTTGGGCAAACCATGTCAATTCTCCTCTCTGTTTTTGAAACCATAAAGCCGGCGGCTTTACGGCATATCAGCCATGCTCAGCCTCTCCGCCTGTCGGGAAGGGGCGAAAGGGGCATGGCCTCGAAGGTGTTGTCCCTCGGCTCATTGTGGAGGATGATCCTGGGGGCGGGGAGCACCACGGTGGCGTTGGCCGGGACATCGCACGTCACCACACAGTTGGCCCCGATCCTGGCGTTGTCGCCCACGGTCACGCCCCCGATGATCTTGGCGCCCGCGCCGACGTATACGTTCTTCCCCAGCGTGGGCGCGCCCGCTCCGGCGCTGTCCCTGAGCGTGTTGGAGCCGATGGTCACCTGGTGGAAGATGACGCACCCCTCGCCCACGCGCGCCGCGGCGGAGATGTAGATCCCCGAAAAGCCGTGGGGCGCCGTAAAATGGGCGATGGCGTCCGTCGTGGGGATGCTGGCGTTGCAGCGCACCAGCGTGCGGCTGTTTTGGAGCATATAGAGGGGCTTCATGAGCCGCCGCAGGCCGGTGCCGTGAAGGATATACCCGCGCCGCCGCCAGAAGCGGCCGACCACCGTGTGCTCAGCCGGGAAAAAGAGCCGCTTGATCCTCCGCATGAGGCCCCAGATAAGATCCTTTATTTGAAGTACCTCTCAAGCAGTCCCTTCAGGGCCTTGCCGTGACGGGCCTCGTCGCGAGCCATCTCGTGGACGGTGTCGTGGATGGCGTCCAGGCCGTTCTTCTTGGCGCAGGCGGCCAGGTCGAACTTGCCCTGAGTCGCGCCGAACTCGCAGTCAACGCGCCACGCCAGGTTCTTCTTGGTGGAGTCGGTCATGTTGGGCTCCAGGTCGGACCCCAGAAGCTCGGCAAACTTCGCGGCGTGCTCGGCCTCCTCGAAGGCCGCCTTCTCCCAGTAAAGGCCGATCTCGGGATAGCCCTCGCGGTGGGCGATGCGGGCCATGCACAGATACATGCCCACCTCGGAGCACTCGCCCTGGAAATTGGCCATCAGCTGCTCGTGGATGTACTTCTTGTCGGCGTCGCTGATGTCGGCGTTGTTCTTCACGGTCTTGGCGTAGACGCCGAACTCATGCTCGGCGGCCAGCTTCGCGTCCTCTTTCATCTCGGTGAACTTGCTGCCGGGGACCTTGCAGACTGGGCAGGCTTCGGGAGGATTCTCCCCCTCATAGACATAACCGCATACGGGGCAGACCCACTTTTTCATATTGTTTACCTCCATAAGTAAAATGTAAAAATGTATATACAGGGCCGTCAGGCCCGTATATCCTTGTCAAGACAATCCCTGCAAAGGCCGGTCAGGCGCACCTCGACGCCTGTGACGTGACCGTGGGGGCCGCCTCCGGCCAGGGCGTCAAGCCCGTTCTTCGGGAGCTCCACATCCAGCACGGCCCCGCATCCCTGGCAGACGAAGTGTCCGTGGGCGGAGAGATTGCCGTCAAACCGCTCCTGTCCGTCCACCACGCCCACGCTGCGGATAAGGCCGCTCTCCGTAAGGCGGCGGAGGTTCCGATAGACGGTACCCAGGCTCAGTCCGGGGTACGTCCTGCGCAGCTCATTGTATACCCACTCGGCGCTGGGGTGACAGCGGACGCCGCGCAGCAGGGCCAGTATGGCGTCGCGCTTTACGCTTTTCCTCTCAGCCGCCACAGGCGTCCCTCCCTAACAGGAATGATTCCTGTTTGAGAATACCATACTCGGACGGAAAAATCAAGGGGGAACCGGGGAAAAGAGGGCGGGTTCACCTCTCGTCGTACCACTCCAGGAAGGAGTGCTCCACGCCCCTGGTCTTGTAGGCGGGGAAGGTGTCCAGGCTCAGCTCGTGGATGGCGTTGAAGATGGATTTTTCGATGTTGGGGTTGGTCTTTTTGAGGGCGGCGATAAGCTCCTTCGTCTCCCGGCGCTTCCCCGTCAGCTCCCCTGTCTCCAGCCCCTCGGTGAAGCGGCAGGCACAGCGGATGAAGGAGAGGCCGTTATAGCGGGTCCAGGCGATGATGTCCTCCTCGTGGACGCAGTAGAGGGGCCGGATAAGCTCCATACCGGGGAAATTGGTGCTGTGGAGCTTCGGCATCATCCCCTGGAGCTGCGCGCCGAAGAACATGGCCATAACGGTGGTCTCGATGACGTCGTTGAAGTGGTGCCCCAGGGCGATCTTGTTGCACCCCAGCTCCCGCGCCCTGGCGTACAGATACCCGCGCCGCATCCTGGCGCACAGATAGCAGGGGTTCTTCTCCTGGGCGTTCGCCACGGCGAACACATCGCTCTCAAAAATCTGAAGGGGGACCTCCAGCAGAGCGGCGTTCTCCTGGATCTTCGCCCGGTTCTCCGGGGCGTAGCCGGGATCCATGGAGATATACCGCACCTCAAAGGGCACGACGGTGTGGCGGTGAAGCTCCTGCATCAGCTTTGCAAGGAGCATGGAGTCCTTGCCCCCGGAGACGCACACCGCGATATTGTCCCCCGGCTTTATAAGCTCGTAGTGGTTCACCGCGTAGGTAAACGGGTTCCAAAGCTCCTTGCGGTATTTCTTGATGATGCTCCGCTCGATCTCCCCCGCGCGTGACAATTCTCTCGCCATAGCTCCCCCTTAAACCCCCAGAAGGTAAAAACCGTTACAATTTCTGGCCTCGTAGAGCCACAAAAGAAGCTTTGTGGACTCCAGGGGCTTCCGCTCCCAAACCTCCGCGATGATCCTCTCCGTCAGGGCGGGGTCATAATAGTTGATCCCGCACCAGTCCCAGGGGCCGGTTTGGAGATTGGCGTAGGTCCCGCCGGTGAAGATGCCGCCGTATTCCCGGTCAAAAAGTGCCATATCGTCACCGGGGATATAGAGGGAGTCGTCCCGCCAGCGCTCCGCCCCGTCCACGATCCGCTTGATGGGTGTCCCGGCGGGGTAGCGGCAAAATTGCAGCTCGTAAAAATCCCCGTCTCCGAAGGCGCGGCGTTCATCCTGATCCCTAAAACGGCAAAACATACGCGCCCCCCTGAAAACTTTTAAAATCATTATACCACATAAGGCCGAGATATGATATACTATCTGTACAGCAGATAATATAATTTTTTTCGACCCCAAAGGAGAACCGCTATGAGAGAGATACTTTGCTCCCAGATCACTGACGCCGTGGAAAAGCTCTGTATCCGCGCCGCCACGGTGCTGACGCCGGATCTTTGCGCGGCCATCGAGGCCGCCGCCGTCTCCGAACCCTCGGAGGCCGGCCGCGCGGCGCTTTGCGACATGGCGGCCAACTTCAAATGCGCCGCCGCGGACGGTCTGCCCATCTGCCAGGACACCGGCATGGCGGTGGTCTTTGCCGATGTGGGCCAGGACATCCACATCGTCGGCGGGGACTTCGAGGCGGCCGTGGCCGAGGGCGTCCGCCGGGGATATGTAAACGGGTATCTCAGAAAATCCGTGGTGGCCGACCCCTTTCGGCGGGTGAATACCAACGACAACACCCCGCCCGTCCTCTGGACGAGGCTCGTCCCCGGCGACGCCCTCACCCTCACGGTGGCCCCCAAGGGCTTCGGCAGCGAGAACAAGAGCCGCATGAAGATGTTTCTGCCCTCGGCAAAGCCGGACGCCTTTGTGGACTTTATCGTGGAGACGGTGGAGATTGCCGGAGCCGACCCCTGCCCGCCGGTGGTGGTGGGCGTCGGCATCGGCGGGACGGTGGAGAAGGCCGCCATGATGGCGAAGCTGGCCCTGACCCGCCCTATCGACCGGCGAAATGAGGACGAATTTTACGCGGACATGGAAAAGCGCGTTCTGGAGAAAATAAACCGCCTGGGCATCGGCCCCCAGGGCTTCGGCGGCCGCACCACGGCCCTGGCCGTGAACATCAACGCCTATGCCGCCCACATCGCGGGGACGGCGTGCGTCGTCAACATCGGCTGTCACGTCACCCGCCACGCCACCGTGACCCTGTAATCGGGGACGGTTCGTTAACTTTCAGAAAATTTTTCGATTTATGCAAAAATTTTTGTTCATTTTTTATACAAAGTATGCTATAATGCTTGTACGGGAATAAATTCCCGCATACAGAAAGGAGCTGACGACAATGAGGTTTACTTTTACCGAGAAGAAGCTGCCGGTCTCCGCTGATGTGAGGGCGTACGCCGAGAAGAAGCTGGGAAAGCTTGACCGGCTTTTCAAGAGCGAGGCGGACGCCTCGGTGACCTTCTCCATGGAGCGCGGGCGCTTCATCGTTGAGGCCACGCTGCGGGCCGGGGGCATGATCTACCGCGTTACGGAGACCACGGGGGATATGTACGCCTCAATTGATTCCGCCGCCGCTTCCATTGAGCGGCAGATCCGCAAGAACAAGACACGTCTCGAAAAACGCCTGCGCGACGGCGCCTTTGAGCGTGAGATATCGGTACCCCCCGTCCCGGAGGACGACGAGGAGGAGGGCGAATTTGAGGTGGTGCGCACCAAGCGCTTCCCCATCAAGCCCATGACCGTGGAAGAGGCCATTTTGCAGATGAACCTCCTGGATCACGAGTTCTTCGTCTTTAAGAATCAGGACGACGAGGACAGGTTCGCCGTTGTCTACAAGCGCAAGAGCGGCGGTTACGGACTTATTGAAAGCGACTGAGCCTGACAGGAGCAAAACGACATCGACAAATATATGAGATAATCGACAGCCTCCCGGTTTACGGGAGGCCGTTTTTCTTATTTTATCCCCACCGCGTGTCCGTGGTGGAGGTGGGGGAGGTGGAGCCTGCCCGTCTTTTTGCTGTTGAACCCGTGGAGCCAGTCGGCCTTGAAGTAATAGAGGAGCAGGGCGACGGTGCTGAGGCTCCAGGTGAAGGGGTAGACCCAGTGGGTGACGGCCACATTCTGAAAAATGGGGGTCAGGATCTCCAGGGTCGCGACGCGGACGACGCACCAGAAGGCCAGCATCGTGACCATGGGCACCACGGCCTTTCCCGCGCCGCGCAGGACGGCGGAGACGGCGTGACTGCACGCCAGGAGGCAGTAGAAGAGCGAACAGACGTGCGCCCGCTGGACGCCGATGGCGATGGCCTCCGGCTCGTCGGTGAAGGCTCGAATAAGGGTCGGCGACAGGAGGTATATGGCGCCGCCGATGACCTCGGCGGAGAGGATGCAGCACAGAAGCCCAAATCTGGCGCCGCGCTTTGCCCGGTCGTACTCCCCCGCCCCAAGGTTCTGGCCGACGAAGGTGGTCAGGGCCATGGTGAAGCTGTTGATGGGCAAAAAGCCGAAACCCTCCACCTTGCTGTACGCCCCGCAGCCGGCCATGGCCATCTCGCCGAAGTAGTTAATGTTCGACTGGACGACCACGTTGGCAATGGCGATAATGGAGTTTTGAAGCCCGGAGGGCAGGCCGAAGCGCAGGATGGTCTTCAGCATCCCCCGATCCACCCGCAGCTCCTTCACTGAGACGCGGTACTCCTCCCGCACCCGGAGAAGGCGTATAAGGCACAGAACCACGCTCACGAATTGTGCCATAATGGTGGCCAGGGCCGCGCCTCGGACGCCCAGATGAAAGACCGTGATCATCACGATGTCCAGCACCACGTTGAGGCAGGAGGAAATGATGAGGTACTGCAGGGGGTGGCGGCTGTCGCCCACCGCCTGCATGATGCCCGTACAGGTGTTGTACATGACAAGGCCGACGGCCCCGGCGTAGTAGGTCTGCAAATAGGCCACCGACAGCTCCATCACGTCGGCGGGGGTGTCCATGAGGACGAGGATCTTCGGCGTCAAAAGCGTCCCGGCGACGGTGAGGAACACCCCGGCTGCCAAGCCGAAGCACAGGTCGGTGTGGACGGCCAGGCGCATATTCTTTGTCTCCCTGGCGCCGAAATACCGGGATATGACCACGCCCGCCCCCAGGGAGATGCCGCTGAAAAGGCTGATCATCAAAAAGACAAGGCTTCCCGTGGAGCTTACCGCCGCCAGCGCCTTATTCCCCAGCAGATTGCCCACGATCAGCGTGTCCGCCACGTTATAGAGCTGCTGGAACACGTTTCCCAGCAGAATGGGCCAGGCAAAGCGCAGTATGTGTCCGGCAATCGGCCCCTCGGTCATCCTTCTTTTGGCTTCCATTCCTATCTCGTCTCCCCTGCCGCGCCATTGCGGCCTGACTATTCTATAATCCTTTCCCTCCTTTGTCAAGTTGCGAAGCTTGCGAAAATCCGCCCTCGTTCTCCCTTTTCTCAAAAAAGCCGGCAGGGGCGGATCCATCCACGCAAAAAGCTGTGCGTCTCCGCACAGCTTTTTCAGATTGTCAAAAAACTCAAATTGAGTATTCTTTCCGGCGGTATGTACGTCGGAAAAAATACCTTTTGTCGCCCAAGTGTGTCGCGATGGAGTCCCCGCGCAATCGGAGATTGCGTGGGGAGAGGAGGAGCGATGATAGCGCCTGAGCCTCGATAAGGGGCCCCCGACAGGCAAAGCCTGTTGGGGAGAGGACGAACCGAGCCAGCGTCTGAGGGCGACCGAAGGGAGCCCGAAGCAAAGCGGCTCGTGTGAGGACGATGAGGCGAGGTTAAGCGGCATCCGCGACGACGAGGCACGCAGGGCGACAGCAGGGAAATTCCGCGTGAATTTCGCAAAATTCACGCGGAGTTTCCCGCACGTTCCCCTTTGTCGGAAAAGGCCAAAGGCCTTTTTCGACAGGTTAACAAAGATCCCGTCCGCAAATGCGCGGACGGGATCTTTGTCTCTTTTTGTTATTGTCACTTGGCGTATTCGACCGCTTTTGTCTCCCGGAAGAGGTTGACCTTGATCTGTCCGGGGTACTCCAGCTCCTGCTCGATCTTGCGGGCGATGTCCCGGGCCAGAAGAACCATCTCGTCCTCGGAGACCTCCTCGGGCTTGACCATGATGCGGATCTCGCGGCCGGCCTGGATGGCGTAGCTGGTCTCCACGCCCTTGAAGGAGGAGGTGAGCTCCTCCAGCTTCTCCAGCCGCTTGATGTAGTTCTCGATGTTCTCGCGGCGGGCGCCGGGACGCGCGGCGGAGATGGTGTCCGCCGCCTGGACGAGGCAGGCGATGATAGTGTGGGGCTCCACATCGCCGTGATGGGCCTCGATGGCGTGGATGACCTCCTCGGACTCCCGGTAACGGCGGGCAAGCTCCACGCCCAGCTGGACGTGGCTTCCCTCCATCTCGTGATCCACGGACTTGCCCAGGTCGTGGAGAAGTCCCGCGCGCTTGGCGGTGGCCACGTCCACACCCAGCTCGGAGGCCAAGAGCCCCGCGATGTAGGCGACCTCCTTGGAGTGGTTGAGAACGTTCTGACCGTAGCTGGTGCGGTATTTCTGACGGCCCAGGAGCTTGACGAGCTCCGGGTGCAGGCCGCGCACCCCCGTCTCAAAGACGGCGCGCTCGCCCTCGGCCTTGATGGTGGCGTCCACCTCCCGGCGGGCCTTCTCCACCATCTCCTCGATGCGGGTGGGATGGATGCGGCCGTCCTGAATGAGCTTCTCCAGGGCGAGGCGGGCGATCTCCCGGCGCACCGGGTCAAAGCTGGACACGGTGATGGCCTCCGGCGTGTCGTCGATAATGAGGTCGACGCCGGTGAGATTTTCGATGGAGCGAATGTTGCGCCCCTCGCGGCCGATGATGCGGCCCTTCATCTCGTCGTTGGGCAGCGGCACCACGGAAACGGTGGCCTCGGCCACGTGGTCGGCGGCGCAGCGCTGAATGGCGAGGGTGATGATCTCCCGGGCCTTCTCGTCGGCCTCCTCCTTGTAACGGGTCTCGATCTCCTTGATCTTCATGGCGGCCTCGTGGGTACACTCGGCCTCCACGTTCTTGATGAGATAACTCTTCGCCTCGTCAACGGTGTAGCCGGAGATCTTTTCAAGCATCTCCAGCTGTCCGCGCTTGATCAGCGCTACCTCTTCCTTTGCCGCGTCAAGTTCGTTGAGCTTCCTCTGAACCTGCTCGTTCTTCTTCTCAACGGCCTCGGTTTTCTTGTCCAGGGTCTCCTCCTTCTGCTGAAGGCGGCGCTCCTGCTTTGAAAGCTCGGCCCGGCGTTCCTTTACCTCGCGCTCATACTCGGCGCGTTCCCGGTGGATCTCCTCTTTCGCCTCGAGCATGGCCTCCCGCTTCTTGCTCTCGGCGGCCTTAATGGCGTCATTCTTGATTCGTAATGCCTCTGCCTCGGCGTCCACGATCGTCTTTTCGTCGCGTTTCCGCTTTGCCTTTACGAGGGCGAACATAACGCCCGCTCCCACGATAACGCCCAGCAGGGCTGACAGTACGTACCAAAACATGTAGAGATAAAACACCTCCCTTTCTGAAAAGTAATAAATTTCGATACGATTCCGAAACACCAAAATACCGTGTATGACGCGGGATCATTATGGTAAATACCGTACGATACACGGTAGTATAGCATCTTGAAAAAATACCATCCTTTATTTTACCGTCAAAAAGACGAAATGTCAAGCTATTTTTCCATGTGCCGTGTATCCGGGGCGGCTTGAATTATGGCCCGGGAGGTTGTATAATACATATGCTAAAGAAGGTGTGGAAATTGAACGTTAACTTGGCGGACTTCGGCGCGGGAAGCGTCAAGAGGAACATACTTCGCATTGCCCTTCCCATGACCCTGGCGCAGCTTATAAACGTACTTTACAATATTGTCGACCGGGTCTACATCGGCCACATCGAGGGCGTAGGCACCACCGCGCTGACGGGCGTGGGGCTGTGCCTGCCCATCATCACCATTATCTCCGCCTTTACGCAGCTCTTCGGGGCCGGCGGCGCGCCGCTTTTCTCCATGGCCCGGGGCGCGGGGGACGACCGGCGGGCGGAGAAGATCATGGGCCTCTCCTTTGCCATGCTGATCCTCTCCGGCCTTGCGCTTTCCGTCCTCTGTTTTGTTTTCCGGCGGGACATTCTCTTTCTCTTCGGCGCCAGTGAGGACACGTACCCCTACGCGGACGCCTACATCTCCGTCTACCTTCTGGGCACGCTCTTCGTGATGACGAGCCTCGGCATGAATTTCTTTGTCAACGCCCAGGGCTTCGGCCTTATGGGGATGCTGACGGTGCTGATCGGGGCGGTGCTGAATCTCATACTCGACCCCATATTTATTTTCGTACTGGGACTGGGCGTGCATGGTGCGGCCCTCGCCACGGTCATCAGCCAGGGAGTCTCCGCGGTGTGGGTCTACCTCTTCCTCTCAAGCCGCCGGGCGGTCATTCCCCTCTCGGTCAGCCGCATCCGCTTTGACGCCCGCGCCGTCGGCCAGATCTGCGCGCTGGGTCTCTCCGGCTTCATTATGGCGGTGACCAACGGCTCCGTGCAGATCATCTGCAACGCCACCTTAAAGCGGGTGGGCGGGGACATGGGCGACCTCTACGTGGGCGTGATGACCGTCATCAACTCCGTGCGGGAGATCATCACCCTCCCCGTTCAGGGGCTGACGGGCGGGGCGCAGCATGTGATGAGCTTTAACTACGGGGCGAAAAAATACGGCCGGGTGGTGGAGTCGATAAAATTTATCACCGTCGTGTGTATCGTCTTTACCTGCGCCATGTGGCTCGTCCTTTTCCTCCTCCCGGAGCCCTTCATCCGGCTTTTCAACAGCGGGGAGGAGCTTATCGCCGCCGGCGTCCCGGCGCTTCACATCTACTTCTTCGGCATCTTTATGATGGCGCTTCAGTTTTCCGGACAGTCCACCTTCGTGGCGCTGGGAAAATCCCGTCAGGCGGTGTTCTTCTCCCTCCTGCGCAAGGCGTTCATTGTCATACCCCTCACCATGCTCCTGCCCTCCGTGGCGGGTCTTGGGGTCAAGGGGGTCTTTCTGGCCGAGCCAATATCAAACTTCGTGGGCGGCGTGGCCTGCTTTACGGCCATGGTATTCACTGTGCGGAAGATGCTCCGGGACAGCGAAAATGAACTTGGGAAGGTGAACTGACGTGGCGATACCCATTGCCTCCATACTGGGACTTACGCTTATTATCATCGCCCTCTGCTGGTGCTTTGAGCAGCGATGGCTCGGCGTCCTCCCCATGGCGCTCTGCGGCGTGGGCCTTGCGCTCTATGTACTGGGCTTTGTAAACGCCCTCTCCGCCATCGACTGGATCCTGATCGTCCTGGGGCTTGCCGCCCTTGTGTGGATGGCCCTCCGCACCCGCAGGGAGGGCGTGTCCGCCCTGAAGGCAGAGCTCAAACGTCAGTTTTTCGACCCACGGCTCTGGCTGTGCCTTCTCACCGTGGCGGCCGTGGTGTTCCTCATGCGGGACATGCTCATTCTGGAGTGGGACGGCTATAACTTCTGGGGCCCCAGCACAAAGGCCATCTACTTCCGGGACGGCTACGCCGCCCCATACAGCAACCCCGCCTCCGGCTACGGCACCTACACGCCCATGGGGCAGCTCCTCTGGGCCTGGGGCAGCCATCTGACGGGCCGTTACAGCGAGAGCGCCATCTTCCAGGTCTACTACACCTTCGGGGTAGTACTGCTCTTTTCGGTCGCCGACCTTCTTCCCCGGAGTAAGAACCTCCTGTGGGAGGCGTTCATCTGCCTTACCGCGCTGCTCCTGCCGGGGGTGGCGGACACCGCCTGGTACCGGGCGCTGTGCGTGGATCCGTGGATGAGCTTCCTTTTCGGCGCGGCCCTGGCGGAGATCGCGCACAGGGATGAGCGCCACCCGGGCTTTTGGAAAGCGCGGATAGGCGTCTACCTCCTGACCCTCACCCTTGTCAAGTCCATCGGCGCCATGTGGGCCGCCCTGGCGCTTCTCTTCTACGTCCTGTGGCACAGAGAGTCACGCCCCCTGCGCTTTACGCTTCTCACTGGCGCGGGCGTGGCGGCCGCCGCCCTCTCCTGGATCGTTTTCTGCCGGATCTGCGGCCGCAGCACGTATCTGTCCTCAAGCTTCGCCGTCAACGCCGCCCAGCGTGTGCGGGAGGTGCTGAACGGGACGTTTTTCTCCGCCGGGAACAACTGGGGCTACATCACCTCTTATGGCCGCGCCTTCCTCTTTGAGCCTCTGCACCGGGAACTCACCCCGGCGCTGGACATCTCCACCGCGCCGCTTCTCGTTCTCCTCTTCCTCTTCGCCCTGCTCCTTCGCAAGGCCGGCCATGTGGACAGGCGCAAATACCGGGTGCTGAACGTCTTTCTGGGCGTCACCCTCCTCATCATCTACGCGGTGGTGGGCATAGGACAGATGACCATGTTCTACGACGAGACCCAGTACCTTGAGCCCCTGCGGGCCGTGACGCTCATGTCCCGCTACGCAAGCCCCGCCCACGTGGGCGCGATGATGCTCCTCTTCTCCCTGTGCGGGTGGAGGGAGGACGGAAAGGCCCGCGCCGGGAACCGCGCTTTCGCGGCCGCGGCGCTGGCGGGGTGCTTTGTCCTGTCCTCGGCGGCCTATACCGAGATCTGGCGCAGGTTCATCCGTGACGATCTGAACCCCCGCCGCATGGAGACGCGGGAGACTCTGGAGAGCGATTTCGCGGGCTTTCTCGACGCCCTCGCCAACCTCCCGTACAAGGAGGCGTACTCCACGGTGACGCTGGCCGTATTCGGGGAGGACGTAAACCCCGTCATTGTCAACGCCGCATCCCCGGCGGCCTTCGGCACGGTGTACCTCTCCGGCGACGCCGGGCAGGACCTCTCCGCCATCGCCGGCGGGGCGGAGGGGAGAAGATCCCATTACCTCTTTGTAAAGAGCTGCTCCGACGAGACGCTCGCCGCTCTCGACGCGGTCACGGCCGGAGGCGGCTTTGAAACGGGCAGGTTGTACAGCCTGTCCCTCGACGGCGCCGGCGGCTTTACGCTGTCGGCGATCAGCTGAGCGGGCCGGCGGTTCTATCGGCACGCGAGTGAGCCGTGGCGGCTTTGTCAGCGCTCCCATCACTTCCGCCATGGAGGGTAGCCAGTCCGCGCCCCCCCCCCGCGCCGGGCATGCCGCTGTCCGGGCGCCGCGACGGCGGACGGGGCATCGCGGGCGCCCCCGGCAAAAAGAAGAGCGGGAAATCGTTTTGCGATCTCCTGCTCTCCCCCGCACGCGGGCGCTCCTATATTCGGTTTTCGGCGGTCAAAGCGGAAGCGCGGCAATCTCCGCAATGTAATCAGAAATCGCGCTGTCTGTTGGACGTTTTATAAACATCTCTATTTATTGGCGCTCTCTTTGATGTTTTCAATTGAAAACTCATACCATATAACATCTGTTTTGCTCATCTGCTCTTCACTCGCGGATAGATACTCCCGCTCCGTGGCTGGCCGCTCATTAACCACAAAATTATCCGATCCCCGGTAGGTCCCGGTGGCATAAGAAATCTTTTTCAGAGTATAACCCGTTGTGGTAAAGCCGTTGATAGCACAAATGCCAACCTCCGCGACCCCCGTGGGATCCGAGTAGCTTCCGGTGCCGTCCGTTTTTAGATCCGTAAGAGTTCGACTGTCTGTCTTATAGCCGTAAATTTGATCCCCTATTTGGTGCAGAATCAGTTGACCGCCTATATCGCCCGCCGCGCCAAACACAGAGAGCACAACCTCGTTTTCTCCATCTCTGTCTAGATCCAGAGAAGTAAAATTCCAGATTTTTGTGTAATATGCATGATCCGGATCAAACAGAGCCGGTACATTCTCGATTGTTAAGGCGACGGGAGTTCCCCCCGATACAAAGAGAAATTCCGTTTCTCCTTTCAAAACCTTATTCAAAGTGACGCTTTCAGATTTTGAACGGGCGGTAAAAGCCGCCGTTGTAACGACGGCAACAAGAAGCGTCGTCAAGATTAAGGCGGGTAATGATATTTTGTTGGTTTTCATGATCGCATTTATCCTTTCCTCGGCGGCGCTTTTACCAAAATAACTGCTGAATGGGGCAAGGCCGCTCCGCTGTTCCTCCATACTGATCAGTGTCATGGCGTAGCTTTTTCGATCCCCTCCGCCAAAATGCCGAATTACGGATTCATCACAGGCCAATTCAATATCCCTGTTAAAGAGAATATACATCACCCACGCCAGCGGATTAAACCAATGGACACATAAAGCTATTGTGACAACCACTTTTCCGACCGTGTCGAAATGACGAATATGCACATATTCGTGGAACAGCATATAGCGCGCCCGGCGTTGGTTATTCCAATCCATGTCTTTAGGTACGAGGATCACCGGACAAACGGCCCCGTAGGTAAGCGGAGTGGAAAGCCCCGCAAGTTCACGCACCTCTATCGTTCGCCGAAGGGGATGTGTCCGAAGCCATCCGCTGACAAAATCGTTTTGGATGGGGAGTGAGGTTTGAAACTCCCGTCGGCATCTGAGCCAGGAAGCGAGGAAAAATATCGAGAGGGAGGCGGCTCCAAGCGCCCAGACACTTAAAAGTACAGGTACTTTTGACGTCCCGCCCTGTAATACCTGTTGGGCGCTCATTTCGATGTTGTCCGGCGGATTTTTCAAAATCTCGCCCGCGAAATTCGTCAATCTGTTTCCAACGGCGTCAAGCGCGGTAATGTGCGCGCGCGTCTGTGAATAGATGCCCGCCGGGATTGGAATAACCACAGGCAGGAGCAGACGGGCAAGGGCAACATCCCACAGAACCAAAAAAGGTCTTTTTGGAAGCTTGTTGACGGCGATCACTCTGATAACTGCGATAATCAAAATCAAAACCGCCCCGGACAAGCTCCTTTGCAACAAGTCCACAGCCGCCACCTCACTCCCATTCCTTAACGATTTCCTTTAACCGCTCAATCTGCCCGGATGTGAGCTTCTTTTTGCCCAACAGGGCGGCAAACAGATTATTGGCAGAGCCGTCGTATATTTTGTCGATCAGTTCATTTGTTTCCGCCGCCTGCACCTCCTCCCTGGGGATCAGCGCATGGCACATAAAGTTGGGCTCCGAACGCTCAATAGCGCCCTTGTTGATACATCGCTTGATAAGAGTGTAGGTCGTGTTCATGTTCCAACCGACCTCAACCTTTAAAATATCCGAGATCCGTTTTGCCGTGGCGTCGCCCTCTCGCCAGAGCACATTCATCACCTTGATTTCCGAATCAAACAACTTGATGTCCATAAGACCCTTCCCCTTTCAAACTACTGCGGTAGTTTTAGATTAAAATCATTCTACCACCGTCGTGCCGTCTTGTCAATACTACTCCAGTAGTTTTTGAAAAATTTTTAATAAAAAACGTAACGACTGTACCAGGGCTTGTTTGAAAGCTGTCAACATATACGCCTTTTCCGGCAAAGGGCTTACGCCCTTTTTGCCAATTTAATTGTTGTGACCACCGCCGCCGCGGTCAGAAGGTCGCACCCGACGTTATCCAGCACCATCGCTGGGGTCAGCAGGGAATAGGTCCACGCGCCGGGATCACCCATAGACAGCGTCGGAAGGACCAGCCTGCCCATTATCTGCACCAGCGCGATGCGGACTATCCACAAAATCACCACCGTCAAAATGTTTTTCCTTGTCCGGGGAAACGGCGTCCTCCAAAATGACCACAACGTCCACCCCGTCATTGCCAGCAGTGCCGCCAGAATCGCGCCCGAGGTGATGAGCTGTCGCGTCATCTCGCTCAGCGGGAGCACATTGACGTACCAGGGCAGTAAGGGCGTCAAAACGAGGGTGGAGCTGATCCCGATGAACGCCGAAAGGTACGCGTACAGGAATATGAACACCGCCCAGGCACACCACAGCCCCGGCCGCTTGGGACACTTGAGGAATATGATCCCGCAGGCGAAAAACACGGACGACAGAAAAAGTCCCGTTCCAAATCCGCCAAGTAAGATGAGTGCCACCAATATGAGTCCGCCCAGACTCAAAAGCACCACACCCGCCACGCGCTTTCCCGTCCAATACGGCTGGGAGGGCGCCGGCGGGCGATTTGGGGATTTCCCTGATGTCTCCACGTCCGGGATCTCCGGCACGGGTTCCGGGATCCCCCCTTCCGGGGTTTCCTCCGGCGGGGAGGACGCCGTTGCATCGCCGCGTATAAGCTCGTCCAGGGTCACGTTGAACATCTCCGCAAGCCGGATGAGCTTCTCCAGCTCCGGCACCGAGGCGTCCGTCTCCCACTTTGAAACCGACTGCCGCGACACCTCCAGCTTCTCCGCCAGGGCGTCCTGGGACAGTCCAGCCCGCTGGCGGAGGGTATACAAATTCGTTCCAAGACTCATTCCATAGCCCCCTTTCGCCCTTATCTTATCAGAAAAGCGCCGGGTTGTCTGTAAACCGGCGCTTTGAACTTCCGCAACCAACAGTTGCACCCCGGAAAAGTCGGCTTTTTCAGGGTACAAGCCTCCCAAAAATCTAATCGTCAATATTTTTCCCAAGGACACGCGCCTTGGAAAACGGCCGCAGGCCATTTTCCGACGGTTTACTTCGCCCGCGTGTCGCAGTAGACGCAGCGGTAGACGCGGTTTTCCCGGTCGGTGAGCCTGAAGATGTGCTCGATCTCCTGCTCCACGGCGGTGATGCACCGGGGGTTTTTGCACTTGATGACGCCGTGGATCTCCTCCGGGAGGGCCGGGTGACGTTTTTCCACACGCTGTCCGTTTTTAATAATATTGACGGTGATGTGGGGGTCGATATAGCCCAGAAGGTCAAAGTTGAGGTCAATGACCTCGTTGATCTTCAGGATGTCCTTCTTCCCCCGTTTGCCGCTGGGTGCGTTCTTGATGAGGGCCACCTCGCAGCTGAGCTTATCCAGCTGGAGATAGCGGTATAGCTCCATGCCCCGCCCGGCGGGGATGTGGTCGATGACAATACCGTCCACGATCGTTCCGATTACCATCTTATTCCACCTCCAGGAGCTTCATGATAAGGGCCATGCGGATGTATTTGCCGTTGAGAACCTGCTTGAAGTAGCAGGCCCGGGGGTCTTTGTCAATGGCGACGCTGATCTCGTTGACACGCGGCAGGGGGTGCAGGATGGAGAGGTCTGGCTTTGCCGTCTCCAGCTTGTCGGGGGTGAGGATATAGGTGTCCTTCAGGCGCACGTAGTCGGCCTCGGAGATGAACCGCTCGCGCTGGACTCTCGTCATGTATAGGATATCCAGCTGCGGTATGGCGTCAAGCAGGGATTCCGTCTCCCGGTATTTGACGCCGGAGGCGTTTAATATATCCGTGCGCACGTGCTCCGGGACGCGCAGCTCCTCCGGGGAGATCAGCACAAAGTCCACGTCCTCGTAGCGGCTCATGGCGCCAATCAGGGAGTGGACGGTGCGGCCGAACTTGAGGTCGCCGCAGCAGCCCACGGTCATGTGGTCGAGGCTTCCCTTTTCCCTCTTGATGGTGAGAAGATCGGTGAGGGTCTGGGTGGGGTGGTTGTGGCCGCCGTCCCCGGCGTTGATCACGGGGATGGAGGCGTTCATGGCCGCCACCAGCGGCGCGCCCTCCATGGGGTGGCGCATGGCGATGATGTCCGCAAAGCAGCTGATGACCCGGGCGGTGTCCGCCACGCTCTCCCCCTTGGAGGCGGAGCTGGACTGGGCCTCGGAAAAGCCGATGACCTGGCCCCCCAGCTCCAGCATGGCCGATTCAAAACTCAGGCGCGTCCTGGTGGACGGCTCGTAAAAGAGGGTGGCCAGCTTCTTGCGGCGGCATTTCTCGGCGTATTTGTCAGGGTCTGCGATGATGTCCTCGGCTTTGGCGATGAGCTCGTCGATCTCGGAGACGGACAGATCCGCAATATCAATAAGACTTCTCATTTTTTCGCTCCGTTCACCGCAAGGTAGTCGCGGATCCGCCGGACGTTCTCGGCGTTCTCCGGCTTCTCCTCCAGGTACTCGATGATGTCCCAGGCGTCCACCACCGAGTAGACCGGGAAGCCGAACTCCTCCTCGATCTCCTCCATGGCGCCCTTGTCGGTCCTGCCCTTTTCGCCACGGTTGACCATGATGAGGCAGGCGGCGACCTTCACACCCTCAAGGCCGGAGAGGATCTCCATGCTCTCCCGGATGGCGGTGCCGGCGGTGATCACGTCCTCGGTAATGACGATCTCCTCCCCCGGCTGGGGCTTATACCCCACAAGCACGCCGCCCTCGCCGTGATCCTTGGCCTCCTTGCGGTTGAAGCAGAAGGGCAGGTCCAGGCCCTCCCTGGCCAGGGAAGCCGCCGCGCTCACGGCGATGGGGATGCCCTTGTAGGCCGGCCCGAAGAGGACCGTCCGCCTGTCCCCCAGGTTATCGAGGTACGCCCGGGCGTAGAAGTGGCCCAGGCGCATGATCTGCTCCCCGGTCTTGATGTCCCCGGCGTTGATGAAGTAGGGGATCTTCCGCCCGGACTTGGCGGTGAAGTCGCCGAACTTCAGCACCCCGGCGGACTCCAGGAATTCAATAAACTCGTGCTTGTAGGTCTCCATATATTCGTTCCTCCTGTGGATCAGTTGTTATTTTATGAGTTTGTCCAATTCCGCCCGGAGCCTTAGCTTCATGTCCTCCAGGTCCTCCGGCGTCGGGCGGTTGCCCTCGGCGTACATCTTCTCCATAGGGTACCACCACACGGGACCGCGGCCGTGATTGCCGTAGGCCTCTATATCGCCGGTGACCCGGGGGAACAGGTGCCAGTGCAGGTGGGCGTCGCCGTTGCCCAGAAGCTCGCAGTTCATCTTCTCCGCCCCGAAGGCCCGGCTGACGGCCTGGGAGACCAGAACCATCTCCTCCATGAATTTGGCCCGCTCCTCCGGCTCTAAATGGAAGAGCTCCGTTTTCCCCTCGTGGCGCTTGTAGAGGAACAGGGTGTAGCCCCGGAAATGCTGGTTGTCCCCCAGAACCACATAGCCCGTCTCCAGCTCCGCCACAAAATACGGGTTGGTACCGTTTTTGATCTGTTCGATCCTGTCACAAATGAAGCACATATTTTACCTCCGAGTAAATATTGACGGCCCGCCTATCGTCGACCTCCGGGTTTTGCGGTTATTGCAAAAGGATCTCCTCCAGCTCCGCAAGGTTCCCCGCCAGACACCTGACCCCGGCGCCCTCCAGCTCCTCCCGGGAGCCGTAGCCCCAGAGGACGCCGACGGTGTCAAGACCGTTTTGACGGGCGCCCTCCACGTCGTGGCGGCGGTCGCCCACCATGAGGGCGCGGGACAGATCGGACACGCCCGCCTCCCGGAGCGCCCGGGCCACCACGGCGGCCTTCCCGGCGCGGCGCTCGTCCATGGGCGCGCCGCACAGAAGGGTGAAGTATTTGGCAAGATCAAACCGCTCCATGATGCGCACGGCGAATTCCTCCGGCTTGGAGGTGGCGAGGATGAGCTTTAACCCCGCGTTTTGGAGACGTTCCAGCGTCTCCCCGATGCCGGGATAGGGCATATTTTCCAGCCAGCCCCGGGGTTCGAAGTACTCCCGGAATTTTTCGACGGCCTCCTCCATCCGCTCTTCGGGGATGGAGAACCGCTCAAAGGACTCGTAGAGCGGCGGGCCGATGAAGAAGGTGAGGGTGTCCCGATCCGCCTGGATGCCGAAGTGCCGCAGGGCGTGGGCGGCGGAGTTGGTGATACCCTCCCTGGGATCCGTGAGGGTGCCGTCCAGGTCGAAAAGGACGTACTCGAACCCCATCAGCCCACAAACTCCCGGACACACCGAAGGTACGCCTCCTCCGGGTCGGGGGCGGCGGTGATGGGCCGGCCCACCACGATGTAGTCGGAGCCGATGCGTCTTGCCTCGGCGGGTGTCATGACGCGCTTCTGGTCCCCCGCGTCCCCGCCGGCAAAGCGCACGCCGGGGGTGACGGTGACAAAGCCCGCGCCGCAGTTTTCATGAACCACCTGGGCCTCCAAGGGGGAGCAGACCACCCCATCCAGCCCGGCGGAGGCGGCGTTTTTGGCGTAGCAAATGACGGTGTTCGGAAGCCGGCCGCCGATGCCCAGCTCGTTTGTCATGACCTCCTCCGAGATGCTGGTGAGCATGGTGACGGCGATGAGAAGGGGCCGGGTGCCGTCCGGGCGCGTCAGGCCCTCCAGGGCGTACTTCATCATCTCCACCCCGCCGCCGGCGTGGAGGTTTGTCATATCCACGTTAAGGTCGGCGAGAACCGCCATGGCCTTCTTGACGGTGTTGGGGATGTCGTGGAGCTTCAGATCCAGGAAAATTTTATGGCCCCGCTCCTTGATCCTCCGCACGATGTCCGGCCCCTCGGCGTAATAAAGCTCCATGCCGATCTTCACAAAGGGCCGGGCCGATCCGAATTTGTCCAGAAATTCCATTGTCTGCCTGGCGCTGGCGAAGTCGCAGGCCACGATAACGTCCTTACCCATGATGCGCACCTCCAATAATGTCTGTGAGATTTTCGATATGATATTTTTCCATGACGGCGGGCAGGGCCTCCACGATCTTCTTCGAGGCGAAGGGATCCACTAAGTTGGCGGCGCCCACCTCCACCGCCGTGGCTCCGGCCAGCATCATTTCCACCACGTCCTCCGCCGTTGTGACCCCGCCCATGCCGATGATGGGGATGTTCACGGCCTCATAGACCTGCCACACCATCCGAAGGGCCACCGGGAACACGGCGGGGCCGGAGAGGCCCCCTGTGACGTTGCGGATCACCGGGGCGCGGCGCTTTAAATCGATCCGCATCCCCATGAGGGTGTTGATGAGACTGATACCGTCGGCCCCCGCGTCCTCGCAGGCGCGGGCGATGGCGGCGATGTCGGTGACGTTGGGGGAGAGCTTCATATAGACGGGCTTGCGCGTCACGGCCTTCACGGCCCGCGTCACCTGGGCTGCCGACTCAGGGCTTGTCCCGAAGCTCATGCCGCCGTTGTGGACGTTGGGGCAGGAGATGTTCACCTCAATGAGGCCCACGCCCTCCTCTTTATCGATGCGCCCGCAGCATTCCACGTATTCATCAATCGAAAAGCCGCTGATGTTGGCCACCACGGGCTTGTGAAAGACCTTTCGCAATTTGGGAAGCTCCTCGGCTATCACCTTGTCGATGCCTGGATTTTGAAGGCCCACGGCGTTGAGCATCCCGGAGGGGGCCTCCGCGATGCGGGGCGGCTCGTTGCCGAAGCGGGGCTCGCGGGTGGTGCCCTTGAAGGAGAAGGAACCGAGACAGTTGATGTCGTAAATTTCCGCAAACTCGTACCCGTAGCCGAAGGTGCCGCTGGCGGGGATCACGGGGTTCGAGAGGGTCAGCCCTGAGAGGGTGACAGACGTATTCACCATACGATCTCCTCCTTTGTCAGCACCGGCCCGTCCTTGCAGATGCGCTTGTAGCCGGTTTTCGTCTTGCAGGTACATCCCATGCAGGCCCCGAAGCCGCAGCCCATGCGCTCCTCGAAGCTGAACTGCCCGGAGGTCCGGGACCTCTCGTAGACCGCCCGCAGCATGGGTTCCGGGCCGCAGGTATAAAAATAGGTGTACTCCACGTCCATGGCCTCTGTCACAAAGCCACGGATCCCGTAAGAGCCGTCGGCGGTGGCGACAAAGGTCTCCAGCCCCAGGGCGCGGAATCTGTCCTCGTAAAAGACCTCGCTTTTCGTGTTGAAGCCCAGGATGGCGGCGGGATGCTTCCCCTCCGCCAGGAGCTTCTTCGCCAGGGCGTAGAGAGGCGGGACGCCCGCGCCGCCGCCGATGAGCAGGGGCTTTTCGCCGGACAGGGACGTGTCGTAGCCGTTTCCGAGGCCGGTGAGGACGTCCAGCGCCGCGCCGGGGCGCATTTTCGACATGGCCTCGGTGCCGTGTCCCACCACCTTGTAAATGAGCTTCAGGGTGTCGGCTGTATAGTCGCACACGGAGATGGGCCGGCGCAGAAAGTACCCGTCCAGCCGGAGGTTTACGAACTGCCCCGGCGCGATGCCGGAGGTGTCCCCCGAGAGCGTCATCTCAAAGGTATTTTTGGCGATTTCTTCATTCTCTGTCAGCTTGAATTTTACGTTACGCATTGTCGTTCCTCCAGGCGATCTTCCCGCCGGATATGGTCATAAGGCACCGCCCCCGCACCTTCCAGCCCTCAAAGGGGGTGGCGCGGCCCAGGGAGGCAAATTCCGCCGGGTCTATGGCAAACTCCCGGTTCAGGTCGAAAACCGCGATATTGGCCGCCCCTCCAAGCTCGATGGAGCCTCCGGGGAGGCCGAAGCGCCTTGCCGGGGCGGCGCTCATAAGCTCAATGAGCCGCTCCAGGCTCGTGACGCGGCCCAGAACCAGCTTTGTGTAAAGTACCGGGAAAGCGCACTCCAGGCCCACGATGCCGTTGAGGCTCCCGGCGAGACCGCCGGACTTCTCCTCTTTGGCGTGGGGCGCGTGGTCGGTGGCGATCATGTCCACCGTCCCGTCGCAGATCCCCTCGATGAGGGCGTCCCGATCCTCAGCCGACCGTATGGGCGGGTTCATGCGGTATGCGCCGGAGTCCCGAAGGTCCGCGTCCGTCAGCGTCAGGTAGTGGGGGGCGGTCTCGCAGGTGACGTCCAGGCCCTCGAATTTGGCAAGGCGCACAAGGCCCACGGTCTCTTTGGTGGAGACGTGACAGACGTGGTAGGCGCAGCCCGTCTCCCGCACCAGCTCCAGATCCCGCTCCACCTGCCGCCACTCGCTCTCGGAGACGTTGCCCACAAGGCCGTGGGCGCGGGCGTAGGTGCCGTCGTGGACGGCCCACCCTTTTTTGAGAAGGCTCTCGTCCTCGGCGTGGGCGACGATAGGCTTTCCGAGGTCACGGGCCTTTTCCATCGCCGCGCGCATCAGCTCTTCCGACTGCACGCCCCGGCCGTCGTCGGAAAAGCCGGCGGCATAGGGGGCCATGGCCTCAAGGTCGGCAAGCTCCGCGCCACGCTCGCCCTTTGTGATCGCCCCATAAGGGCGCACGGCGACGGCGGCGTCCCGGCGTATAATGTCCAGTTGGACGTTGAGCGCTTCCAGCGAATCCGGCACGGGCTTTAGGTTGGGCATGGAGCACACCGCGGTGTACCCTCCGCGGGCCGCCGCCAGCGTCCCGGTGCGGATCGTCTCCTTGCAGGCAAAGCCCGGCTCCCGCAGATGGACGTGGGGGTCGGCAAGACCGGGGAGGGCGTGAGCCCCGTGAAAATCAAAAACGGCAGCGTCACCGCCAACTAAAAGGCCGGAGCCCATGGCGGCAACGATGCCATCAACTATCAAGATGTCCGCCTTCTGAAAGGCGCGGTCATAATAGACGTTGAGATTTTTTAAAAGGAATTTCATAAATCCTCCAAAAGCTGGCGGAAAATGCCTGACGGCATTTTCCTGCCAAGGGGGGTAACGTGCGGAACCATCTTTCTGAATTCCGCGAAATTCAGAAAGATGGTTCCTGCTGTCACGCTGCGCGCACCCTCGTCGTCGCTGAAGCCGCTTTGCTTCGGGCTTCCTTCGGTCGCCCTCAGGCGCTAGCATCGCTCCTCCTCCCCCCAGCGGGCTTTGTCCGCCGGGGATCCCTAAAAGGCACACTTGCGTGACAACAGGGTTTTTTCCGACGTACATACCGCCGGGAAAAAATTTAAACTGAGCCGTTGGGAGACAGTTTTCAGGAATGTCTGTCCTTTACCACCATGAAGGCCTCGTCCGCGATCTCAAGGGTGTCCTCGATGTCCTCGTCGGTGAGGGATGCGTTGATGAAGTGGTTGTGGTGGTTTGTGAAGAACACGCCCCGCTTGACGCACTCGGCGATCCACTCCTGATGGAGCATCAGCGTGGGGTCGTCGGCGATGCGCAGATAGAAGAGGCTGGGCACGCCGGAGACGTGCAGGTCATAGCCGTACTTGAGGGCCGTGGCGATGAGGCCGTTTTTCAGCTTCGTCCCCTTGTCGATGAGAAGCTGGGGGCAGTTAAGGCGCTTCATCTTCTGGATGCAGGCGATGCCGGCCGCGAAGGGCACGGCGCTCATCCAGTAGGAGCCGGTGAAGCTCAGGGAGGACACGGCGTTTTTCAGGAAGTCGCGCCCACACAGGGCGGAGACGTTGTAGCCGTTGGCCAGGGCCTTGCAGAAGCAGATGAGGTCGGCCTTGAAGCCGAAGTAGTGGTCGGATCCGGCGATGTCCAGCCGGAACCCGGCGCGCACGTCGTCGATGATCAGCACCGTCCCCGTGTCGTCGCACAGCTTTCGAACCTTCTTCCAGAAGCCCTCGGCGGGAAGCTCGTTGTCGGCGAAATTCCCGTGCATATAGGGCTGGGCGATGACGCAGGCGATCTGGCCCTTGTTCTTCTCAAAAACCTCCTGAAGCTCGTCAAAGTCGTTCCAGGTGACGTAGAGGTTGTTTTGAACGTCCTCCTCCAAAATCCCGGCGTAGTCGATCTTCTGGGTCCAGGGGGAGACGCCGTGGTAGTAGCCCTTGAAAAAGACGATCTTCTTGCGGTGGGTGTAGGCGCGGGCGGTCATCACGGCGCAGGTGGTGACATCGTTGCCGTTTTTGGCGAAGAAGGCCCAGTCGGCACAGGCGACCGTCTCCACTAAGAGGTCCGCGAAGTCCACCATCACGGGGTTCGGCAGGGTGGTGCAGTCGGAGATGGCCCGCTGACGCGCCGCGGCCTCGTCCACGTCCGGGTCGTTGTAGCCTAAGACGTTGGGGCCGTAGGCGGCCATGTAGTCGATGAATTTGTTGCCGTCCAGGTCCCAGAGGTAGCTCCCTTGGGCGCGGCTGGAGTAGAGGGGGAACGCCTCCACAGGGACGTAGCACCCTTCGGCGGGGCCCTGGTGGCCGTAGATGCCGGAGGGGATCAGCTTGCAGGCGCGCTCAAAGGCGGCCCTGGATTTGGGGTACTCGTAAACCTTTCTCATACTGTCACCTCACGCCAGATACATGGACACGCGGTCCAGGATCCTGTTCACATTGTCCACCATGGAGATCATGCCGCCCATGCGCACCTTGCCGGTCCCGACGCACACCACGCCGTTGACCTTGCCATCGAAGAGGTCGCGGGCGTCCCGCATGGAGGCGAAGATCATGTAGCTTGTGGGGTGCTCGCAGGGGGTGTGGACGGCGGTGAGGACGTGGTCGCGGGCGTGGATGAACCCCTCCGGACCGCCCTCGATGCCCATGCGGATGTCCCCGTTGACGATGTAGGAGGCAGAGGCCCTGCCCACCTTGTCTTCGTTGCCGATCTGGGCGATGGCGTCCAGAATGAGGTGGAACATGACGGTGGTGCTGACGCGGAAGAACTCCGGGTCGTCCAGCGCGCCCTCCGCCGGGCGGAGATACGCCGTGAGCTTGTCCGTCAGCTTCGTAAACTCGTGGAGCAAAAAGCCGATCTTGGTGAACCCCTTGGAGGGGATGGGCGTCACCGTCCCGTCGATGAGACCGTTGAACTTTTTGCAGGAGGAAAAGGGAAGCTTGATGTCGCACTTGTCCACGCCGGGCGTCACCGTACAGGCCCCGCCGGAGAAGCGGATCGTCGCCTCCGGCCCGCCCTTGACGGTGATGCCGATGGCGATGTCCTTGCCCTCGATGAGCTTTTTACATTCTCCGTCCAGCTCGCAAAGCTTGGAAAGCCCGCCCAGGACCGCGTGGAGATTGATAAAGGCCAGGGTCCTCTCGTCCATAAAACCGCCTCCTTGGCAAATTCGCATAGATATGGGTATTATACTACGGGCCGGGGCCAATTGCAAGAGGCGAAGGCAGATTTCATCCGATCCGCTCTTCCGTTCAGGTTTTTTTCGACAGCAAAGGCCGCCGCCCCTGGGGGCGGCGGCCAATAGGCAAAAGATGTTTTTTAGTCGTCCCAGTCGCGCTCGTGCTCCAGGATGGAGCCGGTGGCGGCGTCCAGCTTATACTCGTACTCATAGCCGTTATACTTGAAGGAGACCTCGTACTCGATCCGGCCGTCGTCGTAGTCGCGCTCGCATTTAAGGCGCGTGACCTGGCTCTCGGTGAGGCCCGCGTGGGCCAGGGCTGCGGCCTTGGCCGCGTCCGCGCCCACGTCGCCGGACTGCCCGCTGCCGGCGTTTCCGCCGCCGGAGCTGTATTTGGCCCTCTCCGTCTCATATTTGAGGACGGTACCGTCGGCGGCCAGGACGGTGACATCGTATTCGGTGGTACCGGCATAGAACTCGATCTCGTACTCCAGCCTTCCGTCGTCGTACTCCCGCTGGCATTTAAGCCAGGTGACGGAGGAATCATCGGCAAGGCCGGCGCGGGCCAGGGCCGCGGCCTTGGCCGCGTCCGCCCCGATGTCGGTCTGGGCGGGGGTGGAGGGAGTGGTGAGCGTGGTGGGGGTGGTTTCCGGGGCGGGGGTATCGGGAACGGTGGGGAGCGTGCAGAGGTAGTCCGTCTCCTCCCGGAGGACCGCGCCGGTCTGGCCGTCCACGTCGTAGTCGAACTCGCAGCCGGAGCACCAGAACTCCACGTCGTAGTGACCGTCGTCCCGGTCGTATTCCGTCTTGATGTTCAGGAAATTGCCCGTAAGCTCCGGGTGATTTGCCGCGAAATACGCGGCGGCGGCGTTGAAGGCCTCGTCGGCGGTGAGGGCCGGCCCTTCGGGGAGGGGTTCGCCGGGGTTATCCCCTACGATCCGGCTCAGTCCCCGCAGGACCTCGCCGGTAAAGGCATCGATCTCATAGTCGTACTCGCGGCCGTTGTAGTTAAGCTCCACGTCATAGTGGGGCGTGAGGTCGTCCAGCTCCGGGTCCACCTCGGTGTACTGGGCAAGATAGGAGTCGAGAATATTGACGCCGGCGTACTCCTCGGCGGCGCAGGCGGCGGCGTCCTTCCCGATGGGCATGGCGGGCGCGCCGATGCGGATGAGGTCCCGCAGCTCCTCAACGGAGAGCTCGGCCAGCTTGGTAAAATCCAGGGAGGGGTTCAGGGCGATGACCTGGTTGACCAGGGCGGCCTTGCCGGTGGAGATGCTGCTGCGCTGGGCCTGGGCCTGGAGGTCCTTGTCGGCGGTCATGTACTGGCTGAGGACCCCGGCGGAGTTGGCGGCGGTCTGGAGGATGCCGTCCACCTCGGCCACAAGCTGGGCCTGAAGGCGCTCGCCCCGGGCAAGGTCGTTGTCCTCCACGGAGATGAGGATGGCGGAGCTGAGGCTGTCCAGATACCCGGCGTTGACGATGGCCCCCACCACGGCGTTGACAGCCACGTTGAGCTTGGCCCCCTTCAAATCGGCCCCGCCGTTCATGGAGGCGAGGATCTCCCGGCCCTCGTCGTTGAGGCCCGCGCAGGAGATGACCTTCTCCGCGCGGCTGACCTCCATCTGGATGCTGGGGTTCACGTCCAGGGAGACCGTGGTGGCCACGGTGTAGTTATGTCCGTAGTAAAATCCGCCGAAGCCCGCCAGCAGGACGAGGGCGAGGCAGGCGGCCGCAAGGCCGATCCAACGGCGCGTTCTTTTTTCGTTTGTCATGGTCTTTTCTCCTTTCCGAATGTCCACGTCGGAGAGGAGCCTGTCCAGGCCCATGGGGGCCGTGTTGTCAATGGCCGATCTCAGTCTCTGCTCGATGTCCCTGTCTGTCACGCGGCTCACTCTCCTTCCATAGTCTCACGCAATTTGGTCATCGCGCGGCGGTATTTTGACAGGACGGTCCCCAGAGGGAGGCCCAGGAGCTTTGCGATCTCCCGGTGGCGAAGCCCGGAGGAGGCGTGCAGGAGGACGATCTGCCGCTCCCCGGCGTTGAGCCGGGAGAGGGCCGTCTGGAGGGCCGCCCGATCCTCGGCGGACACGTCCGTGTCCGCGGGGATGGCGTTCCACTCCTCGTCCGTGAGGTGCGCGGTCCGTTTGGCTTTGCGTAGCTCCATGAGGCACAGGTTCCGGGTGACGGCGAGGATCCAGGCCATGGGCGACCCCTTTGCCCGGTAGCTCCCCGCGTAGTCCCAGATGCGAAGGTAGGCGTCGTGGCAGAGTTCCTCGGCCATGTAGGCGTCCCCCGTCATGGAGAGCGCCAGCGCGTAGACTGCGCCGCGTGTCCGCCTGTAAAGCTCCGCCAGGGCGTCCATCCCGCCCCCCGCCGTCTCCTTCAGCAGCCGCTCGAGTTCGGCCGCGGGAGCGGGTGAGGCGATGATCTCCTCCGATTCCATTGTCTTTCAACTCCTGTCAATGAAGTAATGCGCAAGACGCGGATTTTATTGCGCGGAAAGGAAAATTTTTTGAAAGAAATTTTCTGCGGGGTCAAATCCCGTTGACCACGTTCTCCGGGCGGCCCGCCAGGAAGGCGCGGGCGTTGCTGACGGCGATGTCCATGACGCGCTGGCGGCAGGTCTTGGGCGTCCAGGCCACGTGGGGGGTGATGAAGCAGTTTTCGCACCCCAGAAGCGGGTTGTCC
This sequence comes from uncultured Oscillospiraceae bacterium, assembly GCA_947589225.1. GTDB lineage: Bacteria > Bacillota > Clostridia > Oscillospirales > Oscillospiraceae > RUG626. Next base: position 4,767 of record CANQBC010000015.1, on the reverse strand, counting down.
GGCAGGATCGGCTCCACGGACACCACGTCCACCCCGGCGGCGTAGAGCTTGCCGGACTTGAGGGCCTGCGCCAGGGCCTCCTCGTCCACCAGCCCGCCCCGGCCCGTGTTGATGAGGATCGCGCCGTCGCGCATCCGGGCGATGGTCTCGGCGTTGATGAGCCGGCGCGTCTCGTCCTTCAGGGGGCAGTGGAGGGAGACCACGTCCGACTCCCGTAGAAGGGTGTCCAGGTCCGTGTATGTACCGATGGTCTCCCCCTCCAGGCAGGGGCGGGACCCGGCGGCCAGCACGCGCATCCCCAGGGCTTTGGCGATGCGCCCCGCGGCGCGGCCGATCTGCCCGAAGCCCACCACGCCGAAGGTCAGGCCCGAAAGCTCCATAAGCGGGGCCTCCCAGAAGCAAAAGTCCTCGCACCGCTGCCAGTCGCCCTGGTGAACCAGCCGGGAGTGGACGCCCACCTTGGAGCAGATCTCCAGCAGGAGGGCGATGGCGTGCTGCGCCACGGCCATGGTGGAGTAGGCCGGGATGTTGCTCACCGGGATCCCCTTTTGGGCGGCGTAGGCGCAGTCGCACACGTCGATGCCCGTGGAGAGAAGGCCCACGTACTTCACCGTGGGGCAGGCGTCCAGAACGGCGGCCCGAACGGGGGTCTTGTTGGTGATGACCATGTCCGCGTCGCCCACGCGGCGGATGATCTCCCGGTCGTCAAATTTCGGCGTGCGGTCATAGATAGTGAGCTCCCCCAGCTGCTCAAAGCCGGACCAGCTCAGGTCTCCGGGGTTCTCCGTGTGGGCGTCAAGAACGACGATCTTCATGTCAAACCTCCTTGACAGTTTTTTCTCAAAACCTTATTATAGTCTTTATGAAGAAAAAGTCAATTGCGGGAGATGGATATTGTGCCATTTTATTGCAGCCTGTGTCCCAGAAAATGCGGCGCGCTCCGCCGGCCCCAGGAGGGCGGCGGCTTTTGCGGGGAGGGGTCGGACGCCCGCGTGGCCCGCGCCACGCCCCATCTGTGGGAGGAGCCGCCCATATCGGGGACGCGGGGCAGCGGGACGGTCTTTTTTACCGGGTGCAATCTCAAATGCGTCTACTGCCAGAACGCGGCCATCTCCGCCGGGGGCGTGGGGAAGCGGGTCACGCCGGAGCGGCTGAGGGGGATCTATTTTGAGCTTATCGGGCAGGGCGTTCACAACGTCAGCCTCGTCACCGCCTCTCACTTCCTCCCGGCGGTGCTGGAGTCCCTCCGGGAACCCCTGCCGGTGCCGGTGGTGTGGAACTCGTCGGGGTACGAGAGTCTCCCGGCCCTGCGGGCGCTGGAGGGGAAGGCTCAGATCTACCTGCCCGACATGAAGTACTCCGATCCCGCCCTGGCGGAGCGGTATTCCTCCGCCCCCGGCTACCCGGAGACGGCGAAACGGGCGATCCTTGAAATGGTCCGCCAGACGGGGCCGTACGTACTGGGGGAGGACGGGCTGCTGCGCTCCGGCGTTATCATCCGGCATCTTGTTCTGCCCAACGCCCCGGAGAACACGCGGGGGGTCATCGACTGGGTAGCGGACACCTTCCCGCCGGGGCAGATCCTCTTCTCCCTCATGAGCCAGTATACGCCCATGGGCCGGGCGGCGGAGTTTTCGGAGATCGACCGCCGTCTCACCCAGGAGGAGTACGGCGCGGCGGTGGCGTACATGGAGGAGAGGGGCATCGAGGATGGGTTTTATCAGGAGCTTTCCTCCGCCAGGGAGGAATACACCCCGGAATTTGACCTGACGGGGGTATAGCCGGGCAGGTCAAATTTGCGGCCCGCCGGGGTCCCCCAGACCGCACACTCCGCAAAACAAAAGGATTTTTTCCCGACGTGCGTGCCGCCGGGAAAAACCTCAATTTGAGTTTTTTGACAAGCTGAAGCGGGTCGAAAGAACCCTTTCGGCCCGCCTCCGGCGCAGATATTCTTTTTTATTTTCCCTCTTATCTCTCCCGGACGTTCATGGAGATCTCGCACAGCGCGTGCGCCGCCTCCATGTCGCAGACGGAGATTTTGGAGATGTCCCCCAGGGAGACGATGCCCACCAGCTTGCCGTTTTCGGTGACGGGCAGGCGTCTCACCTGGCCCTTCCCCATCAGCTCCGAGGCGCGCTTCACGTCCTCCTCCGGGTTTACGGTGATGACGCTGCGGCTCATCACGTCGCTGACGGACGTGCTCTCCGGGTCCTCCCCGGCGGCCACGCAGCGGACCACGATGTCCCGGTCCGTGACCACGCCCCGCAGGCGGCCGTCCGCGCCGCACACGGGCAGGGAGCCGATGTTGTGGCGGGAGAGGAGCCTTGAGGCCAGCGCCGCCGTCTCGTCCGGGGAGACGGTGATGGGTTCGGGGTTCATGATGTCGGAAATTTTCATTGTCGCGCCCTCCAATTTTACTCACTGCCCTTATTGTTGCCGGAGGGAGGGCGGATCATACCTCTTGCCGGGAGAAAATTTATCTGTTATACTGCGAAAAAAGGAGGCGGGCGCATGGAACGGGAGGAGTACATGAGGGCGGCCCTTGAGGAGGCGCGGGCCGCCGCCCGAAGCGGCGAGACGCCGGTGGGGGCGGTGGTGGCGGACCCGCAGGGCCGGATCGTGGGCCGGGGGCGCAATCGGACGGAGGCCCTTGACGCCACGGCTCACGCCGAGGTGGAGGCCATCCGGGACGCCTCCAGGAATCTCGGCTCCTGGCGGCTTGACGGGTGCAGCCTCTATGTGACCATGGAGCCTTGCCCCATGTGCGCCGGAGCGGTCTACAACGCACGGCTCTCCGCCGTCTACTACGGCGTGAGGGACCCCCGCGCCGGGGCCTGCGGGGGGCTTTTCAACCTCTTTATGGAGCCTCTGGACAGGAAAGTCAGGGTCTACGGCGGGGTGCTGGAGGAGGAGTGCCGGGAGGTCCTGACGGAGTTTTTCAAAGGGAAGCGGTAATTAAATTGCCGGAAAAGAGCGGCGCTCTTTTCCGGCAATTTTTTATTATATTTTTTAGATGAGGTTTTCTCTGGAGCGCGTTTTGATCTCCTCCATGAGCCTGGCGGTGAAGTCCTCAAAGGGCATGGCGCCCTTGTCGCCGGTGAGGGTGCGGACAGCGACCTGGCCGGTCTCGGCCTCCTTGTCGCCGGCCACCAGCAGGTAGGGGATCTTCTGGGCGCGGGCCTCCACGATCTTCTTGCCCAGCTTCTCGTTGCGAAGGTCGGCCTCCGCCCGGACGCCCAGGGCGTCCAGCTTGGCGACCAGGTCGTTGGCGTAATCGTTGGTGCGGTCGGTGATGGTCAGCACCCGCACCTGGACGGGGGCGAGCCACGTGGGGAAGGCCCCGGCGAAGTGCTCGGTGATAACGCCGATGAACCGCTCGATGGACCCCAAGACCACCCGGTGGATCATCACGGGGCGGTGCTTCGCCCCGTCCTCGCCAGTGTACTCCAGCTCGAACCGCTCAGGCAGCTGGGAGTCTAACTGGATGGTGCCGCACTGCCAGGTGCGCCCCAGGGAGTCGGCCAGGTGGAAGTCCAGCTTCGGCCCGTAGAAGGCCCCGTCCCCCTCGTTCACCGTGAAGGTCTTGCCCATGGCGGTGATGGCGGCCTTCAAAATATCCTGGTTGCGCTCCCACTCCTCCACGGAGCCGATGTGGTCCTCCGGCATGGTGGAAAGCTCGATCTCGTAGCTGAGGCCGAAGACGGAATAGACCTCGTCAAAGAGGCGCACCGTCTCCTGGATGACGTCCTGCATCTGCTCCGGGGTCATAAAGACGTGGGCGTCGTCCTGGGTGAAGCAGCGGACCCGGAAGAGGCCGTGGAGCGCGCCGGAGAGCTCGTGGCGGTGCACCAGGCCCAGCTCGCCCACCCGCAGGGGCAGCTCCTTGTAGGAGTGGGGTTCGGACTTGTAGACCAGCATCCCGCCGGGGCAGTTCATGGGCTTGATGGCGTAGTCCTCGTCGTCGATGACGGTGGTGTACATATTCTGCTTGTAGTGATCCCAATGGCCGGACCGCTCCCAGAGCTTACGGTTGAGGATGATGGGGGTGGAGATCTCCACGTAGCCGTACTTCTTGTGGACCTCCCGCCAGTACTCCAGAAGGGTGTTGCGCAGCACCATGCCCTTGGGGAGGAAGAAGGGGAAGCCGGGGCCTTCGTCCCGGAGCATGAAAAGCCCCAGCTCGCGGCCCAGCTTGCGGTGGTCGCGGCGTTTGGCCTCCTCGATGCGGGCAAGGTAGGCGTCCAGCTCCTCCTTTTTGGGGAAAGCCACGCCGTAGATGCGCTGAAGGGTCTCGCGGCTGGAGTCCCCGCGCCAGTAAGCGGCGTTGCAGGCGGTGAGCTTCAGGGCGTTGCCCTTCACCCGGCCGGTGGAGTCCAGATGCGGCCCGGCGCACAGATCCGTAAACTCGCCCTGCTTATAAAAGCTGATAGTTACGCCCTCGGGGAGGTCGTTGATGAGCTCCACCTTGAAAGGCTCGTCCGCCATGAGCTTCAGGGCCTCCTCGCGGGGCAGCTCGAACCGCTCGATCTTCAGCTTCTCCTTGCAGATCTTGCGCATCTCCGCCTCGATCTGCGCAAGATGCTCCGGGGTAAAGGCGAAGGGGGCCGAGAGGTCGTAGTACCAGCCCTCGTCGATGGCGGGGCCGATGGCCAGCTTCACCTCGGGCCACAGGCGCTTGACAGCCTGGGCCATGATGTGGGAGCAGGAGTGCCAGTAGGTGTGGCGGTACTCGGGGTTTTCAAAGGTGTACAGGTTTTCTTCGGACAT
>CANQBC010000014.1 GCA_947589225.1 uncultured Oscillospiraceae bacterium | reverse complement strand
CACTTTTTCTCTTATTCTACCATTCCTTCCCTTCTTGTGCAAGCTGTATATTTTTTGCCGTTTTCAGATACGCCCTAGTATAAAACGATCGGCATTGCCCGCGATTTTTCAAACGTATGCAATAATTTCCCGAAAGCCAGAATGTACAACAGGGACATGACCGCCCATCGGCGTGTCATGTCCCTGCTTTACCGGCCGCCCTGGCCTCTTCGTGCCGCGTTTACGCTATGGGGCTGCCGTTCCCGTCAAAGAGCGGCAAATGCTCAAGAAAGATGATGTCGTCGCGCCTGGCGGCGTCGCCCTCCGCGAGGACGGCCATTTTGGCGGTGACAATGCCGCCGGCTTCCCGCACAAGCTCCTCCACCGCGGCGATGGATCCGCCCGTGGAGATCACGTCGTCGATGATGAGGACGCGCTTGCCCCGCATCTTCCGGGCGTCCTCCCCGTCCATGTACAGGTACTGGGTGCCCTCGGTGGTGATGGAGTGATCCTCCACCTTGAAAACGTCGTGCATGTACGCCTTGGCCTTTTTTCGCACCAGGAAGTAGTCGTTGCGTCCCGACTGCTTTGCCATCTCGTGAATGAGGGGGATGGCTTTGGCCTCCGGGGCCACCATGTAGTCGTACTCCGGGGCCTTCTCCAGCAGGGCTCTGGCACATTCGCAGGTCAGCTCCACGTCGCCGAAGATGACAAAGGCCGCGATGGACAGGTCGTCGTTGAGTTTACAAAGGGGGAGGGTGCGGGTCAGGCCCGCTACCTTGAGCTCGTATGTCATGTCTGTCACTCCATTCATGATTTCGTGGTAGCCCACAAAAGATATTATAGCACGATTTTCCGCCATGGTCAAAGGCTTTTATGGGTCCGCGGCGATAAATTGCACAAGCGGAAAGGCACAAACGGGGAGAAATTGTACATATCTCCAAATATTCAAAAAAATTTTACAAATTTAGAATAAAAAGTGGAATTTTACAAAAAAACGTGGTATATTCAGACCATCTTAAAACCGGCGGAGACCGGGAAGGCGTGAGGACAGGAAGCGAATGTTTTCACGCCGATTTTGTTTTTGCCGGTTAAAGAGAAATACTTTAGGAGGGTACATATGGAGAAAATCTTTAAGCTCAAGCAAAACGGCACCACCGTCCGCACCGAGATCGTAGCCGGTCTTACCACCTTCATGACCATGGCCTACATCATCGCCCTGAACCCGAACCTGATCGTCCTGTTCAACAACACCAGCTTTGGGGCAGACACGCAGGCCGCGTGGAACGGCGTCTTCATGGCGACGTGCCTTGCTTCCGCCGTGGCCATGTTCTGCATGGCGTTCCTGGCCAACAAGCCTTTCGCCCTGGCTCCCGGCATGGGCCTGAACAGCTACTTTGCCGTAGTTATCGCCCAGATCGCCGGCGCCGCTGGATGCTCCATGCTCGCGGGACTTCAGGCGGGCCTGTGCATCATCCTCATTGAGGGTATCGTGTTCGTTCTCCTTTCCATCTTCAATATCCGTCAGAAGATCGTGGAGGCCATTCCTCTCGGCGTGCGCCTGGGCATCGGCCCCGGCATCGGCCTCATGCTCATGAACATCGGCTTTGGCTCCAACGCCGGCCAGGGCGCTTCCAACGAGAACTACGTCATGCGTGACTTCTTCGGCGCTCTCTCCGCCAGCACCGTCAAGCAGGCCATGGGCGAGTACTGGCCCGCCATGGTCCTGGCCGTGGTCACCATGTTCATCGGCCTCTTCCTCATCATCATCCTGGCACATTACAAGATGAAGGGCGCTGTGCTTGTGGGCATGCTTGGCGCCTCCGTCCTCAACTGGGCCGGCCAGGCCATCTTCCTGAAGCAGAACCCCTTTGAGAATCTGAAAACCGCCAGCTGGCTGCCTCCTTTCGGCGACATGGCGAAAACAACGCTCTTTAAGTTCGACTTCGGAACACTGTTCTCCATCGGCTGGGGCACTGTCGTTCTGCTGATAGTCACCTTCTGCATCATTGATATGTTCGACACCATCGGTACCGTCCTTGCCACCGCCAACCGCGCGGGCATGACCGACAAGAACGGCAACATGCCCAAGATGCGCGAGACGCTCCTGTCCGACGCCGTGGGCACCGTGGTGGGCGCCTGCACCGGCACCTCCACCGTCACCACCTTCGTGGAGTCCGCCTCCGGCGTTGAGGCCGGCGGCCGCACGGGCCTTACCTCCCTGACCACCGGCATCCTGTTCCTGGCGTGCATCTTCATCAGCCCCATCGCCGCCATCATTCCCCCCGCCGCCACCTCCGCCGCCCTCATCTATGTGGGCATCCTGATGCTCAGCGGCATCAAAAACATCGACTTCTCCGATATGGCCATCGCCGCCCCCGTGTTCATCATGCTCCTGGCCATGCCCATCTCCGGTTCCATCGGCCACGGCATCGGCCTCGGCCTCATCACCTATACCGTCATCAAGGTGTTCACCGGCAAGGCCAAGGACGTCTCGATTTTGACCTACGTCATCTCGGCGCTGTTCCTGGTGAAGTTCTTCCTGGCCATCTGAGACTTCCAAAAAATATAAACGGGAGAGGGCCGCGGCCCTCTCCCGTTTTCGCGTCCGCCGTCCCGCCCGACAGGGCCGGGGAGGACGGCCCGGGACAAAAAACTTTTCGGGCGCTGTATAATTCTCCCTTTCCTCGTCAATACTACCTCTGCAATAAAAAAGCGGTTTTTCCGCTGTACGGAGGTAAAATGATGCACGAGAGGAAGAGCTTTTCGCGTTTCGCGGATGAGTTCCTCAGCGGTAAGGGCTTTTACATAGTCCTTTTCGCGTGCATCGCCATCATCGGAGTTTCGGCGTGGCTGCTGCTTTTCTCGCGGTGGTCGCCGCTCACTGGTGGCGATGAGGAGGACTATCTTGATGTGATGGGGGAAGTGGGCACAACGCTCCCCCAGCCGGACGATGACGGCGCAAAGACAGGCGGAGATCCCGCCAAAACCGACGGCGGTTCCGCCCCCGCGGGCACGGACACGCAGCCTGAGCACACGCTCCCCCCGGGGGGACAGACCCAGGAGCTCAACCGTCCCGACGAGGATTCCGCCGGCGCGCTGACGGTCGCGGACAAGCCGGGGGACGAGGATTCCGGCGGGGAAGAGCAAAAGCCGGAGAACAAGCCGGCGAGCGCTGAGGATATAAACTTCCTCTGGCCTGTCAGCGGCGAGATCATCAAGGGCTACGCCCCTGACAGGCTTGTTTACAGCGAGACACTGGGCGATTGGCGCGTCCACGACGGGATCGACATCGCCGCGCGGCAGGGGACCCGCGTTCTCAGCTGCGCCAATGGGACGGTGACGAAGGTGGAGGACGCCGGCGACGGGTACGGCACCGTGGTGACCATTGACCACGGCGCGGGCGTGATGACGGTCTACGCAAATCTGGCCGGCGTCCCCACGGTCAATGTGGGCGACAGCGTCACCGCCGGATCCGTCATCGGCTCGGTGGGCGCGACCGCCGCCTATGAGAGCGCGGACGAGGCGCATCTGCACCTGTCCGTGACGGTGAACGGCGAGACGGCGGATCCCACGGAGTATCTGCCCAAAAGGTAATACGAGGATTCGATCCATTTTTGCCCGCCGTTGTGCGGCAGAAGCGAAACATGGCTGATATTACTCCGGCGATCAAACGACCGCCGGAGTAATATTATAGCCGCCAAAAAATGACGCGTCCTTTGGCGGCGCGGCAAAAGAACGCCCGGGGGCCGCTTCCTTGCGGAGCATCCCCGGGCGTTCTTTTATGATCGATTGCTCTTCTTACCCGATCTGCACTGTTATGACCACGTAATTGATCATCATGTGGAGAAATATGGGGGCGTAGAGGGTTTTGGAATAGTCGTAGGCCCAGCCCAGGGCAAGGCCGGCGGGGAGGTACTGGAGAAGGTAGAGAAAGAGCGAGGGGTGAAAGTCGTGGATGAGGTAGCTCCACAGGTGGTAGACCGCAAAGAGGACGGTGGAGACGAAGTAGCCCAGAAGGGCGTTTTTGCGGCGGAGGGAGCCAAAGACCACGCCGCGAAAAAGGGTCTCCTCCACCACCGGCGCCAGCAGCACGCCGATGACAAGCATCTTGTTGGGGTTCAATTTGGCGGTGGCGTTGACGGCGGCGGAGTTGGGGTTCGTGAGGTTTTCAAGAAAAAAGTGCAGGCCGTATCTTACGATGTTGTACAGAAATACATAGGCGATGAAGCCCACCAGGACCGCTATGACGGTGTTGAGAAAATTGCCGCACATATCCGCGAAGGATTCCCTGAGGTAGTGGAAGAGGAAGCCCAGGAGGTAGCAAAAGCCCACGGCGTAGTAGAGGAAATTGAGCCAGATCGTGGACAGCTGGAAGCCCATCAGCGGAAACACATGGGCGTTCAGCGCGGAAAGGATGTAGCTCATAGCGAACATATGTACAAACACATAGACCCAGCCCAGAACCTGCTCCACCTGGGTCATGGGGTAGGGGAAGCCGCTTCCGGCGTGCCGTTTGGCGGTCATAGAGTCACCTTCTTTTTTAAATCGTTCAGTAAGTTCAGAGCCTCAAGACCGGTGATGGTGTTGAGGTCAAGACCCCGGAGGATCCCGGAGACCTCGTCCGAGGCCATGGAGCCGAGGGTGATCTGATCGGAGAGCGCGGCGGGCGCGGAGGAGGGGGCGTGAACCGGAGCGCCGGAGGTCAGCTCGGCGAGGACGGACTTGGCCCGCTTTATCACGGGATCCGGCACTCCGGCGAGCTTCGCCACTTCCACGCCGTAGCTGTCGTCGGCACCGCCGGGGACGATCTTTCGGAGAAATATGATGTCGTCTCCCCGCTTTTTGGCGCAGATGTTGTAATTCTTTACGCCGGGAATCTGCCCCTCCAGGGCGGTGAGCTCGTGGTAGTGAGTGGCGAACATGGTCATGGCGCCAAGGCGCTTCTTGTCGGCGCAGTGCTCCAGAACGGCGCGGGCGATGGCCATGCCGTCGTAGGTGGAGGTGCCGCGGCCTATCTCGTCAAGAAGGATGAGGGAGCGGGAGGTGGCGTTTTTCAGGATGGAGGCCACCTCGCTCATCTCCACCATGAAGGTGGACATGCCGGAGGAGAGGTCGTCCGAGGCCCCGATACGGGTGAACACCCGATCCACAATGCCCAGCGTGGCTGAGCGGGCGGGGACGAAGGAGCCGATCTGGGCCATGAGGCATATGAGGGCCGTCTGGCGCATGTAAGTGGATTTGCCGGCCATGTTGGGGCCGGTGATGATGGCGGTCCGTGCGCCGGACGGGGACAGGTGGGTGTCGTTGGGCACAAAAAGGGTGTCCTTCTGCGTCAGCTCCACCACGGGATGGCGGCCGTCCACGATGTCGATGCCGGTCTGTGTGGTCATCTCGGGCCTGCACCAGTTGTAATCCGAGGCGCACTGGGCGAAGGAGCACAGCACGTCGAGGGCGGCGATCTCCTGGGCCGTGGACTGGACGCGGAGCGTCTTGCCGGCGATGGAGCGGCGCAGCTTTGAGAAGATGTTGAACTCAAGCTCCGTGAGCCGGTCGTTGGCGGTGAGCAGCTCCTCCTCCAGATTTTTAAGCTCCTCGGTGACGAAGCGCTCGCAGTTCACCAAAGTCTGCTTGCGAATGTAATCCTCCGGAACGTCCTCGGACTGCGACCGGGGGATCTCGATGTAGTAGCCGAATACCTTGTTGTAGCTTACCCGCAGCTTCTTGCCGGTGCGGGCCTTCTCGCGGGCCTCGATGTCGGCCAGGGCGCCCTTACTGCCCTTGAGAAGGGAGCGGAGACGGTCCACCTCCGGGTCGAAGCCGGGGCGAATCATGCCGCCCTCCCGGACGGACACGGGGGGATCGTCGCAAATGGTCTCGTCTATCTGCTTCTTTATATCCTCCAGCCGGTCGGCGGCCCGGATCTCCCGGATGAGGGGGGACGACATGTCCTCGAGGTGGGAGAGGATGTCGGGAATGCGGCCTATGGAGGCGGACAGATATACAAGATCCTTGCAGTTGACGGTGCCGTAGACGGTCTTGCCGATGATGCGCTCCATATCGCCGATGCCCCGGAGGCCGTTTATGAGCTCGCCCCGGGCGACACTGTCGGAAAAAAGCTCGTTGACGGCGGCCAGCCGGCGGGTGATGGGCGTCAGGGACAGGAGGGGACGGGCCACCCAGGAGCGGATGAGGCGGGAGCCCATGGGGGTCTTTGTCTTGTCCATGACCCACAGGAGGCTTCCCCGCTTTTCGCGGGTGCGCATGTTGTAGAGAAGCTCCATGTTGCGGAGGGTCTGCAGATCCAGCTCCATAAAGCGGCCGTCGGAGTAAAAATCGAGCTTGTTTATGTAGGAAAGATCCGCCTTCTGAGTCTCGGCCACGTAGCTCAAAAGCGCGCCGACGGCGCGGACGGCCTGCGTCTCGCGCCCAAGGCCCAGCTCGTCCAGGGAGTCCACATTGAACTGGGCGCAGACCGTGTTTTCGCAGGAGGAATACTCAAACCGCTCCTCCGCCGTCTGAGTCAGGGCGTGGAACCAGGACTTGAGGATCGAGGTCAGATCCCGGCTGGCCGCCGCGCCGGTGTTCAGCACCAGCTCCGATGGGGAGAAGCGGCCCAGCTCGTTGATGATGCGCACGGAGGAGCCGGCGTCGAAGGAGCGGGCGCATATCTCGCCGGTGGACACGTCGCAGAAGCACACCGCCGCGCCGGCGTCATCGATGAAGATGGAGCCGATGTAGTTGGCCGCGCCCTCCTTGAGCATCGAGGCGTCCGTGGCCGTGCCGGGGGTGATGATGCGGATGACGTCCCGGTCCACAAGGCCCTTTGCCAGGGCCGGATCCTCCATCTGCTCACAGATGGCTACCTTGTAGCCGCGGGCTATGAGGCGGCCGATGTACGCCTCGGAGGAGTGGTAGGGCACGCCGCACATGGGGGTCTGATCCTCTTTGTCCTTGCCCCGGTCGCGGGTGGTCAGGGTCAGATCCAGCTCGCGGGCGGCAAGAAGGGCGTCCTCGTCGAACATCTCGTAGAAGTCGCCGAGACGGAAGAAAAGGATACAGTCGCTGTGCTCGGCCTTGATGGCGTTGTATTGTTTTTTCATGGGGGTCAGTTCGGATGGCATTGTCGAAAAAACTCCTTTTTCTGTGTCCGGCAGCTCCTGCCGGACACTCAAATCAGCTCGCCGTACAGCGCCCAGGTGTTGGAATCGGTGATCCTGACGTTTTGGAACGTGCCGATGAGGCTCCGATCCCCCTTGAGGCGGACGAGCCTTCCGCCGGAGGTGCGGGCGGTGAGGACTTCGCCCTCCTCGCCGTCCACCAGGACTCTGGCTGTGGAACCGATGTAGGCGCGGTGCTTCTCCTCCGAGACGCGGTTTTGAAGCTCCACCAACCGGTCAAAGCGGCGCTGCTTCTGCTCCCTTGTGTAGGGGTCGGGCATGGAGGCGGCGGGGGTTCCGGCGCGGGGGGAGAAAATAAAGGTGAAAAGGGCGTCGAAGCGCACCTCCTCCACCAGCGACAGGGTCTCCTCAAATTCCTCCTCCGTCTCGCCGGGGAAGCCCACGATCACGTCCGAGGTGATAACGACGTCGGGCATGTATGAGCGGGCTTTTTTTACAAGCTCCAGGTAATCCTCCCGCGTGTACCGCCGGTTCATGGCGGAGAGCACCCGGTTGGAGCCGGACTGGAAGGGCAGGTGGATGTGGCGGGCGCATTTTTCGCATTTTGCCATGGTGGAGAAGAGCTTCTCGCCGGCGTCCTTGGGGTGGCTGGTCATAAAGCGGATGAGAAAGTCGCCGGGGATGTCGTTGATCCGGGCTATGAGGTCGGAGAAATCGACGCCGTCGGGCAGATCCTTGCCGTAGGAGTTGACGTTCTGCCCCAGGAGGGTGATGTCCCTGTACCCCGCCCGCGCAAGCTCGCGGGCCTCCGCGAGCACGTCCTCGGCGCGTCGTGAGCGCTCGCGGCCCCGGACATAGGGGACGATGCAGTAGGAGCAGAAGTTGTTGCAGCCGTACATCACGGGAAGCCACGCCTTGACGGCGCTGTCGCGCTGGGAGGGCAGCCCCTCGGTGACGCAGCCGTCCGAGGGGGAGGTCTCGAATATGCGCTTGCCCCCCTCCAGCTGGCGCAGAAGGAACTCCGGGAAGCGCCACAGCTCGTGGGGGCCAAAGACCACGCGGACGTGGCGGTAGGAATTTTTTATCCTGTCCGCCATGCCCTCCTCCTGCATCATGCAGCCGCAAAGGCAGATGATCTGGGAGGGCTTGGCCCTTTTGGTGTGGGAAAGGGCGCCCACGTTGCCCAGAACGCGCTGCTCGGCGTGTTCGCGGACGGCGCAGGTGTTGATGACGATGACGTCGGCGGCGTATTCGTCCGAGGTCATGTCGTAGCCCATGGTATTCAGCATCCCGCGGATCTTTTCGCTGTCGGCCTCGTTCTGCTGGCAGCCGTAGGTGTCCACCAAAGCGAGGGGACGCGCGGCTTGACGGGCGTTGATGTCCGCCACGCGCTCCATAAGATCCCGCTGGCGGGCAAGCTGTTCATCTGTGATCTCGATTCTCTTGTAGCTCACGGTAAAATCCCTCGGCCTGTTTTTATTTGTAATCGTATTTTAACAAAATCCAGTGGATTTTACAAGTCATATAGTGTATAATTCTTTTAAAGTGGGAATATGTGCTATTCCGATCTGTCGGGAGGTATTGCATATGAAGAATCTGGTCATAGATAAAAAGGCCATAAAATCAAACCTCGACGCGGTGAAGGCCAGAGCCAGAGGGGCGCAGATATGGGCGGATCTCACAGGCGACGCCTTCGGGCTGGGGATACTCGCCACGGCGCGGGTGCTGCGCCAGGAGGGGATCCGGTGCTTTGCCGTGTCCGACCCCAGGGACGCGGAGATCCTGCGGGAGGCGGGCTTTACCGAGGAGACGCTGATGATGCTCCGCTCCACCGCCGACGAGAAGGAGCTGGAGGAGCTTATCGACCTCAATGTGGTGTGTACCGTCGGCTCCTACGAGGCCGCCGTGGCCATAAACGGCATCGCCGAACGGAAAAAGACGGTGGTGGAGGTTCAGATCAAGGTCGACACCGGCCTTGGGCGGTACGGGTTTATCCCCACGGAGATCGACAAGATCGCCTCCATATACCGCTTTATGTCGAATCTGGCGGTGGTGGGCGTGTTCTCCAGCTACGCCCAGTCCTGGAAGAGCCGGAAGGAGACCCTGCAGCAGCTTGAGACGTTCAAGTCGGTGCTTTCCGCCCTCCATGCCCAGGGGTTTGAGACGGGGCTCGCCCACATCTGCGATTCGGCGGCGCTGTTCGCCTACGACTTCGACCTTATGGACGCGGTGCGCGTCGGCACGGCCTTCTCCGGACGGGTTGCCGGAAACGCCGCCCAGGGGCTCGCCAGGGTGGGATACATAGAGGCGGGCGTCGAGGAGGTGGGGTGGTTTCCCAAGGGCCACCGCGTCGGCGACCGGGTGCTGAAGAAACCCGCCAGGCTTGCCGTGGTGTCCGTGGGGTATTATCACGGGTTCAATATCGTCCGCCACGAGCAGGGGCAGAGCGTCTGGGATATGATACGCTCCTGGAGGAAGCGGCCCAGTGTGAAGCTGAACGGCACAAGGCTGAAGATCGTGGGCGAGGTGGGGATGATGCACACCGTCCTGGACGTGACGGACGTCCAGTGCCGCGTCGGGGATATGGTGACCATGGATGTGGATCCGGTGAATGTGAAGGGTCTTACGAGGATCTACCGGTGACCCCGGGACGGGCCGCCGCCCGCGCCGGCGCGCTTTAAGAAATAAGAGAGGTACAGTATGCCAAAGATTTATGAGATGCCCCCGCATCTTGCCGACCTCATCGCCGCCGGCGAGGTGGTGGAGCGGCCGGCCTCCGTGGTCAAGGAGTTGGTGGAAAACTCCATCGACGCGGGGGCGAGGGCCGTCACCGTGGAGATACGCTCCGGCGGGATGGCGGAAATAAGGGTCACGGACGACGGCTGCGGGATCGCGCGGGAGGACGTGGAGACGGCCTTCTTGCGCCACGCCACGTCGAAGCTGCGCACCGAGCGGGATCTGGAGGCAATAGGCACCCTGGGATTCCGGGGCGAGGCCCTGGCCGCCATCGCCAGCGTCTCCCGCGTCGAGCTTGTCACCTGCGAGAAAGGCGCGGGCGAGGGCACGCGCCTTGTGCTTGAGGGCGGCGTCAGGAAGTCAAAGACCCCGGCGGGACACCCGGCGGGAACCACCATCTATGTGCGGGATCTTTTCTTCAACACCCCGGCCCGCCAGAAATTCATGAAAAACGACAGGGCCGAGGGCTCGGCGGTGACCACCGCCGTGGTGCGGCTGGCCCTCTCCCACCCGGAGGTGTCCATAAAATACATCCGGGAGGGAAAAGAGGAGTATCACACCCCGGGCGACGGGAATCTCCAGTCCGCCGCTTACTGCACTCTGGGCCGGGAATTCGCCAGGGGGCTTTTGGCGGTGGAGAACCGGGTGAACGGCGTGACGGTCACGGGCTTTGTTTCCACGCCCGCCGCCGCGAGAGGCAACCGGGCCTGGCAGTTTTTCTTTATCAACGGCCGGTTCATAAAATCGAAGCTCTTACAGGCGGCGGTGGAGCAGGCGTACAAAAATTCCCTGTTCACCGGGCGCTTCCCCGTGTGCCTCATCGAGCTGGACATGGGCCTTGCCGCCGTGGACGTGAACGTCCATCCCACGAAGATGGAGGTGCGCTTCGCCGACGAGCGGGCCGCCTTTGACGCGGTCTACTGGGCCGTGCGCGGGGCGCTGGAACGGGAGGAAAAGCCCAAGGAGCTGGAGCTTTCCCGAAGCACCGAGACCGCCCTGCGGGGCGGGACGCAGGCCCGGGACATCCCCGGGTACCGGGTTTTCGCGCCCGAGGAGGGGAAAAAGGCGCCTGTGTCCGGCGGGTTTGTTATGGGCAGGGCAAATGTGAAAAGCGGGGACGAGTTTTACAGGAGGGTCACCGCCGACACGTTCCGAACGGAATACGCCGGAGGGACGGGCTTTAAGACCGCCATACGCCCCGCCCAGGTGGGCAGCGAGGAGACGCCGAAAAAGACCGAGACGGTGCTGGAGGACGCCTTTACCCTCCGGGATTCCGTCGCCGAGGCCCAGACCTTTATGGAGATCCCGGAGCCGGCGGGGCGCGTGCCGGATGCGCCGCCGAAAGCGCCCGCGGGCCGGGACTGGCGGTACGTGGGCGAGGCGCTGGGGACGTATATCCTCGTGGAGCGGGGCGACAGCCTCTTTCTCATCGACAAGCACGCGGCTCACGAGAGGATCCTCTTCGACAAGCTGAAAAGCCAGAAGCACCAGGTCACGGGCCAGATGCTTATGACGCCCGTGGTGTGTGAGCTGGACGCCGAAACGGCCGGGGTGCTCACAGAGAACGAGGGCGTTCTGTCGGAGCTGGGCTTTGAGATCTCCGACTATGGCGGCGGTACCCTGGCGCTGAACGAGACGCCCATCGACATGGACCTCACCGACCCGGAGGGCACGCTCGAGGAGATCGCGGAGAAGCTGAAAACCGGCGGGAAACGCGACGTGGAGGCCATGCGGGACGAGGTTCTGCACACGGTGGCCTGCAAGGCGGCCATCAAGGCGGGGAAACGGACGGAGCCGGCGGAGCTTGAGGGGCTGATCGGGAAGGTGCTGTCCGGCCAGGTGCGCTACTGTCCCCACGGGCGGCCGGTGAGCCTGGAGCTCACAAAAAACCAGCTTGACAGGAGCTTTAAGAGGACATGAGAAAAGTCGTGGTCATCACGGGGCCTACCGCCACGGGCAAGACGGAGCTGGGCGTGCGTCTGGCGAAGCTCTTGGGCGGCGAGGTGGTCTCCGCCGATTCCATGCAGGTGTACAGATACATGGACGTGGGGACGGCGAAGCCCACAAAGGCCGAAATGGGCGGGGTACCCCATTACATGATCGACGTGGTCAGCCCCTTTGAAAGCTACTCCGTCTCCCGCTATGTGGAGGAGGCCGCCGCGGCGTGCGACGACATTCTCCGGCGGGGGCGGACGCCGTTTATCGTGGGCGGCACGGGGCTTTATATCGAATCGCTGATCTCCGGCCGGGACTTTGAGGGAAGGCCGGAGGACGGGCGGCTGCGGGAGGAGCTGGCGGCGCGGTACGACGAGCTTGGCGGGGAAAAGCTGCTCGAGGAGCTTGCCGCCGCCGATCCGGAGCGGGCAAAAAAGCTCCATCCCAACGACAAAAAGCGCATTGTCCGGGCGCTGGAGATCGCCAAATGCGGCGGGAGCATTTCGGAACACGACCTTGAGACGAAAAAAAGGCCGCCGAGGTACGACGCAAAAACCATCGTCCTGGGGTTCGCCGACCGGGCGGACCTCTATGACCGCATCGACCGGCGGGTGGACAGGATGATGGAGCGGGGGCTGGCGGAGGAGGTGGAACGGCTCCTCCGGATGGGCCTGACGCCGCGGCACACCGCCATGCAGGCCATCGGGTATAAGGAGATATGCGCCGCCCTTACCGGAGAAAGCCCGCTTGACGAGGCCGTGGAGACCGTCAAGCGCGAGTCCCGCCGGTACGCCAAACGCCAGATCAGCTGGTGCAAGCGGTATGATAGCGCGCTTCATTTGAATTTTGAAAAAGAACCGGATTTTGAAAAAGCCGTGTTTCTTTCGACAAATTTCTTAAAATGACTGGTATAATATGTAAGACGCCGGAGGGGACGGCGGGGAGACCCGGAGCGCGCCCCAAATATATACAGCGCGCGCGATCGCGCGGAAAGGCGGCTTACATATGATAAAGACACTTAACATTCAGGATTCGTTTTTGAACGAGGCGCGGAAAAAAAGGGCGCCGCTGACTGTGTTTCTGGTCAACGGTTTTCAGATGCGCGGCGCGGTGCTGGGCTTCGACAACTTTACCGTGATGCTGGAAAGCGAGGGGAAGCAGCAGATGGTGTACAAGCACGCCATCTCCACCATCGCCCCGGCCAGGAGCCTTTCGATCCCCGAGCTTGAGGAGGAACCGGAAATACTGCCGGAGAGGGAACCGGCGCTTCGATAAAAATCAGAGCGGGGAAACCCGCCCTGATTCCAACCTGTCGAAAAAGGCCTTTGGCCTTTTCCGACAAAGGGGAACGTGCGGGAAACTCCGCGTGAATTTTGCGAAATTCACGCGGAATTTCCCTGCCGTCGCCCTGCGCGCGCCGGGGTCCCCGCGCAATCATGATTGCGTGGGGAAAGGACGAGCCAAGCCTGCGCCTGAGCCCTGCCCTTGCGGCGGGGCGAGGTTAAGCGGCTTGCGCGAGGACGCCGGCACACTTGGGCGACAAAAGGTATTTTTTCCGACGTACATGCCGCCGGAAAAAATACTCAATTTGAGTTTTTTGACAATCTGAAATTAGAGCGGGGAAACCCGCTCTGATTTTTATTTTTTGCCAAATGTGAATATTAAATGGACAAATGATGAAAAGCGTGATATAATTTATTGGTTAACGTATGCCGGAAGGAGGCGCGGACATAGGTATGGAGCGGAGCGATTCCATAATTAAATTTGTGGCGGTCCTGGTGTTCGCGGCGGTCATGGCATATCTGGGCATCTCCTTTGTGACAAGCTACCGCGATCCCCTGCGTACCGTCAACGCCTCCGGCATGGAGCTTCGGGACGGGCTTGAGACATCGGGATACATCGTCCGGGACGAGGAGCTGCTGACGGCCTCCGGCTCCGACATCGCCGTCACGGTGACGGAGGGGGCGAAGCTGGCCGCCGGCGAGACCATCGCCGTGCGGTACTCCGGCGCCAAGGCCATGGAGCGGGCGCAGCAGATAAGCGAGATACAACTCAAGATACGGCAGCTCACCGCCATCAAAAACGGCAAGAGCGAGGATCAGCTTTCAAAGGAGACGATCATCTCCCTTTCAAAAGCGGTGTCCTCCGGGGATCTCTCGCAGCTGTACGAGATAGAGCAGGACGTGGACGCCTATATCATTTCGGGCACGGCCCTGGCAACGGGCAGCGAGGCGGAGGAGATCGCCGCCCTTGAGGGGCAGCTTCACGACCTTGCCCAAAGCGCCTCCTCCGACACCGGGCGGGTCACCGCGCCATTTTCCGGCACCTTCTCCTTTGCGGCGGACGGATTTGAGAGCGTCAAGCCCTCGGATATGGACGATCTGAGCCCCACTCAGTACAGGAGCCTCTTCTCCTCTCCCAAGACCGTGGGGGCCAACGTGGTGGGCAAGCTGGTGCGCGGCATCAGGTGGTATTACGTCACGGAGATGGATGAAATCAGCGCCCGGAAGCTGACGCCGGGGCAAAATGTGAAGCTGGCCTTTTCAAGGACATACTCCGCCGAGCTGTCCATGAGGGTGGAGAACGTAAGCCTCCCCGAGGGCGGCAGGTGCGCCGTGGTGTTCTCCACAGACAAATACATGCAGGACGTGGCGGCCCTCAGGGAGGCCGCGGCGGAGATCGTTTTTGAAACGATGTCCGGCGTGGGTGTGCCTAAGGAGGCGGTACACCTCAATGAGGACGGGGTAACGATCTGCTACGTGCTCCGCGGCATCACAGCCCATGAGACGGCTATCAATATCATTGCCGAGAGCGGGGATTACTATATGGTGGAGGCGACGCATGACGGCCTCCGGGAGGGCGATATCATTATCGTCCGCGCCGCGAATCTTTACGACAACGCCGTGGTGGAGGAGTGAGTATGGGAGAGCTGAGCCTGAGCCAAATCCGGGACAACGCCCGGCGGGTGCTTGAGCGGGCGGCGATCGCCGCCGAAAGGGCCGGACACGAGGTCACCGTTGTGGCCGCGTCAAAGATGAACGACACCTGGGCCGTCCGGGCCGCCTATGACGCCGGGATCCGCTTTTTTGGCGAGAACCGGGTGCAGGAGCTGGAGGGTAAGCTGTCTGAGAACGCCTACGCGGGCGCGTCGCTGCACTTTATCGGACGCCTTCAGAAGAACAAGGTGAAAAACGTCGTGGGACGGGTGGATCTGATCGAATCCGCCGACTCGGCGGAGCTTTTGAGGCTGATCGGGAAAAAGGCCGTTGAGCTTGGGACGTCCCAGGACGTGCTTCTGGAGGTCAATATCGGCCGCGAGGAGGCAAAGTCCGGCGTGGCGCCGGAGGGACTTCCCGGGCTTGTGGAGGAAGCCGCCCAAATCGACGGGATTTTTGTCCGGGGGTTGATGGCAATACCCCCGGTGGAGACAAAAAAGGAAAAAACCGAAAGATATTTTGAGCAAATGCGCAAGCTTTTTATTGACATGAGCGCGAAAAAATACGATAATGTTACTATGAGTATTTTGTCCATGGGAATGAGCGCCGATTTTGAACTGGCCATCGCCTGCGGCGCAAATATGGTGAGAGTAGGCTCGGCCATTTTCGGTGAGAGACACTACGACAGGTAAAAACCCCTTATTTTATTTTTGGAGGCTACACTAATGGGATTTTTGAGCGAGCTTAAGAAACTGACACGGCCCTACGACGACGAGGACGACGAATTTGAGGACTTTACCCCTCGGGCGCCGGAGAAGATCCCCGTGACGCCCCGCACCGCCGCGCCCACCCGCGTCCCCACCGGGAACTCCGCCGAGGATCGCAGGGAGTCCAACAGGGTGGTGAACATCCACGCCACCACCCAGCTGCAGGTGGTGCTTGTAAAGCCCGACAAGTTTGAGGACGCGGCCAACATCGCCGAGCACCTTCGGGACAAGCACACGGTGGTGCTGAATCTCGAGTCCACCAACAAGGACATTTCCAGAAGACTTCTGGATTTCCTCTCCGGCGTGGCTTTCGCCCAGGACGGCAAGATAAAGAAGGTGGCTCAGGGTACCTACCTTATCACGCCCTACAACGTAAACCTCATGGGCGATCTGATAGACGAGCTTGAGAACAACGGCCTTTACTTCTGATTTAATATAAAAAGAGAGCTTCAAACGCCGGCCGGATGGGCCGGAGCGCGTTTGGAGAGGAGGAATGAACGCGGCGCCCTGGCCCGGTTGAAGAGAGGGCGGGGCAAAGCGGCCTCCGAGACGATGAAAGGATGGGATTGGAATGTTGACACCTCAGGACATTGAGAGCAAGGAGCTTCCCAAGGCGGTATTCGGCGGGTATGATATGACGTCGGTGGACGAGTTTCTGGAGCAGCTCGCCGCGGACTACGCCGCCCTTTATAAGGACAACATGGTTCTTAAGGGCAAGCTCAAGGTGTTGGTGGAGAAGGTGGAGGAGTACCGATCCACCGAGGACGCCATGCGCATGGCGCTTCTGACCGCTCAGAAGATGAGCGACGACATGATGGCCGAGACGAAGGCCAAATGCGACGAGATGGTGGCCGCCGCGGCCAGGGATTCCGACGAGTCCCGGGCGAAGGTGGCGGAGGACATCTCCCATGAGGACATGAAGCTGGAGGCCGCCAAGGTCAAGACAGCCGCTTTCGTGGCCGCGTCCCGCCAGATATTGGAGCAGTATGAGGCGTTTCTGACAAAGCTTGACGGTGTGAACGCCCAGTTCGGCGGGGCCAAAAAAACGGAGGCCGCCCCGGAGCCGGGCCGCGAGCCGGTGATCTCCCCGGAGCCCGAGCGCGCCGCTCCCGCGGCCGCCGCCCCGGTGAAGGCCGCCGTGAAGCCCGCCCCCGCTTCCGCGGAGAAACCCGCCGGGGAGCCGGAGGGTGGGCCCACGTACATACCCGCCCCCCAGCCGGAACCGGAGCCCGAGCTGGAGGTTGAACCCGCGCCCCCCGAGGGTGTGGATCTGGGAGGGGATATCGGGCCCGCGCCCGTCTCCGCCGACGACGGCGAGAACGGGGGAGCTACCCGCCGTATCGACATTGAGGCCGTGCGCCGCTTCTACTCCAGCAGCGGCGAGACAAAGCGCATCGCCTGGGACGAGGAGGACGAGATGACCACGCCCCGGCCCAAGTTTGATTTCTCCGACCTTCGATTCGGCGCCAATTACGGGGACGAGGAGCCCGAGGAGCCCAGGAAAAAAGCCGGAAAGAAAGACAAATAAGTAAGAAAGTTTAAGCGAGGAAATCCGAAATGCCACAGGACTATAACGCCACAGTCAACCTTCCCAGGACTGATTTTCCCATGCGCGCGTCCCTTCCGACGCGTGAGCCGGGGATGCTGGAGCGCTGGAATGAGATCGACCTCTACCATGAAATGCTCAAGCGCAACGAGGGCAAGCCCCTCTTTGTGCTCCACGACGGCCCTCCGTTCTCCAACGGCCATCTGCATATGGGCCACGCCCTCAACAAGGCCATCAAGGACTTCATCGTCCGCTACAAATCCATGACCGGGTATCGGACGCCCTTTACACCCGGCTGGGACAACCACGGCATGCCTATCGAGTCGGCCATCATCAAGCAGCAGAAGCTGAACCGCAAGGCAATGTCCGTCCCCGAGTTCCGCTCCGCCTGCCAGGAGTTCGCGCAGAATTTCGTGAACATCCAGCGGGACGAATTCAAGCGGCTTGGGTATCTGGCCGACTGGGATCGCCCGTATCTCACCATGGATCCGAAGTTTGAGGCCGAGGAGGTCCGCGTCTTTGGGAAGATGTACGAGAAGGGCTACATCTACAAGGGCAAGAAGCCCGTCTACTGGTGCCCCCACGACGAGACGGCCCTGGCCGAGGCGGAGATCGAGTACAGCGAGGATCCCGTCACCACGATTTTCGTGAAGTTCCGCGTCAAGGACGACCTGGGCAAGTTCGCCGGGATCGCCCCCCTTGACAACATCTACTTCGTCATCTGGACTACCACCACCTGGACGATCCCGGGGAATCTGGCCATCTGCCTGAATCCCGGCTACGACTACACCCTGACCCGCGCTTCCAACGGCGAGGTCTATATCATGGCAAAGGAGCTTGCCGAGACCGTTCTCAAGAAGGCTGGACTTGAGGTAAAAGAGGTTCTGGCCACGTTCAAGGGCTCCGAGCTGGAGCTGATGACCGCCCAGCACCCCCTTTTCGACCAGACGAGCCTTGTCATCCTGGGCGACCACGTGACGCTGGACGCCGGTACCGGCTGCGTCCACACCGCCCCGGCCTACGGCGCGGACGACTTCTTCGTCTGCCAGAAGTACCCCCAGATCCCCTCCGGGCGCGACCTTGTGGTCAACGTGGACGATGCGGGCCGGTTCACCGCCGACGCCGGGAAGTACGAGGGCCTCAGCGTCCTCAAGGCCCACGAGCCGATTTTCAACGACCTTACGGCCTGCGGGGCCATCCTGGCCTCCGAGAACATCACCCACTCCTACCCCCACTGCTGGCGCTGCAAGAACCCCATCATCTTCCGCGCCACCGACCAGTGGTTCTGCTCCGTGGACGCCTTTAAGGAGGAGGCGGTAAAGGCCGCCGAGTCGGTCACCTGGCTTCCCGACTGGGGCCGCGACCGCATCAGCTCCATGATCCGCGAGCGCGCCGACTGGTGCATCTCCCGTCAGCGCCACTGGGGCCTGCCCATCCCGGTGCTCTATTGCCGCGAGTGCGGCAAGCCCATCTGCACGCCCGAGACCATCGAAAAGATCTCCCGGCTCTTCCGGGAACGCGGCTCCAACGCCTGGTTCGAGCTCAGTGCCGACGAGCTGGCCCCCGAGGGCTTTGCCTGCCCGGAGTGCGGCTGCCGTCACTTTGAGAAGGAGACGGACACGCTGGACGGCTGGTTCGACTCCGGCTCCACCCATATCGCCTCCATGGAGCAGGACGCCCCCGGCTGCTGGCCCTCCGACATGTACATGGAGGGCAACGACCAGTACCGCGGGTGGTTCCAGTCGAGCCTTCTCACCGCCGTGGCGGTGAAGGGCGCGGCGCCCTATAAGACCGTCCTCACCCACGGCTGGACCGTGGACGGCGAGGGCCGCGTCATGCACAAGTCCCTGGGCAACGGCATCTCCCCGGAGGACATCGTCAAGAAGTACGGCGCGGATCTGGTCAGGCTCTGGGCCGCCTCCGCCGACTACCGCAACGATATGCGCTGCTCCGAGAATATCTTCAAGCAGCTCAGCGACAAGTACCTGAAGATCCGCAACACGGCCCGATATATCCTGGGGAACCTCAACGGCTTCGACCCGGACGCGCCCGTGGATTTCAAGGATATGTTACCCCTTGACAAGTGGGCGCTCGTCCAGCTGGACGCCCTTGTGGAAAAGTGCCTTGCGGCCTATGAACGGTTTGAATTCCACGGCGTCACCTACGCCATTCACAACTTCTGCGTGGTGGAGATGTCCAGCTTCTACCTTGACATTATAAAAGACCGCCTCTACTGCGACGCGCCGGATTCCCTCTCCCGCCGCAGCGCCCAGAGCGCCATCTACGCCATCCTGGACGCCGTGGTGCGGCTGCTTGCTCCGATCCTTGCTTTCACCAGCGACGAGATCTGGCAGGCCATGCCCCACGACAAGACGGCCAACCCCCTCCATGTGATGCTCAACGATATGCCGAAGGTCCACCCGGAGTACGTCTTTGACGAGGCGGAGACGGAGCGGTGGAACAAGCTCATCGCTCTGCGCGCCGATGTTCTCAAGGCGCTGGAGCTTGCCCGCGCGGACAAGTCCATCGGCAAGCCCCTGGACGCCGCTGTCACCCTGTACGTCGACCACGCCGCCAGGGACGATTTAGATAAGCTTTCCGGTATGGATCTTGCTCAGATGTTTATCGTCTCCCGCGTAAGCGTGATTTGGGGCGAAGGTCAGGGCCTTGCCGGCGAGAGCTTCCCCGGCGTGACGGTGGACGTTCAGCCCTGCGGGGAGGCCAGGTGCGCCCGCTGCTGGACGCGCGCCGGGAGTGTGGGCGCGGATCCCGATCACACGGAGCTTTGCGAAAGGTGCGCCGGGGTCGTCAAGAGCCTGTAAGGGATCGTGATCCGATCAAACCGAGGGCAGCGGACGCTGCCCTCGATCCGTAAGGAGAGATATTATGCTCTATCTCCTTCTCGCCGCGGCTCTGTGCGGCGTTGATCAGTTGTTTAAATACTGGGTCGTTCAGACCATCCCCCTGGACGGGTATCTGGAGCTGATCCCCGGCTTTGTTGGCCTAACCCACATAAGAAATACCGGGATGGCCTTCTCCATGCTGTCGGAGCACACCTGGATATTGGCGGCGGTCTCCGGCGCCGTGGCGCTGTCGTTGACCGCGCTGATCCTCCGGGGCAAATTATCCGGATGGGAGAAGGCAAGTCTGGCCCTGGTGCTGGGCGGCGCTGTCGGAAATCTTATCGACCGGGCGTGCCTGGGGTATGTGGTGGACATGATCAACCCGGAGTTTGTACGCTTTGCCGTTTTTAATCTGGCCGACACGTTTATCGACGTGGGGGCTGTGCTTTTCTGCGTCCTGTACATAGTCCGCACGACGCGGGAGGAGCGGGAGAAGAAAAGACGGAAAGAGGGGGAGAAGGGTGACGGCGACACTGACGGTAAGTGAGGCCGGCCGGGTCGACGCCCTTATCGCCCGGGCCATGCCGGAGCTGAGCCGCGCGTTCGTCCAGAAGCTGCTGGAGGACGGGCGTGTCACCTGCCGGGGAAAGCCGGTGAAGAAGAGCTTCCGGCCCGAGCCCGGCGACGTGCTCCTTATTGACATTCCGGAACCGGAAGCACTTGAAGTCACGGCGGAGGACATACCGCTGGATGTGGTCTTTGAGGATAGGGACGTGATCGTGGTCAACAAGCCCAAGGGGCTGGTGGTCCACCCCGCGCCGGGACACCCGGACGGCACGCTTGTCAACGCCCTCATCGCCCACTGCGGGGACGAGCTTTCGGGGATCAACGGCGTTTTGCGTCCGGGCATCGTCCACCGTATCGACAAAGATACGTCGGGGCTTATTATCGCGGCGAAAAACGACGCCGCCCACAAATGTTTGGCGGCGCAGCTTGCCGACCACACGCTTTCAAGAACGTATGAGTGTATTGTCGTGGGCACTCTCCGCGACGACGCCGGCACCGTGAACGCGCCCATCGGACGCCATCCCACCGACCGGAAGAAGATGTGCGTCACGGAAAAGAACTCCAAGCCGGCCGTCACCCACTGGCGGGTGCTTGAGAGGTTTGACGGGTTTACGCTGGTGGAGTGCCGGCTGGAAACGGGCCGAACCCACCAGATCCGCGTCCATATGGCGTATATCGGCCACCCGATCCTGGGGGACACGGTGTACGGCGCGAAAAAGCCGGTGCCTGGGCTGGAGGGACAGTGCCTGCACGCCAAAAAGCTGCGGTTTATCCACCCCACGACAAAGGAGAGCGTGGAGCTGGAGTGTCCCATGCCGGCCTATTTTGAAAAGACCCTTGAGAAGCTGAGAAAAAAGAACGGATAAGGAGGATGAAAGATGAGGAAACGTGGAAGAGCGGCGGCGTTTGCCCTTGCCCTTGCGCTGTTGGCCGCGCTGATCCCCGCTCCCGCCAGGGCCGACGGCCTCCCCGCCCTTGAGAGCGGCGTTTACGGGCAGGAGAAGCTCACGCGGGAAAAGATCGCGGCGCTGTTCGCCGCCGAGCCGGAGGCGGACCCGGAGGCCCTATACGAGCGCAAGCCGGACATGGACGCCCCCTATGAGGACGCGGGCAAAATCGCGGCGGCCCACAACGACGCGGCGCTGACGCGCCTGAACGATCTTCGGAAAATCGCGGGACTTCCCGCCGTGACGGTGGACGCCCGGTACGGGGAGCTGGCCCAGGCGGGGGCGTATGTGGACGCCCTGTACGGGGAGCTGAGCCACTACCCCGGTCAGGCGGAGGGGCTTGGCAATACCATCTACTCCCTCGGCGCCAAGGGCGCGTCGGAGTCCAACATTGCCTGGTCAAGCTGGAAAACGGATCTTGTGTTTTCCGTCGATATGTGGATGAGCGATACCGATATCGTCAACATAAGTAAGCTCGGCCACCGCCGCTGGGCGCTGAATCCCACGATGGACAAAACCGGCTTCGGACACTGCTTTTCGGAGAATCTGGGTACCTTCACGGCCATGTATTCCTTCAGCCGGTCCGGCCCCAAACAGACCTATGACTTCATATCGTGGCCGGCGTCGGGCTATTTCCCCGCAGGGGAGGATTTCTTTGAAAACAACACCGCCTGGAGCGTAACGCTGAGCCCGGACAAATTTTCCAAGTCCTCCATTAATGAGGTGAAGGTCACGCTGAGGCGTGAAAGCGACGGCAGGACGTGGGAATTCTCCGGCTCCGGCTATACGCCCTCCGCCTCAGGGGATTACTTCACTGTGGAGGGGTCGAACTACGGCGTTGACAACTGCGTCATCTTCCGGCCCGCCGGGATAGACAACTATGACGGCAGGTATACCGTCACCCTTACCGGCCTTAAGACATTGTCCGGCGCCAACGCGGATTTTTCCTACAGCGTGGAGTTTTTCAATCTGCAAAGCGCCATAAAGAGGCTCAACCCGCAATTCACCGACGCACCGGCGGGCGGCAGCTACACCCCGGCCATTTTGTGGGGCGTGAAAAACGGCTATGTGGAGCCCGTGAGCGACACCGCGTTCGGGGCATACTCCGCCTGCCCACGCTGGGAGGTCGTCGCCATGCTCTGGAACGCCTGCGGCTCGCCCAAGCCCACCTCCACGCAGATGCCCTTCACCGACGTTCCCGCGTCCGCGCCCTACTATGACGCGGTGCTGTGGGCCTTTGAGAAGGGCATCGCCAGGGGCGTCTCGGATACGGTATTCTCCCCGGAGAGCGCCGTGGAGCGCGGAGCGGCCATGACCTTCATCCACCGGGCGGAGGGAGAGACCGCCGCCGGGGTGGACAATCCCTTTACGGACGTGCCGCCGGCGGGCGCGTATACCCATGCCATCCTGTGGGCCGTCAGCCAGAAGACGCCCATCACCTCCGGAACCTCCACCACCACCTTTTCCCCCTATGCCCCGGTGGAGAGGGGGCAGATGATCACCTTCCTCTACCGCTGGCAGGTGGAGAACAGCTGACACCGGCGGCCTTGTCAGACGAGAGGAATATACGAAAAAATGGTTCGGATCGGCAGATCCGAACCATTTTTCGCTTTTTCCGGGCGGAGGAGCGCGCGAACTGGGCCGGCAGAGCCCTCCCCGCCCGAAGAGGGCCGCCCTTTTCGGAAAAAGGAAACGGAGCGCGTTTCAGTGTTCCGTTTCCTTACGGCGCGTCGGGCCCCGGGGCCGGAAACTCGGGGGGACGGGTCAGCTCTGTGACGATGCCGGAGCGGAGGCGCTGGCCGTTGAAGGTTATGTCCATCGCCTTCAAATTCCTTATCAGCACATGGTTAAGACCGTCCGACCACGCGTATACCCTGGAATCCTGCCGGGGCCCCCGGTAGGGCCAGTAGCGGAAGTCCAGAAGGCCGGCCTTCGTGTAGCAGACGCTGTCATACACAAGACCGGTGCGGAACTCGGGTTCAATGACCCCGGTCTTTCCGTCCATATTGTAAACGCCGGTGCTTCCGATGGAGACGGAGCTCAATTCTATGTACAGGCTCTTGTCAAATTTGGCGGCGTAGTCCATCATCCGCTTGACGTTCTCCGACTTTTGAGCGGCAAGCTCTCTTGCGCCGGCGCGCCGCAGCTCATCGATATGTTCAAACTCCTTGAGATCCGGGGTAAAGAGGTCGGTCATGGAGCTGGGGCGCAACTTGTAGCGCACGTAGTTGAAAACGCACTCCATGTCGCCGATAGCATTGCCCTCTTCGCCCATGGGCTCGTCAAGGCACGTCCACAGGTCAAGATACTTGAGCGGGCACAGATATGTGTTGGACTGCGTCTCCACCCGCGCCACATCCTCCACAATCTCAAAGGACTTGACGGAGGAGGTGTGGGATATCCGGGCGTTTATGCCCAGCTTTGGGTGGTTATCGGCGGTACCGGCAAGCATGTAGTCGCAGCCGGGCACATAGATGACGCTCCATTCCTTCAGGGTTATTTCGTTGGACACGGGGCAGCCTCCTTTCCAAAGGGTTTGCGGCGGGTGCTCACCGCCATTGGGGGTAGTCAAAGGGGTCGATGGGGTTGCGGTCAAAGAACGCCAGCGTCTCGGCGGCGTCGGAGCGGATCTGGGCCCGCAGCTCCTCGATCCTGTCAAATTTGATCTCGTCCCGGAGGAACTTATAAAGCTCCACCCGGATGGGCCGGCCGTAGAGGTTGCCCTCGAAGCCCAGAAGATGGCTCTCCACGCTGACCGCCGTCTCGCCGCCCACGGTGGGACGCACGCCGATGTTGGTGACGGCGGGAAAGCACTGATTCGACTGCAATATGTGTGCCTCGGCTATGTACACCCCGTGGCGGGGCACAAGAACGCCCTCCTCGAAGCGCATATTGATGGTCGGCGTGCCCAGGGTGCGCCCGAAGCGGTAGCCGCTGCGCACCGTGTCGTTGAGCAGATGCCGATGGCCCAGAAGCTCCACGGCCTTTTGGCACCGGCCCTCCAGCAAAAGGGCGCGGATGCGCGTGGAGCTTATGGGCTCCCCGTCGTAAAGCACAGGGGGGACGATATGACAGCCCAGGCCGAGCTCCGCGCACTTTTCGCTCAGGAGCCGGGCATTTCCCAAGCCGCCGTAGCCGAAGCGGAAGTCGTAGCCCGCCACCAGGCACACGGCGCCAAAGTCGGTTTTCAGCCACTCCACGAAGCGATCCCAGGGCATATGCCTGAGCTCGTCGTCAAAGTGGAGGAAAATGAGGTCGTCGATGCCAAAAAGGCGGCGCATGATGTCCGCCCGGTCCAGAGGGGAGTTTATCATGGGGACGGGCTGGCCGTCGATGGTTTTTCCGGGAGGCGTATCAAAGGATATGACAGCCGGCGTCACCTTATACTGTCCGGCAAGCTCCCGGGCGGCGCGCAGCAGGGCGGCGTGGCCCAGATGCACCCCGTCAAAGAAGCCCAGGGCGATGACTCTGTGTCCAATTTCCAATCCTACCACCTCACACGGCAAAAAAGCTTTTTACTGTCCCCATCACGCCGCCCCGCGCCCTGCCAAGCATGAGAAATTCGCCTGACCGGGCGTAGACCCGGTAGTCCCCGTCCGGGACGTCTGCGGGAAACGCCGCGCCGCAGCGGCATTTCCCCTCGTCCGATGGGGATATGGTGAGCGCGGGGCGGGATTTAAAGAGACTGTCCACCGGCAGGAGCAGCCCCTCAAGGGCGCCGGAGCCGGCCTTTTCGAGGATCTCGTCAAGGGTGCGGGCGTCCTCAATGCCGAAGGCTCCCGCGCGGGTGCGCCGGAGGGAGGCCATACACCCTCCGCAGCCGAGCCTCTGCCCTATATCGTGGCAGAGTGTGCGCACATAGGTGCCCTTGGAGCACTCAATGTCCAAAAGAAAATCTTCCCCGTCCCGTCCCATAAGGTCGAGCCTGTACACGGCGATCTCCCGGGCCGGGCGTTCCACAGTTTCGCCCCGGCGGGCCAGCTCATAGAGCTTTTTGCCGCCGATCTTCACGGCGGAGTACATGGGCGGGGTCTGCGAAAGCCGGCCCGTAAACTCCGGAAGGATCTCGAGAAAAGCGGCTTCCGTGACACCCACGGGGCTTGT
This sequence comes from uncultured Oscillospiraceae bacterium, assembly GCA_947589225.1. GTDB lineage: Bacteria > Bacillota > Clostridia > Oscillospirales > Oscillospiraceae > RUG626. The sequence continues at coordinate 29,479 of CANQBC010000014.1, read as the reverse complement.
CTCAAGGACAGTTCCGGTTGTGTCCTGGGTGTCGGTAGTGATGCCGAGGCGCAGGGCGGCGGTGTAGCGCTTGCGGTCGTTCTCCGCAAACTCCACGGCCCGAGTGGCGCGGCCCACGAAAACGGGCAGTACGCCCGTGGCCATGGGGTCAAGAGTGCCGGAGTGGCCCACGCGTTTTTCGTGGAGGACGCCCCGGAGCTTGGAGCAAACGTCCTGGCTGGTCCAGCCGGAGGACTTGTCAACAATGAGGATACCGTTCGTTTTTTTCACCTCCGCGGGTGGTGCCGCCGCCCAGGCGGCGGGGGGTGTCCGCCCACTGGGCGGACGCCATGCCGTTTGTCAACGGGACTCCAATGCCGCCTCAATGGGCGGCAGGAGCCTGAAAAGGGCCGTCTCCGGGTCGGCCTTGATCGTGCAGCCGGCGGCCATGGCGTGCCCGCCGCCGCCGAAGAGCTTGGCTATTTCAGAGACGTTGACCCGCTTGCCGGAGCGCAGGGAAACCCGGCAGGAATCGTTTTCGTTTTCCCGGATGGTGACGCTGACCTGATGGCCCTCCAGCTTGCCGGCCAGGGCCGCCAGATCGTCCATGTCGTTCTCCGTGACGCCGGCTTTCCGCACCATGTCCTGGGTGACCACATTGGCGACGATCTCGCCGTTGTGGAAGGTGCGAAGGCCGGAATACACCGCCCCCTCTAAGGCAAGACGGGCCCGGGAGAAGGTTCGGAAGAACAGGCGTGAAAGCCCCGCGGTGTCCGCCCCGGCTTTCGCCAGGGCCGCGGCGGCCAGAAATGTATTCTCCGTCACGTTGGCGTACTGGAAGCAGCCGGTGTCGGTGCTGACGGCGATGTAGAGAAGGTCCGCCTCCTCCTTGGAAGGCCCGCCGTGGAGAAGGCCGATGAGGTCTAAAATGATCTCCCCGCAGGCGGCGCGGGAGGCGTCCAGGACCGTGTTCTCCGCAAAGCCGGAGTTGGAGGGGTGGTGGTCGAAGGCCAGCTCGACCCGCCCCTCAAAGCCCGTGGGAAAGAGGTTGGGGGAGGCGATGTCCACGCTGATAATGTGCGCGGGCCGAAAGCCCGCTTCCGCAAAAAGCGGCTCCACAAAGGGGGCAAATTTCTCCGTCACCTCCGGGTTCGGATACAAATACGCCCTTTTTCCCGCCCTCCGGAGGGCGTGGCACAGCGCCCCGGCGGAGCCCAGGGTGTCCCCGTCCGGGCGGGTGTGGGTCAGGATAAGGTAGTTGTCGCGCTCCGAAAGCCAGCGGGCGGCGTCACTCACCGTCATCTTCCGTCTCCTCCTCCGGCTTTATGTCCAGGGAGGCGAGGAGCGAATTGATGTGCGCTCCCTCCTCGATGGAATGGTCGATGATAAAGCTCAGCTCCGGCGTGTTGCGAAGCCTGAGACGCTGTCCCAGCTCCCGCCGCAGCCACCCGGAGGCGGACTTCAGCCCCTGCTTCAGGGCCTTTTCGTCCTCAAGGCCCAAAACGCTCAGGTAGATTTTGGAATACTTCAAGTCGCCGCTTGTCTCCACGGCGGTGACGGACAGAAGCCCCTGGTGGATCCGGGGATCCTTGACCTCCCGGAGAAGCTTGTCCATGCACAGGCGAATGTCCTCGTTGACGCGGTTTATATGGTTGGATGGCATAGTATCGTTTCCTTTCAACAGGGTGTCGTCGGGCCGGCCGGAGAGACCGTCCCCACAGAGAGTATCTCCCTTTGGCCGCTTTTTCCCCAACGCCCTATAAAATATTTTTTCCAAGGACACGCGCCTTGGAAAAAATCCTTTTAGAAAACCCCAAATTAAATATTTTTTGCGGGGCTGCGCCTCGCAAAAAATCCCTCTTGTCGCCCAAGTGTGCCCGCGTCCTCGCGCAAGCCGCTTAACCTCGCCCCGCCGCAAGGGCAGGGTTCAGGCGCAGGCTTGGCTCGTCCTTTCCCCACGCAATCATGATTGCGCGGGGATCCCGGCGGCGCGCGCAGGGCGACAGCAGGGATTCCCGGCGTGGATTCCGCAGAATTCACGCCGGGGATCCCGAACGCATCCCTTTGGCATTTGAAGCCCGCTTTGCGGGCTTCAAAGCCAGTAAAGTTATATCTGCTCCATCACGAAGCACTCGATGATGTCGCCCACCTTGACGTCGTTAAACTTGTCGACCTGCATGCCGCACTCGTAGCCGGAGGCGACCTCCCGCACGTCGTCCTTGAAGCGGCGCAGAGACGCCAGCTCCCCGTCGAAGATGATAACGTTGTCCCGGAGGACGCGGACCTTGCAGCCGCGCTGGATCTTGCCGTCCTGGACATAGCAGCCGCAGACGGTGCCCACCTTGGAGACCTTGTAGGTCTCGCGCACCTCGGCGTGGCCCAGCTGGACCTCCCGGAATTTCGGAGCCAGCATACCCTTCATGGCGGCCTCGATCTCGTTTATGCAGTCGTAGATGATGCTGTACAGTCTGATATCCACATGGCTGCGTGCCGCGTAGTCCTTGGCGGCGTTGTCCGGCCGGACGTTGAAGCCCACCACGATGGCGCCAGAGGTTGCGGCAAGCATCACGTCCGATTCGCTTATCGCGCCAACGGCGGAGTGAATGACGCGCACCCTGACTTCCTCGTTGGAGAGTTTCTCAAGGCTGGCCTTGATGGCCTCGGCGGAGCCCTGGACGTCGGCCTTTACTATTATGGGCAGTTCCTTCAGCTCGCCCTCCTTGATCTGGGCGAAAAGATCTTCCAGAGATACCTTCTTTGCCCCGGCGTCCGGCGCGTTGCGTCCGGCCTTGCGCTCCTCGGCCAGCTCCCGAGCCATGCGTTCGTCGGCCACGGCGTTGAAGCTGTCTCCGGCGGCGGGAACCTCGCTCATACCCGCGATCTCCACGGGGACGGAGGGGCCGGCCTCGGTGACCCGCTCGCCCTTGTCGTTCATCATGGTGCGGACACGCCCCACGGCGGTGCCGGCGATGATGATGTCGCCCTGATGGAGGGTGCCGTTCTGGACAAGGACGGTCATAATGGGGCCGCGGCCCTTGTCAAGGCGCGCCTCGATGACCACGCCCCTGGCCTCACGGTTGGGGTTGGCGCGGAGCTCCTGAACCTCGGCCAGCACCACAAGGTTCTCCAGAAGCTCCTGGACGCCCTCGCCCGTTTTGGCGGAGATGGGGCACACGATGGTGTCGCCGCCCCATTCCTCGGGCACGATGTCGTACTCGGTGAGCTGCTGCTTGATGCGTTCGGGATTAGCCCCGTGGACGTCCATTTTATTGATCGCCACCACAATGGGGATCTTGGCGGCCTTGGCGTGATTGATGGACTCGACGGTCTGGGGCATGATGCCGTCGTCGGCGGCCACCACCAAAATGGCGATGTCCGTGGCCATGGCGCCGCGGGCGCGCATGGAGGTGAAGGCTTCATGCCCCGGCGTGTCCAGGAAGGTGACGGGATTCCCGTTCACCTGGACGCGGTACGCGCCGATGTGCTGGGTGATGCCACCGGCCTCGCCGGAGGCCACGTTGGTGGAGCGGATCTTGTCAAGAAGGGAGGTCTTGCCGTGGTCCACGTGGCCCATGACCACCACCACGGGCGCGCGGGGCTGAAGCTCCTCGGGGGTGTCCTCATGGTCGCTGATCAGCCGCTCCTCAATGGTGACCACCACCTCGCGCTCCACCTTGCAGCCCAGCTCCATGGCGACAAGCGCGGCGGTGTCGTAATCGATCGTGTCGCTGACGGAGGCCATGACGCCCATTTTAATGAGGGACTTGACCACCTCGGCGCCGGTTTTCTTCATGCGGGAGGCCAGCTCTCCCACGGCGATCTCGTCGGGGATCTGCACCTTCACCGGGGCCTTTTTCGCCACCTCAAACTGGAGGCGGCGGAGACGGTCGCGCTCCTCCTGGCGGCGTTTGGCGGACTTGTCCTGGGCGGGGTTTACCCGCTGCTGGCCGCCCTTTTTCCGTATCTGCTCCTTGCCGCGCTTCATGTTCTGAGCGCGCTCGCCGGCCATTTGGTCAAAGCGTTCGTCGTATTTTTCAATGTTGATGGTGACGCCGGAGGTGTCGATGACGCGCTTTTGCTTCTCCGGGCGGGGCTTAAAGGCTTTCGCGGGCTTTTGCGCCTGCTGCGCGGATCCCGCGGACTGCGAAGCGGATTGCTGAGCGGAGTTCTCCGGCTTCACGGCGGGTTTTGCCGCGTCCTGCCGGGGCTGTGACTGTCCGGCGGACTTGGCGGACTCCTCCTGCGCCGCCTTCGGCGTTCCTGATTTGGCCGCAGGCTTCGGCGCGTCGGCAAAGACGTCCGCGATGGAGGCCATCTGGTGATGCTGAGTCAGATACTCAAAGATATAGTCAAGCTCCTGATCCTCCAGCACCTGCATATGATTTTTGGGCGTAGTGGCATACTTCGTCAGTATCTCCGTAACGACCTTCGTGGCGACCTTGAAATCCTTCGCCACCTCATGTACCCTGTATTTTACCATAACTGCCATACGTGAAAATCTCCCTTTCATAATGCTTATGCTGCTTTTAAAGGCGTCCCGCCTTTAAAAACAAGGAGGGTTTGCCGAATGGAAAAGCGTTATTTTTTCTTTTTGCCGCGCTTTAAATTCCGGAGATGACGCCGGGCCTCTTTTGCCCGCTCCTGAGCTTTTCTGTTCTCTTCCGCAAGCTCGGCTTTTACGGATCCAAAGCCCTCGCGTTCGGCGGAGAGCTTTTCCATAAAGGCGCTGGCAAAGGAGATGTCGGTTATCGCCGCCGCGCTCACTTCGCCTTTCCCCAGGGCCGCGCCCAGCTCCGCCTTTGTACAGGGGAGGGCGGCGACGGGGCAGCGGCCGGCGCGGGAGGCGTTTTCGGCCCGTACGGCGGCGTTCCGTCCGGCGTCGGAGGCCGTCAGGATGACCTTCGCCTTGCCGGCGCGGGCGGCCATGGCGATGTACTCCTCGCCCAGCTCCACCTTTCCGGCTTTCATGGCGAGGCCGAGGAACGACAGCGCGCTCATTCCCCCGCCTCCATCTGGCTCTTGAGCGTCTCAAAGACGTCCTCCGGTATCTCCACGCCCAGGGCCCTGCCCAGCGCGCGGGATTTTACAGCCTTTTTGAGACATTCGGGCTCCGGGCAGATGTACGCGCCGCGGCCGGGCTTTTTGCCCCTGGAGTCAATGGATACCTGGCCCTCCGGCGAGCGAACCACCCGGATAAGCTCGCGCTTGGGCTTCTGTTCCCGGCACCCCACGCACTGGCGCACGGGGATCTTCTTTTGGGTCAAAACAGTCAAATCCTTTCTGCGTCGAAATGGGGCGCGGTAAACAGGCCAACGGGAACCCCGATTTCTCCGCCGCCCCGGCAAGGCGGTTCCTTATCGGGAGGGGAGGATCCGTCGCGGCCTCCGCGACAGTCATTTAACCTTCAAAACTTTCGGGCTTTATGTCTATTTTAAAGCCGGTGAGCCGTGCGGCGAGGCGGACGTTCTGGCCCTCCTTGCCGATGGCGAGGCTCAACTGGCTGTCCGGCACGATGACGCGGCAGACCTTTGAGTCGTCAAGAAAGTCGACCCGGATGACCTCGGACGGGGAAAGGGCCGCCGCCACATACTCCCGGGGATCCTCGGAATATTTTACGATGTCGATCTTCTCGTCGTGAAGCTCCTTCACCACGGCGCCCACGCGGCCGCCCCGGGGGCCGACGCAGGAGCCGATGGGCTCCACCTCCGGGTCTGAGGACCAGACGGCGATCTTGGTGCGGCTGCCCGGTTCGCGGGCGATGGACTTGATCTCCACGGTGCCGTCCATGATCTCGGGCACCTCAAGCTCGAAAAGGCGCTTGACCAGGCCGGGATGGGTGCGGGATACGCGCACCTGGGGGCCCACGCCGATCTTGCGCACGTCAATGACGTAAACCTTTATCATATCGCCCTCGCTGAGCGTTTCGCCGGGCACCCGTTCGTCGGCGGGCATGACGGCCTCGGTGTACTCGCTGCCGGCGGCAAGATGCAGGGTGACGGAGCCGCGGACCGGGTCGATGCGGCTGACGGTGCCGGTGAGGATCTCGTGGCCCTTGGTGGAAAACTCCTGATAGACCTGGTTGCGCTCGGCTTCCCGGATGCCCTGGATGATCACCTGCTTGGCGGCCTGGGCGGCGATGCGCCCGAATTTTTTGGTGTCCACCGGCACGTTCACCGTGTCGCCGGCCTCGGCGTGCTTTGACCAGCGGCGGGCCTCCTCGGGCAGGAGCTGAATGGCGGGGTTCTCCACCTCCTCCACCACGTCCTTGCGGATGTACATGGCGATGCGCTTCTTCTCCTCGTCCACGTCCACCACCATGCGCTCCTCGGCGTCCGGGTTGTCCTTGCGGAGGGCGGCCAGGAGGGCCTGACGGATCTTCTCCAGCATGTCCTCCTTGGGGATGCCCTTCTCCTTTTCGATATCCGCAAGGGCGTCAAAAAAATCTGCGTTTATTGCGTTCGTGTTGTTATTCATCATATTATTAAATCCTTTCTACCGCTTTGTCTCCCCGAAGGGCCGAAAGGGCGCTTATTCAAGTCTCAGGTGGACCGAGGCGACCTGAGCGGGCTCGAAGATCCTGGTTTCGCCGTCCTTCGTCTCGATGGTCACAGTCCCGCCGTCGTAGCCTCGGAGATATCCCAGGTACTCCTTCCGGCCGTCCACGGCCTTGTAAAGCTTCACAGCCGCGTAGGCGCCCATGAAGCGCTCAAAGTCGGAGGGGCGTTTCAAGGCGCGCTCAAGTCCGGCGGAGGAGACCTCAAAATTGTAGCTCGTTTCAATGGGATCCGCCTCGTCCAGCAGCGGATCCAGGGCGCGGGAGACGGCCTCACAGTCGTCAATATTGACGCCGCCCTCCTTGTCGATGTACACCCGCAGAAACCACTCGCCGGCCTCCCGGACGTACTCCACGTCCCACAGCTCGCACCCTTGCGCCTCCACGATGGGGCGGGCCATTTCGGCGACCATATCCGTGACCTTGCTCATCCGATCACTCCCAAATGAAACGATTTTGACCCATGTAAAATTTGCGCAAAAAAGAGTGGGAACATACCCACTCAAGCAAATCCACATACCAACATGGTAATTATAGCACATAAATCTTGAAATTGCAAGTGCTTTTTTAAATTTGGGGCCATTTATCCCGCAGGGCGGAATCGGATCGCGCCCTCTTGACAAATCGGGCGGGCTGCCATAAACTTAGAACGTGGAAAAACCTTTTATCGGGAGGGACAGAAAATATGAAAAAGCTTATTGCGATCGTTCTGGCTCTTGCGCTTCTCCTGGCGCTGGCCGGGTGCAAAAAAACCGGGGATACGGAGAACGGCGGGGGTCAGGAGCCCCCCGAGGGCGGACAGTCCGCCGGCGACGGGCAGGATCCGTCTGAGGACAATACGACGGACGACGGCAAGACCGACGACAACGACACATCCGACAACGGGGACGACCGGCAGGATCCCCCTGACGAGGGGAGCGTGACCGTTGCCCTTACCTCCGGCTCCGCCGCCGGCGCGTTTGCCTCCGTTGCCGCCCAGGGACGTGAGGTCGTCACCGACGCCGCCGCGGCCGAGGGCGTGAAGGCCGGGGACTATGACGCGGCGGTGATCGCCGTGGCCGACGCCGCCAGGCTCTACCGCGAAAGCGGCGGCGCCGTGAATGTGGCGGCGCTCCTTACCTCCGGCGGCTGGGTGGTCGCCGAGAAGGGCGAGATGATAGACGGGATCCTGGGGCTTGGCGGAAAGACCGTCTACGCGCCCGAGGGCGCCGGAGACGCTATGGCTGTACTGGGATACATAGCCGGCGAGTACGGCTTTGAGGTGGGCGACACCATTAAAATAGAGGCCGCCTCCGACGCGGCCTCTCGTGACGTGGCCCTTCTGCCGGAGGACGGTGTGGGCGAGGGGCAGCGCGCCGCGCTGAATCTGCTGGCCGAGTGGGAGTACGCCACGGGGCGGGAGCTCCTTCCGGGGCTGTGCCTGGTCGTGCGCTCGGATATGGAGACGGACGTATTTGACGCGCTGCTGGAGGCCGTTAAAAACGCCGTTTCGGCCGCTTCAGATACGGATGCCACAAAATATATCTTCGTTACCGGCGCCGGTGAGCTGAGAAATACGCTGGAGGACTATCTCGAGCTTCTTTACGGTGTGGACAGCTCCGTCATCGGAGGGAGCATCCCGGACGACGGGTTTTACAAATAAAAAAGAATAAGGGAGAGGCCGGTATGTGTTTCGGGCCGCCGTTGGCGGCCCGAAGTTTTGACATTGAAACAGTGTGGAGAGTTAAAAATGAGATCCGGACCTTTAGGCGACCGCAAATTTTACCGCGAGGCCATGGCGGTGGCGGTGCCCATCATGATACAAAATTTCATAACCAACTTTGTCTCCCTCCTGGACAACCTGATGGTGGGGAGGGTCGGCACGGCGCAGATGAGCGGCGTGGCCATCGTAAACCAGGTGCTGTTCGTGGTCAACCTGTGCATCTTCGGCGCCGTCTCCGGCGCGGGGATCTTCACGGCCCAGTACGCCGGGAGCGGCGACCACGAGGGCGTGCGGGCCACGTTCAGGTTCAAGCTCATAACGAACCTTGCCATCGCGCTTATTGGCGCCGGCGTGCTCCTGGGCTTCGGAGACGGGCTCATCAGCCTGTGGCTCCGGGGGGAGGGCAGTCCCCGGGAAGCCGGACGCTTTTTGAGCTATGGTAAGGAGTATCTGGCCGTGATGCTCTGGGGGATCGTGCCGTTTGCCATGTCCAACGTCTACTGCTCCACCCTGCGCGAAAACGGGGAGACGGTAGTGCCCATGGCCTCCGGCGTCATTGCCGTTCTGGTGAACCTGGCGCTGAACTACGTGCTGATCTTCGGGCATTTCGGCGCGCCGGCGATGGGCGTCCGCGGCGCCGCGCTGGCAACGGTCATTTCCAGATACGTGGAGCTTTTCCTGGCGGCGGGATGGACGCATTTGAACCCCGGCAGGATGCCCTTTGCGAAGGGGCTTTACTCCACCCTCCGGGTTCCCGCCGCGCTGGTAAAAGAGGTGATCCGCAAGGGCATGCCGCTGCTCCTGAACGAGACTATGTGGGCGGCGGGAATGGCCGTACTCAACCAGTGCTATTCCGTGCGTTCCCTGGATGTGGTGTCCGCCATCAACATCGAGTCCACCATCTGGAACGCCCTGAGCGTGGCTTATATGGCCACCGGCAACGCCGTGGGCATCCTCATGGGCCAGAAGCTGGGACAGGGCATGGATCACGACCGGGTGATGGACGATTTTCGCAAGCTGACGGTTTTCTCCGTGGGGATGAACGTGGCGACGGCGCTGATCCTGGCCGCCGTTTCACCCTTCTTCCCGCTTTTCTACGCCACCACGGACGAGATCCGCGCCCTCGCCACCCGGTTTATTCTGGTTCAGGCGGCGATCATGCCGCTCTACGCCTTCACCAACTGCTGCTACTTCGCCCTGCGTTCAGGGGGAAAGACGGTCATCACCTTCCTCTTTGACTCGGTGTTCGTGTGGGGCGTCAACGTGCCGCTGGCCTACGTCCTCAGCCGCTTTACCGCCATCCCCGTGGTACCCATGTTCGCCGTCGTCCAGGCCACCGAGGCGGTCAAGTGCGTCGTGGGCTTCGTGTTTATAAAAAAGCGCGCGTGGATGCAGACCATTATCGTCTGAGCGGGGATCCGCTTGAGACTGTCGGAAAACCCGCTTATCCGCGGCCGGACGCCGCCTTAAAGAGGGATCCCCCGCGCGTCAAACGGGAAGGACGCGAGAATTTTGCCTTGTATTCGCTGCCCTGGTATGCTATAATTTTCACAAAACAGGACGCTGAATTGACCGCGAAGTTGTGAAAGGTGGGAAAAAGATGCCCGTTGATACCGTGGAGCTTTATACCGATGAGGATATGGCGGGGCTGAAAAGAAAGATAAAATGCTGGATGATCGCCCTCTGCGCCGTCGCTGCGGCGGCGCTGGCCGCCTGCATTACCGTGGCCGCGATCACGAATACCGGAAACGCCGAAAGAATGGAGCTTTACGCCGTCGTCATAAGCACCCTGGCGGGATGGGTGATCATCTACTGTGCCACATATGTGATAGGCAACGCCCGCCGGGAGCTGGGCCACGCCGGCACCCTTCGGAGTGACGAGAGGGAACGCGTGGAGGGCAGAGTCACCGTGACGCGCCGGTGGCTCAGAATAAAAAAGAGCATTACCGCCCGGGAGGTGGAGGTGGAGACGCCGGAGGGCGTCAGCCGCTTCTGGGTGGCGGAAAGCCGCGCCGGACAGCTTGCGAGGGCGAACGCCACGGCCCTTTACACCTCCCACGGCTATGTGGCCGCGTATGAGGTGATGAAATGAGATTTTTTAAAAATGTATTCTCACAACTCCATTCCTTTGTGCTCTGGGCGCTGATGTCGGCCATATTCTGGGGCTGGATATTCACCATCGTCACCGACGCGCCGATGGAAAAAAAGATCACCGTTTACTGCTACGTCCCCGAGATACGCGACACGGAGCTGGCCGTCTCCCTTGAGGAGGAGAAGCCCGAGGGGATCAGGATGATACAGGTGCATAACTTCGAATACGTGATGTTCGACACGGGATTTATCGAATACGGCGACATATTCATCCTGCCCGAGTCCCAGATAGCGGAGTATGAGGAGCTCCTTCTCCCCGGCGGGGAGGGCGTGAAGATCTATGACGCGGGCGCCGGCTCCGGCGGGGCGGACGACTACATAGGCTACACGGACGAGGATTACTATCTTTTCCTGGGGGCGAAGTCCGTCCACCTGGAGGACGGGAAGGCGGAGGCCGTGGCCAAACGCCTTCTTGACACATGACGGGCCCGTCCGGCGGACGGGGACGAAACGGCGGAAAATCGGATAATACGGCGGGGTGATTCGGCATAATATGACGGCAAATTGATAAAACGTCCATGGGCTGTTGCGCGTTTTGCACAAAATTTGCCGGGAAATTTTGTTGAAATCGTTTTCACATTTTTGACCAATTTCATGTTGAATTTGGAGGTAGCCTTTGTTATAATGTTAAAAGGTAACAGTCCGAACAGGGGCCCCTGTTCGCCATCCCCGCGTTGCGGGGATGAAAGACTGTTATAAACAAAAATCAGGAGGAATAAAAATGAAAAAAATCTTAGCAATTATCCTGGCGCTTGTCCTGGCGCTCTCCCTTGTCGCCTGCGGCGACAAGAGCGGCGGCAACGACCAGCAGCAGGGCGGCAATGACCAGCAGCAGGGCGGTAACGACCAGCAGCAGGGCGGCAACGACCAGCAGCAGGGCGACACCGGAACCGAGCTGGCCGGCACCTATGAAGTGAAGGTCTGGGCGCCCGATGCCGCCGTCGATCTGACCAAGCAGCAGATCGAGGCTTTCAACAGCTCCAACACTATGGGCATCGTCATCAACGCCACCGTTGAGCCCGTGTCCGAGGCCGACGCCGCCACCAACATGATCACCGACGTGTCTGCGGGCGGAGATCTGTTCTTCTTCGCCCAGGATCAGCTGAGCCGCCTCATCCAGGCGGGCGCGCTGACCAAGCTGGGCACCGGCGCCGCCACCTTCGTGAAGGACAACAACAGCGCCGGTTCCATTCTGGCCGCCCAGTCCGGCACGGACTACTACGCCTATCCTCTCACCGCCGACAACGGCTACTTCATGTACTATGACAAGTCCGTCGTCCCCGAAGAGGATATTGACAGCCTGGAGGCCATCATTGCCGACTGCGAGGCCGCCGGCAAGAACTTCTCCTATGAGCTGGAGAACGCCTGGTACCTCGCCGGCGTGTTCTTCGGCACCGGCTGCCACTCCGACTGGATCACCGACAACGACGGCAACTTCACCGGCATTGACGACGACTTCAACTCCGACAAGGGCCTGATCGCCGCCAAGGGCATCTACAAGCTGGTGTCCTCCCCCATCTATGTGAGCTCTGCCACCGCCGACTTCGCCAGCGGCTCCGCCGTTGTGGTCACCGGCACCTGGAACTACGCCACCATTCTTGAGCAGCTTGGCGACAACTTCGGCGTGGCCGATCTGCCCTCCTTCGAGGTGGACGGCCAGAGCTACCACCTGGGCTCCTACAGCGGCTGCAAGCTGCTGGGCGTGAAGCCTCAGGAGGACGCCGTGAAGGGCGCCGCCCTGAACCAGCTGGCCCAGTACCTCACCGGCAAGGATTGCCAGATCCAGCGCACCCAGGAATTCGGCTGGGGCCCCTCCAACAAGGAAGCCCTTCAGGACGAGTCCGTCACCAGCAACCCGGCTCTGACCGCTCTTGCTGAGCAGGGCAACTACGCTATCCCCCAGCCCAACATCCACGGCTCCTGGTGGGATATCGCCAAGGTCATCACCACCGACATCAAGGCCTCTGACGGCTCCGACGAGGCTCTGAAGGCCGCCCTGCAGAAGTATGCTGACTCCATCGCCGCCGTGTTCGAGATGACCGACGAGGTGCGCAACGCCTTCACCGTCATCGGCGCTGTCAACGGCTCCAGCTGGGACGTTGACTTCCCCATGACCGCCGACGGTGACATCTGGACCTCCGACGAGGCTTTCGAGATGAACGCGGGCACCGAGCTCAAGTGCCGCCAGGGCAAGAGCTGGGATGTGGCTTATCCCGCCGAGAACTACGTTGTTGAGGCTGACGGCACCTATTACGTCCAGCTCAACGCCGCCACCGGCGAAGTGAGCCTTGTCGCCGCGTAAAATCAATCAATAGCATAAAAAGACCAAAGAATAATATACATAGCTTTGGCTTAGCCTGACATAGCAATAATTGGTCGGGGCCGGCAAACTGGCTCCGACCAATTTTATTAAAGGGGTGATTTGATGAAACAATACAGTGACCTGGAATTCCTGCGCCTTTCCAAGTGGCAAAAGTTCGTTTACAGGCTGGTATCGTTCTTCTGCTCCATCCCCCGCGCCATTGGCCGTTTCTTCAAGAACATTGGGGGTTACATAAAGAAAGCGGCTTTAGCGGTGGTGAACGAGTTACGGGATATCGGCGTGACCTTTGTCCACGGTGACTGGAAAACGAAGGTATCGTATGTCGTCATGGGCTTCGGCAATATGGCCCGCGGACAGGTGCTGAGGGGACTTCTCTTCCTCATCTTTGAAGTCGTCTTTATCTTCTACATGATAACCGCCGGCGGTCATTGGATGAGTATGCTTCCCTCCCTTGGTAAGGTTGGCCCGACCCAGGAGTATGACGCCATACTTGATACCTATACCACGGTTTACAACGACAACTCCTTCAAGATCCTGCTCTACGGCGTGCTGACCATCTTCTTCATCGTAGCCTTCATCTACACCTGGCGGCTCAATGTCAAGCAGAACAAGCTTGCCGAGCAGTTCCTCAAGAGCGGCAAGAAACTCAAGAGCGACAAGGACGATCTTCGCTCCATGGTGGATGAGCAGTTCTACAAGACCCTTTTGGCTCTGCCTCTCACCGGTATTCTGGTATTCACGGTACTGCCGATTGTGTTCATGATCCTCGTGGCCTTTACCAACTATGACGGCGCGCACAACGGCTTCTCAAACAACCTCTTTACATGGGTTGGCCTTGATAACTTCAATACCCTGTTCTCCTGGAAGAGCGCCGGCGGCGGGCAGTCCTACTCCGCCACCTTCGGCGAGATCCTGGCCTGGACGCTGATCTGGGCGTTCCTGGCCACCTTCACCAACTACTTCCTGGGTATGTTTGTGGCCATGATGATCAATAAGAAGGGCATACACCTGAAAAAGATGTGGCGTACCATCCTTGTTATGACCGTGGCCATCCCCCAGTTCATCTCCCTGCTGTACGTCTCCAAGATGTTCGCGAGGAACGGACTTATAAACCTCACGCTCCTTGACTGGGGCTGGATAAAACAGCCGCTTCCCTTCTGGGAGGATGCCACCTGGGCGAGGATCTCCGTTATCCTTATCAACGTCTGGATCGGTATCCCCTACCTTATGCTGATCACCACCGGTATTCTTATGAATATCCCGGCGGATCTCTATGAATCGGCGCGCATCGACGGCGCCAACGCATGGCAGCAGTACACCAAGATCACCCTTCCGTATATGCTGTTCATCACCGGCCCCTATCTGCTCACCAGCTTTACGGGCAACATGAACAACTTCAACGTCATCTACCTTCTGACCGGAGGCGCGCCCACGAATCCGGCCGCCTCGGGCGCCGCGGGTTCGGTAGGGTACACCGACTTGCTGATCACGTGGCTGTTCAAGATCACCACAGGCGCCGAGTCCCAGTACTATCTGGCCTCCGTGGTCGGCATCATGGTCTTTGTGGTGGTGGCGCTCATCTCCCTGGTCGTGTACAACGTGCTGCCCTCTATCAAGAATGAGGAGGACTTCCAGTGATGAAAAAGAATGAAACCGCCAAGCGGCACATGGGCCTCCGAGCGCTCAACCGCGCCAGCAACACCGCCATCTATATCCTGCTCATCATCATCAGCATCATCTGGCTCATCCCCTTCGTATTTATTGTTCTCCAGTCCTTCCGCGTTGAGAGCACCTATCAGGTAGGCTACGTCATACCTCACCAGTGGGGACTTCAGAACTACATAAACCTCTGGAACTCCGACTTCAAGCGCTGGTATCTGAATACCTTTATCATCGCTTTGGCTTCGGCGGTGTTGGTGACCGTCATCCAGCTTTGCATGAGCTATACCCTTTCACGCTTCCGCTTTAAGCTGCGCGGACCCCTGATGCGGTTCATGCTGATCCTGGGCATGTTCCCCGGGATGCTCACCATGATCATCCTGTACAGGGTTCTGGCGGATCTGGGCCTGACCCAGGCCAACGCGGTGCCCGGCCTGATCCTGGTGGGCTGCGCCTCCTCCGGCATGGGCTACTACGTCTCCAAGGGCTTCTTTGACACCATCCCCAAGTCCCTGGACGAGGCGGCTCGTGTGGACGGCGCCACAAGGTTACAGGTGCTCTATAAGATCATCCTGCCCCTTGCCAAGCCCATCGTCATCTACACCATCCTGACGGCTTTCATGGGTCCCTGGGGCGACTACGTCTTTGCCCGGTACGTGGCCTTCGGTACCTCCGCCGGCTACAACGTGGCCGTCGGTATGTACAGCTGGCTGACCAATGACCAGATCGCCAGAATGTACACCACCTTCTGCGCCGGCGGCGTCATTGTCGCGGTCCCCGTGACCATCCTCTTCCTCTGCCTGCAGAAGTATTACGTCGAAGGCGTTACCGGCGGCGCCGTCAAAGGCTAATTTGAAAGGAGAACACAGGATATGGCAAGTGTAAAACTTACTAACGTCAAAAAGATATATGACAAGAACGTCGTGGCCGTACACGACTTCAACCTTGACATCAAGGACAAGGAATTCGTGGTCTTTGTCGGCCCCTCCGGCTGCGGTAAGTCCACAACGCTGCGCATGATCGCGGGCCTGGAGGAGATCTCCGAGGGCACCGTCGAGATCGACGGCGAGGTTGTCAACGACCTGCAGCCCAAGGATCGCGGCATAGCCATGGTATTCCAGAACTACGCTCTTTACCCCCACATGTCCGTCTACGACAACATCGCTTTCTCCCTGCGTCTTAAGAAGATCCCCGAGGACGTGATCTATGAGAAGGTTACCAAGGCCGCGGAGATCCTGGGCATCACCGAGTACCTGATGCGCAAGCCCAGGGCTCTGTCCGGCGGCCAGCGGCAGCGCGTGGCCATCGGCCGCGCCATGGTCCGCGACTCCAAGGTGTTCCTGATGGATGAGCCGCTTTCCAACCTGGACGCGAAGCTGCGCAACCAGATGCGCGCCGAGATCATCCTCCTCCGCCAGAAGCTGGACACCACCTTTATCTACGTCACCCATGACCAGACAGAGGCCATGACCCTGGCTGACCGCATCGTCATTATGAAGGACGGCTTCATTATGCAGGTGGGTTCCCCGGACGAGGTGTTCGACATGCCCGACAACCTGTTCGTGGCCGAATTCATTGGCGCGCCCAAGATGAACATTGTCAAGACCCAGCTGGTTCTTGAGGGCGGCAAATATTATGTGACCCCCTTCGGCGCCAAGATCCCCGTGGACGGCGACAAGGGCAAAGCCCTCAGCGACCGCAAGATCAAGCCCGGCCCGGTGCTTCTGGGCGTCCGCCCCGAGCATATCGAGCTTGCCAAGGCCGCCGATCACGCCATCCCCTGCACCCTGGTGGTGGACGAGATGATGGGCTCCGAGCTCCATCTCCACGTCGACACAGAGGACGGCTCCCGTCTTATCGTCCGCGTCCCGACCTTGGATCTCAGCAAGGAGGAGCGTAAGCAGCTGGTTGCCGGAGCCAAGCTCCACATCACTTTCGAGGGCAAGGCCATGCACCTGTTTGACCCCGAGACCGAGAAGAATCTGCTCGCCTGATTACAGAAAAACCTTTCCCAAAGCATTATGACGCATTTGAGGGGGCTGTGACCGTTCACGGTCACAGCCCCCTTTAAAATTCCTGTTGAAAACGTTACCATTTCACTGTAATAAATACTTTTGACTCCTGACTGACGAGGGGGAATAAAATGAAAAGACGATTTTTGGCCCTGACGCTGGCGCTGCTTCTCCTGCTCTCCGGCTGCGCCGGAAACGGCGGGACAAATAAGGACGACGGCGAAAAAAACAATACGGGAGAAAACGGCGACGCCGGCGGCTCCACGGCGGACGGATCTCCAAAAGACAAGACCGGCCAGTACACGCTCAGCGCCTCCGGCGAGGCGTGTATCAGTATGCCGGAGCTGTCTGGTGAGGCTATCTCGGCCACGGAGGACAACTTCCGGGTGTTCTACGAGATCTTCGTGGGCTCCTTCTCCGACTCCGACGGGGACGGGACCGGCGACCTGCGGGGCATCATAAACCGCATGGATTACCTGAACGACGGCGACGACGATTCGGGCCTCAGCCTAGGGGTGGAGGGGCTGTGGCTCTCGCCCATCTTCAAATCCCCCACCTACCACAAGTACGACGTGGACGACTACTACCAGATCGACCCGGACTTCGGCACCGAGGAGGATCTGAAGGAGCTGCTGGAGCTGTGCCATGAGCGCAATGTGAAGGTCATTCTAGACCTTGTCATCAACCACACCGGCCCAAACAACCAGTGGTTTACCGCTTTTAAGAACGCCCACAAAAACGGGGATACCTCCGACCCGTACTATGATTTTTACAGCTATTACGCCTCCGGGGAGACGGCTCCTGCGGGCAGGACGTTTTCAAAGATACCGGGAAGCTCCGACTACTACGAGTGCAACTTCTCGGGCTCCATGCCCGAGCTCAACTATGACAACGCGGAAGTCCGTCAGACGATGCTCGATGTGGCGAAATACTACCTCGACCTGGGTGTCGACGGGTTCCGGTTCGACGCGGCCAAGTACATCTACTTCGGGGACAACGACAAAAGCGCCGAATTCTGGAAGTGGTATACGGACGAGCTTCGCAAGGTCAAGCCCGATATTTACACCGTGGCCGAGGTCTGGGACTCTGACGGGGTGACGGATCGGTACTTCCCGGCCCTCAACTGCTTTGACTTCACCATGGCCCAGACGGACGGTATGATCGCCCGGACGGCCCGGGCCGGGGACGTAAACAAGTTCGTCAGCTACGTGGATGCCTATGTGGAGCGGGTCACCGCCATGAACGAGGACGCCATGATCGTCCCCTTCATCGCGAACCACGATACCGACCGCGCCGCGGGATATTTGACCGAGGCCAGCGGCCAGATGAAGATCGCGGCAAATCTTTACCTTCTGTCCTCCGGCTCGCCGTTCATCTACTACGGCGAGGAGCTGGGCGCCCTCGGCTCCCGGGGCGGGGCCAATACCGACGCCAACCGCAGGCTCAAGATGGAGTGGGGCGACGGGGACACTATCCGTGATCCGGAGGGCAGCACTTACGGCTCCACCCGCGTCAGCGCCACCGCGGCGGAACAGCTGGGCGACGGCGCCAGTCTGTTCAGCTATTATAAGAAGCTCATCATGATAAGGAAGGCAAATCCCGCCATAGCGCGGGGCGATTACACCGCCCTGAGCTTCGCGGATACCAACGTTGGAGGCTTCACCTCCACCTGGGAAGGCGAGACCACGGCCGTCATTCACAATACCACCCAAAACGAAACCACCGTGGATCTGTCGACGGTGGGGATAAACGCGGCGGAACTCTCCTCCTACATCGGCGTCGGCACGGCGAGCCTTGAGGGGACTGCGCTGACCCTGTCCGGACAGACCAGCGTGGTGCTGAAAGTCGGCTGAGCAGACTCGCGGGCAAAACGCGTCATTCGGGAGGAAAAACGAAAGGGGACAATACTCCCGCAAGGGAGAAAAACGGAGGGATCGATTTGAAAAAGACGAATATCAGCACAAAAAAACGCGCCCTGAGCGGTATTCTGGCGCTGTGTATGGTCGTCGCCATGACGGCCGCATGCGCCGTGCCGGTTCTCGCCTCATCCGGCGGGGTCACCATCGCGCTCCACTACAACAGGCCCGACGGGGCCTATGACGACTGGGACGTGTGGGCATGGGCCGACGGGCAGGACGGGGCCGGATATTCATTTACCGAGGTTGACGGCGAGCAGGTCGCCGTGATCCCGGTAAATCCCGGCGTCACGAGGGTCGGCTTTATCGTCCGCCAGGGCGGCAGCGGCTGGGCGGCCAAGGATGTGGACATGGATCAGTTCATCGAGCTGCCCGACGTGGTTCGCGGCACGGTACACATCTACGTGGAGTCCGGCGTGGAGGGCTACACACGCGTCGACGGCGACGACGTGGTCAGCGGCGTTCTTGTTTCCGGGGCCAAGTACACCCCCGCGGCGGACGACAAGACGGGCACGGTCTCCGTCACCACCACCGGCGCCGTCAAGGGAGAGCCCAAGGAGGCGTTCACCATCCAGGGACCTAAGGGCAAGGTGGAGATCGCCGAGGCGGCCGAGACGGGCGCGGGACAGTACGCGCTGACCGTCCCCGCCATGGACCTCAATCAGAGCTACAAACTTATTTTCGACGGAACGGAGTACAAGATAACAATGCCCAATATTTACTCCACTGAGAGTTTTGAGTCCCAATATACCTACACAGGCGACGACCTGGGCGCGACCTGGACGGCGGAGAAGACCGCTTTCCGCGTATGGGCGCCTACGGCGGACGGCGTGTCCGTGAACCTCTATAAAAGCGGCACCGATGGCGCCGACGATTTGATCGAGACAATCCCCATGGCCGCCGACGTCAACGGCACCTGGGTCGCGGAAAAGGAGGGGGATCTGAACGGCACCTACTACACCTTCGAGGCCAAGCTCGGCGACGAGGTACACGAGACTGTGGATCCCTACGCCCGCACCACCGGCGTCAACGGTAAGCGCGGCATGATAATCGACCTTGACTCCACCGACCCCGAGGGCTGGGCGGAGGACAAAAACCCCAACGCCGCCCTGGGCTACACCGATGCCGTGATCTACGAGCTCCATGTCCGGGATCTCTCCGCCGACGCAAGCTCCGGCATCAAGAACACAGGCAAGTTCCTGGGGCTCACCGAGACCGGCACAAAGACCGCCGGCGGCATGGCCACCGGCATCGACCACATCAAGGAGCTGGGCGCCACCCACGTCCATCTGCTGCCCATCTACGACTATGGCTCCGTGGACGAGACGAGGCTCGACCAGCCGCAGTTCAACTGGGGCTACGACCCGGTCAATTATAACGTGCCGGAGGGAAGCTATTCTACCGATCCCTATAACGGGGCGGTCAGGGTCAGCGAGATGAAGCGGATGGTCAAGGCCATGCACGACGAGGGCCTCTCCGTTATCATGGACGTGGTATACAACCACGTGCAAAGCGCCTCGGACTTCTGTGTCAACCAGTTGGTTCCCGGCTACTTCTCCCGCATCGGTGAAAACGGCGCCTACTCCAACGGCTCCGGCTGCGGCAACGACACCGCCTCCGAGAGGAGCATGGTGCGCAAGTACATCGTGGACTCCGTCAAATACTGGACGGACGAATACCACATCGACGGCTTCCGCTTCGATTTGGTGGGACTTCTGGATACCCAGACCATAAACGAGCTGGTGGAGGCCGTCCACGCCGAGAGGCCCGACGTTATCTTCTACGGCGAGGGCTGGACGATGACTACCGCCGTCACCAAGGACGGCGTCGACATGGCGACCCAGCCCAACTCCACCAAGACCCCCGGCTTTGCCTATTTCAGCGACACCATCCGCGACGCGCTCAAGGGCAGCGTGTTTGACAAGGGCATCGGCTTTGTCTCCGGCGACACCGGCAAGGTCGCGACCATTAGTCAGTGCTTTATGGGCAAGCCCGTCTGGTGCAAATCGCCCGCCCAGACCGTCAACTACGCCTCCTGCCACGATAACAATACCCTCATTGACCGCATCACCCTCTCCAGACCCAATGAGAGCCGGGAAAACCTCATCCGCATGAACAACCTCGCCGCGGCCATTTACATGACCAGCCAGGGCATACCCTTTATGCAGGCCGGCGAGGAGATGCTGAGGACCAAGGTAAATCCCGACGGCACCTTCAACGAGAACAGCTACAACGCCACCGACGAGGTCAACGCCATTAAGTGGAGCGACCTTGACGAGGCGGAGTACGCCGATGTCTTTGCCTATTACAAGGGCCTCATCGCCTTCCGCAAGGCGCATCCGGTCCTCAGAATGACCGACGCCGGACAGGTGCAGGATACCATCACCATGCTGAGCGGCCTTCCCAAGGGCGTGGCCGCCTTTGAACTGGCCGGCGGCGTGGAGGGCGAGACCGCCGAGGGCATGTACGTTGCCTTCAATGGCACCGCCGAGACACAGGAAATCCAGCTCCCGGAGGGCTATGAGTGGGATGTGTACATCAACGGCGAGACCGCCGGCACCGAGCCGGTGGATACTTTCTCCGGAAAGGCATCTATTGACCCCATCTCCGCCCTGGTGCTCATAAGGGGCAAGGCCGTGGAGCCCGTCCCCGGCGAGATCGAGCCCGAGCCCACTCCCGGCGACACCGGCGCCCAAACTCCCGGCGAAAGCTCCAATGTGGGCATGATCGCCGCCATTGCCGCCGTCGCCGCTGTGGCTTTGGCCGCGGTGGTGGGCATTGTCCTTAACATCCGCGACAAGAAACGCGGCAAGTAATTACCGGCCCCGCAAGGGGCAATGGGCGGCCCCCGACTATAAAGCCGGGGGCCGCCCTGCGTAATTGCCGGCCGATCAACCAACGGAGGGATTAAAGTGAAATTTTCCTTTGACAAAAATGACCTTAAAACAGGCGGGGGGGAGGACACCTGCTGGCTCCTGACAAATGGCCTGGGCGGCTTTGCCTCCACCTCCGCGGCTTTCTCGGTCACACGCTGCGATCAGGGGCTCCTTGTTGCCGCGAGATCTCCGAGCCGCCGTTACACCCTCGTCCACCGGATGAAGGAGGAGCTTACCGTGGGCGGGGAGACCATCTTCCTCTCCACCCAGAGCTTTGCGGACGGGACGCAGACGGAGAACGGGATCGAGAGCCTGGCCGCCTTCACCTTTGACGGCGTCCCGGAGTGGGTATATGAGGCGCGCGGCGTCAAGGTCACCCGCGGATTTGGCATGGCGCGAAACGAGAACACCTCGGCGGTGGTCTACGAGATCGAAAACGCCTCCCCCGCGCCGTGTACGCTGACCCTGACGCCCGTTTTCCAGATGGCTCAGAAGGGGGAGCCGCCGCAGACGCCCCCGGAGGCGGAATACGACCGGGGCGGGGTGGAGGCGGGAGGACTTCGGGTCTTTGTACACGCGAGCCGCCCGGTCGAAAAGATACCGGAAGGATCGGAGAGCCTGTATTACGCCGACGAGGAGAAGGACGGCAAACGTCCTTCGGGCAGGGGGTTTTTCTGCTGCGCCGCGTCCGTCGCCGTCCCCGCCGGGGAAAGGGGGACACTGGAGATCGTCTTTTCCACTGAGGAGACGCGCCGATCCGGCGGCTCAATCCTGGCGGAGTGCCGCGAAAGGCAGCGGAAGCTTGCGGAAAACGCCGGCTTTGTGTCCCCCGAGGCCCGTGAGCTTGCCCGGGCCGCGGATGCGTATATCGCCTACCGCGCCTCCACCGGAGGCAAGACCGTGATCGCCGGTTATCCCTTCTTCGGCGACTGGGGCCGGGACACCATGATAGCCCTGCCGGGCTGCGCCCTGGCGACCGGCCGGTTCGAGGACGCCAAAAGTATCCTGCGAACCTTTATACATTACGAAAAAGACGGTCTCCTGCCCAACTATTTTCCCGAGGGGCAGGAGGAGCCGCAGTATAACTCCGCCGACGCGCCGCTCCTCTTCATAAACGGCGTGTGGCTCTATTTTGAAAAGACCGGGGATCAGGAGTTCGTCCGTGAGGCGTGGCCCGCCATGAAACACATTGTGGACGCCTATCGGTCCGGCACCCGGTACGCCATAAAGATGGACACAGACGGACTTATCTCCGCCGGGGCCGGCTTTGACCAGGTGACCTGGATGGACGTACGCGTTGGCGATATCCTGCCTACCCCTCGTCACGGAAAGCCCGTGGAGATAAACGCCTACTGGTACTCAGACCTCTGCGCCATGGCGCGGCTTGCCCCCATAGCGGGGGAGAGCGGAGAAGAATTTGAGGCCCTGGCCGAAAAGGTGAAAAGCTCCTTCAATGAAAAGTTCTGGATGGAGGATAGGGGTTTCCTGCGGGACGTCCTCTCCGGCACAAGGGCCGACACGCAGCTTCGGTGCAATCAGATCTGGGCTGTATCCATGCCCTTCACGCCTCTCCCGCCGGAAAAGGAACGGCGCGTGGTGGAGAAGGTGGGGGAGTACCTCTACACGCCCCGCGGCCTTCGGACGCTTTCGCCGGAGGATCCGGAGTTCCACCCCTTCTACGGAGGCCCGCAGCTGGAACGGGATCTGGCTTACCACCAGGGCACCGTCTGGCCCTTCCCGGCGGGGGCGTATTACCTGGCGCATTTGAAGGTAAACGGCGATACGCCGGACGCCGCGAAAACGGTTCGAGGGCTTCTGGCGTCCATGCCCGATATACTTCGGGAGGGCTGCGTGGGCCAGCTGCCGGAGATCTACGACGGCGGCGCGCCGGGGCCGTCCAAGGGCTGCTTCGCCCAGGCGTGGAGCGTGGGGGAGCTGCTCCGGGTTTACGAGAAATTGGAAGAAATCGAGCGGGAGGCGGAGTGAAATGCTTGACAAGACAAAATATGGCTGGTGGAAGTCCGCCGTATTCTATCAGATCTACCCCAAGAGCTTTCAGGACTCCGACGGAGACGGCCTGGGGGACATCCCCGGCATCATAAGCCGCCTCGACTACCTTGAAAAGCTGGGCGTGGATGGGATCTGGCTGTCGCCGGTGCTGGACTCGCCCCAGGTCGACAACGGCTACGACATATCCGACTACCGCGCCATCTGGCCGCCCTATGGTGCCATGAGGGATATGGAACGGCTCATTTCGGAGGCCAAAAAGCGGGGTATATCGATCATTATGGATCTGGTCTTAAACCACACCTCCGACAGGCACCCCTGGTTCCGGGAGGCGCTGAAGGGCCGGGACAACCCGTATCACGACTACTACGTGTGGCGTGAGGGCGAGCCGGGAACGCCGCCAAACGATATGCGGGCATGCTTCGGCGGCTCTGCCTGGGAGTACGTGCCGGAGCTGGGGCAGTACTACTTTCACCAATACGCCGTTCAACAGCCGGATCTCAACTGGGATAACCCCAGGGTGCGGCGGGAGCTTTACGATATGATCCGCTTTTGGGTGAACAAGGGCGTGGAGGGGTTCCGGCTGGATGTCATTGATTCCATAGCCAAGGAGCCGGACAAAAAGATCACCGCCCGCGGGCCGAAGCTCCACGAGTACGTCCGGGAGCTCTCGGCAAACGCCTTTATCGAGCCCGGCATCGTCACGGTGGGCGAAGCGTGGAGCGCGGATACCGGGGAGGCGAAAAAATGGAGCGCTCCCGACGGGTCGGAGCTCTCCATGGTGTTTCAGTTTGAGCATATATGCCTCGATCAGTCCTTTGAGAAGTGGGACGCCGTCCCCCTGCCGCTGCCCAAGCTCAAGCGGTGCTTTGAGCGCTGGCAGCGGGAGCTTCACGGGGAGGGCTGGAACAGCCTGTTCCTTGAGAATCACGACCTCCCCCGCGTCGTCTCCCGGTGGGGCGACGATACGGCTTTCCGGGTGGAGTCGGCCAAGTGCCTGGCCGCCATGCTCTACGGGATGGAGGGAACGCCGTACATATACCAGGGCGAGGAGATCGGTATGACCAACGTGCCTCTGGGGCTGTCCGATTACGAGGACGTGGAGACGGTGAACATGATCGCCGAGCGGCGGGCGAGGGGATATCCGGATGGCGAGATCCTCGCCTCCGCCCGTGCCCGCAGCCGAGACAACGCCAGGACGCCCATGCAGTGGGACGCCTCGGAAAACGCCGGGTTCACCACGGGGAGGCCCTGGTTCGCGGTAAACGAAAATTACCGGGGGATCAACGTGAGATCCGCCCTCGCTGACCCCGATTCCGTCTTTTACTTCTACCAAAAGCTTATCGCCCTTCGCAAGAAGCACCCGGTATTCCGGGACGGCGAGTTCACCCTTTTGGAGCCGGAGGATGAGGCGCTTTTCGTGTATACCCGGTGTACGGACGCGGAACGCCTCCTGGTCATCTGCAACATGTCCGGCGACGCGCGCAAATACACCGTCCCGGCCGGCTTCGAGAACGCGGAAATCCTGATCGGAAATTACAAAGGCGTCTCGGACGTCCTGCGCCCCTGGGAGGCGCGGATGATGTATGAGGGAGGGACAAGATGAGCTTTCAAAACGTGATCTTTGACCTCTACGGTACGCTGATCGACATCCGTACCGACGAGCAAAGCCCCGGGCTCTGGGCGGAGATGGCCCGCGTGTATGCCGAAAACGGCGCGAAATACAGTCCGGAGGAACTGAAAACAGGGTATTTTGCCACCGTCGCCGAGTTTGAGCGGGGTTCGCCCCGGCTGCGCGGCGACGACCACGAGGCCCACCCGGAGATAGAGCTTCAATACGTCTTTCAACGGCTGTATCTGGACAGAGGGGTGGATGCCGGTATGGAGCTGGCCGTCAGCACCGGCGAGCTTTTCCGTGACGCGTCCATGGAATACATACGCCTCTACCCCGGTGCTCGGAAGCTGCTTTCGGAGCTTCGGGAAAAGGGCAAAAAGGTATGGCTCCTCTCCAACGCCCAGGCCATCTTTACACGGCTTGAGTTGAGAAAGACGGGTATCGATAAGCTGTTCGACGGCATATACCTGTCCTCCGACTACGGAATAAAAAAGCCCGATCCCCGCTTCTTTATGACGCTCCTCGCCCAGCGAGGCATAGATCCCGCTACCGCCGTCATGGTCGGCAACGACGGCGAGTGCGACATCCGGCCCGCCCGCGCCCTGGGGTTGGCGGCCGTGTACATCCACTCCAATATATCCCCCGATGAGCCGGCGCCGGAGGCGGATCTGGTACTCCCGGAAATGGATCTTTCAAGGGTGCGGGACTTTCTCCTGGACTGAGAGCCTCCGGTCGGGCGAACATAAGCGAAGGGCGGGGCTTCGGCCCCGCCCTTGCAAATAAAAGGTGAAATTATCCGGGCACATGTCCTGGATAATTTCATTTTACGGTTTGCCCGCGATCTAATACGAATCACCATTTAAAAGCTTTTACCGAGCGGCGAGGTTTTTTCGTGTCAGGCGAGGAAGCCGCCGCGGGGAATACTTGCGTATTGCCAAGACGGCTGACGATGCATGACGTGAAAAAGACCGTCGCGAATTAAAGCTATTAATTGGGGATTAGTATAAAACGTCCGCCGAACGGCGGACGTTTTTTCAGAATATCAGTATTTTCGGGCCTTTGCCGGGGTCAAGCCATCGGAGGAACAGGAGCATATTGTCCTTTGACACGGATACGCACCCCGAGGTGGGGTTGGAGCCAACATGCAGAAAAATAGCGGATCCGGCGCCGGGGGTTACGGGGTCGGTATTGTAGGCGATGACCGCGGCGTAGGCGTAAGCGGAGGAATAGTCGGATATGTGTTCGGCGCTCTTCCAGTCCCGCTCTCCGTCGTCCTCCACCCACATATTGTAGCTTGCCGAGTCTGGATCGTCTACCCAATAGCTCTTTTCCGTGGCCTGACGATATGGGAGCAGACAACCGGGATCCGGCTCGTTGCCAAAGGCGCTGGGAATAGCGAAAAGTCCCATCGGCGTCATGCCGTCGCCCTCTACCTTGGCCGCGGAGACGCCGTTCCTGCCCACATGGCCGGGACATTCCTCCAAAATGACGCTCCACGCGCCGTCCTCGGTGTATTCAAAGGCGCTTACCCGCGCCGTATTGCCGGCGGATTTGACGATAATAAGCTGAGAGCCTTCAATATCCTCCGCTTCGAATCCGGACTCGTCCAGGCGCCGTGACATAAGCTCGGGAACGACCGGCGCCTCGGGCGCGTCATCGACCTCACCCGCCTCGCCGGCGCCATCCGTGTCACCGGGACGGGCAGCGGCCTGCTCGCCCGCCCCGGCGATGCCGCCGGATCCATTGTCCGCATTGCCGGAGCCCGCGCCGTCGGGAACGGCGGCGTTGGAAACCGGCCCGCCGGGAAGTGGGTCGTCGGGAGAGGATGTCAGATCGACCTCCTCCGACGGCGGAGGGGCGCCGCCGTCAGATGCCGGAGCCGTTAACTCACCCACAGCGGGAGCAAGCAGAAGCGCGGAGGCGGCGGCCACCATACAGACGATAAAAGGAATAATTTTTCTCATATCAGGAAATGATCAGCTTTGGGTTCCGGTCGGAATCCAGCAGGGACAGAAG
This sequence comes from uncultured Oscillospiraceae bacterium, assembly GCA_947589225.1. GTDB lineage: Bacteria > Bacillota > Clostridia > Oscillospirales > Oscillospiraceae > RUG626. Next base: position 2,670 of record CANQBC010000014.1, on the reverse strand, counting down.
CGTTTCCATGTCGGCGGAGGAGATCCGAATGTCGCCGTATCCCGGGCCCATAGTGGAGGCGGAGCCGAGACCGTCGATAAACAGGTCGGAGCCGCCCTTGTAGTAGGCCGAACCGCCGGAAAGCCCGTCGCCGTTGTAGTTGAAGTAAATGCAGGCCGTGGAGCGGTTATTGGTGAATTTGGCGTACAGATCCTCCGCGCTCTTCCAGTCCTTTCCGGGCGTGGAGGTGGTCTGCATGGTGTTGTAGTAGTAGGAATTCACGTCGTCCACCCACACGTCCCCGGCCTTGATCCTGTAGTAGTCGATATTCAGCGTCCGGGACACGGTGCCAAAGGCGAAAAGGATGTCAAAGGTGCCGGCGGGGGTACACTTGTCGCCCTCCGTCTTGTTGTAGCTGATGCCGTTGGAGCCGAGGTACGCGGAGGCGGTGAACAGATCCGCCCACGCGCCCCGATCCCAGTTGCGCAGAGTCAGCGTGGCGGAGGAGCCGCGGCTGGAGACGATCAGCTCCTGGGTGTGGTCGGTGCGCGGCTCATAGAGCTGGGGGACATAGCCGGAGCAGGGGATGAGGCGGGCAAAGCCCTGATCCAGATCCCAGACATACGCGCTGTCGGCGGTGCCGGAGGCGGAGAAGAGGAGAGTGCCGGAGGACAGAAGGGAAAGTTGGCACTCTACGGTGTTGCCCCAGCCGTCGTCGCCGTAGTAGGTGATGGCGGGGGAGCCGTCGGCGGGGGCGGCCCCGGAGATCTGCGCGGCGTCGCCGGTGGCGGCGTTGTAGTTTGTGACGGTGTACGCGATCTCGGTGGGCGTGACGTTCAGGACCGCCAGAGGCCCGCCGGTGGCGAGGAAGGCGTCGGCGTCGCCCGCCGTGGCGAAGGTTCCGGCAAATTTCCCGTAGTCCGTGACGGGCAGGGGGACGCCCCACGGGATAGAGCCGGAGGATTCGCACATCAGGCCCTCGAACACGCCGCCGGTGAAGGTGACGGACGCGCCCGTGAAGTAGTAGAAGTCCTCGCCCTGAACCGCAAGATCGCCGTCTATGTACAGGGTGTCGTCCCGGTTGGGTGAGCCGTGGACGGCGTCGCTTTCAAAGGCCAGATTGACCGGGAGCACATCGCCGTCGCCGGAGACAATGTCGGCCTGGACGTTCTGGAGGCAGACGCCGGAGACGGCGGCGTTGACGCAGATATGCCGGCCCACATAGGAGGCCGGATCGGCGACAAGCGCCGCCAGATCGACGCTGTCGGGGTAAGGCGCGTCCGGCTGTGAAGGAAGGCCGCCTCCGGACTCCTGCCCGCCGGAGCCCTCCTGCGAGTGGTCGTCCTTACCCGAGGGCCGGCCGTCGTCCTCTCCGGCTTTATCCCCGGACTGCTGGCGGTCAGGCCCGCCGCCAAAGGGCAGAAGATCCTGGGTATACATGAATATGAGAACGCCCAGAAGGATCACCACCGCCGTGGCGATACCCACAATAATGCCCAGCGCGGTACTGGAGATCCCGGATTTTTTCTTCCCGGCGGTCGTCCCCGCCGCGGCGTGAGCGACAGGTTGAACCGGCTGCGTGGCGCCCTGAACAGTCGCGACGGGCTGAGGAGCCGCGGACTGCTTCACAGGCTGCCGGTTGCTCACCTGTGCGCCGCACCTGGGACAAAATTTGGCAGTGTCGGGAAGCTGCCGTCCGCAATTGGGACAAAACATGGTAGCTCATCTCCTTCTGATCAAACGGTGGGAAAAACAACTAACCAAAATAATTCTATCAGATTTTACACGCAAATTCAATATGTTATTGTCCCGTGGGTAAACTTTTGGAAAAAAATACGTGAATACAGGCTCCGTGGCGGGAAAAGCTAATCTCACAAAAAATCACACGAGGTGATCGATATGAAAATGACAAACAAGGAATACGCCGCGTACGTAAAAAAGAAAACGCCCAATTCAAAGCTCATACCCAACATGTTAAAGGCGTTTCTGGTGGGCGGGATCATCTGCTGCATTGGACAGGGTCTCATGGACGGGCTTGACGCGGCGGGGCTCTCCAAGGACAACGCGGCCACGGCCACAAGCATCATACTGGTTCTGGCCGGCGCGCTGCTCACAGGAGCGGGGATCTACGACGACATCGCCAAATTCGCCGGCGCCGGAACGCTGGTGCCCATCACCGGCTTTGCCAACTCCATCGTCTCTCCGGCCCTGGAGTTTAAAACCGAGGGCTATATCACCGGCACCGCCGCCAAAATGTTCATTATCGCCGGGCCGGTCATCGTGTTTGGGGTGGCCAGCTCTATTGTCTACGGGATCGCGCTGGTGCTCTTTAAGCTCATATAAATAAGGGAACGGCAAAACGGAAACCCCCATTTTTCCGTGGGAGAAAAATGGGGATTGTTCAGTAGACATTAAATAGGAGCCCCCCGGGTTACCGGGGGGCTCAACCCGTTGACAAAGGCTATGCCTTTGCCAACGGAAGAAATTTGCCGGTCCCCTCCATGCACTTCGTACACTCCGGGAACCTAAAAGGGGCAAATTTCGACGTACATGCCGCCGGAAAAAATGCTCGACTTGAGTTTTTTGACAAACTGAGAGCCCCCCGGGTTACCGGGCAATGTCACAAACATACCCCCCACCGAGCTAAAAAGCGAAGGTGGGGGTATGTTTTTTTAATAAAATCACTTGACA
>CANQBC010000013.1 GCA_947589225.1 uncultured Oscillospiraceae bacterium | reverse complement strand
TTTTGACCAGTGTACCATATCCTTTTGTTAAGGTAAAGATTTTCGTTCACATTATGTTTACTCGTTGATCGACCGTGACGGGTTGAAAAATACGTGTTTTAGCTCTATAATCATAACATCACCGAGTCGGAGGCGTTTTCATGCGGATAAGGTTGGCGCGGACAGAGGACATTCCGAGGATGGCGGAAATCTATGAAAAAGCGAGGGCGGCGATACGCGCCCTGGGCATCGACCAGTGGCAGACCGGCGGCCCCGGCGCGGGCACGGCCAGGGCGGACATTGAAAACGGGATCTCCTATGTGCTGGAATCCAATGGCGTCGTGGTCGCCACGGCGGCGGTGTACGTTGGGCACGAGCCGAGCTACGACGCCATATACGGCGGCCGGTGGGTCACGGACAATGAGCGCTATGGCGTCATCCACCGCATAGCGGTGGCCCCGGAGGCGAGAAACTCCGGGGCGGCAAGCTCCATAATGAGCTTTTGCGGAAAACTTGCCCGCGGGGAGGGCGTCACTTCTCTCCGGTGCGACACCCATGAGGGGAACGTGGTCATGCGGCACACCCTTGAGAAAAACGGATACGTTTACTGCGGGGTCATTTACCTGCCCGACGGTTCGCCGAGGGTGGGGTACGAAAAAATATGTCCATAAAGTCAAAGCCTCCGGCTAAGCCGGAGGCTTCAGACTGTCTACAAAGCTTTGCGGAAATCAGCGCCCGCGGGCGCGAAAAAATTTTAAACGCAAGATCCCGCGAAAAACGGGGTGTCCGGCGGGCCGCTTTGTAAACAATTTTATTTCACCACCACGTTTTCCTCGCCCAGAAGGCCGCGAAGCTCGTCCAGAAGAGCCGGATGGATGAGGCAATCGGCGCCCTGGCGGCGGCGCGTGTCGGTAAAGTAGAGGATCATCCGCTGGTTTCCGGGGAACATGTTGAGCACCAGCTTTATTCTGTCATACTCCGGGCAGTCCCGGGTGGGCAGGCGGACGTATAGTTTTTTTGGCTCCTCCCTCTTCTGTTCCTCGTACTCCGGGCGCACGTCGGTCATGGGGCGCAGGAAGCCGACCACCGCCTGGGGGGGCTTCCCTTCACGGATGGAAAGGCGGGCCTTTACCCAGACAAGGCTTCCCTCGCGCATGTAGACGCCGGATTGATCCAGGGTGCGCTGGAATACCAGGAGCTCTATGCTGCCGGTGCCGTCGTCCAGGGTGACATAGGCCATCAGACCGCCGTTTTTTGTAGCGCGGGTGCGGGACGAGGTGATGACCCCGGCGAAAGCCAGCTCCTGGTCGTCCCTGAAGGTGTGTGTGTCCTTATCCTCGTCGTAGTCGGACATGACCGCGCCGATGCTGACGGCGCCCATTCTTCTGGCCGAGTCCCTGTAACCGTCCATCGGGTGGCCGGAGAGGTAGAGGCCCGTGACCTCCCACTCCATGCTCATACGCTCAAGGTCGGAATACTCCTCCACGTCCGGGAGCGGTATATCGTGTACGGATGTCTGTTCCCCGTCCTGGCTGCCGAGGGTTCCGAAAAGATCCATCTGGCCCTCCACGTTGCGCCGCCGGGAGTCGGCGATAGAGTCGAGGAGCTGTCCGCAGATAAGCATGAGCTGGCGGCGCTTGACGCCCAAGGCGTCAAAGGCGCCGGCCTTGATGAGGCTCTCCACCGCGCGGCTGGACATGTCCGCGCCGTACATACGCTCGCAGAAATCCCGGAAGGAAGTAAACTTACCGTTTGTCCCGCGCTCCTCCACCACACTGTGAATGAATTTCGTGCCGATGTTTTTTACCGCCACGAGGCCGTAGCGAATATTTCCGCCCTCCACGGTGAAGCGCGTGAAGGAGCGGTTTATATCGGGGGGCAGCACCTTGATGTCCATAGACGCGCACTCGGCGGTATACTCGGCCACCTTCTCGGGTATGCCCAGCACGGAGCTTAGAAGCGCCGCCATATACTGGCGGGGGTAGTGGCACTTGAGGTACGCGGTCTCGTAGGCCACGATGGCGTAGCACACCGAGTGGGCCTTGTTGAAAGCGTAGTTGGCGAAGGCGTTGATCTCGTCGTAGATGCTCCCGGCGATCTGGGCGCTGATGCCGTTTTTCACGCAGCCGTGGATGCCCCTCGACTCGTCTCCGTTTATGAAGGTCTCCCGCTCCTTCTGGATCTCCGCCATCTTCTTTTTGGACATGGCCCGGCGGATCATATCCGCCTGCCCCAGGGAGTAGCCGGCCAGCCGCTGGAAGATCTCGATGACCTGCTCCTGGTAGAGGATGCACCCGTAGGTGACGTTGAGGATGGGCTCCAGCATGGGGTGCTTGTAGGTGACCTTCTCAGGGTTTACGGACGCCTCAAGGAAGCGTGGGATGGAGTCCATGGGGCCGGGACGGTAGAGGGCCACCACGGAGGAGATGTCCTCGATGCTCTTGGCCTTCATGCCCACGGCCACGCTTGTCATGCCGGCGGACTCCAGCTGGAATACGCCGGAGGTCCTGCCGGCGGCCAGCATATCGTAGGTGGCCTTGTCGTCCACGGGGATCTTTGATATGTCGAACCCCGGCTCCTCCTTGCGGATGTCCTGGACGGCGTCGTCGATGATCGTCAGGTTCCGAAGCCCCAGAAAGTCCATCTTCAAAAGCCCCAGCTCCTCCACGGTGGTCATGGTGTACTGGGTGGAGATGGTGTTGTCCTTTTTGGAGAGGGCCAGGGGGATGTAGGTGTGCACCGGGTCGCGGGTGATGACCACGCCGGCTGCGTGCGTGCCGTAGTCCTTGGGCATGTCCTCGATGGCCCGGGCCGTCTCGATGACCCGCTTATAGCGCTCGTCCTTTTCCATCAGCTCCCTCAGCTGCGCCGAGACGCGCACGGCGTCGTCGATGCTCATCCTGGCGTCGTCGGGCATGGCGCGGGCCAGCTCATTCTCCTCGGCGAAGGTGAGCCCCAGCACCTTGGAGACGCTGCGCACGGCGTTTTTGGCCTTCAGGGTGTTGAAGGTGATGATCTGGGCCACATGGTCGGCTCCGTATTTTCGCTTGACGTAGTCCACCACCTCGCCCCGGCGGCGCTCACAGAAGTCCATGTCGATATCCGGCATGGAGACGCGCTCGGGGTTCAAAAAGCGCTCAAAGAAGAGGCTGTATTTGATGGGATCCACGTCCGTGATGCCCAGGGTGTAGCTGACCACGCTGCCCGCGGCGCTTCCTCGCCCCGGCCCCACGGGGATGCCGTTCTTTTTCGCGTACATGACGAAGTCCTGGACGATGAGGAAGTAGTCCACAAAGCCCATCCGGGTTATGACCTCCAGCTCGTGGTAGAGCTGTTTTTTTGCCTTCTCGTACGCCTCCCCCTCATAGCGGCGGGAGAGGCCCTCAAGGCACTCCTTTTCCAGGTACTCACGGGAGGTACAGCCCTCGGGAACGGTGAATTTAGGCAGGTGGTAATGGTTGAACTCGAATTGCAGGTCGCACATGGAGGCGATTTTTTCGGTCATATCCGCCGCCTCCGGCAGATCCGGAAAGAGGGCGCGCATCTCCTCCTCGCTCTTGAGGTACAGTCCGTCGCCCTCAAATTTCATGCGGTTCGGCTCGTCCAAGGTCTTGCCGGTCTGTATGCACATGAGCACGTCCTGGGCGTAGGCGTCCTCGCGCCTGAGGTAGTGGACGTCGTTTGTGAGCACCAGCGGGATGCCCGTCTCGCGGGAAAGGCGTATAAGGCCCCGGGCCGCGGCGCGCTCGTCGGCGATGCCGTGATCCTGGATCTCCAGATAGTAATTGCCCTCGCCAAAGATCTCCTGAAACGTGAGGGCGGTCTTTTTGGCCTCGTCGTAGCTGCCCTCCAGGATCAGGCGGGGCACCTTCCCCTGGATGCAGGCGGAGAGGGCGATGAGGCCGTCGGCGTGGGCGCGCAGAAGATCCATGTCCACGCGCGGCTTCATGTAGAAGCCCTGGACAAAGCCCATGGACACCATGTAGCAGAGGTTTTTATACCCCGTCTCGTTTTTGCACAGGAGGATAAGGTGGTAGCGGACGGAGTCCTCCCCCCGCTCCATGTCGAAGCGGGTACGGGGGGCAACGTAGACCTCGCAGCCGATGATGGGTTTGATGCCCTCTTTGACGCACTCCTTATAAAAGGCCACGGCTCCGTACATGACGCCGTGGTCGGTGATGGCGAGGGCGGTCTGGCCCAGCTCCTTTGCCCGGCGGGGCAGATCCCTGATGCGGCACGCACCGTCAAGGAGGCTATATTCTGAGTGGACGTGCAGGTGTGTGAAGGACATGGCGCGGCTCCTTTCGGGGGATGGGTAAATGTCGGTGACGGGCCGGCGCGGCGTCCGGCGCTTACAGGGTGGACGCAAGCTCCGAGAGCTTGCGGAGGCGGTGGGAAAGGCCCGATTTGGTGACCGGGGGATCCGCAAGCTCCGCAAGCTCCCCGATCGAGAGCTCCGGGTATTCCTCCCGCAAAGAGGCGGCCTCCCGGAGCTTGTCGGAGAGGGTGGCCAAAACGCCGCTGTCTCTCAGCTTCCGGATGTCCGCCGTCTGCTGTGCGCTGGCCTCGACGGTCTTTGTCACGTTGGCGGTGTCGCAGTTGACCTTGCGGTTCACAAGATTGGTCATGTCCTTTTCGATCTTGGCGGACATGATGCCCATCGCCGCGTGGGGAGCCCCCATGGTGGTGAGCACATCCTCTATAAGGTCGCTCTGCTTAAAATACGTTATATAATTCCCGCTCCGGGAGGCGGTGCGGGGCTCGAAGCCCATGTCCAGCAGGAGGGCCGTCAGCTCCCGGTTCACCGACCAGTGGCCGGTGACCAGCTCCAGGTGGTAGCCCTTTTTCGGGTCGGTAACGCTGCCGCCGGCGAGAAAGGCGCCCCGCAGGAACGCAACGCGCGAGGCGTTGTCCTCGAGAAGTCCCAGATTGACATGGTGGGTCAGAAGCCCGGTGGAATTGAAGCCCAGGGCGTCGACGATCCCGGCGATGGAGGCGGGATCGGTGAGGGTGAAGGCGCGCTTGGCGCCCTCGCATTTTTGAGGAAGCTCGGCAAGCTCCGCGCGGAAGGCACGGGAAAAGAGCTTTGGAAGGCGGGCGGCGAAGGGGGGCGAGCCGGTGACGATCCGTATCTCCCCCCTGTCGAACCTGTTACAGAAAAGCAGGACGCCGTAGCCCTCGGAAAAGGCCGTCCTGGAAGATATTTCGGCGCGACACAGCTCCGCTTTCACGTCGGATGAAAAGGACACGTTCACCACCTCCTTTTTTAGTCCCGCTCACTTTTCACGCCTTGTTGATATCCCGGTGGATGCACTCGGTCTCCTGTCCCAGGGAGTTGAAGTGCCTGGCCAGGGCCTCGGTGACCGCCACGGAGCGGTGACGGCCGCCGGTGCAGCCGATGCAGACGGTAAGGGTGAGCTTGCCCTCCTCCTCATAATTGGGAAGGAGAAATTCCACAAGCTCCTCAAGCCGCGTCAGGAATTGCCTTGAAATGTCGCTGCCAAAGACGTAGTCGCTCACGTCCCTCTCAAGGCCGCTCTTATTGGTGAGCTCCGGCACATAGAAGGGATTTGGCAAAAACCGCACATCGAACACAAGATCGGCCTCGATGGGAATGCCGTACTTGTATCCAAAGGACATGACGGCCAGGTGCAGCTTCTGCTGCTGGCCCGCCCCGAAGAGCCGGAAGAGGGTGCGCTGGAGTCTACCAAGGGTGAGACCGGTGGTGTCGATAATATAGTCGGCTCTCCGGCGCACGGGTTCCAGGGCCTTTATCTCCCGGCGGACGGCGGACTCCAATCCGCCGGACTCGTCCAGGGGGTGGCGGCGGCGGGTCTCCTTGTAACGCTTGACAATGGTCTCCACCGTGGCGTCCACATAGAGGATCTTGTATTCAAAGCCGCGGGAGGAAAGCTCGTCCAGCGCGGAAAAGAGCTGGTCAAAGCCGTCCCGGCTGCGGATGTCCGACACCAGCGCCACACGCTCGTAGCGTCCCCTTGTGGCGGCGCACAGCTCGGCGAACAGCGGCATCAGAGGCGCGGGCATATTGTCCACGCAGTAGAAGTCCAGATCCTCCAGCGCGGCGGCCACGCGGCTCTTTCCCGCGCCGGAGAGACCGGAGATTATAAGCATTTCCATGGGATCACCTCAGTTTCGGGAGAATAGGACGGATGCCGCCGGCTCAGGGGATGATGCGCACCTCCGGCTCCAGGAGGACGCCGGAGGTCAGGTACACTCTGGATCTTACCGTGTCCATGAGGGAAACGATGTCCTCGAATGTGGCATTGCCTCTATTGATAATGAAACCGGCGTGCTTATCCGACACCTGCGCGCCGCCCACGGTCAGTCCCCTGAGGCCGGCCTCGTCAATGAGCTGGGCCGCGTACGCCCCCTCCGGGCGCTTGAAGGTGCTTCCGGCGGAGGGGTAGTTCAGGGGCTGTTTCTCCCGGCGGCGGCGCGACAGGTCGTCCATCCTGGCCCGTATCTCCCCGGGGTCGCCCGGGCGAAGGCGGAGGGTAGCGGACAAAATGGTGTCCTTTGTCCCCTCAAACCGGCTGTGCCGGTAGGAAAAGCCGCACTCGGTGCCGGAGACCGTGCGCAGGGCGCCGCCTCCGTCAAGGTAGGTGACAGCCTCCACCACGTCACGGAGTTCCCCGCCGTAGGCTCCGGCGTTCATATAAATGCCGCCGCCCAGGGAACCGGGGATCCCGTGGGCAAACTCCAATCCGGTCAGTCCCGCCTCCAAAGCGGCGCTTCCCAGGCGCGAGAGAAGCACGCCCGCGCCGGAGATAAGGCTGTCCCCGCTGATCCGGACGGAATCAAGGCGAGCGGTACCCAGAACCACCATGTCGTGGGGCCTTTCCGAAAAGAGAAGGTTAGAGCCGTTTCCCACGATCATGTAGTCGAGCTTGAGCCTTTGCAGTTCCCTGACGGCCCAAACAAACGCCTCGATCCCTTTTGGCTCGGCAAAAAGGCTCACAGTGCCGCCGACCCTGAAGGTGGTGCGCCGGGACATGGGTTCTCCAAAAAAAATGGCCGTGCCGGGGAACCCGGCGTTCAGCGCTTTGGCAAAGGTGTCAAGAGTTTTGTCCATCAGTTATCGCTCTCCAGGTTGTCAAAATAGTCGTCCAGCTGCTCGGCAAAGTCCTTGCCGGAGTTGAGGCCCATGCGTTTCTGACGGTTGTTCATGGCGGCGACCTCAATGATAACGGCGAGGTTGCGTCCGGGGCGGATGGGCAGTACGATGTAGGGCACCTTGACGCCCAGGATGTCGATGAAGTTGGTCTCACTGCCCATGCGGTCATAGGAGTTCTCCGCGTTCCAGTTTTCCAGCTTAATGACCAGATCCACCTTCTCGCTCCACTTGACGGCGCCGTTTCCGAATATGCGGCGCACGTCCACAACACCGATGCCGCGCAGCTCGATGTAGTTGCGGATAAGGTCGGGGGCGGTGCCAGTGAGGGTTGTGGAGTTGACCTTCTTTATGATCACCGCGTCGTCGGATATGAGGTGATGGCCGCGCTTTATGAGCTCGATGGCCGTCTCCGATTTGCCCATGCCGGACTCGCCCAGTATGAGCACGCCCTCGGAGTAGACCTCCAGAAAGACGCCGTGGCGCATGATCTGCGGCGCCAGGGCATTGTTGAGCTTGGTGGTGAGCTCGATGATCAGCTCCGCGGTCTCGCGGTGGGACTTGAGGATGGTAATGTCATACTCCCTGGCGGAATCCAGCGCGCCCTCTGGCATATTTACGTCATGGGCGATGATAATGGCGGGCACGCCGCTTGCCATGAGCTTGCCGAGCTTCGCACGGCGCTCCTCCTCGGAAAACTGCTGCAGATACGCGCCCTCGTTGAGGCCCAGGATCTGCAGCCTCTCGGTGGCGAAATTGGTGAAGAAGCCGGTGAGCTGAAGGCCCGGGCGGTTGATGACGGCGGTGGTAATGAGCTTTTTGTCAAAGTCTGTGGAGGCGTTCAGGATCTCCAGCCCCACCTGCTCGACAAGAGCCTTCAACGGCATTCCGTGTTGAGTTTCCATGTGTGTGTCCCCCTCGGTAACAAAATTCGCGTTTTGTGTGCCGCGCACAATTTCTCTCATATAATTTTATACAAAATCACGCATTTTGGCAAGTGCTTCGGAAAAATTTTTATGTGTCTTATATAAACGCCCCGCAAAAGACCACACCGGCCCCGTTTTGCCCGACGCCGCTCGGCATCCGGAAAAGAAGGCGGCGTTTTAATCCCGTGATCGATATTCCCCGGATGTAAAAAAAATTTATTCCTGTCGAAAATTTTTCTTGCAATTTGGGAAGTATTCTGCTATTATATACAGGCTATGAATTCCCTCGGCCAGATTTCACTGCAAGGAGGTGCAACAGATGGCAAAGTGTGAATTTTGCGGTAAGGGCGTCTCATTTGGTATTCAGGTGAGCCACTCCCACAGAAGGTCCAACCGTACATGGAAACCGAATGTCAAACGTGTCAAGGCCGTTGTCGACGGCTCCCCCCGCCACGTTTACGTCTGTAGCCGTTGCCTCAGGAGCGGCAAGGTCACCCGTGCGGTGTAATATTCGCAAAGGCGGATATTATGGCTAATACGCCGTTGAATCAAATACTTTACGGCGCGATCGGCTCTATGAACCGCAAGTCCCCGTCCTTTAGGACGGGGACTTCATTTTTTAGACAAATCTTCGCAAAAGGCGCGAATTCTTTTTTCAGGGACTTCTTATCGTGTTGACCTCGTAGTAGGCGGCGACATTGCGGTTGACCCAGAAGTCCGCGCCGGCGGAGATATCCCACAATCCCCAAAAGGCGCAATACTGGTTATCGGAGGTGACGCGCGGAACCACAAGGTCAGTCTCCCCCGCGGCCTTTTTCGCCGCGATCTCGTCGTCGCGGGCGGAAACGGCCGCATGGGTTTTCCACACGGCGCCCACGCCGCTGACGAGGCTGAAGGCTGTGGAGACCGCCAGCACCGCGACGGCGGCCGCGCAGAGAGCGGCGCGTCCCCGGCGCGCAAGCTCCGGGACGAGGATGGCGACGGCGAGGACGAGCATCACGGCCGTGGTGCAAAAGCACCTCTCCGGGTAGTACTCCGCGGCGGACATCATGTAGTTGGCGGCCACGGCGCCCACGGCGAATACGGCGGAGCACCACACCTCCTCCCGCCGGCACCGGGAGATCAGGGCGAGGGCCATCCCCACGGCCCAGACGCCCAGAAGGACGAGCCCGTACTTCTGAAGCATCGATGTGGCGCGCATGAAGCCCTCAAGCAGGGCGGCGATATTCACTCCGCCCATCTTCACCGACCGTTCGGCGGGGCATAAGACCAGCAGGGTGAAGCCCGCCGCCCCGGAGGCAACGGGCGCCCACAGCCAGGTGCGCAGGGACTGCCGTTTCACAAGCCTGCCCAGGAGGAGAAACACCGAGGCCAAAAGCACGCAGACGAAGGAGGTGATCTCCGTCCAGCTGCCCACGGCAAGGGCCAGGAGGCAGAAGAGGAGCTTCTTCCACAGGGTCTCCATGGGCTTTGCGTCATAGCGGAATCTTGAGACAAAGGGGCAAAGGTAGAATATCCCCAGGGTGACCGCCCAGGAGTAATTGAAGGATCCCGTCTGCCACAAAAAGGTCTGCCCGAAGGCGGGGGTGAACCGCCAGAGGGCCAAGGCGACGGCCGCCAGGAGGGCGGCGTTCCCCTCTCCCCTGCCCGCGGCGAGCTTATACAGCGTAAATATAAGGGCCGTGGCGGCCGTGGCGTTGACGATATTGAAAACCGCCTTGGGGCAGAGAAGGAACAGCTGGTCGAGGCCGTGGCAGAGGAGCCGCCCGTTTATGTTGGTGGCGTGGATGGCCATGGAGGGAAAGATATCCCACACCGTACGAAGCCGCTCCTTTGTGACCAGCTGGAACATGTAAACGAAGTCGTCCTCCACATAGTGAGTGAGGAAATTGAGTAAAAGGGCATAGGCCCAGATGAGGGCGAGAAGCGCCCACCGGGCCTTGCGGGAGCTGTTGAGCTTTTTGACCTTTTCCATTTTTATCCCTTTCCCCGCCCGTCAGGCGTCCGACAGGCCGCGCCGCCGCGCGGCCACGACGTCACGGCCGGTTTTCCTCTCCCCCGTCGCCGCTCTTCTTCTCCGCGAAGGCGAAAAAGCGCTGGCCGATGTAGTTGAGGATCACGAAAAGCCCCATGCCCACCAGCATGGCGACGTTCTCCCGCACCGTCTTTGAGGCGCCGGAGAGGATGAGCCGCACCAGGGGCTTGGCCGCGCCGTAGGCGACGAGGTAGCAGACGCCGATCTCCAGCACGAAGCGGATCACCGTCCCCGCGCCCTTCTCGGTGTTTTTAAACGTGAAGCGCTTGTTGAGAAAGTAGCTCAGGATGCTGCCGAAGAAATAGTTGGCGGCGGAGGAGAGCCAGTAGCTCAGGTGCAGGAGATTATAGAAGCCGAACATAACAGCGGTGCCGAAAAGAGTGTTGACGATACCCACGAGGATGAACTTCAAAAAGGTCTTGTCGAAGAATTTCGTGATGAGGTCCTTGAGCTTTTCCTTCAAATCACTCACCGCACTCTCTGGAGATGATGAATCTGGGCCGCCCGAGGCTCTGCCGGAAGGCGCGGCCCACGTAGTAGCCGACGACGCCGAGGCACACCAGTACGCAGGCGATGGCAAGAAGGCCCATGACCGCAAGGAATACGAGCCACCCTTCCGCGTCATATCCCACAATGGCGTACAAAATGCCGGTGACGACGGCGATAACGGCGAAGATCACGCCAAAAACCGTAGCCAGCTGCATGGGCGCCGCCGAAAAGGCGGTGACGGAGGACACGGCGTACCGGGCGAGGGATCGGAAGGACCACTTGGATTCACCCGCCGTCCGCTCGGCCACGTCAAACTCCACCTCGGCCCGCCTGAACCCCACGAAGGCGGTAAGGCCCCGGAAGAAAACGTCCTCCTCGGAAAGGGCCAGGAGCGTGTCCACGGCCTTCCGGTCCATGAGCTTGAAGTCGGAGGAGCGCTTCATGTCGAGCTTTGCCAGCTTACTGATGACCGAGTAAAAGGCGCCCGCGCACAGCTTGTGGAAGCCGGACTCCTCTCCCCTGTCGCGCTTGACGCCCTCCACCATCTCAAATCCCCGCCGCCAGAGATCGACCATCTCCGGAAGCTTTTCGGGGGGGTGCTGAAGGTCGCAGTCCATGACGGCCACGCAGTCGCCCCTGGCCTTGGAAAGTCCCGCGAATACGGCCCGATCCTTGCCGAAGTTCCGGGAAAAGGAGACGCCCCGGACGTGCTTGTCCGCCTCATGGGCGCGCAATATGGCCTCCCAGGTGCCGTCCCCGGAGCCGTCGTCCACGAAGATGAGCTCATAGCTTATGCCCGCCTCAACAAGGACGCCCGCAATGGTTGACGCCGCCTTTTCCACCATGGCCTCCTCGTTGAAGGCCGGTATGACCACAGAGAGAAGTTTATCCATTATCTGTCCCTCTTTCTCTATCTCAATAGACCAATTTAACCACATTTCGCCCGCAAATTCAAGTAACCGGGAACACTGTTCATAATCTTTTATTAAATCGGCAACTAAAGCCGATTTAATAAAAGATCAAAAGGCCGTTTTGCTCGCCGCTGCGCGGCAGCCGCAAAACATGGTCTTATTACTCCCGCGATTATTTAATCGCGGGAGTAATAAGTTATTCGTCCTTCTCTCCCCGTTCGCGGATGATCAGGCGTATGGGGGTGCCCTCAAGGCCGAAGGTGGAGCGGATCTGGTTTTCCAGATAGCGCTGGTAGGAGAAGTGGAAGAGCGACCCGTCGTTGCAGAAAATAACGAACGTAGGCGGCTTGACGGACACCTGGGTCATGTAGAAGATCTTCAGGCGTCTGCCCTTGTCCGTGGGCGGCTGCACTCTGGCCTGGGCGTCGGCGAGGACGTTGTTGAGAAGTCCCGTGGTGATGCGGCGGTTGGCCTGCTGGTCGACGCTCTTTGCAAGCTCAAATATTTTTTCCACCCGCTGTCCTGTGAGCGCGGAGACGAAGAGGATGGGCGCGTAGGGCATGAAGCTCAGATCCCGCCGGATGTCGGCTTTCAGCTTGTCCATGGTCCTTCCGTCCTTCTCCACCAGATCCCACTTGTTAACCAGGATGACCGAGGCCCTGCCGGCCTCATGGGCCATGCCGGCGACCTTGGTGTCCTGCTCGGTGACCCCATCCCGGGCGTCTATCATAATGAGGCACACGTCGGCACGCTCGATGGCAAGCTGAGCGCGCATGACGGAAAATTTCTCCACTCTGTCCTCCACCTTCGACTTGCGGCGGATACCGGCCGTATCGATGAGGACAAATTTTCCCTGCTCGTTTTCAAAAGGCGTGTCCACCGCGTCCCGGGTGGTGCCGGCGATATCGGAGACGATGACCCGCTCCTCACCCAGGATCTTGTTGACGATGGAGGACTTGCCCACGTTGGGTTTGCCGATGAACGCCAGCTTCACGGCGTCGCTGTCCGCCTCCTCCTCTTCCACCGGGGGAAAATATTTGAGGCACTCGTCCAGGATGTCCCCGGTGCCGTGGCCGTGGAGGGCCGACAAGGCGATGGGGTCGCCCAGGCCCAGGGAGTAAAATTCGTAGATCTCCGGATCCACAGGGCCCACGGAGTCCATCTTGTTCACCGCCAGGATCACGGGCTTGCCGCTCCTTTGGAGCATGCCGGCCACCTCCTGGTCGGCGGCGGTGACGCCGCTTCGTATATCGACCACAAAAATGATAACGGTGGCCGAGTCGATGGCGATGAGGGCCTGCTCACGCATGAAGGTCAGGATCTCGCTGTCGGTACTGGGCTCGATGCCGCCGGTATCCACAATGTCAAAGGCGCGGCCCGACCACTCGCATTTGGCGTAGAGCCGGTCGCGGGTGACGCCGGGGGTGTCCTCCACGATGGAGAGGCGCTGACCGGCCAGTCTATTGAATAAGAGGCTCTTACCCACGTTGGGGCGGCCTACAATGGCGACTAAGGGTCTCATTTTTTACCTCCAATCTGGTGCGCGGGCCGATGGACATCGACGCCCGCGGGCGCTGCTACGATAGGAATACCTCCAGCAGGGGCTCTCCCCCGTTCTCCATGGGTATGACTGGAACGCCGAGCTCCCGTGCGGCCTCCTCCACGGTCACATCGTCGAGGAATATGTTCTCGCCGTCCTTCAACATCCGGTTGGTTATATAGACCTTCCCGCCCAAATCGCGGCCCTTGAGCTGAGCGATCAGATCCTTCCCGGTGATAAGGCCGGCCACATCGATGGTGTGACCGAAAAAATCGTTGACTATGGGGATTATCTCCACATTTATATTGGGGAATTTTTGCTTCGCAAGATCCCTGAGCTCGGCGAGGGTCCTGGCGGCTGAGACGCCGGTGGCAACGGCCGCGCGGGCGCCCTTTGCCGGCCCCTCCGCCTCCGCCAGCGCCTCCTCAAATTCCGTATAGAGGAGCCGGAGCATCCCCACGCCGTTTTCCAATTGCGGGTAGCCCTCGTAAAACCTGTCGGGCGGAATGGGCATTTCCGCTTTCAGGTACATCTCGTCCGAGCAGAAAAAGACGCGGCTTCCGTGGCGGCGAAGGCACCGCTCCCCGAAGCGCTCCACCTGTCGGACTGTCCTGCGGGCCAGCTCCCTGTCAAAGGGTTTCAGTGGGTAGAGACCCTCCCGGAATTTTGTGAGGCCCACGGGAATGACGGAGCAGCTGTGGACCTGGGGAGCCAGACGGGCCAACCTCCTCATGGTGCGGTCAAGCTCGCGCCCGTCGTTAAGGCCGGGGCAGCAGACGATCTGGCAGTTGAGCTCAATGCCGGCGCGGGCAAATTTTTTCAGGATCTCGATGCCCCGTCCGGCGTTTTTGTTGCCCAGCATCTCACAGCGCAGACGCGGATCCATGGTGTGGACGGAGACGTTGATGGGGGAAATTTTCAAATCGATGACGCGCTGTACCTCCCTGGCCCCCATGTTGGTGAGGGTGAGGTACGAGCCTGTGAGGAAGGAAAGGCGCACGTCATCGTCCTTGAAATACAAGGTCTCCCGCATACCGGGGGGCATCTGATCCACAAAGCAGAATACGCAGTTGTTGGCGCAGGAGCGCATACCGTCCATGAGGTAGTCCTCAAAGTCCAGCCCCGCGTCCTGCCCGGCCTCCTTGCAGACCCGGACGGTGAACTCCTCCCCGCCGCGCTCCAGCGTAAAGGCGCTCTCCGCGTCGTAGGCGTAGTACATGTAGTCCAAAACGTCGGTTATCCTGTTCCCGTCCACGGTGAGGAGCCTGTCCCCCGGCCGGATGCCGGCCTCCTCCGCCGGGGAGCCGGACAAAACGGCCTTGATTCGGTTCCTTTCTCCCGCCATGGGCTTCACCCCCCTTAATGAAAAAGCGGCGGGTGCGACCCGCCGTTTTTCTTAAATCGCTATTACTCGTTCACAGATACGACTTCACGGCCATTGTATGTGCCGCAGGCCTTGCAGGCTCTGTGGGGCAGATGAA
Source organism: uncultured Oscillospiraceae bacterium (assembly GCA_947589225.1). Taxonomy (GTDB): domain Bacteria; phylum Bacillota; class Clostridia; order Oscillospirales; family Oscillospiraceae; genus RUG626. The sequence continues at coordinate 40,545 of CANQBC010000013.1, read as the reverse complement.
GCTCGCCGCACTTGGGGCAAGCCACGAGAGCGGGAACGCTCAGCTTCCAGTTGGAGCCGCGCCTTCTGTCTCTCCTCGCCTTGGACACTTTCCCCTTCGGTACCGCCATAATGACACCTCCTACGCAAATTCATTCTTTCTCCAGAAGCTGCCGCAGCGCGGCCATTCTGGGGTCTGGGTCCTCCCCGCATCCGCAGGGGCCTTCGTTCAGATCCTTGCCGCACTTGGGACAGAGTCCCTTGCAGTCGTCACGGCAAAGAAGCCTCGGCTCAAAATTGAGGATCAGCGCGTCCCGGGCGATCTCCTCAAGGTCGGCAACGCCGTCCTCCAGGAGGTAGTAGTCCTCGTTGTCCTCGTCCTCCAGCTCCTCGGTGAGATACGCGGCGGTCTCTCTCCGAAAACGCGTCGGAAACTCTTTCAAACACCGGGCGCACTGACAGAGAATATCCGTCTCAATGGCGCCGGTGAGAGTGATAAGGCCCGCGTGGTTCTCGATGACGCCCTTCACGGTCACGGGTGTGAGAAACTCCAGCACACCGTCAAAGGTGAGATCCGCGGTGTCAAGCTCAAACGCGAAGTCAAGCTTCTTTCCGGGCGAGGCGATAAGCTCATGAAGATCCAGCCTCATCCGGTATCACTCCTTCCAAGTCGCGCTTAAGTATTATAAGCTATATGTTGGGGGTTGTCAAGAGTTTTTTGGAATATGCGGGAGAATTATTTTAAGGGGCTTCCCCCTGCCGGGGCGCTCCGCCGTCCGCCCTTTTCCAAAGCGCGTTCACTGGCCGCTAATCCAGATGCCGTAGTAGGTGGAGATATAGTCGTTGGGCCACGCCATGGCGTCCCCCGTCAGATCCGTGATGCCCCAGAAAGCACTGTATTTTGTGGTGGGGCGGATGACCGGCACCGTGACCTCCTTCAGGCCCTCCGCCTTGGCCTGGGCGATATACTGTTCCCTCAGGTCAAATGCCACGTGGGTGCACCATATGTCATAGGTCCCCACGATCAGCGAAAGCGCGGCGGCCACGGCCAGCGCCGCCCCCAGGCCCCCGCACAGCCACGCCCAACCCGCCCGGCAAAGCTCCGGGGCCAAGATGGCGATGGCCGCCGCCAGCAGAGCGGCGGTGGTGCAAAAGCACCTCTCCGGGTAGTAGCTGGCGAAGGTCAGCATATAGTTCCCCGCCACGGCCCCAAAAGCCAGCGCCCCGGAGACGGCGAGCCTGTCCCGGTCGAGCCTCGCGGCGAGGCCCATGACGAAAGCCGCCGCCCAGACGCACAGGAGCAGGAGACCGTCTTTTCGCAGGATCAGCGTGGCGTTTTCAAAGTTGAGGAGCAGGGTGGACAGGGACAGCCCGGCGCTCTTGGCGTTCATCTCCGCGGGCATCAGCATCATCAGGAGATACCCCGCGCACGCAGCGCCGATGGGACATAAAAGCCAGGTGCGAAGGCTCTGCTTTTTGAAAAGCCGCCCCAGAAGGAGCATAAGCGCGGCCAGGAGGATGGCGATGAAGGACGTGACCTCCGCCCACATCCCCACAGGCACGGCCAGGACGCAGAATACGATCTTCCGCCACAGCGCCGTCTCCCGCCTCCCGTCCATATAATCGGAGATATAGGGCCGCAGAAACAGCGCCCCCGCCAAAAGCGCCCACAGGTAATTGACGGATCCCAGCTGCCACAGGGCCACCTGCCCGAATACCGGCATGAAAAGCCACACGCCGCAGAAGAGGCAGGCCAGTAGCAGGGCGTTCCCCTCTTTTTTCCCGTTGGCCAACTTGTACATAAGGTAGATAAACCAGGTAAAGACCCCGGCGTTCACCACGTCGAACACAGGCTTTGGCCAGATCAGGAAGAGCTGTCCCAGCCCGTGGCTGATGAGGCGGCCGTTCATGCTGCCGGCGTGGGCGATCATGGAGGGGAACACGTCCCAGACGTTCTTTATCCACTGCTGGGTCTTGAAGTTCACCATGTAGGTGAAGTCGTCGGCGCAATAGGGCGTCAGGAGATTCAGCAGGAGCATAAAGGCCCCGATCCCGCCGAGGACCGTATAGACCGCCGCGCGGGAGGCGTTGAATCGTTTTAATTTCTCCAAAGCTTCCATCCCTTTTCCGCTGTTTCGTTCAGGTTTCGTAATCCGTATTGTACCCGCCGCGCCGGGAGGTGTCAAGAGCTTTTGGACGGCGGGGGGAGAAATCTTTCGCCGGAGAGGGCGAAAAAAGCAATTCTTTCTTTATTTCCCGGCGGCCATCTGTTATAATTAATTATGGAAAGATATTTGACTTTGGGCGGCGCGGACCCCCTTCCCGCCGCCATACGGGAGAGGTTATGAAGGAATTTATCATCAACCGCAACGACGCCGGACAGCGGCTTGACCGTTTCGCCGGGAAGGCCGCTCCCCTGCTGCCGGAGGCCCTTCTGCAAAAGTATATACGCCTGAAGCGCATCAAGGTCAACGGCCGGGGCGGAAAACGCGAGCAAAGGCTGTGCGCCGGGGACACGGTGCAGATGTATATAAACGACGAGTTTTTTGAGCGCCCCACCGAGGAGAACGCCTGGAGGCGGGTCAGTGTACCGAAGATCCGCGTCGTCTACGAGGACGCGAACATCCTTCTGGCGGACAAGCCCGCCGGGGTGCTGTGCCACGCCGGGGAGGACGGGGAGTGGAACACCCTCCTTTCCAACATCCAGGCATACCTTTACAATAAAGGCGAGTGGGATCCGGCCCTGGAGAATTCCTTCTCCCCCGCCCTTTGCAACCGCATCGACCGGAACACCCGGGGGCTCGTGATCGCGGCCAAGACGGCGGAGGCGCTGCGGGTGCTGGACGAGAAGATACGCCTGCGGGAAATCGACAAGTACTATCTCGCGGCGGTACACGGGAGGATGGAGCCGGCGGCGGGAGAGTTGACGGGTTTTTTGTTTAAAGACGCGGTGAAAAACCGGGTCTATGTGCGCCAAAAGCCGGAGCCGGGGGCGAGGATGGCGGTCACGCGGTATAAGACGCTCCAATATAAGGACGGGTTTTCCCTTCTGGAGTGTGAGCTTTTGACCGGGCGGACGCACCAGATCCGGGCGCAGCTGGCCGCGGCGGGGCATCCTCTTGTGGGGGACGGCAAGTACGGGACGGACAAGCCGGCGAAGGAGCTTGGTATCCCGGGACAGGCGCTGTGCTCCTGGAAGCTCCGGTTTTCCTTTAAAACGGGCGCCGGCGGGCTTTCGTATCTCCGCGGCATGGAGTTTACGATCGGCACGCCGGAATTTGTCGAAAAAATATTCGGTAAATGAAAAAATCATATTGACATCGGCTCTGTTATTCTGTATATTATTTTCGTCAAAACCGCGGGTGCTTTGCTGGAAGCTGAGCGTCCGCGGTTTTTTAAGGTGACGGGAGTTGGATCCGCGTCACCCGATACTGTTCGGCGGCGCTCCGCCGCCGCGAAAAGAGGGGGAGGATAATGTCCAAAGAACTCATACGTCTCAAAGACGTAAGCCAGACCTTTGACGACGGTGTGACCGTCCTCAAGGATATCAACATCTACTTTAACGACAAGGAATTCCTTACGCTGCTGGGTCCTTCGGGCTGCGGCAAGACCACCATGCTTCGCATTATCGGCGGCTTCCAGACGCCGAGTACGGGGGATGTGCTGTTTGACGGCGTGAGGATCAACGACGTCCCGCCTTACAGGCGTCAGGTGAACACGGTGTTTCAGAAATACGCCCTGTTTCCCCATTTGAACGTCTATGAGAACGTGGCTTTCGGGCTTCGCATTCCCAGGGAGGGGACGGATCCAAACGGGAAAAAGGAGAAGGTCAAGCTTTCCAAGGCAGAGATCGACGCGCGGGTGCGGGAGATGCTGGAGGTCGTGTCCCTCAAGGGTTTCGAGCACCGATCCATCGCGTCCCTCTCCGGCGGACAGCAGCAGCGGGTTGCCATTGCCCGGGCCCTTGTGAACCGCCCGAAGGTACTTCTCCTAGACGAGCCTCTGGGCGCTCTGGACATGCGGCTGCGCAAGGATATGCAGCAGGAGCTCAAGCGCATTCAGCAGCAAATGGGGATCACCTTCATCAACGTGACCCACGACCAGGAAGAGGCGCTCGCCATGTCCGACACGGTGGTGGTCATGAACGAGGGTGTCATTCAGCAGATAGGCACCCCGGAGGACATATATAACGAGCCGAAAAACGCCTTTGTGGCGGACTTTATCGGCGAGAGCAACATTGTGGACGGCATCATGCGGGCCGACCGGGTGGTGGAGATCTTCAACCGGCGCTTTGCCTGCCTGGACGCCGGCTTTGAGAAGGACGAGCCGGTGGACGTGGTCATCCGCCCGGAGGACGTGGACATCGTCCCGGAGGCCGAGGGCCAGCTCCGGGGCGTGGTGACCAGCGTCACCTTCAAGGGCGTCCACTACGACACCATCGTGGACTTCTACGGCTTTAAGTGGCTCATCGAGACCACCGACTACTGCCCCGTGGATTCCCGCATCGGCATTAAAATTGACCCCGACGGCATCCACGTCATGAAGAAGAGCAAATATTCGGGCCTGTACGGGGACTACTCCTCCTACTCCGAGGAGTATGACGAGATCAACGACCCCACCCTTCTTGAGAGCGAGGAGGAGGGAGCCGGAGATGAGGACTAAACGCGGCTGGTTCGCCTTCCCGTACATGATATGGATGGCGCTTTTTGTGGTCATTCCCATCGTCATTATGCTGGTCTACTCCCTGACCGTCCCCGTGGAGACGGCGGAGGGGGAGTCGCTTCAGGGCTCGCTGGAGAATTTCACCGGCATGGCCCAGTATATGAGCGTGTTCGGCCGCTCCTTCTGGCTGGCGCTCATCGCCACGGTCATTTGCCTTGCCATCGGCTACCCGGTGGCGTTCCTCATGAGCCGGGAGGGCCCCGGCTTCCAGCGGCTGGCTATGGCGCTCATTATGCTGCCCATGTGGATGAATTTCCTCCTGCGCACCTACTCCTGGATGGCGATCCTGGAGAACAACGGGCTTTTGAACCAGCTCTTTCAGAAGCTCGGCATCATCGCCCTCTATAACCGGCTGACGGGCGCGGACATCGACCACTTCCAGATGATCCGCACCTCCGGCGCGGTGGTGCTGGGCATGGTCTATAACTACCTGCCCTTCATGATCCTGCCCATCTACACGGTGCTGACGAAGCTGGATCACCGGCTCATCGAGGCTGCCGAGGATCTGGGCGCCAACGCCTCCACGGTCTTTCGGCGGGTCACCCTGCCCCTCTCCGTCTCCGGCATCGTCTCCGGCGTCACCATGGTCTTTGTGCCCTCGGTGTCCACCTTCGCCATCTCCCGGCTTTTGGGCGGCGGCAAGCAGATGATGCTGGGCGACCTCATTGAAAACCAGTTCCTGGGCGGGGCCTACAACCCGCACCTGGGCGCGGCCATTTCCATGGTCATGATGGTCATCGTCGTCATCTGTATGCTGGTGATGAACCACTTCGGCGACGGCGAGGGAGAGGCGGTGATGCTCTGATGAGGAAAAACCGCTTCGGAAGCCGCTTCCTTATCGGGCTGTGCTTCCTGTTCCTGTATCTGCCCATCTTCCTGCTCATCTTCTTCAGCTTCAACGCCGGAGACTCCTCCGCCGTGTGGCGGGGCTTCTCCCTTCAGTGGTACGCGGAGCTTTTCCACAACCGGCTGGTGCTGGAATCTCTGGCCACCACCCTTTTGGTGTCGCTGCTGGCTACGGCCATCTCCACGGTGGCCGGGACCTTCGCCGCCATCGGCATCTACGCCCTGACAAAGAAGTGGCGCGACCCGGTGCTGGTGGTCAACGACCTGCCCATGATGAACGCCGACATCGTCACAGGCGTGTCGCTGCTCCTGCTCTTCGTGGCCTTCTTCCACGGCTGGGGATCCGTCGCCAACTGGCTCAACTCGTGGCAGAGCCTCATCCGCTTCCCCACCCGCCTCACTCTGGGGCTGGGGACGCTGCTCATCGCCCACGTGTCCTTCAACATCCCCTACGTCATCCTGAACGTCTCCCCCAGGCTGCGCCAGATGGACGCAAACCTTGTGGAGGCCGCCCAGGATCTGGGCTGCACCTGGATGCAGGCGTTTTTCAAGGTGATCCTGCCCGAGATCAAGCCCGGCATCGTCTCCGGCGCGCTCATCGCCTTCACCATGTCGGTGGACGACTTCGTGATCAGCTACTTCACCGCCGGCTCCTCCATCCAGACCCTGTCCATGGCCATCTACGGCATGACGAAAAAGCGGGTGACGCCGGTGGTCAACGCGGTGTCGACGCTCATGTTCCTGGCCGTCCTCATCGTGCTGGTCGTCAACAACATCCGGGAGGCGCGGCAGGCCAAACTTGCCGCCAAGCGCGCCTCCTTCGAGCCCGTCCGGGAAAATCCCCGAGTGGAGCGGTTCCGGGAGTGGATGTCCACGCCCCGCGGACGGCTCGTCCGGCGCGTCACCGCCATCGTTCTGTGCGCGGCGTTCCTGGGGACGGTCACGTTCCTCACCGCTTTCACGACGAGCCGCCCCGTGGTCAACGTGTGCTCCTGGGGCGAGTATATCGACGAGGATCTGATCAGCGAATTTGAGGCGCAGACGGGCATCCGGGTCAACTATCAGACCACCGACTCCAACGAGACGCTCTACTCCCTCCTCAAGTCCGGCGGCGCGGATTACGACGTGGTGGTTCCCTCCGATTACATGATCTCCCAGCTCATCGAGGAGGGTATGCTGGAGGAGCTGGACTACTCCCAGATCCCGAACTTTGAGAAGATCGGCGACCGCTTCAAAAATCTCCCCTACGACCCGGAGAACAGGTACACCGTCCCCTACACCTGGGGCACAGTGGGCATCATCTACAACTCCGCCCTGGTGGAGGACGAGATCGACAGCTGGTCGGCGCTCTATGACGACAAATACGCAGGCCAGGTGCTGCTGATTGGCAACTCCCGGGACGCCTTCGGCATCGCCCTCAAGTACCTGGGCTACTCCATGAACACCACGGATGAGGCGGAGATCACCGAGGCTTACGAGCTGGTGCGGGACGCCTACGAGCGGGGCGTGTTCCAGGGTAAGGTCATGGACGAGGTGTTCCAGACGATGGAGGGCGGCAACGCGGCCTTCGCCACGTACTACGCCGGGGATTATCTCTCCATGCTGGAAAACAACGAGGATCTGCGCTTCGTCGTCCCTAAAGAGGGCTCCAACTGGTTCGTGGACGCCATGTGCGTCCTGAAGGACGCCCCCAACTACGACAACGCCATGAAGTGGATCAACTTCATCGCCTCCACCGACTCCAACCTCCGGAACATGGACTACATCTGGTACGCCAGCCCCAACGAGGAGGCGCTGGAGCTCTACCCGGAGTGGTACGAGGAGCAGTACGGCGAGGAGCTTGACCCGGAGATCTACTCCATTATGGCCGCGCCCGACGAGGTTCTGGACAAGTGCGAAATGTACGTGTGCCTGCCCAAGGCCACCAGGAGCCTCTATAACGACCTGTGGATCAAACTGGGGATCTGACTCCCCCGCCCCTTCCCTTTGCCCGTAGTATACGCCATTATTACGCAGTTGCCAAGTATAAATTAAGTAAAAATGATTAGCTTTCTGTGAACGGAAAACGCTCTGGCCGCCATCCGGGGGCGGTTCAGAAGGCAGTTTTAAGAATCATTTTGATTACGGCATCTTTCAGACAGAGTAAGGACAATATAAGAACTACGGAGTGAAGGCATAATCGCCTTGCTCCGTAGTTCTTTATGCTTATATAATTGTATTATTAACAATTTTCGGAGGTACTTATGGGCATCAGAAAGGAGGCCGATAATATAGCGGTTTACGGCTATATCCGAGTAAGCACAAAGGAGCAGAATGAAGATCGGCAGCTAATAGCGATGAGTCAAGCGAACGTTCCACCCGAAAACATTTTTATTGACAAGCAGTCAGGCAAGGACTTCGACCGCCAACAGTACAAGAAGCTCGTGAGGCGCATGAAAAAAGACGATCTGCTCTATATCAAGAGTATCGACCGTCTGGGCAGGAATTACGGGGAAATTTTGGAGCAGTGGCGCGTTCTCACTAAAGAAAAAGGTATCGACATCGTGGTACTGGATATGCTCCTGTTGGACACCCGCCGTGGGAAAGACCTGATGGGGACGTTTTTGAGCGACATCGTGCTTCAAGTCCTCTCTTTTGTCGCTGAAAACGAGCGCGCCAACATCCGCCAACGCCAAGCGGAGGGCATCGCGGCGGCAAAGGCGCGGGGCGTACGCTTCGGAAGACCGCCCAGACCATTGCCGGAGAACTTCCACAGCGCCTACCGGCGATGGAAAGCAAAGAAAATCACCGGCACGGCTGCGGCAAAGGAGTGCGGCATGGCACTCTCAACGTTTCGATACCGGGCAGTGATTTACGAAAATGACAAGTTATTGTAACAGGGGGCAATTTCACAGGAACTTGTACTTTCCTGCAAATCAGTATACACAAAAGATTGTAATAAGTATAGCACAAAGAAATGGAGATTTCAATGCTATTTTGAAGTTTTTTGCTTTTTTAGCGAATTATGTATATGGTCTTTTTTGCTTACAGGAAAGTACACTTTTTGACAATCATCGGGAGGCGATTCTATGAATACAGGTTATCCGTCTATCGATAGGCCCTGGCTGAAGTATTACAGTGAGGAAGCTATCAATGAGCCATTGCCAGAATGTACGATGTATGAGTACCTCTGGGAAAACAACAAAGACCACATGAAGGACGTGGCGCTAACCTATTTTAATAAGAGAATCACCTACGAGGAAATGTTCGCCATGATTGACAAGACTGCCAGGGCGTTTCTGTCCATTGGCGTTAAGCCTGGAGACGTTGTGACGGTTTTGATGCTCAACCAGCCGGAAATGGTCTATATGCTCTATGGTCTGAACAAGATTGGCGCGGTCTGCTGCGTAGTGAACGTCCTGTCCAGCGAAAAGGAATTGATCCATTATTTGTCGGAGGGCAAATCAAAGTATTTTGTTGCGCTGGATGTCTTTTTTGAAAAATCCTATGCCGCTGCGAAGGAATACGGCGTCAGCAAATTTGTTTATGTACCTCTCTGGCAATCCCTTGGAGCGTTGAAAAATAAACTCTATCGTCTCAAGGTGAAAGAGCCCACATATACGGATGAGTTCGTAATGTCCTGGAACGATTTTCTTGCTGTTGCCTCCGCAGTTAGCGACGTAGTACCGGCAAAATACGAAAAGGATAAATGCACAGTGATAGGGCACACCGGTGGCACGACAGGCACTCCCAAAGGCGTCATGTTGAGTGATTACGCTTTCAACTCCATTCCCACACAGGAAAAGTGGGTCTTTCATTATCTGCCCCATGAGAAACACATGGACATGGTCGTCCCGTTTGCGGTCTATGGCCTATCCAACAATCTGCATGTTGCCCTGTCGTTTGGGCTGAACGTGATTTTGATTCCTAAAGTTGACCCTGAGAAAACGGATGAACTTTTGCAAAAATACAAACCAAATCATATCGCCAGTATCCCAAGCTACTGGACGGCCATCCCTCGGAGCAAACGGCTGAAAGATGTGTCCTGGCTCAAAACGGCGGCTGCTGGCGGGGCAGGGATGACAAATGAGCTTGAAAACGAACTGAATGACTTTTTCAAAGCTCACAATGGCAGAACGCACTTTATGAACGGATATGGAATGAGCGAGGTCTGCGGCGGTGTGTGCCTACAGGTAGGCGACTGTGCAGAGCTTGGCAGTGTTGGCATTCCGCTTTGTCAGACCGTTGTGGCAGCCTTTGATTCCGATACCATGGAAGAGAAAAAATATGGTGAGATAGGGGAGCTTTGCATCAAAGCCTCGTCCATGATGTTGGGTTACGTTGACAACGAAAAAGAAACTGCCCAAATCATGAAGCGGCATCCAGATGGGGTCTGGATACATACGGGCGATTTGGGGTTTGTGGCGGAAAGCGGTGCCGTCTATGTGAAGGGCCGGATCAAGCGGGTCTATCTCACCCAGCGCAATGGCGTCGTCTCCAAAATATTCCCTGACCGGATAGAGCAAACGATCCTTGCGCATCAGCAAGTAGAGGAATGCTGTGCTATCTGCATTTCTCATAAGGACGGAACATACTTGCCGATAGTTTACCTCGCTTTAAAGGAAAAGAGTTCGGATCATGTGAAGATTCGGGAAGAGGTATCTGCCTTGTGCAAACGGGATCTGCCGGAATATGCACAACCAGTTAAATATTTTTTTGTGGATGTTCTTCCGAAAACTGCTGTAGGCAAAGTGGACTACCGAGCATTAGAGAAAGAAGCGGCGCAAGAATGTATAATCAGAGCATAGTATAAAAAACGATTTACAACCTCAACGCAATAGAAAAAAGCGAGGTAGACAGTTATGGATGGAAAAAATATAAAAATTGTTTCGGTGATAATTGCAGCCATTACGGCCATTATAGCATTTCTCGCGTTGATGTTTGACGAAGGAGTATTTTGGCGATTCTTTCTCAAAAACGAAGACCAGGTTACCCCATCAGCTACACCTTATAGTACGTCCGCCGCAAACGAAGTTGCCAATAGCAATGCATCGGATGATGGTGGTGACGAGGTTATGCCGCCTGTGGTCCAGCCAGATACAACAGATACTGTGGTCATCCCCGAAACTGCCACTGATGGCAGCCAGATAATCCCCATTGAGACGATCCAGACAAATACCACTTCGAGTGGTCTTTCATTTATTATCAGCGATTGTCAATACTTCTATGATGATTTCTACTATCAGATACCGGATTCGGATTCATTCCAAAGCTATAGCTTTGTTGAATTCAAACAGGGCATATCAGGACATTTTAATTATTCCCGTGAGCTAACAAATCAAGAACATGATAACTGGGGTCATGGAGGAAAAATACTTGATAAAAATGGTATAGAATGTAGCGTTGATGCTTCTTTCTATTCTAATTCAGATGGCATTTTTGCAGTCGAGTTGCCAGAAAATATGCCGAAAGGTAATTACATTTACATTCTATATCAATTTATCAATGATGAGTATTGTGAAGCACGCATTCCCTTTACCGTAAATTGAGAATTGTTAGAATTAACCGTAATTCTCACCTATGATACGAACGGGCGCGTAGAAAGTGTCGCGCGCTCTTTGAAGATGTTACGGGCCTGACTTCAATAGTCAGGCCCGTTTTTTTGCTTGCGAGAAGCAAAGGAAAAAGGTTCCGCCCATGATTTCTCACGGCCGGAACCTTTATTGATCGATTTTCCCGATCACGTCTTCCCGGAAAACCTGTTCCCGCATTTTGTACAGGTGATCTGAACCTTTCCCTTGCCCCGGGGAACGCGCAAAATCGAATGGCAGGTGGGGCAGGTAAAGAATTTGTAGTCCTTGCGCATGGAAAAACGGGTTTTGAAGTCGCGGAATTTTGTCCGAAAGGCCGCGGTAAGCTCAAGGTACTTCGCGTTCTCCCGGGAGCGCTTGTAAATGTTTTTTGAGCAGACGCGCCACCAGATGTAGACGGTCAACGCCAGCACCACGAACTCGCAGACAAAGCCGAACCACCCGGGTATAAGGGACAGCAGCAGGAACACAAGCAGCACCCACCACGCAGCCCTGGCAATATTGTCAAAGCCGTTGCGTCCCTGAAAGAAGTTTGTCAGAAATCGCCTGATCATTTTCTTCTTACCTCTTTTAGCGATGATGCAGTTTCGATACATTCTATTGTACTCAAAAAAAACGCCGGGAGGTTTAAGAAACTGTAAACAATTAAGCGAAAAGGCGCGCGGGGCAAAGCCCTGCGCGCCTTAATTGTTCCCATATGAATTATCTATTGAAAATTTTAAATATCTTGTCGAAGGGATCCTCCTCGGGAGGCACCTCCTCCGCCGGGGCGGCGGGAGTCTCCGGCGCGGCGGCCGCGGGGGTCGCCTCCGCCTTCTGAGCGGCCTCACTGTAAAGGCCGGATGGGCGGGAGGTTGTGCTGCCGGTGGAGGGCTTAAGGGTGGGCTTCTCGTCAAAGCGGGTGGCGATGACGGTCACGCGGATCTCGTCGTCAAGGTCGTCGTCAAAAGCGGCGCCGAAGATGATGTTGGCGTCGGGATTGGCCGCCTCGTGAACGAGATTGGCGGCGGACTCGATGTCCTCAAGGGACATATCCATGGAGCCGGTGATGTTGATGAGCACGCCGCGGGCTCCGTTAATGGAGGTCTCCATAAGCGGCGAGGAGATGGCGGCGCGGGCGGCATCCTCGGCCTTGCCCTTACCGGCGGCTTTGCCCACGCCCATGTGGGCGTATCCGGCGTCCTTCATAATGGCGGTCACGTCCGCGAAATCAAGGTTTATGAAGCCCGTCTGCTTGACAAGCTCGGAGATGCTGGAAACGGCCTGCTGGAGGACGGAGTCGGCGATCTCAAAGGCGTTGGCGAAGGTGAGCTTCTGGTCGGTGGCGTGCTTTAAACGGTCGTTGGGGATGATAAGAAGGGCGTCCACCTTGCCAAGGAGCTGGGCGATACCCTCGTTGGCCTGATCCATTCTGCGCCGTCCCTCAAAGCCAAAGGGCTTCGTCACCACGCCCACGGTAAGGATCCCCATCTCATGGGCTATGTCGGCCACCACAGGCGCCGCGCCGGTACCGGTTCCGCCGCCCATTCCTGCGGCAATGAACACCATGTCGGCGTTCTCAAGCGTCTTGGTAATGTTGTTCCTGCTCTCCTCCGCAGCTTTCTTTCCCACCTCGGGGTTGGATCCGGCGCCCTGGCCGTGGGTGAGCTTTTCACCGATCTGTACCTTAGTGTCGGCGGCGGAGACGGCGAGAGCGGGCTTATCGGTGTTGAGGGCGATAAGCTCAACGCCGGAAGTACCAACCTTGGCAAGACGGTTGACAACGTTATTTCCCGCGCCGCCGATACCGAGAACTTTTATGGTGACAACATTATCGGGGCCGTTATCTAAAGCAATAGGCATTTTATATCCTCCTCTGAGCGCGCTTCACGCACGTCTTCTTTTGAATATAATACAGTATCTATTTTAAACTGTTTTTTCCTAAAGGTCAATAGTTTAGTGGAATTTTTATTCAGGACAAGTGCCTGATCTTATCTTTTTAGACTTTATCGGGCCTTGCACAGCATAGGCTCAAAACCACAGTCCCTTTTTCTTATCGTCGTAGAACACGCTCTTTCCGTTTCCGGGTTCGGTATTTTTGGAAAGGAAATCGTTGATGAGTTTGAATTTGGAATCCAGCTCGTCACAGGTGCCGATATTGATCCTGTATCCGTTATACTCCACGATCACGGCGCTCATATTTGAAAAGTCTATCCAGCCGGTGAGCCCCAGCTTATCCTGTCCGTCCATGAATTTGAGAAGCTCGAGGGCCGCGCCGCACCTGACGGACTCGCTCTCCCCCAGTGACAGCGTCTTCCCCACGGTCGGCTCCACGGCCTTGACTCCGCGGAGCTCGGTTTTTGACGGAACGGACGCGGTCTCCTCAAGTATCCTGCCGCCGGCGTCCATGAGGTAGTACTTACCGCCGGAGGCGATGTATGCCACGGCTTTTGACTCTGTGACGGATATGACGATGGTGCCGGGGAGCTTCCGGGTGACCTTGACGGTGTCCACGTACGGGAGGGCGCCCTTTATGTCGATCTGCGCCGAGGAGGCGTTTATGAAAAACACGGAGGTGTCCGGCTCAATGCCGGAGGCTTTGATTATTTCGTCGGCGGTGTACCTCTCCTCACCCTCGACTCTGATTTCCGTTATCTTAAAAAAGAGAGCCATGGCCGTGATAACGGCAATAAGGGCAAAAGCCGCCGCCATCGTCACGTAGAGGGCCGTGCCGCCGCCCGTGTTCCCCGTCCTTCCTCTTTTGTTCCCCATCTTATTTCTTTCCTTTCAGTCTGCTCTGCCCGCGTCCGCCCCGAGGGCGGCCAGATTTTCCACTATGTTCTCATATCCTCTCAGGATATGCTTTGTCTCGATTATCTCGCTCGTCCCCTCCGCGGCCAGGGCCGCGATCAGAAGAGCCGCGCCGCCGCGAAGATCCGGCGAGGCCACAATGGCCCCGTGAAGGGGCCTTCCGCCCCGTACTATGGCCACCCTCCCGTCAACACGGATGTCCGCGCCCATACGGCGCAGTTCCGGCACATGCCGGTAACGGTTTTCAAAGATCGTCTCAACGAACACCGACGCGCCGTCGCATTGAAGGCAGGAAGCCATCAGTGTGGGCTGTGCGTCCGTGGGGAATCCGGGATAGGGTCTGGTGGTGACGGTGCGCGGAGGCATAAGCCTCTTTCCCGCCGACACCAAAAGCGCGTCTCCCTCGCAGGTTATGCCCACGCCCATCTCGCGGAACACGTCGGAAACGGCTGTCAGATGTCCGGGTTCCACGCCCCGGAGGACGATATCGCCCCCGGCCGAGGCTACGGCGGCTATGTAGGTTGCGGCGGCTATCCTGTCCGGGATCACCCGATGGCGGGCGAAGGCGCGGTACGGGCCGCCCTCCACCGTCACCGTGGAGGTGCCCGCCCCGGAGACCCTCACACCCAGGGCCTTCAGGTACTCGCCCAAGTCGTATATCTCCGGCTCCCGGGCGGCGTTTGTGATGAGCGTAACGCCCCGCGCCCCCGCGGCGGCGATCATGGTGTTCTCCGTGGCCCCCACACTGGGAAATGCAAGATCCACCCGCGCGCCCCTGAGGGCCGGTGCTTTGCAGATAAGATCCCCGCCTCTCTCCGTGATGACGGCGCCAAGGCGCTCCATGGCGGAAAGATGCAGATCGATGGGCCGCGGCCCCAGCTCGCACCCGCCGGGCATCGACAGAGTGACCTCGCCGCACCGGGCGAGGATTGCCCCAAGGAAAATGACGGACGAACGCATACGCCGCATAAGTTCATCGGGTATGTCCGAGCCTGTCATGGAGGAGGAATCCACCGTGGCGACACCGTTTTCCAGCTCCGCGCGGCATCCGAGCCTTCGCAGGATGTCCAGCGCGGCGTGTACGTCGGAAAGCTCCGGGCAATTTGTGATGACGGTCTCCCCACCCGAGAGGATGGAGGCCGCGAGGATCGGAAGAACGCTGTTTTTCGCGCCCTGAACGCGTATTTCACCGGAAAGCCTCTGACCCCCGGTTATCCTCAAGCTGCTCATAGTTACCCCCGAAAAGTTTTATTTTCAGGTCATACTATGCGCGCTTTATTTTCAAGGTTACGGCGTTGAAAAGCTCAATGGGGTAAAAAACGTATTCACATTCCTTTTACCAAGCCAAGTATCTCGCCGGAGATACGGGCGCAGGAATCGGTCACGCCAACGGCTCTGGAGGCGTTCTCCATGGCGGTCAGCCTGTCACGATCCCGAAGGAGGGACACGGCGGCGTTGTATAGCTGCTCGCCTGTGCAGTTATCCTCGGTAAAGACAAGCGCCCCTCCCGAGCGCTCAAGAGCGCGGGCGTTTTTCTCCTGATGGTTGTTTGTAACATTGGGAGAAGGAACAAGGATCGCGGCCCTGCCCAGGGCGGTGAGCTCCGCCATGGTGGACGCGCCGGCACGGCAGAGGATGATGTCCGCCGCGGCCATTAAGGTGCCCATGTTGTCGATGTAAGGCCGCAGCTCCTCCCAGTCGGGAAGGCCGTAGACGCCCATGGAGCCCAGGCGCTCCACCATCCTGGCCATCCCCGCGTCGCCGTTCCCGGTGGCGTGGATGTGGCGCATGGCGCCGCTCCTGGCGTTGAGTCTTATAAACTCCGCCATCTTGCTGTTCATGTTGTCGGCGCCCAGGCTGCCCCAGAAGGAGACCGCCAGGGGCTTTTGATCCAGGCCCAGGCGGCGTTTTGCCTCCTGGCGGGAATAGCGAAGGAAGTCGTCCCTGATGGGCGTCCCCGTCACCACTACGCGCTCGGGCTTTTTGTAGTTTTCGCTGACCTCCGGGAAAGCCACCAGCATCTTGTCTACAATGCCGGAGAGCATTTTCGTGGTAAGCCCCGGCACGGCGTTGGATTCGTGCATGACGGTGGGTATGCCGCGCCTTACCGCCTCCTTCAGAACCGGGTAGCAGACATATCCTCCCGTGCCGACCACCACGTCGGGCCGGAAGCCATTCAGGATCTCCCGGCACTGGCGCTTTGCCGCGCCAAGGTTTTTCACTGTGCTGAGATTAAATAATATGTCAGCGGGGGAAATGCCCCGTCTGAAACCCGTAACTGTGATATTGCGCAACTCAAAGCCCGCCGCGGGTATGAGCCGGCGCTCCATCTCCCTGCCGGAGCCCAGAAAAAGGAACTCGGCCTCCGGAATGGAATCCCGGAGCTTGCCGGCCACCGCCAGCGCGGGATTGATGTGCCCCGCCGTGCCGCCGCACGCGAATAGAAACCTCATTTTTTATCCTCGTCCTCACTCTTCTTTTTTCGCAAAGGGATCTCTCTTGAAATAGACAGTACGATACCCATTTCACCCAGCTGTATGAGCAAAGCCGTTCCGCCGTAGCTGAAAAACGGGAGAGAGATGCCTGTGCAGGGGACGAGGTTCGTGACCACCGCCACGTTGAGAAACACCTGGATAGCCAGCAGGCTCGTAATGCCGATGATGACCAGGGATCCGAAGCGATCCCTGGCATGGAGAGCCAGCCAGTATCCGCGGATGATGAGGACGGCGAAGAGGGCAAGGATCAGCATGGCGCCGATAAAGCCCAGCTCCTCGCAGACGATGGAAAAGATAAAGTCGTTGTGCTCCTCGGGGAGATACATATACTTCTGTCTCCCCTGCCCCAGTCCCAGTCCGGTGAGGCCGCCGGAGCCGATGGCGTATAGGGACTGGATGGTTTGAAGTCCTTTATTCAAAGGGTCGGACCAGGGATCCTGCCAGACGGTTATGCGGGAGGAGGCGTAGGGGAAGAAATTGACCACCACAAAGCCCGCCACCCCCACGACGGCGATGCCGAGGCCGAATACCCACAGACGTGTGCCGCCGGCGAACATCATAATGGCGCCGATGGCGATAATGATGACGGACGCGGAAAGGTGCGGCTCCAGGAGCAGGAGCAGTACGGTGACGGCGAGAATGCCCGCGAAGGGCGCGACGCCGTATCTGAAGGTTTTCATTTTGTTGCGGTATACGCAGATGAGGTTGGCGAAAAAGAGAATAATGGCGATCTTGGCGATTTCCGAGGGCTGGAAGGTGGTAAAGCCCAGATTGAACCAACGGTTGGCGCCGACCTCCTCCTTGCCTGTCCCGAGAAACGGCACAAGGGCCAGCATGAAACCCGTCACCACCAAAAGGGGAAGCGACATACGGCGATAGAACGTGGAGGGCAGGCGCGACAGCACCAGCATAAGGGCGATGCCAAGTCCGGCGAAGCCCAGCTGGCGGACGAAAATACCCATGGCGTTGCCGTCCTTGTAATAGGCCCTGGCGAAGCTGGCCGAGAGTACCATGACCACGCCGATCAGGAGTATGAGAAGTGTCAGGAGGAAAAAGGGCAGGTCAAAGGCGCCGCGCTCAACATGCCGGCTCTCGGCCCTGCGGTCGCGAAGCTCCCGGTCGGCATATACGCGCTCCTCGCCGGTATTCTGAGCCGGGTGTGCTTCATAACGATCCATGTTTTGTTTCCTCCTTCCGGAATTATGCTCACATCGCGCCGAATCTTGTCCGGACGGCGAAGAATGTCAAAATGGCAAGCGCCGTGGATACGGCGGTGAATACGGTGAAAATGCGTCTCTCGCCCCAGCCGGACATCTCAAGGTGGTGATGAATGGGCGCCATTTTGAAAATACGTTTACCGTGGGTGAGCTTGAAATAGATCACCTGGATGATGTCGGACATGGTCTCCACGATGTAAATGAAGCCCAGGGGGACAAGCACCAGGGGCATATCAAGGGCGAAGGCGGTGGCGCAGATGGCGCCGCCTAAAAACAGGGAGCCGGTGTCGCCCATAAAGATCTTCGCGGGGTAGAAATTGAAAATGAGAAAGCCCACGAGCCCGCCGGCCATGGCGGCGCCGAAGAGGCCGACAGAGCCGTAGCCCCATGCCGCCGCTATGGCGGCGTAGCAGAGCGCCACGGGGGTGGAGACCCCGGCTGCCAGTCCGTCGATGCCGTCGGTGATATTCACGGCGTTGACGCATCCCACGATGATGAAGATGGCCAGGGCCAGGTAGACGGGGTACGGCAGATGGACGGTCACGTCGAAGAAGGGTACGTAGAGGTTGGAGCTCAAATGTCCCTCAAGCCTCAGAAGGAGCACCAGCACCGCCGCCGCCGCGATCTGAAGGGCCAGCTTCTGCCACGCGGTGAGGCCCAGATTGCGCTTTTTCTTCACCTTCTCGTAGTCGTCAAGAAAACCGATCAGGCCGAAAAGCAGGGAAAAGACGAGAATGATGATGTGTCTCCAGTCCCCCGCCGCGATGTCGTCAATGCCGCCGAGCACGCACATGGCCGTAATACCGGCGATAAACATGAGCCCGCCCATGGTGGGGGTGCCCTGCTTTGTCAGGTGCCAGGTTGGGCCGTCCGACCGGATGGTCTGTCCCGCCTTCATGCGGCGGAGAGCCGGTATGAGGGCTATGCCCACAATTACCGTCACAAGAAACGAGCCCACAAAGGCCCACATGAGGTCAATGATCATCTGTTATCCGTCCTTAGTCCGCTTTGAATTTTATAAAGGGCCTCGGCCACAACTTCGCGCTCGTCGAAGTGGTGCTTGACGTGGTCGATCTCCTGATATGTCTCGTGGCCCTTTCCGGCCAGGATCACCACGTCGCCGGGCCGCGCGATGGAAAGGGCGTGGCCGATGGCCTCGCGCCGGTCGACGATCACGTCGCAGGGGGTGGACTTTTTTGACTGTCTGACGCCCACAAGAATATTTTCGACGATGGCCTCCGGCTTTTCGGTTCGGGGATTGTCGGAGGTGACGATAACGTAGTCCGCTCTGTCCATGGCGATCTTGCCCATGATGGGCCGCTTCATGGGATCCCTGTCGCCGCCGCAGCCAAAGAGGACGATGGTGCGCGCTTTGGCGAAGCCCTTCACCGTGTCGATGATGTTTTCAAGGGCGTCGGGCGTATGGGCGTAGTCGATGAGCACCGTGTAATTGGTGCCCGTGGGCACCACCTCCGCCCTGCCCTTGACGCCGGAGCACCGGGACATGGCGGCGCACGCCTTCTCCAGCGGGACGCCGGCGCAGACGGCGCAGGCCGTTGCCGCCAGGGCGTTGTATACGCTGAAAAGGCCGGGGATGGCGAGGGTGAGCTTTTCAAGCTTTCCCGTCATCAGCGCGCAGAAGCTCACGGAGCTGAGCTCCAGCTTTATGTCTCTTGCCGTGAGATCCGCGCTGTCGCTTTTGGCAGAGTAGGTGAATACCTCCCCCGCGGCGGCGTCCAGCATGGTCTTTGACCACTCGTCGTCAATATTGACGATCGCCTTCCGGCACATCTTGAAAAGCCGGGACTTGGCCTGGGCGTAGGCTTCCATGGTTTTGTGGAAATCCAGGTGATCCTCGGTGAGGTTTGTGAAGATCCCCTGATCGAAATCGATGCCGTAGACCCGATCCAGGAAGAGGGCGTGGGAGGAGACCTCCATCACGGCGTAGCCGCATCCGGCGTCGACCATGTCCGCCAGGAGCTTCTGGAGCTCAAGGCAGTCGGGGGTCGTGCGCTCGGTGGGATATTCCCTGTCTCCGATCATGTTGCGGTTGGTGCCGATGAGGCCGACCTTGGCGCCGGCCGCCGTCTCAAGGATGGTCTTAATAAGGTTCGTCGTGGTGGTCTTCCCGTTGGTGCCGGTGACGCCTATCATATGGAGCCTGCGGGAGGGATTGCCGTACAGGTTGCCCGCCGCCACGGCCATGGCAAGGCGTGAATCGTGTACGATCACCGCCGGGACGCCCTCGGGGGCCTCCTCCCCTATGATCACCGCCGCGCCCCTCTCCAGCGCGGAGGGGATGAAGCGGTGTCCGTCGGTGTCATAGCCTCGCACCGCGATAAAGGCGCAGCCGGGCGTCACCTGCCGGGAGTCCGAGACAAGGCCCGTGACCTCCATATCCGGATCCGCCGTCATACGCGCCACGTCGATATTCTCAATAAGCTTTGTAAGTTTCATGGTACCACCACATACTGTCGATTACGGGGCCCCCGGCGGGCGGCGGCCCGCTGGGGAGAGGAGGAGCGAACCCGGCGAGCGAGTCCGTCCCCTTTGGGGGCGGAGGAGCTGTCGCGGGTTCCGCGGCAACGTCAGTACATCCCCAGATTCGAGTTGTCCACAAGCGTCACGCTTATGACGGCGCCGTAGGGAACCTCGGCGCCCTGCTCTATGGCCTGGGAGGCCACCGTGACCCCCTCTATGGCCGGCGACGCGCCGGAGGTATCCAGATAGAGGCCCAGATTCTGGAGGGTATTTCTTGCCTGGTTGACGGTTTTTCCGGTGAGATCCGGGACGACCACTGTCTCCTGCGGGACGCTCTCCCCGAAATAGACGATGATCTGGCTGCCCGCCGCCACCTGAGCGCCCGAAACGGGAAGCTGGGCGGTGGCCGTATCACCCTCGCCCACTTCGCGGACGGTGATGCCCATCTCCTTCGCTTTCTCGCGGACAGTGAGCCTTCCTTCGCCCACCATGCGCGGAACCGTCACATCCAGCAGGGCCTCCTCCTCCGGCTCATAGACGGGCTGTACGCCCAGATACGGGAGGATCTCGCTCATGATCTTGCCTACGTAGGGGGCCGCCATCTGGCCGCCGCCTATGTAGATGCCGGACTCGTTGCTGGGGTTATCCAGCACCAGGAGCACCGCGATCTCCGGGTCGTCCGCGGGGGCAATGCCGCAGAAGGAGACCATATACTCCCGCACGCCTGTCTGCCTCTCAAGGGCCGTCTTTGTGGTGGTGCCGGTCTTGCCGCCGACGCGGTAGCCGGGCACGTAGGCGTTGGATCCGGTGCCGCCCTCATCGCAGACGACGGACTCCAGAATGCTGGCCACCAGGGCGCTCGTCTCCTCGCTTATGACCTGGCGCACCACGGTGGGCTCCTTGGAGTAGACGACCTCGCCCTCGGCGTTGCGCATCTCCTTGACAATGTACGGCTCCATGAGATAGCCTCCGTTGACCGCGGCGGAGACGGCCGTGATCATCTGGATGGGCGTGACGTTGAATGTCTGCCCGAAGGAGGCGGAGGCGAGGGATCCGGGGCCGTAGGGGCCCAGGAAGTGCTCGTCTGTCCACCACTGGCTCCCGGACTCGCCGGAGAGGTCGATCCCCGTCTTATCCCGCAGGCCGAAGGCCCTGACGTAATCATAATAGGTCTTGGCGCCAATCCTCAGGCCGATGTTGGCGAAGGCCACGTTACACGAGTGCATGGCGGCCTGACGGAGGTTCTGCTCGCCGTGTCCGGCGTGCTTCCAACAGTTAAGGTCGGTATCGCGCCCCTGGATCTGCCCGGCGGGGATCTTCCCATAGCAGGGGAAGCTGCTGTCCTCGGTGATGACGCCCTCCTCAAGGCCGATGGCCATGGTGATTATTTTGAACACGGAGCCCGGTTCGTAGGTGTCGGATATGGCCATGTTGCGCCACTGGGCCAGACGGGCGTTTTTCCGGGCCTCGTTGCGTTCCTCCTCGTCCTCGATGAGAGCCAGTTCCGCCTCCTTCTCCTCCGGGAGGGAGAAGGGATCGTTCAGGTCATAGGCGTTGGCGTTGGCAAGGGCGAGGATCTCGCCGGTGCGCACGTTCTGGACGATGACGCAGCCGCCGTTCTGGATGTAATTGGCCTCCATGGCCTGTTGAAGGTACTTCTCGGCCACGGACTGTACGGTGGTATCCAGGGTCAGGGTCATGTCGTTTCCGTCAATGGCGTCGTTGTAGTTCTGATAATTCTCGAAGAGCATCTCGGTGCCGTTGGAGGCCACGAGCCGCACCACGGAGCCGTTGGTACCCTCAAGCTTTGAATCGTAGAGGGCCTCGATGCCATCAAGGCCGTAGTTATCCGTGCCCACAAAGCCGATAACATGGCAGGCGAGCTGGCCGTAAGGGTAAAAGCGCTTGGAATCCTCCTCGATGTGTACGCCCGCGATGGACTGCTCGTCCTTGAATTTCCGCACCTCGTCGGCAAGCTCGGCGCTTATCTTGGTGGCCACGGTCTTGTACCAGGACTTGGTGTCCTTCATCTGCTCCATCATGGTGTCGTAGTCCGCCCCCAGGATGCGGCTCAGCTCCCGGGCGATGAGGGTGGGCTCGTCGTTATAGACCTTCTCGTTGCTCTTATATTCCTTCTCGTGGTACATCTTTATCTCGTAGGGGGAGATAAAGACGGTGTAGGCGGTAGCGGATTTGGCCAGGGTGTGTCCGTTCGCGTCGTAGATGGTGCCGCGGGAAGCGGAGACGGAGACAGATCGGGTCTGTTGGCGCACGGCCAGCTCCTCATATTTGTCGTGCTCCCGTATCATCACCTTGTAAAGCTGCCATCCCAAAACAATAAAACTAACTATGCCGCACACAAGAGCCAGGATAAGTGTGCGGCCAAGTATTGTACTTGTGTTTCTCTTTCCCTGAGATTCGCTGTTGGATCTTGCCATTGTCAACTCCCCTGATCTTCGCGCCGGATCTGTCTTTCCCTTTCAATAGCCGAATGAGATCTGCGTGTGTTCCGATCCATTCCGTTATAGCTTATAGCCGGTTCAGCTGAAATATTCCGGCAGACTCTTCAAAAATCCGGTGACGCGGGCCAAAAGCCCCGCAGTCTCGTCCTCGGCAAGGATCTGCGCTCTGTCCGAGAGGATGACGCCCGTGTAGATCTCCCGCGCGCCGCCCCGGGTCATGCCCAGGATGTTGACGGCGTAGGACTCGACGCTGGCCATGTCGAAGGTGGTCTCGTACTGGAGCTTCAGCGCCTCGCTGCGTTCCTCAAGGTCGGCGATGGAGGAGCGGACGCGGCTCGTCTCGCCGGAGATCTCCGCAAGCTGGATATAGCCCATCAGCACCGTGACCATCAGCGCCGCCACCACAAGCGCGCCGATCATGCCCAAAAGCGGGATCCCGAAGGTCTGGGATCGGGCCTGGGCCTCGGCTTTTGCCTGCGCCCTTGCCCTGGCTCTCTCGTCAAGGCGCTCACGTATTTGTTCCTCCCGCGAGGGCTCCTCGGCCGCTTCCTCCTCCGGGAGGGCGTAACCCTGCACCCGGTTCAGATCGTAAGCTTCGCTTCCGTAGGTTGCGGTGGCATATCTGATTTGTGCTGTTGCGGCCATGTAAACATATCCTTCCGTAATAAACTTTTATATCCTCTCCGCTATCCTGAGCTTCGCGCTCCGGGATCTGGGATTCCTCTCAAGCTCCTCTTCCGAGGGCGTTATGGGCTTTCTTGTGACGCTTTTCATCGTCTGTTTGAATCCGCACACGCAGACCGGGAATTCCGGCGGGCAGGTGCAGCCGTTCTCCCGGGAGCGGATGGCGGATTTGACGATCCTGTCCTCCAGGGAGTGGAAGCTGATCACCGCTATCCTCCCCCCGGGCTTCAGTCTGTCCATCGCCGTGTCAAGCATTTCCCGAAGCGCCCCAAGCTCGTCGTTCACCGCGATGCGGATGGCCTGGAAGCATCTTTTTGCCGGATGCTGCTTTTCCCGGAGGGCCGCGGCCGGCATGGCGGACTTTATGACCTCCACAAGCTCGAGGGTGGTCTTTATCTCCCGCTTTTCACGGGCCCTCACAATGGCGGCCGCGATCTTCGGTGAATACCGTTCCTCGCCGTATTCAAAGAAGATCCGTCTCAGCTCCGCCTCGTCCCAGCCGTTGACCACGTCAAAGGCGGTGAGGGAGGCCGTCCGATCCATCCTCATGTCCAGGGGCGCGTCGGCCATATAGGAGAAGCCCCGCTCCGCGTCGTCCAGCTGGGGCGAGGACACGCCCAGGTCAAAGAGCATCCCGTCCACCCGGTCGATCCCGAGCCCGTCCAGGATCCCGCCCAGATCCCGGAAGTTGCCATGCACCAGCCTCACCCTCGAGCCCTGGGGCCGGAGTCGTTCTCCGGCCTCGCGTATCGCCGCCGTATCGCGGTCGATGCCGATGAGAAGGCCCGTGGTCAGTCTCCCGGCTATCGCCGCCGAATGGCCGCCCCGCCCGAGCGTGCCATCCACGTATGTGCCCCCGGGTTTGATCCGAAGGCCCTCCACACACTCATGAAGGAGTACGGGTATGTGCGCCTCGCCCATCAGAAATCAAGCTCCAGAAGCACCTGGGCGATGTTCTCAGGCGTCGTCTCGATGGAGTCGACGGCATCCCAGGTCGCCTCATCCCAAAGCTGGGCGCACTCGCCGTTCCCGACCACGGCGACGTTCTTGTCGAGAGCGGCAAATTCACGCAGATTCTGGGGCAGAAGCACCCTCCCCTGACTGTCAAGCTCGCATTTCGCCGCGTGGGCGAAAAGCGGGCGCGCTTTGATCTGTTGTACCTTGGGCAGGGCGCAGATCTTATCCATCAGCCTCTGCCAGCTCTCGCCGGAATACGCCGTCAGGCACTTCTCGGAGGAGATGGTGACGTAGAAGGTCTCGCCCAGTTCCTCCCGGATACGGGAAGGTATGGCAAGACGTCCCTTCGCGTCTATGGTGTGCTTGTATACGCCGAACATCCGCCGCCCCCCTTTCCCGGAAATCAAAGGTGTTTCATTTATCTCCCACCCTCTGGTGGGATTCGTGCGGGTTTATGATGCACTTTTCACCACTCTTCCCCACATCGATGGTTTTATTATAAAAGCAGCGGCTGGAAATTGCAAGGGGTATTTTTCATTTTGTTAAATTTTTATGGGCGTTGTGTTGACATAAGAAAAATCATACAAGATATGCCCCATTTTACGGCCGGAAGAAAAGGGGTGCTTTTGGACGGTAGACATAAAAAAGCCCCGAAGGAATTATCCTTCGGGGTTCAAAAACGCCGTTTGGGCTTTTTGTCAAATAGCACAAAAATTTGTCACAGCTCAATGTCGGTCTGGCTGATGGTGGAGTTCTCACGCGGGGACATCGCGGACGCGGCGGCCGAGCGAAACCTGGTTCTTGATTGGCTCACCTCGTTGAGGGCCTCGTTGATGGCGTCCTCCGTGCGGCGCAGGGCGTCGTCGGCGTACTCATTGGCAACGCGTCTGAGCTCGGCGGACTTAGCCTCGGCCGCGGAGACGATCTCCGAAGCGCGCACCTTGGCGGCGCGGACGATCTCCTCCTGATCCACCAGCTGGCGGGCGCGCTGCTCGGCCACCTTGCGTAAGGACTCGGCCTCCCTCTTGGCGTTGTTGACGTACTCGGTACGGCTGGCGACAAGCCTCTTTGCCTCCTCCAGCTCGGCGGGCAGCTGGGCCTTGATCTCGTCCAGCAGATCCAGCACCTTGTCTCGCTCAATAACGCACTTTTCCGCGCCGAGGGGGAGCCCCCAGGCGTCGGTGATCATGTTGTACAGCATGTCGATCAATTCCTGAACGTCGTTACCCATAATATCCTTATCCTTTCTCCTGTGTGAAAATAAAGTTTTCTTTATTTAATGCGCAGTCTTTCCAGCACGTCCTCGGATATTTCCCGCGGCACCACCTTGGAAATATCCGCGTTGTAGGCGGCCATCTCCCTGGCTATGGTGGAGGAGAGGTATGTATACTTCTCGTCGGCGGTGAGGAACACGGTCTCAATCTCGGGGGCCAGCTTCTTGTTGAGGAGGGCTATCTGAAACTCCATCTCAAAATCCGAGACGGCGCGAAGTCCCTTAATAATAAATGTGGCGCCCAATGCGCGGGCATACTCCACCAGAAGCCCGTCGCAGGTGGTGACCTCCACATTACCGTATTTTTCCGTGACGCGGCGAACGAAGTCCGCCCGCTCCCCCAGGGTGAAGTGGGGCTTTTTCGCGGAATTTACCGCTACGCAAACGTAGACCTTGTCAAAGATCCGGGAGGCGCGTTTTATTATGTTCAGGTGCCCCAGTGTGATGGGATCGAAGGAGCCGGGGTAGACCGCGATTTTCATTTGATCAAATCCTTGTGAAGGTTGTCAGCTTCACCCGCCCGTAAAGATACTCGCGGCGGGCGAATCTGTCCTCCGGGAGGGCGGGAAGCTGGAGCTTTCTGTCGCTTTCGCAAATCATTATACCATTTTTATTTAAAATGTCAAATCTTCCAATGAGATTTAACGCTTTTTCCAGAAGATCCCCGGCGTAAGGGGGATCTAAGAGCGCAAGGTCGAACCCCCGCGCCCTGTCAAGGTAGGCGATGGAGTCCATTCTGACAATGCTTGCCCGTCTCTCCAGCCCTGTGGCGCGCAGGTTTTCCCCCACAATGCGGATGGCCTCGGGGGACTTGTCCACAAACACGCACTCGGCGGCGCCCCGGCTGAGCGCCTCGATGCCGAGCTGGCCCGTGCCGGCAAAGAGATCCAGGACTCTCGCGCCATCGACGTTGAATTGAACAATGTTGAACATGGCCTCCTTCACCTTGTCGGTGGTGGGGCGGATATCGTAACTGTCAGGCGTTTTCAGTTTCCTGCCCCTGGCCAGTCCCGTGATCACTCTCATTTTCTGTCACCTCGCTGTGAAAATGGTCATATACGGCCCTGGCGGCCGGCCCCGGGACGACCCGGGCAAGCTCGTCAACGCCGGCGGCCTCGATGGCCCTGATGGATTTGAAGTGCTTTAAAAGCTCCGCTTTCCGCTTCTCCCCTACCCCGGGTATGCCGTCGAGGCGCGACCGGCTGACGCGCTTTGAACGCAGGGAGCGGTGGAACTCGATGGCGAAGCGGTGGGTTTCCTCCTGGATATTCCCTATAAAGGCGAACACCGCCGGATTTGCCTGGATGCCGATCTCGTGTCCGTCGGAGGTTATAAGGGCGCGGGTGCGGTGCCGGTCGTCCTTGACCATGCCGAAGATGGGGACGCTGACGCCCTTTTCCTCCATGGCCTCCTTCGCCGCGGCGGCGTGCCTGTCCCCGCCGTCGATAAGAAGCAGATCCGGAAGCTCGTCAAACCCCTCGTCCCCGGCGGCGTAGCGGGCGAAGCGCCGGCCCACGGCCTCCCGCATAGAGCCGTAGTCGTCCTGCCCCTCTATTGTTTTCATTTTGAATTTCTTATATTCGCTCTTTTTTGGTTTGCCGCTCATGAATACCACCATGGAGGCAACCACGTCGTCGGAGCCGGTGTTGGAAATATCGAAGCTCTCCACGCGCTCCGGCGGCGCGTCCAGCCCGAGGGCGTCCATGAGCCATTGGGCCGTCCTTGACACGCGCTCCGTGGCGGTGGTGTTGCGCTCCACCTCCTCCCGGGCGTTCTCCTGGGCGGCGGTCAGGAATTCCCGGTACATACCCCGCTGGGGAACGGTTATCTGCACCGCGTGTCCGGCCTTCTCCGTAAGAAAGCGTTGCAGCTCCTCCATGTCCTCCGTCTCAAGTGGCAGCAGGACGCGGGAGGGGATCAGATCCGCGTCCATATAGTATTGACGTACAAGCAGGGACACGGACTCCTCATAGCCCCCCAGGGGGTCCTCAAAAAGCTCACAGTCCTTTGCCAGGAGCTGCCCCTGGACGTAGTGGAGCACGGCAAAGGCGGATTTGACCTGGCCCTCAAAGTACCCCACCGCGTCGGTGTCGGAGGCGCCCTTGTTGAGGACCGTCTGCCGCGTCTCCAAAAGGCCCAGCGCCCGCACCGTGTCCCGCAGACGCGCGGCTTCCTCAAATTTCAGATCCTCCGCCGCGCGTGTCATCTCCTCCGTCAGACGGGCTGAAAGCTCCCTGCCCTTGCCCTTCAGAACCATGACGGCCTGATCAACGCGCGCCCGGTAATCGTCCTCGCTGAGCGCTCCCCTGCACCAGGCGTCGCAGACGCCCATGTGGTGGTTGAGGCAGGGCCGTTCCTTTCCAAGATCCCGGGGGAACCGCCGCGAACAGGTGGGCAGCTTAAGCGCTTTCAGCAGCATTTCCAGCGCCGTTTTGGTGTTGCCCCGGGAGCCAAAGGGGCCGAAATACTCCGCCCCGTCTTTAGCCCTCCGGGACGCGATGGAAAAGCGGGGATATTTTGACTTGATATCAAGCCTTACAAACGGGTAGCCCTTGTCGTCCTTCAGAAGGATGTTGTACTTGGGCCGGTGGTGCTTGATGAGGCTGTTTTCCAGTACAAGCGCCTCGAACTCGCTCTTGGCAATAATGACCTCGAAGTCGTCGATATTGGAGATCATCGCCTCGGTCTTGGCGTTGTGGGAGCCGTGAAAATAGGAGCTGACCCGGTTGCGAAGGGCCTTGGCCTTCCCGACGTAGATGACCGTCCCGTCGGCGGAATGCATGATGTAGCATCCGGGCTTCAAGGGGAGGGCCGCGGCTTTCTCCCGGAGTTCAAGAAGCTTCTCATTCTCCGTCATACGCCTGACCTCCTTGCAGATAAAAGATAACACGGGCGGGGTTAGAACCCGCCCCTACGGACAGACAAGGGGGAAGGCATTTCCCTTAACAAAGCCCCGCCCCCGTCCGTGCGTCCCCCCGGGGGTGTGTCCAGCAGGGGGCCCGCAGGCCCCCTAAGCTGGTCGTTTTTAAAAGGTGGGGTCCCAGGGGAGGGAAAATCGAAATCCCTCCCCTGGTTCTTTTTTCTCCTTTGTTACTTTCCTCTTTTTGGGAATCCAAAAAGAGGAAAGTAAATCCCCCACCGGGCCTCCCCGGCGCACCCCGCCTTCGGTCGAAGGCACCATCCCGGTCATGCGGTGACCAACCCCCTGTCACGGGGTTTCCCGTGACACCCCCCCCCGCCGTGGGGGATGCGTGTATACCAAAACGACCTGTTTCATTTTGTGTGAAACAGGCCGTTTTTATTTGCTCTTCAATTACTCGGCAAAATCGCGGGAGATGAGCTCGCAAAGGGTCTCGACGGCACGCTCCTCGTCCTCGCCGTCTGCGGCAATGGAAATAGACATGCCCTTGATAATGCCAAGGGACAGGACGCCCAGGAGGCTCTTGGCGTTGACCCGGCGCTCTTCCTTCTCGATCCAGACCTGGCACTTAAATTCGTTGGCCTTCTGCGTGAAGAAAGTGGCGGGTCTCGCCCTCAGACCGACCTGATTCTTGACCTCGACTGTTTTAGCAAACATGAATGCCCCTCCTAAAAAGTGCCCAGGCTCTTGCCACGGCGCATTTTAATAAACTTGTCATCATTCTATCAAAGAGCGCCACGCTCGTCAATAAATAATTGTGTCGAATATTGGGACAAAATCCTGAAAAAATAGTGCTATTTTGACAAAAGCGCCTGTACGTTCAGCGGATCTCAACAATAGTAACGCCGCTTTCGCCCTCGCCGAATCGGCCAAGTCGGTAGCTTTTCACCTGTTTTGAACGCTTGAGACAGTCGTGTACCGCTTTTCTCAGCACCCCGGTGCCCTTTCCGTGGATAATGGTCACCTGATTGAGGTGCCGCATCTGGGCCCCGTCGATAAAGCGCTCCACCAGCGCCACGGTCTCGTCTGCGGTCATGCCCCGCACGTCCAGCTCGCTTTTGGCGCCCTCCGCGGAGAGAGGCACGGAGACCGCGGCCGTTCTGACCTTCACCTTTTCAGGCTCCGTAACTCTGACCTCGCTCTGTTTGGCGGTCACCTTCATTATACCCGCCTGGAGCTGGAGCAAACCATCGGGATTGACCTCGAGCACGGTGGCCTTCGAGCCGATGGAAAGGATCTCCACCGTGTCCCCCTTCACCGCCGGCCGGGTGGGCTTTCGCTCCACCGGGGCCTCCCGCTCTGGGGTGACGCGCTCCTGGGCCTCGTTGAGGCCCTGGCGGAGCTTCGCCTTGGCCTCGTTGAGCCGCTGCCAGTCGGTGTGGTCGGCGGCTTCCCGGCGGATCCGCTCGATCTCGCGAAACGCCTCGTCGGCGGCCCTTTTCGCGTCCTCGATAATGCGTTCGGCCTCTCCCCGGGCGTTCCTGGTGAATTTGAGACGCTCCTCCTCGGCGCGTCTGCGCTCCTTCTCCGCCGCGTCCAGATCCTCCTTCGCACGCCGCAGCGTCTCGTCTGTCTCCATCCGCCGCTCCTCGGACGCCCTGCGGTTCTCCTCCAGCCTCGTCAGGGCCTCCTCGAAGTCCGCGTCGCCCTTGTCCATCCTTCGGCGGGCGTCGTCGATGATGTGGCTCGGAAGGCCAAGCCGCTCGGAGATGGCGAAGGCGTTTGACTTGCCGGGTATACCCATCAGGAGGCGGTAGGTGGGCTTGAGGGTCTTGACGTCAAACTCGCAGGAGGCGTTCATGACGCCCTTTTCCGTCATGGCGTAGATCTTCAGCTCCGCGTAGTGGGTGGTGGCGGCAATGCGCGTCCCCACGCTCCGGGCGTACTCGATGATGGCCACGGCCAGGGCCGCTCCCTCCGCCGGGTCGGTGCCGGCGCCCAGCTCGTCAAAGAGTACAAGGCTCCCCTCCCCACATTCAGAAAGTATGCCCACAATGTTGGTCATATGCGATGAGAATGTGGACAGGGACTGCTCGATGGACTGCTCGTCGCCGATGTCCGCCAGAATCTTCTCAAAGAGGGGGACGCGGCTCTCGTCCCCCGCCGGGATGTGGAGTCCGCACTGGGCCATGAGGCACAGAAGCCCCAGCGTCTTGATGCTCACCGTCTTACCGCCCGTGTTGGGGCCGGTGATCACCAGCGTATCAAAGTCCCCGCCCAGCTCGATGTCGATGGGCACAGCTTCGGACTGGCGGAGGAGCGGGTGGCGTGCCTTCTTCAGTATAAGCTCCCCCCTGTCCGAAAGTTCCGGGGGGGCGCAGTTAAGCTTGTAGCTGAGCTTGGCCTTTGCGAATATGAGGTCAAGCCGGGTAAGCAGGTCGTAGTCCAGGGCGATGCCCTCGGAAAAGTCAGACGCCTCGGCGGAGAGCTCCCGCAAAATGCGCTCGATCTCCCGCTCCTCCCGCGCCAGAAGCTCCCGGATCTCGTTGTTGGCTTTCACGGCGCTCATGGGCTCGATGAACAAGGTCGCCCCGGAGGCGCTGACGTCGTGGGTGAGTCCCGGCACCGCCCCCTTGTGCTCGGCCTTCACCGGCACCACGTAGCGGCCGTTTTTCACGGTGATGATGGGCTCCTGCAGCACCTTCTGATAGGTCGGGGAGGTGATGATCTTCTGCAGCGCCTCCCGGACGCGGCTCCCCGCCACCCGCATGGCTCTCCGGATGTCCGCCAGCTCCGGGGAGGCGGAGTCGGCAAGCTCCCCCTCGCCGATGATGGAATTGGTGATCTTCTCCTCCAGGTACTTATTGGCGTGGAGGGAGTTAAAGAGGTAGCCGATGCTCCGGGCGCCGCCCTCGTCGCCGGAGGCGTAGGAGATGGCGTTTCTCGCCGCGCGCAGCACCTGGGCTATCTCCGTAAGTTCCCGGGTGTTCAGCATCCCCCCGGCGTCGGCCCTGCGGAGGCTGTCCCGGATGTCCTTCACCCCGTCAAAGGAGGGCGCGGCGTAGAGCGTCATCATGTCCCTGGCGTCGGTAGTCTCCTTCTGCCGGCGCTCCACCTCCGCCCTGTCGCCGGACGGCTCAAGGGCCAGCGCCGCGGCCTTGGCCCCGTCGCTGACGGCCTCGGCGGCCAGCATCTCCAGTACCGCCGGCAGCTCAAGAATGGACTGGGATTTTTCGTATAATGTCATGTCGTCACCACCACGGACAGGGTATCCTGTTTATATTCGCCATGTTTTTCGGTTCCCGGTGCCAGCCGGGGAGAAAAACGGCTGAAAATTAAATATAATAACCGCTTTGCGGTTATTATGCCATCCCCGCAGTTCCGCCCATTGGCGGGAGCGGGACGGCTGAAAATTAATATTATATTTGCTTACACAGGCATAATACCATATTTTGCTCACGTTTTCAAGTATCATTACGCCCCGGGCTTAATACCCGGGGCGTTCGGTCATATTCATATATTATTCCAGGTTCAGTCTGCGTTTCATAAAGAAAGCCGTGACGCCATAGCATATGGCGCCGTAAAATGTCATGAGCAGGGCCGTCACGCCGCAGGCGAACCGCCAGGTGCCCATGAAGCCGGTGATGTTGTAGGCGTCCAACTCGACGTTGACGCCGATCCAGTCGAAAAGGTTGAACAGGCCCACCGTTGTCAGCTGGCTCAGGATGATCATGCCCACGAATACGCAGACGGACAGGAGCATCTTGCGGTTGGCAAAGGAGTGGCCTATGCTGAGCGCCGCGTCAAAGCTGAGGCTTGCGGTCAGGCCCCCCAGGACCAGGAGCGCCAGCAGCTCCGTCAGGATCTCCACGTTTTTGATGTCCTTCGACATAAGCTTCGCAAACTCCCCCAGCATCTTGCCCAGGGAGCGGATGAAGTCGATGTCCATGGCGGCCAGCATCACGGACAGCACCACGGTGACGCCTGTCAGCGCGTACCACAGCGTGGAGACGATCACCTTGCTCCAGATGTGGGCGTGGACGGAGACGGGCAGGGTGTGCATGATGTACCCCTCGTCCCGGAGGAGATTTCCCCGGAAACGCTGGACCATCAGGAGGACGGTGACAAGGCCGATGGCAAATAGGCCGGTCACGAAAAGAATGACCACCAGGGTAAATAAAACGGTCACGACCGCCGGTACCTCCCTGCCGTTCATGAGCCGGGCGCCAAGATTTGCAAGGGCGGAGACGAGCAGCATGATGCCCAGAACCGGCAGCATGGTGTGGGCCGTGGCCCGCAGCTCGTGCTTTATAAGCTTTCCTAACATCTGAACACCTCCCTGAAAATCTCGTCCACGCTCTTCCCCTGCTGCTCCCGCAGCTCGTCCGCGGGGGCGGCAAGAATGATTTTTCCCTGATTGATGAAGATCACATCGTCCAGCACCTTCTCCACGTCGGAGATGAGGTGCGTGGAGATGATCACGCTGGCCTCCGGGTTGTAGTTGGATATGATGGTATTGAGGATATAGTCCCGCGCCGCCGGGTCCACCCCGCCGATGGGTTCGTCCAGGAGGTAAAGCCTGGCCCGGCGCGCCATCACCATGATGAGCTGCACCTTCTCCCGGCTGCCCTTGGACAGGCTCTTCATCCTGGCCCTCAGATCGACGCCCAGGCGTGAGAGCATATCCTCCGCCGCCCTTTTGTCAAAGTCGGCGTAGAAGTCGCCGTAAAAGCCCATCAGATCCCGGGCGCTCATCCAGTCGGGCAGACAGGTGCGCTCGGGCAAATACGACACGGCCCTCTTTGTCTCCACCCCCGGCTCCAGGCCGTTGATGAGGATCCGCCCCTGCGTGGGGGTCAGAAGCCCGTTGGCAAGCTTGATGAGGGTCGTCTTGCCCGACCCGTTGGGGCCCAGAAGCCCCACGATGCGCCCGGACTCGACCCGTAAATCGATCCCGTCCAGCGCCCTCTTGGAGCCGTAGGACTTGGACAGTCCCTTACATTCCAGTACCGGCATTTTGTTCCTCCTTTTCCGCTTCAAGCAGTTTGTGTATTTCGTCCTTTTTCAGCCCCAGCCGGCGCATGGCGTCCAGGAACGTCCTCACGTACCCCTCCGCCAGCTCCCGCCGCGCCGCGGCCACGGTCCCGGCGTCCTCGGTGACGAACCGGCCCGCCGTGCGCTGGGAGTAGAGAAGCCCTTCCCGCTCAAGCTCCGCCATGGCCCGCTGCATGGTGTTGGGGTTGACGCCGGCCTCCAGCGCCAGCTCGCGCACCCCCGGCACCCGCTCCCCCGGCCTCAGCTCCCCGGAGGCGACGGCGAGCTTGACGGCGGCCACGATCTGCGCGTATATGGGCCCTCCCCCTTCAAATCTCCACTCCATGATCCGCCTCCTTGTACTGTTGTATTAGGCGATTAGTACAATAACACAGTTGACACTCCCTGTCAAGAGGAAAAGCAAATTTTTTTCAAAAATTTTTTGGGCCTCCCCGCGCCAGCGCCGGGGCGGGAAAAGAAAAGCTCCTTTGGGGCGGGAAAACGCAATCCCCTCCAGGGAGGATGCTCCCCCCTCCGGGGCAAAGAAAAGGCGGCGGGACAAAGCCCGCCGCAAAGGCGTGTTGTTTCGCGTATTTCGTATCAGGCCCTTATGACCTTTACGCCCTCTTTTCCCTCCAGCATATCCGCCTCGCGGGTGTGGCAGCTGAAAAGGATGACCTGGCGTTTCTTTGACATCTCCAAAAGCACGTCCAGGGCGCGCCCGCACCGGCTGTCGTCGAAGTTGGCCAGGGCGTCGTCCAGGACGATCGGGCAGGGGTCGTCTCCGCCCAGTATAAGTTCGCACATGGCAAGGCGCAGCGACAGATAGATCTCGTCTGCGGTGCCGTCGGAGAGGGCGAGGACGTTGTGGGTCTCCACGCTCCCCTCCTCACGGGCGGCGGCATCGAAGCCCTTGTCGAAGTAGAGCCTGTCGTACCGGCCGCCGGTGAGGTGGGACATGATCTCCCCGGCCCTGCGGCTGACCTCCGGCGAGAAGCGGGTCTGAAGCTTTGTGTTGGCCTCGGAGAGGGCCTCGACGGCGAGGGTCAGGGCGCTATACCGGCGCTTGAGCTCCTCGATCTCCTCCCCCAGATTCTGGATCCGCCCCTCTACCACCGACGGGTCGCCCAGCGTCCTCTGCGCGCCGGTGGCCAGGTCATAGGCGCGAGTGGCGTCGGTGAGCTGCTGGCGGGCGCGTTCCAGCGCCGCCCGGGTGTCCTCCCGGTTGCGGATAGGCACGGGCAGGAAGCTGTCGTCCGGCTCCCCCTCCTGCCCGTTCTCCTGCAGCAGCGTCTCGTAGACATTCCGGGCGGAGACCGCGTCGAACTGGGCCTTCGTCAGCGCGTCGATATTCCTCTCGGTCTCGGCGAGGGCTTCCAAAATAGCCTCGCCGGAAGTGACGCCCGGCATGAACGCCTCGATTTTTTCGACGGCCTCGGCCTCCGCCTTCTGGGCGGCGGCGCCGGCGCTCTCGTAGGACTCCCTCGCCGCGTCCCGCGCCGCGCGTCTTGCCTCCTCCTCGCGGGTGAGGAGCGTGTAGGCGGACAGAAGCGAGGAGAGCTTTTCCACATCCCCCACGCCGTAGGAATCCAAAAGCTCCGCGAGCTCCTCCGCCGCGCCCCGGCGTCTTGTGGGCTTAACGAAAAACAGTACAAGTCCCGCGGCGGCCACGACGAGGGACGCGATCACGCCCCAGATGTGGAAGGAAAAGACGCCCTCCAGAGCCCCGCCCCGGAAGAGGGGCGAGAGTATGCCCGTCGCGGCGATAAGCCCCAGAAAAGCCAGCCCGCACAAAATGACGGGGATCGCCAGCGGTACGTGCGGCTCCTTCGTCTCAGCGGCGCGCTGGGCAAGCTCCCGGCCCCGGGCGATGTGGGCGCTCACCTCCGCCTCGCTCTTCCCGTTGAGAGGCGACGCCTCCCGGCGGGTGGCGGCGTCGGCAAGCTCCTTCTCCGCCCGCCAGAGCGCCCGTTCCGCGTCATAGGACACCTTTTTCAGGGGCATCACCGCGGCGGCAGTCTCACGGATAGAGCTTATGTCCTCGCGCGTCATGACATGCCCGTTTTTCGTGATGGCCCCGGTGAGCTCCCCGACGCGCCTTTCGGCCGCCTCGGCGGCCTTCTTCGCCTCCGCCATCCTGCGCTGGACGGCGCGGGCGTCGAGCTTGTCGTGGGTGCGAAGATCCTCCTCAAGAAGCTCAATCTGCTTTTCCTGACGCGCCATGGCGGTGCGAAGGCCGGCTATCTCCTCGGAGGAGGACTCGATGAGGGAAAAGTCGTGATTGGCCTCCCGAAGCTCCTGCTCCAGGGCCGGGATGGCGCCGGATTTGTTGAAACGCAGCCGCCTCTGCCACTTTTTCAAAAGCTCGCTGGATTCGGTGAAGGAGGTATTCTCATCGCCGGTGGAGACGATGTCCGCTATCTTGCGCTCAAGCTCGGCGGTCTGGCTGACCCGCAGCTCGGGGCGGGAGATGAGGGCCGTGCGCTCAAACACCTGCCTGGAGACCCCGGTGAGCTGCCTGCCCACCGTATCCGGATCAAGGCCCTTAATGAACTCAGCCGTGCCGGTGTAGACGGCGACAAGGTTTTTCATGGGGGCGCCGTTTTTCGTGGTGCGCTGGAGGGTGATGCTCTTGCCGGAGTCCTCCACCTCCATGGTTCCCACCACGGCCCCGCCGTCCCAGGGCTTGCACATGGTCTTAACGGACAGATGCCCCGCCTTGTCCCGTTCCGAGGTGTCGACGCCGTAGAGCATGGCGGTGAGCAGGCGGCACCAGGTGGATTTTCCGTACTCGTTGGGGGCGGAGATCACCGTCATACCGCCGCCCGGTTCAAGGGTGGCGTTTTTCAGCTTTCCGAAGGTGCCGGACAGCTTTTTTATCCTCACGGTCTCCACTCCTCTCTGCCCTCAAGGGCGGCAATTCCGTATCGGGCGGCCAGCTCGATGAGCTTCCGGCTGTCCTCATCCGTGGACTCGTCGTATTTTGCCTTCAGGTCGGCAAGGAACATACCCGTCAGCGTGTCCTCACCGGCCCCATCCCAGACGCCGCGCTTGCGGCGAAGCTCGCTTTTCACGGTCAGGTGGAAGAATTTGTCCGACAGGGCCTCACGGATGGCCTCCAGATCCGCCTCGCCCGCGTACTCGCCCTTCAAAACGAGCCGCGCCACGTCCGAGGGGTACCCCTCGCCCACGGCCGCCCTGGCTGAGGCGAGGGCGTCGTCAAACCCCGTCACGTCCGCCTCCAGAACCCGGTACTCCCGCCCCGCGATGGGGTGAAAATCAAGCTCGCAGGCGCCCTTTGAGACGGTGCCGGATATGTAGCCCTTCGGCCCGGTCTCGTCAAAGCCGCGGCCCTCAAGACAGCCGGGGTAGGCGTAATGGGTCTCCCCCGCCTTCTTTATGCCGGAGAAGGTATGCACATGGCCCAGGGCAAGATAGTCAAGGCCCGTGCGTGCGATGTCCAGCTCCGAGACGGCGTTGTAGCGGGAGGCCGGGGCAACATCCCCGTGGAGCACCATGATCTCCGTAAGGCCGCTTCTTCGCACGGTGAAGTCCCTCAGCAGCGGCTCACAACCGGTGGATGTGAAGCCCGCCCCCCAGACCCGCGTCTCAAGCTCCGGAAGCTCCACGCATTTAAGCTGGGGCGTACGGAACACGTGGACGTTCTCCGGAAGCTCCATAAAGGCGTAGGGCGACCGGGCGGAGTAGTAGTCGTGGTTGCCGGGGGCGATAAAGACGCGGGCCTTGATGGAGGAAAGCACCCTTGTCAGCGTCTCGGCGGTCTCCCAGTAGGAGGCGGACGAGTCGAACAGATCCCCCGCCAGCAGGACGATGTCCACGTCCTCCGCTGCGGCGGCCAGCTTGTCAAGAAGCTCCCTCTGCTCCCGGCGGCGCTGTACGGCCTTCTCCTCCGGCAGGGAGTAGAAGGGGGAATCCATGTGAAAATCCGCGGCGTGGAGTATTTTTACCATAGGCGCAGCCTCCTTTGGCGATGTTTTTTGAATGTCACTCTCCCATGACGGGGGGTGGATTGGTCACGCGCGTGACCGGGCGGGTGCCGCCGTCCGGCGGCGGGGGGTGGGCCGTGACCACGGCCAGAGGTGTCCGCCGTTGGCGGACGGGATTTACTTTCCATTCTTTTGACTCGGCAAAAGAATGGAAAGTAACAAAGGGAAGAAAACCGACTAGCGGGGGGATTTCGTCGTCGTCGCTGATGCCGCTTAACCTCGGACTCCCTTCGGTCGCCCTCAGGCGCGGGCATCGCTCCTCCTCTCCCCACGCAATCTCCGATTGCGCGGGGGGCCCCAGCCCCTTGGAACCCCTTTTAAAAACGACCAGCTTAGGGGGCCTGCGGGCCCCCTGCTGGACACACCCCCGGGGGAGCGCCCCGATGTGGGAACGGCTATCAATAGGGTGCTGCCTTCCCCACGGGGCGGGGAAGGCTTTTTACTCCGCACGTCGCCCTCCGCGCCAGCGCGGCCCCGGTTAAACGCTGAGGCCGGTTGAGTGCCGGGGTGAGCGGCTAAGCGGGTTTAGGCGCAGAGACAATGCGTCTCCGTCCCGCGCGGATATGAATGGTTCCATTGGCCTCGAAAAGAGACGCGTCAGCCGTCCCGCCGTAACGTGGCTGAGGGGTTGGACAACCACCGCACAAAAAAAGACATTTTCTCTCTTTTGAAGCTTTTCCTCTCTTTTGTGTCCAACAAAAGAGAGAAAAGCGTAAACCCGCCGGGCTTCCCCGGCGTACCCCGCCGCCGTCCGGCGGCACTCGCCCGGTCACGCCCGTGACCAATCCACCGTCCGCCAACGGCAAACCCCTTGCCGTGGTCACGCCCCCCCCGCCGGGGGGAGGCGGTCACATGAGCGGCGCCACGATCTTCAACAGCCCCCCAAAGAACCTTACGTGTAATTTCTCGTGGGCTATCATCTCCCTCGTCACCCGCTGTGACTTGGAAAGGGTATCCGCGAAGTCTGCCCTTACGTCCTCCAGCGCCGGCACGCCGCACAGGAGCGCGGCACACTCGAAATGGTGGTAGAGGCTCCTGTAATCGAGGTTGATCGTTCCCACGACGCCCATCTTCCCGTCCTGCAAAAACACCTTGGCGTGGACAAAACCCGGCGTGTACTCGTAGATCTTCACTCCGGCCTCCACAAGCTCCGGATAGTGGCTCTTGGCAAGCCAGAAGGCGTACTTCTTGTCGGGGATATGGGGCAGGATGATCCTCACATCCACTCCCCTCTTGGCCGCCGAGGTCAGGGCCATCACCGTCTCGCCATCGAGGATGAGATAGGGCGTCATGATGTAGACGTACTCCCTGGCCGTATTAATAAGGTGCAGATATACCGTCTCCCCCACCCGCTCCGAGTCCATGGGGCTGTCCCCGTAGGGGATGACAACGCCCTGGGCGTCCGGTACGCTCACCGTCTCCGGCTCCGGCAGGAAGCGCCCGTAGGCGCAGCCCGTCTCCCGGCCCGCGGCGTTCCACATCTGCAGGAACATAAGCGTGAAGCTGCGCACGGCCTCGCCCTTTACCATCACGGCGGTGTCCTTCCAGTGGCCGAAGCGGAGTTTTTCGTTGATGTACTCGTCGGCCAGGTTCACCCCGCCGGTGAAACCCACCTTCCCGTCCACCACGAGGATCTTTCTGTGATCCCGGTTATTGTAGTGGGTGGACACAAAGGGCTTGACAGGGGCAAATACCTTGCACTTTATTCCCCGGGCCTCCAGTTCCTCAGGGTAGGAATAGGGCAGGTCGGAGAAGGCGCAGGTACCGTCGTACATAAACCGCACGTCAACTCCCGCCTTCGCCTTGCGGGTGAGCACCTCAAGAATGGTGTCCCACATGCGGCCCTCGGAGACAATAAAGTACTCCATGAATATGAAGTTCTCGGCCTTTTCAAGCTCTGTGAGCATGGCCTCAAACTTTCTCTCTCCAATGGGGAAATAGGTGACCTGGCTGCCCGTGTAGGCCGGGAAGCCCGCACAGTCGCGCAGATATCTGGCTATGGACGCGGCGTCGGGATCCGACGCCTCAAGCTCGTTTTCCACGGCGAAGTCAACGCCGGGGGCCGATGAAAAAAACGGCGCTGTCTCGGAAATACATTTGGCGATCGCGCGCTGGGCGGTTCTGTGACCAATGTCCGCCTTGATAAATATATAAAGCGGTATCCCCACCACCGGCACCAGCGCCACGACAAAATACCACGTCAGCTTCACGGTGGGGTCGCTCCCGGTATTGGAAATATATATGAGCATCAACGCCGCGGCCACGGCGGATCCAAGGTGAATATAGTCCCCCAGCCGCTGAAAGCCCCACAAAAGCAGCCCAACCTGCGCCAGGAGCAACAGGGCGATCAGAAACGTGCGTCCTGTGACTATGGCGAAAAAACCGCGCTTTATTCTCTTTTTGTTGTCTGTGGTCGCTGACGTGGACATCAAAAGCCTCCGATAATATTATGTCAATTTTATTATAGCACGGATGGCGGGTAAAAGAAAGACCAATTTTGCAAAAGATGACAAAAAAACGGGCGGACTTTTTGGCCGCCGGAATTTGTTGGAAAAGGGGCGGCGCGCGGGTGATCCGATCGAGGTTGCCGCCGATTTTCCCGTACTCGGCTGTCAGTTTCCCGACAGCGGATCCGACCTCGCGGGAGATCGCGGCAGCGGGCTCGGCGGCACCGCACGAACTCAAAACAACCGCAAAAGCGGCTAAAACAGCAAATCTTTCGGATAGACTTACCGCTTCAAAGTATTTAACGCTTTTTTTCAGACCTGTCGAAGAGGAACAGCTCACACAGCGAGGCATTTCTCTCCGGCAAATACACAAAGGAGCATATACGCTGGCTTAAGCCAGTGTACATGCTCCTTGCACTGTACGTTGCGGCAACAACTTTTAATTTTTCTGTCGAGCTATGTTGTCTGCCTTAGCCGGGATAAAACCCGGAATCCCACCCATAATAAGACTTGTTAACTTATGAGTATAATCGGCAACACCTTTCGCGCGGGCCGAAGAGGAGTGCCCGTTCATTTCACCTGTCGGGAAAAGGCCAGGTGGCCTTTTCCCGATAAGTCTTTCACTGCTCGCCGCTTTCTTTTCCATAGCGCGTGAGAACCGCGGCCATCTCGTTGCGCCTGGCATAGCCATGGGGATCAAAGACGTTGCCGTCCCTGCCCTT